>CAXSGJ010000020.1:33418-91034 GCA_964236865.1 uncultured Polyangiaceae bacterium
GCCGGACAGCTCGGCGACCTTGCGGCGGAGGCTGTCGATCAGCGGCTGGCCCGAGCAAGCCTGCGTGGTCGACAGTGTGCCGACCATGCGCTCGGCCATGCCGGGCGTCAGTAGATCCACGCCGCCTTGGTATTGTTTACCGTGGCAATTCGAGAGCGTGCAACCGTACGCGGGCTTGCTGAACACGGCGTTGATGTCGCACCCGCCCGCCTGGTCCGTCGGCGTACTGCCGCTGCCCGCCGCTGCCATCGTGTCGTCGTCGCCCGACGAGCCGCCCGCGTCCGCGCTCGCGCCAGCGTGGCCGGGCTTGGGCTTCTTACCCGAGGTTTTGCCACCAGCGCCCGGATCGGTGTCGTCCGGCTCGGCCGAGCTGCCGTCGTCCGTGCTGGCCGGCGTGTCTTCCTTGGTCAACGGGTGCCCAGAGCTGCCGCATGCGGACAAGTTGACCCACGCGGTCACGAGCACACCCGCAAACACAGTGTCAGTGACGCGCCGGAATCTGGGTAGTCGCAAGAGTCGCTCCTTGGGCGATCGGGTGGTGCCGAGCGGACTTTGCCGCGCAGCACCTCGCGAGTGATCCTTCACCCATCTCATCATTCGTCGTTCAGCGCTACACAATTTGCAACACACGCGCTCCGCTCGTTCGCAACAAAGCGGTCGGCAACGACGGCTGTTTCGGCTGTGTTTCTCCGGGCGCGTCCGCGCGTCACTCTCGAGGGTTAGCGCCCGACCTCCGCTCACGCGGCCTTATCCAGCCACTACCGACGCACGCGACCGAAGTCCCTCCGGCGAGTTCGAAGGGCGTCAGCCCGTCATCTACTCGGGCTCACGTCCCAGACGCAGCGCGAAGCAAAAAAAAAGGCGAGGCCGTTTCGACCCCGCCTTTTAAGCACCGGACTTGGCGATCAACCGATCACGAAAAATCGACGGAGCCGCCCGCGCCGGTGCAACTGCCTTCGCCGTTCGTGAGCGTGCACGAGGTCGACCCGTCCTTCGTCACGACGGTGAAGGTGCCGCTCTTGGTCGTGCTGTTCCACGACCCGCTCGCTTGGATCAGCACGTTGCCGTCACCGACTTTGACGCTGTAGGAGGTCTCACCGTTGATCACGGCATAGTTCAGATCGATCGACACTGTGTCCCCGGGGGGCGTCACCGTCTCGGTCAAGTGCTCCTTGTAGATCGTCATCACGGGCGGCGGACTGTTGATCTGGGCGTAGTCAATCGACCCGTCCAGCACGACGGTCGATCCGCTTTCAGTGTACTTGCAGTCATCGAAGTTCTCGGAGAACTGAATACTGGAACCGTCCTGGTTGGCTGAGGTACTGATCTCGACCTTGCCGCTGCCGGTGCAAGGACAGTTCAAGGTCGTCGAGCCGCCAGCCGCCGCGCCACAGGTGTAGGGCAAGGATTGCAGCACGTGCGGTCCTGGCGCCGTCGCGCCGCCAACCATCGCGGAGTTTGGTTTGACCTCGCTCGCTCGACCCTGCTCGTCCAGGCCAGCGATGATCGCGTCCTTGTCATCCTTGCTGAGCGTGCCGCTTGGATGCGCGTACTCCTCGTGAAGGGCACCGAAGTCGGCGCTCGATCCCCCGCTCGGCTTGTCGTCGTCACCGCCGCAGCCCGCCGCGCTGAGCGCGATCAACGCCGCCCCAAGCCCAGACCACACCACTCCCACACCACCATTGAACAAACGCATAATGACCTCCAAGGTTTAATCCCCAACATCGCACACCCGCCCTCATACGTTCAAGATGCGCAAAACTTGCGCCTGACTTTTGAGGAAGCGCCGCGTCTCGTTTCGAGCCTGCCCGCTTCCTCGGCGTATCGGGCCTCCCGCTCGCGCCGGCGCCGCGGGATGTCGTCTCGGCGGCAGGACCCACCACACCCTGGGCGCTGGCCAGCTCGCGGCCCGCCTGGTTTAATTGGCAACTGCCTGGTGCCAATTCCGGCCGACGCCGGCTCGCAGGTCGCGCCGCCTGCCGCGCAGTCGCTCGAATCGAGGCAACACCGAGGTTGAGCGTTCTACGGGTGATTACCCGTTAGCGCTTGCTCTCGCCACGGGCTTCGCGGGTGAGGATCGCGCAGGCGACGTCGGTGCGCAGACTCACGTCTTCGTCCGCGAGCGCGGTCGCGGCGTCGGCGTAGTTGCCCAAACGAGTGAGCGCACGTGCGGCGCGCCAGCGCGTGTGGAGGTCAACGCTTTGCACGTCCTTCACCAACGCCCGTTCCACGCTCGTGTCTCCAGCGCCCGCCAGTGCGTCGGTGGCCGCGGCCCGCGCACGAAGTTCCGCGTCTGAGTTGGCCGTCTGATTGGCTAGCGCGCGTAGAGCCCGAAGCGCCGCGTCACGTCGCCTCGGCAGAGTGCTCAGCCGGGACAGCGCAACCACCCGCAGCTCCGCGCTCGCCGTCCGCGAGGCTTCCAACAGCGCGGCTTCGTTTGGTGAGTCGAGCTCGACCACGTTCAATGCCAGGCGCTTTTCGTCGTCCGTGCCCTCTAAAAGAGCATGCCTGAGTTGGGCGTTCGCAGGCGCCGCCAGAGCACCTCCGGCGCGAGAGAGCGCAAGCGCGGCGCTCACCGCCGCCACCCCACCCCCGTCGGCCACGACAGAAAGCTCGCGAGCGCCCCCTGCCGCAAAGGAGGCCCTTTCCGCCCAAGCGTCGACGATGCCGATCTTGCGCGCATCGTCTGCGCGAGCCCACAGATCTTTGAGCGCCAGCACGGCGCGTTCGCCGCCGATGGCGCCCGCGGCGCGAGCCGCCAAGCTTTGGCCCTGAGGGTCTGGGTCGAGGCGTGCCGAGTCGAGCAACGGTAAAAGCTCGCTCGGCTCTCGCGCATCGTAGGCGGCGCTGAACGCCGCCCGCCGCACGCGCTCGTCTAGATCCGCGAAAAAGCGCTTGCGCACATCGCTGTCGATGGGCCGCACCGCGGCGCGCGCGGCGACGGCCCGAAAGCCGCCGCTCGTCGAACCCGCGTAGCGGTTGACCTGCGCGACGCGATCGAGCGCGTGCATCTCGAGCAAGATCAAGCTGAGCTCGGCCGATACGTCGTCCTCGCCCTCGGCGCGCTGCTCGATTACGGAGCGCAGCGGGCCGGCGCACGGGCGCAGCGTGCGCACGCGCAGCGCGCCGTTGGTGCCCTGCGCCGATATCACCTCGCGTTCGGCGACCGCCTGCGCCAAGTGCACGGCGACGCTCGGCGTCAGCTCGTGCGCTTGCTGCGCGCTAGCGATATCGCGTTTCAACATCGCCAGGTCGCCGCGTAACGCCGTCCTCACGGGCGGCTTTGGCCCGCACCCGACCAGTAACGATAGGGCCCACGCCCAATGCCGAATGCGCGCCACGCTGCCCACGATGCAGGATTAATTGACGGTGCTCGTCGACTCGGTTTGCGCCGCTTCACTGCGCGCGGAGGCGGCGATCTCGTCCCGGCGTTGCGTGGCGGCCGCGACGAACCCCTGAAACAAGGGGTGCGCGCTCATCGGACGGCTCTTGAATTCCGGATGGAACTGGCAGCCTACGAAGTAGCGGTGCTCGGGTAGCTCCACAATCTCGACCAAGCGGTCATCGGGGCTGGTTCCGCTCAGCACGAGCCCCGTGCGCGTCAGCTGCTCACGGTACTCGTTATTGAACTCGAAGCGGTGCCGATGGCGCTCGCTGATCTCGTCCTTTTGATACAGGTCGAAGGCGTGGCTCCCCGGCTTCAGGCTGCATGGATACGCGCCCAGCCGCATGGTGCCGCCCTTGTCCTTGATGCCTCGCTGGTCCGGCATCAGGTCGATCAACGGGTTCGCGCAATCCTTCTGGAATTCGGTGGAGCTGGCGCCCTTCAGACCGCATACGTTGCGGGCGAACTCGATCACCGCGAGCTGCATGCCGAGGCAGATGCCGAAGAACGGCACGCCGTGCTCACGCGCGTAACGAATAGCAGAGATCTTTCCCTCCACTCCGCGATCACCAAAGCCCCCGGGAACCAGGATGGCATCCAGGCCGCTGAGCAGCGCGGGCGCGCTACCCCGCTCGATCTGCTCGGAATCAATGTACTCGAGCTGTACGGCGACGTCGTTGGCGAGGCCGCCGTGGACCAGCGCCTCGTTCAGCGACTTGTAGCTGTCCTTCAAGTGCACGTATTTACCGACGACGCCGATACGTACTGAGCCTTTGGCCGGCTTCTTGAAGCGCTCCACGGTCCGGATCCAATTGCTCAAGTCCGGCTGACGAGACCAGATGTTGAGGCGTTCGGCGATCTGGTCGTCCAGACCCTCCGCGTGGAGCACGAGCGGTAGCTCGTAAATGCAAGACACATCCACCGCGGAGATCACGCTGTCCACGGCCACGTTGGAGAAGAGCGCGATCTTCTCCTTCAGGCCGTGCGCGATGGGCCGATCGCTACGACAGATCAAGATGTCGGGCTGGATTCCGATCTCGCGCATCTCGCGCACGGAGTGCTGCGTCGGCTTGGTCTTCAGCTCCCCCGCAGTCACGATGTGGGGGACCAATGTGACGTGCACGCTGAGCGCGTTGCCGTGGCCGGCCTCTAGCTTGAGCTGGCGGATCGCCTCTAAAAAGGGCAGCGATTCGATATCACCGACCGTGCCGCCGACCTCGATGATGGCGATGTCGGCGTCGCTGGTCGCCTCATAAACCCGGGTTTTTATCTCGTCCGTGATGTGCGGGATGACCTGCACCGTGGCGCCCAGGTACTCGCCCCGCCGCTCCTTGGTGATCACCGCCTCATAAATGCGGCCAGTGGTCACGTTGGCCCGGCGCGTCAATTGGCAGGAGGTGAAACGCTCGTAGTGGCCAAGATCCAGGTCGGTCTCGGCGCCGTCTTCCGTTACGAACACTTCCCCATGTTGGTAGGGCGACATGGTGCCCGGATCCACGTTGATATACGGGTCGAGCTTCATATGGGTCACGGTCAGGCCGCGGGCCTCCATCAGCGCGCCGATGGACGCGGAGGTCAGACCTTTGCCGATCGACGAGACCACGCCGCCCGTGACCAGCACGAACTTGGTTCGCCGACTCACCGCGTGACCGCCTTCACGTGTTCCACGTTTCATGCATTTGTCTCGCGCACATCTTGGCCATAGTAAGCACGCGCAGCGCGTACCGCCGCAGGTTCTCTCAGAATACGCCTAGCACGCCAAGGCCGACGGTGTTTCTGCCCGCATCGAAGGTGGGGCGCCATTCAACTCGCGCTTCAGGCAGCGCGCGCTTGGGTTCCCGTGTCGGCAGAAACAAACCTTCGCCCGCGATCGCGAGTCCGGAAGCTTGGCCAATCGCGTCGATCGTCGTTGCGATGGCACGGATGACGACCAGCACCTTGCTGCAATCGGCGACGTCACCGCAGCCACTGTGCGACAGCGCTATCCATGGCCCAGCCACCGGAATTCGTAGATCTTTTGCGCCCACGGTATCCGGCCAAAGGTAGGATGAAGCCAAAGCTAGCCCGTACCAGCTTGCCGTCGTCACGGCGCCCGCGATGAGCAGATTGCGGCGCGCGGAAGGCGGTGGGTACTCATCGAGGCGCGCGGTCACAGGCACGGTAGCCCGCGGGCCGGCCGATACTGACTCATCACTCTCGAGCGACTGAGCGCGAGCGGCATGGGTGAGCGAGCCGGCCAGTAGGCCGGCCGCCAACGCAGCTAGCGGGCGTGGCCGGCGGACGGCGCGGGTGAGGCGCGCAGCGCCGGAGGAAGCTGAGCGGACGAAGCAGACGGGCATGCGGGGCGACTCTGCACTCCAGCCGCCGCGCGACGCAAGTACGAAGCACCCCGCAGGATTTGGCCCAACGCGAGCGCGCATGGATACTCCTCGCGTCGCGTGATCCCCTCGTCATTTCGCCTGAGCTATCCCTGCTTTCTCGCCGCGTCGGTGTTGATCGTCGGCGGAACGCCTGCTGGCTCCGGGCTCGCGGGCTGCGCGGCGCCGGCGGCTCGCGCGCCGGCTGCGTCTGCGGCTGCTCCCGCGTCGCTACCGGAGTTGGCACCGGTCGCATCGAGCCAGGCGGCGCCGAGCGCGAGCGCTTTGCCGGTGCCGAGCCATGCCGGAGCCGTCCTTGGGACCGCGCCGACGGGCCGCGCTGTTGCGATGCAGGAACCTGCGATCGCCCCCCCTCTCTCGCCGCCCACCGCGCCTCCGCACCTTTGGAAAGGCGGCGAATTCCAGCGGGCACTAACCGAGCTAGCGCGCTGGGTGAACAAGAATGGCGGCGTACTCGGCGCGGAGCTGGACGATGTCGCAAGCGGCGCGGTGCTCGGCAGCGTGGCCGCCAACACGCCAGAGAATCCGGCTTCGAATCAGAAGATCGTGACCACTGCCGCGGTGCTGCGTCATTTGGGAAGCGGTTTTCGGTTCAAGACTTCCGTCTGCGGTAGCCGTGCGGGCGACGGCGTACCCGCTCTGGTGCTGCGCGGCTCCGGCGATCCGTCGCTGGTCACTGAAGATCTACAGCTGCTCGCGAGAACACTCGCGCATGCGGGCGTGAAGCAGGTCGCGGAGCTCTTGATCGATCAAAGTTATTTCGACGCGCAATTCGTGCCACCCGGATTCGAGCAACAGGCGGACGAGTGGGCGGCATTTCGTGCGCCGGTGAGCGCGGTCTCTTTAAACCGGAACGTGGTCACGCTCGGCGTGCTGCCAAGCGGACCGGCGCAGCCCGCGAAGGTCTGGTTCGAGCCCGACGGCTTCGTGGACATCACCGGCAGTGTGCGAAGCGAGCCGACGCGCGATCCTGGAAGCGCCGAAAAGGGTCACCGCCTCGAGCACGTCAAGTTGACGCTCAAGGAGTCAGGCGCGCGGCTGAGCGCGCTGGTCGCGGGGTCGATCGCATCGGACAGCCCCGCGTTCCACTGGTCCCGGCGCGTTGAAGACCCGAACCTCCTGCCCGGATACGGCTTCCGCGTTGCGCTCGAAGCGGAGGGAATTCACGTGACCGGCCAGATCGCCGTCGGCGGCGAGGCCGAGGTGACCGAGCTCGCGACGCACGAATCGAGGCCCCTCTCCGAGCTCTTGCCGGAGCTGGGCAAAGACAGCGACAACTTCTACGCCGAGACGCTGCTGAAAGATCTGGGCGCCCGAGTCAAGGGCACGCCCGGCAGCAGTGCCAATGGCGCGGCCGTGGTCCTCGACTATCTTCGCGAGATCGACGCGCTCGAGCCGGGCACTCGCATCACGAACGGCTCCGGCCTCTTCGACGCCAACCGCCTCAGCGCGCACACACTGGTGAAGACGTTGGTGCAGGCCTATCGCGAGCCCACGACAGGCGGCGTGTTCGTCGAACAACTCGCCGTCGGCGGCGTTGATGGCACGCTCAAGCACCGCTTTTCCGCCTTCAAGAAGGCGCGCTCCATCCGTGCCAAAACGGGCACCCTCGATCGCGTGATAGCGCTGAGCGGCTTTGCGTTTCGCCCAGACGGGTCGTCGCCCGTTGCGTTCTCCCTGCTCGTATCGGGCATCGCCGGCAAGCACGCCGAAGTGCGGCAGCGTGTCGATGAGCTAGTTTCGGCTGTGGCGCGGGTGCTCGCTCGCGACGCGTCTTGAGCGGCGACGGTCTCGAGCCGCCCGTTCGCTAGCAAGGAGGGAGCCGGACGCGACTTCGCCCTGAGCAAGGCGATTTCCCTGATGCTTTCCGTGGGTTGCGGCACTCAATAACACCGCGGTGTGATGCTCCGCGAAGTCAAAACCCCAGACGCGTGTTTTTGTCTGCGCGGGCTCAAAACGCCGACGCGGTGCTGGCTGCGCACAGCGTGGCCGCGAGTACAAAAAGCAAAACGCCCAGTCGCTTCAGGGCGACCAGGCGGGCAAAGGCTTGGAGCAGGGCGGGCACGCTTCTGAGTTTAGCTGCCTTCTTTCTGGGCGGCTAAAGGGAAAACGCTACAGCTTCGGACCACGGCCGCGACGGGCGCCCCAGACTGTGTGGACGATGACCAAGTCGGCGTCCTCGTGCACGGTGTAGTAGACGTGCTGCTGCGTCGTTGGCAGCAACAAACGCCGGCAAACCTTGCCACTCGCTGTCTCACCGCGCGTGGCAAGGTTCGGACGGAAAGCATTTCCCGTTTCGCCCATTCGAGCTCATCCGCAAAGGCGTTCGGAGCTGCGGGCCGATGCTCGCGCCACCAAGCTCCGACGAGTATCACGCGGCGCTGGGCGCGCTTGGTGATTTTGAGCTTCACGATGGCGAGCGTAGCTCAGCCAGCACTACATCGAAATCAACAAGCTCGCCGGCTTCGGCCTCCGCCATGCTCGCCTCAAGCTCGCGATGCAGCGCTGCGCGTTCCTCGTCGTCGAGGTCGTCACCGACGTCAGTGCCTTCAAGCTCGGCTGGCACCACGTACAGCTCGGTGCCGTTCGGCAAATCGGTCGGCTCGTCGATCTGGATCCGACCATTCGCGACTCGGATTTTCGGCGCGTTCATGGTTCGTAAGGTAGCGCGCTTCGCGCCGCTCTGCCGCTGCGCGGTGGGGGCTGCGTCTTCCCGAGGCCGCGGGTGGGGCGGGGCCACCCGCGGCCGAGCCGCCCAGCGTGGGGCGGGCGGGGTCCGCGCCGCCGAGCGCCGTGCTCGCGTTCTGTGCCGCCCCGCGCCGCGAATGATCGCCTGGACAGGTGTGCCAGTGTCATGTGCGCTGCAAGTAGCCGGGTGTTGTCAACTGTGACGAGACCGTTCTCCATCTGCACGACATCGGTGGGTGCACCGCCCCATCCTCTTGTCGCCATGCTCTCTGCAATCTCTCCAACCCCGTTCACTAAGCTTTGACTAAACCGGATCGCCGACGAGCTGAGCGTCGTCACTCCCTCTGCGGCGGCCGGGCACTGCGCGGTAGGGCGTCGCTCTGGGAAGTGCTGCGGAGAGCGCCGGCTATTTGCCGACGGCGGGGGTGGTCGCGTTCGTGTACAGATCGATATTGTGCTGATATTCGCCGCGATCCGTGATGCTCATCGATAAGAACAAGATCACGAACAGCACCGCGGTCAGGAGCAAGATCAGGTGAAACTTCTTGTCCCAAAACAGATGCATGAAAAAGGTGACGACCAGCCCGGCTTTGATCGTCGCGATCACCATCGCGACGATCAGATTGCCTTCGCTACCCAGATCGAAGCTGGTGACGCTGACCGTCAAAATGGTCAGGGCCATTAGCGCCCCCAGCACTGCCAGCATCATCCAAATGGGCATCGTGTGCGCCAGCCCGTGATCTTCGTGCTTCGCGTGGCCTTGCTCCGGGTCTTCGGTAACGGAGTCCGCCTCGCCGGCACGCTCGGGCTCGTCCTGTTCGGTCGGCTCTAGCGCAGGGTTCGGCGCCGTCGCGTCGTCCTCGGGCGCAATGTTTGGCATCTCCTCCGAAGACCCCTGCATGGACTTCGGCTGGTGCTCGGCGTTCGGGGGCGTATCGTCGTTTGCCATGTCGGAGTCGCGCTTCAGTGGATCAGGTAAAGCAGCGGAAAGAGATAGATCCAAACCAGATCGACCAGATGCCAGTAGAGCGCGGAGTAGTCGATGGGGCCGAAGTACTTGGGACCAAATTGGTTCTTATTAGCGCGAATTCCGAGCCAGACCCAGACGCCGATGCCCGCGATGACGTGGATGCCGTGGAGGCCCGTCATGAAAAAGTAGATGCTGAAGAAGACGTGGGCGTTCCGCGGCTTCGATGGTCGCGTCGGATCCTCCGCAGCCGGGCCGATGACACCCGCCTTCAATAAAGGCTCGAGCTGCTCTTCGGTCGGGCGCTCGAAGCTACCGGTGGCGGGTCGATTCAGATCGATCGCGCCGGCGACTGCGCTCGTATCGGGCTTTTGCTCGGCGCGCTGGGTCAGCTTCTCCGCGTACTCAGCGGCTTCCGGATGCTTTTTCTTGAAAGACGCGAGCTCCCACACCTGCTCGGTCGGGTGAAACGCAGGGCCGGGGAGCAGGCCGTCGTGGAACTTGTGTTGGTATTCGAAGAATTTCACGACCATGAACGTGCAGGCGCACGCCACGGTGATGACGATGTTCAGCACGAGCAGTTTGCGCTGCGCCAGCTGAGCGTTTCGCACCGCCCAGGCTGCGGTCAGACTGCTGACCAGGAGCACACAGGTGTTGATGGCACCCATGGTCGTGTTCAAAAAGTAGTGCGCGTACACGAACACTTCCGGGTGCATGCCGCGGTACACCGTGTACGCGCAGAACAGCCCGGAAAAGAACAGCACTTCCGTTAGCAGGAACAGCCAGATCCCGAGCTTACCGGCGTCGAACTGCTGCTGGTACGTGTCGAAATGATGAGCCAAGTGCGGCCCGGCGCCGTGACCGTGGTCGTCATGGGCGCCGAGGTCAGGGGCCTCGGGCGGCGCCGGTGCCGGCGCGCTGTGACCCTTCTTGGGCTCGATCGCGGGGGAGATGCTTTCAGTCATGGGGTCGTCCGGTGTCGAAGTGTCGCAGAAGTCCGGGCGTTCAGGGAAGCCGACTTTCAGGCTCGGGCCTGAATCTCGAAGAAGCGCTAGAGGATTTTTTCTTTGCGCGGCACGTAGCCGGCGATCTTCTCGTCATACATCATGTTCTCGTAGCCGTCGTACGGGCCCGCGCTGACCACCGGCGGCTTGTGGAAGTTGTAGTACGGCGGAGGCGAGGAGCAGTGCCACTCGAGCGTGGCCCCGCCCCATGGATTCATGGGCGCCGTTTTGCCGCTCTTGAGGCTCTTGTACAGGTAGAAAGCCGTCAGCAGAAAGCCGATGCCCAGGGTGTACGCGCCCAACGTGGACAACACATGCAGCGGCTGGAACTCCGGAAGGTAGTTGTAATAGCGCCGAGGCATGCCGCGGCTGCCGAGGATGAACTGAGGGAAGAACGTCACGTTCAAGCCCACGAACACCAGGGTTGCGGCAATGCGCCCGAGCTTCTCGTCGTACATTTTGCCAGTGAACTTTGGCCACCAATAGTGCAGCCCACCCATAAACGCGGTGATGGCGCCGCCCATCATCACGTAGTGGAAGTGGGCGACGACGAAGTAGGTATCGTGCAAGTGCACGTCCACGCTCATCACTGCCAAAAAGATACCGGTGAGACCGCCGATGGTGAACACCCACAGGAATGCGAGCGCGTACAGCATCGGCGTATCCAGGTGGATGACGCCTTTGTACATGGTCGTGATCCAATTGAAGACCTTGATGGCCGTCGGGATCGCGATCAAAAAGGTGATGGCGCTGAAGATGGTTCCGGCCAAGACCGACTGACCGCTCACGAACATGTGATGGCCCCACACCAGAAAGCCGAGGAATGCGATGGCTAGGCTGCTGACGGCGATGAACTTGTAACCGAAGATCCGCTTGCGCGAAAACACCGGAATGATTTCGCCGATGACCCCGAAGGCGGGCACGATCATGATGTACACGGCCGGGTGTGAGTAAAACCAGAAGAAGTGCTGAAACAGTACCGGATCGCCGCCCAACATCGGGTCGAAGATGCCGATGTGTAATGTGCGCTCGACGATCATCATCAGCAGCGTGATGCCGATGACCGGCGTCGCGAGCACCTGAATTAGAGCGGTTGAATAGAGAGCCCAGCAAAACAGCGGCAAACGGAACCAAGTCATGCCCGGTGGACGCAGCTTGTGCATCGTGACGATGAAGTTCAGGCCCGTGAAGATCGAGCTGAAGCCGAGGATGAAGGCGCCGAACGCGGCCGGCACCACCGCCGTTGAGGTGGTCGTGCTGTACGGCGTGTAGAACGTCCAGCCCGTGTCGACCGCGTTGATCGCGAGCGAGCTCAGCATGAACAAGGCGCCCACGATCCACAGGTGGTAGCTCGCCAAATTCATGCGCGGGAAGGCCACGTCTTTGGCGCCCAACTGGAGCGGCATGATGATGTTGCCGAGCGCCGCCGGGATCCCGGGGATGATCACGAGGAACACCATGATCGCGCCGTGAAGCGTGAACATCTGGTTGTAGGTGTCGTGATCCATGATCGTGCGTTGCGGCGTCAGCAGCTCGGTGCGCACGAGCAAGGCGAAGAAGCCGCCGAGCGCGAATGCGGTCAGCACCGAGCACAGGTACATCACGCCGATGCGCTTGTGATCGAGGGTGAAAATCCAAGACAAGACGCCCTTGTCGTGGGTCAGGTAGTTGTCAGAAGTGCTGGAACGCGGCGCGACTACGTCGGCCGTTGTGCTGGGTGCTGCCATGGTTCCGTTCCTCTATTTCAAACTCTTGATGAACTCGATCAGCCCATCGATGTCTTTGTCACTCAGCTTGCCCTCGAAGGTGGGCATCGCCGGCGCGTAGCCCATGACGATGTGGGCTTGCGGGTCGAGCATCGATTCGCGGAGGTAGTTTTCGTCGACCTTCATCGGCGGCCCGCCGGTCATCGACTCCATCTTGCCGAAGATGTCTTTCCAAGACGGGCCCACTTTGGGCGTGCCATCGACGGAGTGGCAGGTGGAGCAGCCTTGCTTTTCGTACAGCATGGCGCCGCGGTCTTTGCCGGTGAGGCTGTCGGCCTGCGCGATCGTTGCGGCCAGCCACTTTTCGTAACCGCCCGGGGGATGAACGACCACCCGGCTCAACATGTCGGAGTGGGACGTGCCGCAGTACTCGGCGCAGAAGATGGGAAACTCACCGGTCTGCGTGGCCTTGAACCAAAGGTCGGTGTAGCGCCCGGGGACGGCGTCCATCTTCGTGCGGAAGGAGGGAATGTACAGGGAGTGAATGACGTCCACGGAGTTGATGATCATGCGCACCGGAGTGTTGACCGGCACGTGCAGCGCATCGTCAGGAGTCCCGAGCCCGTTGTACGTGAAGAGCCACTTCCATTTTTGGCCGGTGGCGCGGATTTCCATGGCGGCCTTTGGGGGCGTGCGCAGGTTGACGAAACCTTTGAAGCCACCCACGAACAATGGAACCACGACGAACAGCGGAATCACCGACCACGTCAGCTCCAGCATCGTGTTGTGTTGGCTGGTCTTGGCCGCAATTTCGTTCGCGGCGCGGGACTTGGCCCGGTACTTCAGACAGAAGCGGAGCATCGCCCAGAAGATCGCCACTGAGAAGAACAGCGACATCCAGAGCATGAAGTTGTACAGGGCGTCCGTGTTCTCCGTGGTTACGGAGGCGCTCGGCGGCATCCAAAAGTACGGCGAGGGCGCAAGCTTAGGCAGCTTGGGCTCGAAGCCAAACAGGCCGGCAAAGCTCGCGACAGAGTTCGTAATGCTTGCGCTCATTGCTCTTCGCTCTCGTTGGGGCGCTTCTTACCGCGCCTCGAAAGAACCGTCAGAAACCCCGCCAACAGGAACACGGTCGCCCCGCCTCCAGCGCGCATGATATTGCGCGCGACGGGGGCATAACGGCCTTCGTTGGCGTCGTAGTGAAAACAGAACAAGATCAGTTGGTCGACCGTCGTGCCGATCTTGCCCTCGGAAGATTCCACGAGCGATAGGCGCAGCGTCTTTTCAGGATATTCGAGGCCGTACAGGTAGCGATCGATCTTGCCGGTGGGCGTGCTCAGGATCACCGTCGCCGGGTGCACGTATTCTCCCCGAGCTTCGTTGTAGTGGTAGGTGATGCCCAGGGCTTTGGCCATCGCCTGCACGTTGTTCTCCGAGCCGTGGAGAAATGCCCAGCCGTGCTCGGAGCCAGGCCTCCCGTACTGCGCCAAATAACGAGCTTTGGTGCGATGCGCGAGCTCCTGCGTCTCGGTCGGATCGTAACTGACGGTGACGATGCGGTAGTCTTTGCCGATCGTCCAGTCGACCTTCTTCAGGCCCTCCACCAGGGCGGTGAGCTGCAGGCTGCACAGCATCGGGCAGTTCGAGTAATTCATGGTCAGGATCACCGGGACGCTGCCGTCGAAGTAATCCTTGAGTGCGGCGGGCTTTCCGTCTTGATCCGTAAAGCCGAGATCCATGGGGACCGGCTTGTTCAGGTGCTCTTTGACGTCCACCCCGACCAGGCGGCGGGGCAGCGGCTCCGTGCGCTGCACCTGCTCGGACTCGGGCACCAGATCGGCGCGGGCTGCCGGTGCAACGCACAGCAGCCCGGCGATGATCGCCGTCACGAGCCAGGTGGGATGCCGTTCGAGCATGCTCTTCGGATCAGTGTTGCACGGGTCCAGGCGCCTCAGCGCCGGGCGTCGCCGCGGTGGGTGTCGGCTTCGGCAGTGACGGGGCCGAAGACGATGCAGGCACAGGTTTAGCCGATGATGCCGGTGCTGGCTTGGAGTCCGCGGTCTTTTCTTTCACGGTCTCACCGTTCTTGCCGGGCTCAGCCTTCTCGACAGGATTTGTCGAGGTAACACCGGCGTCCGGGGTAGCGCCCGTCGCGGCTGGGTCCGTAACGGCGCTGGCCGCTTTGGGCGGCGGAGGCGGCGTCGCGCTGCTCGGATCACGCTGCAAATCACGGAGCACGAGGCCCTTTGCCAGAGCGATCGGCAAGGACACGACGCCCCTGCCGCGATCGACATAGCTTGCCGGACCGTTGAGCATGCCGCGCTGCGAGTTTTTGAGGGCGATTACGACGGCGTTCGCGTCCGAGTCTTTGGCCGACTCCTCGACCTCGAGGTCGTGGCGCACGAGGGCCGTGACGGCCCAAGTGATCGAGAGCACCGCGAACAGGCCGACCGCGACCAGCGTGCCGAGCGCGCCAGTGTTGATTTTGTCGACCTGAGTACCGTCGACCTCACGGCTCGTATCGTGTGCTTCGCTTGCCATCCGGTGCTCCTAGATATTCTCGAATGCCAGTGACTTCGGCAGGCGTGGGTCGTTGGTGGCCAGGAGATTCAGGCTCTTAGCGCGCCATGCGACGCCGGCGATGAACAGTGAGAGAACGCCCACCCAACACGTGAGGTCGATTAGTTGGAACGGAACTTCATCCACGCCGAGGGTCGGCATCACGAGCCAGTACATGTCCAGGTAAATCATGACCAGCTGCCAGATGCACCAGAACGCGAGTGCTTTGCGGTTGCGCTTCACCCAACGGGACAGCAAACCGAAAAACGGGATCACGAAGTGCCCAAAGAGCAGCGTCCAGGACAGCGTGCCCCAGCTGTTCACGAAGCGCTCCTTGAACCAGAGCGTTTCCTCCGGGATGTTCGCGTACCAGAGCAACATGAACTGCGAAAAGCCGATGTACGCCCAGAACACCGTGAAGGCGAAGACCATCTTCCCCAAATCGTGGAAGTGGTGGACGGTCACGCTGGAGGTCAAGCGGCCCTTGCTCTGCAGCCACATCAGGGTGAGCGCGAGCGAAGCGTTGATGGCCATGACGCAGCTCGCGAAGTAGTACACGCCGAAGATCGTACTGAACCAACGCGGATCGAGCGTCATGATCAGGTCGATGGCGCAAAACGTGAGCGTCAGCGCGAACACGATCATGGCCGGGCCCGCGACGCGGCGCATGGTGACCACGGTTTTGGCGGCGTCAGCGCCCTGCTGCTGGTCCTGACCCAAGCTGCGGTTCAGGAAAAAATACGATAGAATCGTCCAGTACCCGAAGTAGATGACGAAGCGGATCGCGAAAAACTGCGGGTTCAGGTACGGGATCTTGTGCTTCAGCTCTTCGTGGCCGAGCATGTTGTTGACATCGGACCAGACGTACATCGGCGATTTGCCGAGGATCAGCGGGATGACAATGGGGAACGCCAAGACCGCGAGCACCGGCGCGTTCGTCGCGATGAGCTCCCCGATCCGGCGGATCACAAGCGCCCAGTGCGAGTTCACGATGTTCTGAATCGTGATCCACCACAGCGCGCCAGCGCCAATCGTCATTACCCACACGAACGCGACCAGGTACGAATGCGAAAAGCGATTCCAACCGTCGTTCTCGCCGGAACCGAGGAACACGCTGATCCCGAGCGCGACCACCCCCACCACCAACGCCTTCAAGAACAGCGACTGCCCAACCTCCGCCAGGCGGATGTTGTCGCTCGTGCCACCGTCACCGCTCAAATTCGCTTTGCTGACCTTTGCCATTTTCCGTCAGGATCCTTTACGGCTCACTTGAGGCTTGCGCGCGCGTCCGGAGGCAGATCTTCGACGCTGCCGCCGCGGCTGCGCTGCAGCGCGCGCACGTACATGATGATCGCCCAGCGGTCCTCGGTTTTGATTTGAGGGCCGTAGGCCGGCATGGTTCGGATGCCGTTCGTGACGCTGTTGTAAAGCTGGCCGACCGGTTGCTGCCTCAGGTACTCCTGAATCATGTTCGTCGGCGACACCCAGGTGCCCTGCTGCAGCGACTCCGCACGCTTGGACACCATGCCGTCCCCTTGGCCCACTTGGCCATGACACGGGGTGCAGTAGATGCCGAAGCGTTGCCGGCCGCGTTCCATCGTGGCCTCATTCAGCGCGACCTGGCTCGGGAAGGTGCGAGCCCAGGTTCCGCCCTCCTTGCCGAGGTAGAAATGGTCGTCGTCGCGCGCGTCGCCGGCGGCGACCGTGCCCTCGATCGCGGGGCGGGCGGCGCGCCCGTCCGCGAAGAACGAGTTCTCGCGCTGGGCCTTGTACTTGGGTTGCGAGTCCATGTCCTGAATCAGATGGATGCGTGGACTGGAGGTCTTCGTGTAACGCGCCTTGGCCGCCAGTGCGAACGGCACGACGGACGCCACTGCCAAGATGATCAGGCCATAAACCAAGCCCGACGGCATCCGCTCGGGGGTAACACGGTCCTCGAAGACCGCTTCTACGGCTACCGGGTGGGTCGTCGCAAGCAAAGCCCGAGTCTCGACGTCGTCGAACTTAGGGTCGCTGGCTCGAATCATCAGAAAGAACTTGTCGTCCGTGACGCGCGCGAAGCGCCTCACCTGATCGAGCGGGTGGGATGGCTCGGGCAAGTTGTTCAAGATCAGCATGCCGACCAGCGTGGTGATCGCGCTGAGCAGCACCGTGAGCTCGAACATGATCGGCACGTTTGCCGGGATGCTGAAAAAGGGCTTGCCGCTGATTATCCACGGGTAGTCGTGCGCGTTCGTCCACCACTGCAGCAAGATCGCGCTGGCCAGGCCCGTCAGGCCGGCGCACAGGGTGAACCAGGGCAAGATCGTCATCTTGATGCCCATCGCGTCGTCGATGCCGTGCACGGCGAAGGGAGTGTACGTGTCCCACTTGGTGAAGCCCGCGGCGCGGATCTGCTTGGCGGCGTGCAGAATCTGCGGCGGCGTGTCGTACTCGGCGAGTAAGCCGTGTACGGGCGGGGGCCCTGGCTTTGCGGTGGGTTTCTTGTGCTCGTCGCTCATGGTCGTTCTCAGTGGTCGCCGTGCGCCAAGCCAGCCGGGCTGAACGCTTTGACTTCGGCCATCGCCACCATGGGTAGGTAGCGGCAGAACAGCAGGAACAAGGTGAAAAAGAGCCCAAAGCTACCGCCGAGGGTCATCAAATCGACGGGGGTGGGCACGAAGTAGCCCCAGCTGGAGGGCAAGAAGTCGCGGCTCAGCGAGGTGCAGATGATGACGAAGCGTTCGAACCACATGCCCACGTTGACGATCATGCCGATGACCAGCGTGGCCCACGGGTTCGTGCGGATCTTCGGGAACCAATGCAGCTGCGGGAAGAGCACGTTGCAGCTGATCATGGTCCAGTACGCCCAGCCGTACGGGCCAAACGCACGATTCACGAACGTGAAGACCTCGTACTTGTTGCCCGAATACCAGGCCACGAAGAACTCCATGCCGTACGCGTAACCGACGATCAGGCCCGTGGCCATGATCACCTTGTTCATCAGCTCCAGGTGGCGAATGGTGATGATGCGCTTCAGACCGAAGAACTGACGCGCTGGTACGGCCAGCGTGACCACCATGGCAAATCCGCCGAAGATGGCGCCAGCGACGAAGTACGGTGGGAAGATCGTGGTGTGCCAGCCCGGAAGCTGAGCCGTCGCGAAATCGAAAGAAACGACCGAGTGCACGCTGAGCACGAGCGGCGTGGCGAGCGCGGCGAGGATCAAGTAAGCGCGCTCGTACACGTGCCATTGACGCGAAGATCCGCGCCAACCCATGGCCACGATACCGTACGCGACGCGGCGCACGGTGGTGGTCGCGCGGTCGCGAAAGGTCGCGAAATCGGGAATCATGCCCATGTACCAGAACAGGATGGACACGGTGGCGTACGTGCTGACGGCGAACACGTCCCACTCCAGAGGGCTGCGAAATTGTGGCCACATGTCCATCTGATTGGGGATGGGGAACATGTAGTAGGGCAGCCAGGGGCGGCCGATGTGCATGCCGGGGAAGATGCCGGCGCACACGACGGCGAAGATCGTCATCGCTTCCGCGAAGCGGTTGATGGCCGTGCGCCAGTTCTGCCGGAACAGAAACAGCACGGCGCTAATCAGCGTACCGGCGTGACCGATGCCGATCCAAAATACGAAGTTTACGATCGGAAAGCCCCAAGCGACGGGCATCATGTTGCCCCAGGCACCGATACCGTTCCAGATCACGTAGCCTAAGCTGCCGAGGAACATCACGAGCAAGAGCTGGGCAAAGCCGAACGCAATGTACCAGGCTCGCGGCGGCGTCGCCGTCTCCGCGATGCGCGTCACGTTGTCCGTGATGCGCGCAAACATGTTGTCGCCCACCGGCGGCGCTTCGAATGGGTTCACGTCGCTGATTGCCATGGATCAGCCCTGCTCCGTGGTCGGGGCCTGCGCTTTTGACAGCGTTGGGTTTGGGTTCTTGATGCGAGCCAAGTACTGGACGCGCGGCTTGTTGTTCAGCTCGCCCAAGAGCGCGTAGGAGCGGGGTAGCCGTTGCAGCGCTGTGACCTCGGCCTTGCCGTCGTTCAGGTCGCCGAAGATGATCGCGCCCGTCGGGCAAGTTTGCTGACAGGCCGTCTTGATCTCGCCGTCCTCGATCGTGCGCTTCACGTTCTTGGCTTTGATCTTGGTGTTTTGGATGCGCTGCACGCAGAACGTGCACTTCTCCATGACGCCGCGCGAGCGGACCGTCACCTCCGGGTTGAAGACCATGGCCTTGACCTTGGCCTTCGGGTCGTCCGTCGGGGTGTACGGCGTGATGCCGATCGTATCGAGGTTGTAATTGTAGTAGTTGAAACGCCGCACCTTGTACGGGCAATTGTTCGAGCAATAGCGCGTGCCGATGCAGCGGTTGTACACCATGTCGTTCAGGCCTTCGTGCGAGTGCATGGTGGCGCCCACTGGGCAGACCTGCTCGCAGGGCGCGTTTTCGCACTGCTGGCACGGGATGGGCTGAAACGAGACCTCTGCGTCTTCCGGCTCGCCCTTGTAATACCGGTCTACGCGCAGCCAGAGCATCTCGCGACCCTTGGCAACGTTCACTTTGCCGACGACCGGGATGTTGTTTTCGGCTTGGCAAGCAGTGACGCAGGCCGCGCAACCGATGCACTTGTTGAGGTCGATGCTCATGCCCCACTTGTGGCCATCGTACGAAACGGGCGGCACCCACAAGCTGAGCAGCGGATTGTGCTCGACGATCTCGGCCACGAACTCCGGCTTGGCCTTGTATTCCTCCAGCGTGCCTTCGCGGACGAGCTCTGGCAGGCGCTCTTGCGTCCCCTGCTGGCCGATCTCCCCGACCGTGTAGATGTCTTGCGTGCTCGCGACGCGGTACGAAACCGTGCCGTGGCTTTGCACGCTGACGCCGGACGCGACGTCGTACCCCGCCGTCGTTCGCAGCGCGTACGCGTTTCCGCCCACAGGATCGATGTTTTCCGACACGAGCCCGCCCACGTGCCCGGCCGCCGTGCGACCGTGCCCGAAAGTGATGCGCAGGCTGCCGTCGGCGTGCCCCGGGGCGATCAGTGCGAGTAGGGTGAGCTGTCGATTTCCGACGTTTACCGTCACGGAGTCGGCGTCGGCCACGCCCAGCTCTTTGGCCGTGCGCGGGCTGATCAGCACGGCATTGTCCCAAGTCAGCTTGGTGAGGGACTCCGGTAGTTCCTGCAGCCAAGCATTATTGGCGAAGCGTCCGTCGATGAGCTTGGGATCGACCGCGAACACCAGCTCGAGCTTGCCGTTGGGCGCGCCGAGCGCACCCAGTTCGGCTTCGGCCAAGGGCACCTTGCCGACGGCGTTCAACTTCGGCTCGACGCGCGGCGCGGCGCTGCCTTCGACCACGCCCGCCGAGAGGGCTCTCCGCCACGCATGGTCGGAAGCGAGCTCGGGGTGCGTCGCGCGCACGAGCTCGAGGCCGTTCGTCGAGGCAGCACCCGCGAGCAGCGCCACGACCTCGATCGAGCTCCGCCCGTTGTACAGCGGCGCGATCATCGGCTGCACGATGCTCAGCGTGCCGTTCCAGGACAGCGCATCGCCCCAGCTTTCCAGGTAATGCGCGGCAGGCAGATGCCAAGCGCACTTCAGCGAGGTCTCGTCCTCGTACAGGCTCAAGTGAACGCTGGTCTTGACCTTAGCCAACGCGTCCCCGAAGGAGATGTCCGCGGGCGCTGTGAACGCCGGGTTGCCCCCGAGAATGAGCAGCGTGTCCACCTTGCCGGCGTTGAGCTCGTCGGTCAGCGCCTTCAAGGCGAGGACATCGCTTTGCTCTTCGGCGCTCTTATCCTCGGTGTAGAACACCGTGCGGCCGACGTTCCCCAACACCGCGTTCAGGCGGTGCACGAGCGCATGCACTTCCGCCGGCTGATGCTGGCCGGCGACGACCACTCCACGGCCGATGTTCGCCAGCAAATCTGCCGCCGCGGCGTCCAGGAATTGCGCGACCTTTGCGTCTTTCAAAAACTCTGCGGCCGGCTTTTCTTGAGCAGCGCCGAGCTCGGGCAGAGCGTTGGCTTTGGCGCTGATCGCGGCGTCCAAGTAGGCGGCCACCGCTTTGATTAGGCCAGCGCGAACGGCCAAACGATGGTCGGAGATGCCGCCGGTCAGCGTGACCGAGGACTCGACGGCGTAGACGCGATTCATCGAGCCGGCGTCCGGAACCCGGTTCTTGGTCAGGGCCCGCGCGTTGGAGAGCCCGGCCGGGAATGTGGGGTTCACGACGTCCGCGTCGAGCGTCAGGATCACTTGCGCGGCTTCGAACGCGTAGTGCGTGCGGTGGGCTTTACCAAACGCCAGTACGCTGCCCGCGCGGGGGCCGTCGTGGGCGCAGGGCTCGAAGGTGACCCACTTGGCCCCGGGGTAGGCGGCCAGCAATTTGCGCTTCTGCTCGGCGAGCGTGGGCGAGGAGCTCCGTTCTGAGAGCACGCGCAGCCCCGCTCCGCCACTGCCTTGGAGCCCGCTCAGACCGCTGGCCAAGGCCATGCGGAATGCCTCCCAAGAGCTCGCCTTGCGGGCGCTGCCGTTGCCGGCGGAGACGCCCTCACTGCGGTCCGGATCGTACAGGCCGAGCACGCTCGCCTGCTGATAAGCAGAGGCGGCGCCCAAGCTGTCTGGGTGAGCCGGATTGCCTTCAATCTTTATCGGCCGCCCGTCGTAGCTGGCCGCGAACAAGCCCACGGCGTTGCCGTTGAGCTCCATGGCGGTCGTGAAGTAGCGGCTGGAACCGGGGATCGTGCCCTCCGGTCGGCGCGACAGGGGTAAAATTTTGTCCTCACGCCAACGGCAGGCGTCGAGCCCCGCGAGCGACATGGAGGCGCCCATGATCTGCATGAAGCGACGACGCCCCGGCGAATTCGGCGGCTCATGATCCAACGGGGCCGCAAATTCGCGCGCGGCCAGCTCGAGAAATTCGGGGCTTTGCTCGAGCTCTGCCAGGCTCTTCCAATAGTTCGGCTTGGCCGTGTGCACCGCCCCGCTGCCGGACGCGATGGGCATGTTGGACAGGACGCTGAGCCGCTTTTTCGCGTGGTCGTCTATCGATGACATGTCGAGCAGTCGGTGGGGGGATTGATGTGGTTTTTCTCGCGGAAAGCCTTGCCAAATGCGATTGGATCGCCCGGCGGTGCCCAGGTCATGTTGGTGACTTCTTCCGGGGGGCGAAGGTTCTTTTCCGGCTCGCGATGACAGTCCAGGCACCAGCCCATGCTGAGCGGTTCATGCTGGTAAACCTGTTCCATTTGATCGACACGACCGTGGCAGCTCACGCACCCGACGCCCCGCGTGACGTGGGCGCTGTGATTGAAGTAAGCGTAGTCGGGTAGGTCGTGGACCTTGATCCACTCGATGGCTTTGCCCGTCGCATAGCTTTCGCGGATCGGCGCGAGCTTGGGGCTCGTGGTCCAGACCTTGCTGTGACAGTTCATGCAAGTCTGTGGCGGGGGCACCGCTGCGTGTGAGCTGTCCTCCACCGTGTTGTGACAGTACCGGCAGTCGATGCCGAGCTGGCCGGCGTGCAGCGCATGGCTGTACGGCACGGGCTGCTCCGGCATGTAACCGACATCCGTAGTCTTTGGGGAAGCCCCGTACCAGATCAGCCCGATCAAGTAGAGGGGCGCGACTCCAAGCACGACCCCGGCGATCTGCCGAGTTTTATTGGCCCAGCGCGGGAATACGAACAGATTCATCACCAAAACCGTGACTTTTCGCGCGCGCTTCGCCGAGCGCCGAGCGAATTCATGAGGAGGGTGGGAGCATTGGCGAGGCCGAAACTGGTTCGGACAGATCCTTCACCCGCGGTGCCTTGAAAAGGTCGAAAGGCCGGGCCTCTTGGGTTTGCCCGTGGTGCCGCAAGGAGCGAACGGGTCCGCGCGCCTACGGAGTCGTTCCGCCTGCGCGTGCGCGCTTATGCGCCCACCCCAAAAAAATGTAAAGAGTAGCGCTCTTTGCACCCGCGCGAAATCGCGCAAGCCAATGATAATGCAGGATATTATATCATTGCGCGGTGCGGCGCGGAGTTCAGTTAACATCCCCGAACCACGGCGTTTACCGGCTATGGAAAAAGAAGCCCCCGCAGCTCCAGAGGAGGCGGGGGCTGGTGCGCTGGGCCGTCGAGAAGTTGCCGCAGCCCGGGCGCTGAAGTCGCCGGGAGGGCGCGGACCTCAGAAGTCGCGCATTTGACGGCGAATCTTGCCGATCGCCTGCTCTTGCAGCTGGCGAATGCGCTCACGCGACAGATTGTACTTGTCGCCGATCTCTTTCAACGTGAGCTCGTCCTCGTTGTCTAGACCGAAGCGCCAGCGAATGATGCGCGACTCGATCGGAGTTAGGGTGTCGAGCAAGCGCTTCACTTCCTCCGCCCACTTCTGGTTGGCGAGGCTCTCGTAGGGCGAGAGAGAATTCTCCTCCACCAAGAAGTCAATGAAGCGCCGTCCGTCCTCGTCGCCCACGGGGCGATCAAGCGAAAACGGGGTGTCGGCGTACAGGTCCCGAACCTTGTCCAGCTTATCGCGCGGCACGCCGGTTTCCTTCTCGAGCTCCTCGATCGAGGGCTCCTTACCGGTACGGGCGATGATGGTCTGAGTGGCCCGCGCAACGCGGTTATACGTGTCCAACATGTGCACCGGGATGCGCACGGCTCGACCCTTGTCAGCGAGCGCGCGGCTGATGGCATGCCGGATCCACCACGAGGCATAGGTAGAAAAGCGGTAGCCGCGCGCGTGATCGAAGCGCTCGACCGCCTTCATCAGCCCGATATTGCCCTCTTGAATTAGGTCGATCAGGGGCAAACGGCCGCGGTTGTAGCGCCGAGCAATGCTGACTACGAGCCGCAGGTTAGCCTTGACGAAGCGGTTCTTCGCATGCCGCTGCATGGTGTCGGTGTGCTTCACGCGCTCGACGTACCGGCGATAGGCCTGAGTGTCGGGCACTACCACGCGCTCCGGATCTTCCTCTGGGGCGTCGTTTACTACGTCGCGCGCGGCGCGGTTGGCGTTCGACATCCAGATCCGGTCCGAGTCCGGCAGCCGTATGTCGCGGGCCAGCGACTCGCTCAGGTCCGTCCATTGGCGGAGCTGATCTGCGTGCAGCTTGGACCGCTGCTTGCGATAGATCTTGCTGAGCTTGCGGAGCTCGGCGACCTGACCGAGCTCCGGCCGCTCCTCCGGATTGAGGGAACCGACGTCCCGCTCAAGCTGCTCCAGCACGTGTTCAGCCGCCGGAATGTAGGCAAGCAGGGCTGCCCAATGATCCACCTCCGCGCCCTCTACCGCTTGGGCCGCTTGCAGCTCCTCGTCCGGACCCATGACCTGGTGAGTGGCCATCTCCCGGAAGTAGCGCGAGAGCATCGAATCGCTTGAGCCATCAATGACGGCCGCCGCGGGGGCCTCCGACGCGAAGCCGCCTGCGTCCGCCGCCAGGTCGGGCGTTTCCTCCGGACCGTCCTCTGATGAAGAGGGTTCGGCCACGCCCTTGGGCGACCGGCGCACCGCCGTGTCCTCCACGGCGTCTTCCCGGTATTCTTGGGTGGTGTCTTTCGCGGGAGCGGTCTTGTTGGACATGGCTGCCTTGCGTGGGGTAGTAGTGGAAGAGCGACTGGAGTTCATTGAAGTGCCGGGCTTGGGACGCGCGGCCGACTCTGGGGGGCGCGAGGGCCGATCTGCCGGGCCGGTGCTGGTCACGAGATCTGTTTTCAGCAAGTTGCGTGCCGATGCCTTGCCGAGTGGCTTGCCCGCTTCCTTAGTGAGATGCGCGCCCGGGCCCAGTTTTTTCGCAATAGCTTGCGGAGCAGGCGTTTTTATTTGCGGGGCGCGGGTAGTCATGGGCAAACCGGGTTCGAGCGGCGTCTAGTTAACAATACGTACAACTTGCGGAAACAGATTCATTCATTTCGCTGGCCAGCGGGCCTATTTCTGGTAACCGCCGAAAGTGCCTTGACCCGAGCCGAGCGCGGGGCAAGAAGCTGGCGCCGGTTAGACAGAGTCTACGGTTGAATTGTTCCTGGCCGTTAGCTCCGCCCGAGAAAATCGTACGCTTGATGTCGGACTTCGGCGGCATCCCGTCAAGGCTCGCTCGCCAGAAACGGTGTAGGCAACCACGCGGGCGCAGGAGTCCTCGCAAGTTTTGCGGTGTGCGCCACGAGCACTCGAGTTGGCGACGCGCGACGCGTCCCTGATCGGAATGTCGTGCTCAACGATGCGCAATCCATCGCGTCGTCTAGATCCGAGACTGGCGCGTCCCAGCGCGTGTTACGACTTGTTTCCGAATCGCGGACTCAGTTGAACGGCATCGTCGTGACTTGGAAGTGCGCTGCGCTGGGAGTGCCCTGCGCGTTCAAAACTGCGCGATGAACCGCGGATCGTTTTCGAACAACAAACGGATGTCCGGAATGTTGTAACGGAGCATGAGGACGCGTTCGACGCCCATCCCAAAGGCGAAGCCGGTGTACTTTTCAGGGTCGATCCCGCAGTGCGTCAGCACGTCGGGGTGGATCATTCCGCAACCCAAGATCTCCAGCCAGCCAGTGGCTTTGCACACGCGGCACGTGCTGCGCGTGCCGTCGTCGACGCTGCAGAACACGCAGCCCACATCAGCTTCGGCGCCGGGCTCGACGAAGGGAAAGTAGCTTGGGCGGAAGCGCACGGGGGTGCTCGGCCCATACAAGCGTCGAGCGAACTCGGTGAGCACGCCCTTCAGCTCAGCGAAGCTCACTTGCTCGTCGACCAGAAAGCCTTCAATCTGGTGAAACATCGGCGAGTGCGTCACGTCGTCGTCGCGCCGGAACACGCTGCCGCCGCTCACGATGGCCATGGGCGGAGCGTGCGTGCTCATCTCGCGTACCTGCACGTTGCTGGTGTGGGTTCGCAAGAGCACGCGGGCATCGGCGGGCGCGCCGGTGACCTTTACCCAGAAGCTGTCCTGCATATCCGTCGCAGGGTGGTCGGGCGGGAACGCGAGCTTCGTGAAGTTGTGCTCCTCGAGCTCGATCTGCGGGCCCCACGCGACCTCGAACCCGAGTGACTTGAAGATATCCAGGATCTCGTTCGTGACCTGCGTGATCGGGTGCAGGTGGCCACGCTCCGGCGCCCGCCCCGGCAAGCTCATATCGAACGGAGCGGCGTTCAAATCCGCCGCCCTGAGCGCGCTCGTGATCTCGCGTAGGCGCGCTTCGAACGCCGACTCCACCTCTCCCCGAACCCCGTTGACGCGTTCACCGAGGGCGCGCCGCTGATCGGCAGGTACCTGACCCAGAGTGCGCAGTATGGCGGTGAGCTCGCCCTTTTTGCCCAGGATCTCCGCGCGAGCGAGGCGTAGCTCTTGTTCGGTAGTGGCGGCACCGAACGCGGCGCTGGCGCGCGGAGCAAACGCCGCGAGACTGACCTCGATTGCTAGCGCGCCGTCCGAGGCGCCAGACGAGCCTGATGAATCAGACGACACGGCGCCGCGCGCCGCTTACTTGGCCGTCGCCAAGGCCGCGAGCTGCGTGAACGCGCCGGTGTCATTGACGGCGATGTCGGCTAGGATCTTGCGGTCGAGCTCCAGCCCCGATTTCTTGAGGCCGGCGATCAAACGGGAGTAGCTCGTGCCGTTGGCACGCGCCGCCGCATTGATACGGGCGATCCACAGCACACGAAAATCGCGCTTCCGGAGCTTGCGTCCGGCATAGGCATACTGCCAGGACTTCCACAAAACGCGCATCGCCTGGCGATAGCGGTTCTTGCGGCCTCCGAAAAAGCCTTCGACCTGGTCCAGCACGCGCTTGTGGCGGCGGCGGGGCGACGGACCTCGTTTGACGCGCGACATTCTAAATTCTCCTCAATTTCCAGCTCAGCTCACCCATAGGGGAGCATAATCTTCACTCGGTGTTCCATGGCCGAATCGACCATGTCGTTGTCCCGCAGACGCCGGCGGCGCTTGCGTGACTTACCGATCATCCCGTGCTGTGCATTGCCCTTCGGGCGGCGAACACGACCGCTTCCAGTCACTTTGAAGCGCTTGGACGCCGCTTTGTTGGTCTTCATCTTCGGCATGGGAATTCGACTCCGAGAGCGAGGGCGCGACCGCCCGTCGCAAAGCCGGCGTGCGGAGAACCGCAAAAGAGGCCGGGGGGCGGACTTATGAACGAAGCCTGGAAGCTCGTCAAGCCTTCGGCGCGGCCGCTTTCATGTTTCCATGACCGCTGCCAGGTCGGGCGCCCAGCGGGCCGACGATCGGACGCGAAAGCCGCTCTATCCGGCCGCTTCTAGCCATCACGGGCGCCGGACGCGCGCCGAGCCGGCGCTCACCGGAGCGGTAGGCACATCCGATAGCGCTGCAGATGCAATTCGTCACTGGTGGAGGCGGCGCCCCGAGCGGTGGGCTGGATCCAGGCGATGGCCACTTTCACCGTCGAGCCCGCTGGCAAAATGGCGACGGCGGGGAAGTCCGGACCGCGGAAGTCGGGCGCGAGTGCCGGTTGGCTCGCCACGGTCAGGGGTGGCCCGATGTTCGTGGAGCTGCTGTTCTGTTCGAGCGGTGAGCCCAGCCGGGCAAGCGACGCAAAAATCGCTGCGGTGGCCGTCCCGGCGCCCGGGTCCACGCTCAGCCCGGGGCTCACGACCACGAAATAGCTCTGCTCTGGCGGGTCACCTTGCAGGTGCACGCTGTCGGTCGCCACGTTTCGCTGCAAATTGTTGCTGTCCGAGTCTTTGCAGGGCGTCGAGGTGTCCTGAATGCACGTTCCATTCGAACAGAGCAGAGCGTGCGACTCCGTGGTCAATATGTCGGGTGCGTACTTGGTCCAGACCGTGAACCAGACGCCGTTGTGCCCGACCAAGGGCGTCGCACTCATGCTCAAGAAGCCGCCCTTGGCGTTCTGACACTCAACGATGGGAACCGCCGCATGTCCGCTCGTCTGGACCGACACGCCGCTCGTCTGCCCGGCGAACACAACCGCCGGCTTGTTCGCGTCGGTGCCCACGAGTGTGAGTGCACTGGCCGGTGAGAGCGGCGACCCGAACGCGGCGGGCGCGCCTCCCCCGGGCGACAGCACGCTGATCGTGCCGTCAGCGTTGATCCAGGCGCCGTGCACGATGCCGGCCAGGGCGCGCTCGACCGGGTAGTTGAAAATAGACGACGCGGAGTAAGAATCGCCCACCTTCCGAGGCACGCCCAGCTCATGCTTGGCGTTGCTCGTCAGCTCCCACACCTGCGGCTCGCCGCCCAGAGCTGTCACCGCCACGAGCGCATGTAGGCTTTCCCCGAGCGCGGCGCTGTTGTCGACCGCGAGGCCGGCGACGCTGACGGGGCCGCCAGCGAGCGCGGGATACGAGGAAAGCTTCTTCAAAGAGGTGTACTGGTCGTCGTTCTGCCCGAGGCGCAAGATTTCGACTTCGTTCTTCTTCGAGGTCTGCGAGAAGGTCGAAAAGTAAAAGGCGTCGCTCCCAGCGGCCGCCGTCACGCGATATTGAGTGTCCGCAAGGATCGCCGCGAAATCCTTTTCCAGCCCCAAGCCAGGACTGAACGCGTGCGCGCAGCCGCTGCCGGCATCCAAACCGCAGGTGTCAACGGTACACGGGTCGCCGTCGTCGCAATCGGCTGGCGCGCACGCTACATTTCCGCCCTCGCCCCCCGATCCAGCGTCCAGTGAAGAGCCACCGCTAGCCGCCTGACCTGCATGGCCTCCGTTTGAGGCGTCGGGCTCGCCCGCCTCGGCGCCCGTCCCGCCAGAAGCGGTGGCTTTCGTGCCGCCCTGCAGGCTGTCCGTGTCGATCAAGAACGAGCACGCGCCGAGCAACGGTGCCAGGCACAACGAGAGCAAAGACGGCCTCGATCGCATGTTCAGAACCTCCAACTGGCCTCTGCGCGCGCGGCCCCGGGCGCGGCGCCGAGGCGCAGCCGTGGCAGGTAGCTCGTTCGCGCCGGCGCGGGATGGCTCGTGAGCAGCAGCGTGACACCCACGCCGACGCCTACGATCGCAACGCCGGTCAAGATCGTGCTCGTGAGCGCGAGCGACCGTGTAGACGATAGCTGATCGTCGCTGCAGGCCGGGCTGCACGAGCCCTTCGCGTCGTCGTACTTGGCCTTGGCCAAGATGCCGGTGATCACGGCGCCGCCCACGGCGGCGCCTCCCACGCCGAGCGCGACGAATGCGGGCAACCGAGACGAATGCCCTTCGGGCGACGGCTCCTCCGGCGTAACCCTGAGCTTTTCCGCTGAAGCCGCTGCGGGGCCGGCAGGAGCAACGGGGGCCAGCGCCGGCTTCGTCCGCGCGGCATCGGCAATGCGTTTTTCCAAATTTTCGATGCGCACTTTTGTGGCATCGAGATGCGGGTCGCCCGGCGGAGCCACGCTCGAAAATTGCTTCAGCGCCGAGACGGCCTCCGCGAACGCGCCCTTGCGCTCTTGAACGGTCGCTATATTGAGCAAAATCTCCGGGCGCTTGGACAGATCATAGGCTTTTTGGAACGCTTGCAGCGCGTTGTCATAATCACTTTCCTCCAGGTATGCGGCGCCGGACTCGAAGTGCCGACGCGCCAGGTCATCCGAGGTGGTTTGGGCCGAAGCGCTGGCGTGGGCCACAAGCAGCAACAGACAAATTCCGGCGCTCGGCCAGCGCCTGACGAAGCCGAAAGCGGCCGGGAGCATTCCGAAACGGTACCACGGAACCCCGGAGTTTTTTCGGCTTCCGGTTTTTAGCGCGAGGCCCGGACAGGCGTGTGCTAAGGGCGCTGCTCGATGCCGCGTCGGAATGATATCCGCAAGATTCTGCTCCTAGGTTCTGGGCCGATCGTCATCGGGCAAGCCTGCGAATTCGATTACTCGGGTACCCAGGGGGCCAAGGCCCTGACGGGGCTCGGCTACGACGTGGTGCTGGTGAACTCGAACCCGGCCACGATCATGACCGATCCGGAGCTCGTTCGCCGCACCTACGTCGAGCCGCTCACGGTCGAAACTGTCTCGGCGATCATCGAGCGCGAGCGGCCGGACGCCCTCTTGCCGACGTTGGGCGGGCAGACCGCGCTGAACCTGGCGCTCGAGCTACACGACAAGGGCGTGCTTTCCCGGCACGGCGTGCGTCTGATTGGCGCTCAGGTGGATGCCATCCGAAAAGCCGAGGACCGCATCCTGTTCAAGGACGCGATGACGGCGATAGGCCTCGAGTCTCCGGTCTCCGCTCATTGCGAGACCTTGAGTCAGGCGCTCGCCGTGGTCGAAAAAACTGGCTACCCGGTGATCCTCCGACCGAGCTTCACCATGGGCGGCTCCGGCGGCGCGGTGGTCGACAATGCCGAAGAGCTCGGGCCGAAGCTCGATTGGGCACTGGCTCAATCACCGACGCATCAGGTGTTGGTCGAGGAGAGCTTGATCGGTTGGAAGGAGTTCGAGCTGGAGGTGATCCGCGACGCCGCGGACAACTTCATCGTGATCTGCTCGATCGAAAATCTCGACCCCATGGGCGTGCATACCGGCGACTCGATCACGGTCGCGCCGTCGATGACCCTCACCGACCGCGAATATCAGCGGCTGCGCGACGCGGCACGGGCCGTGATGACCGAGATCGGCGTAGAGACGGGCGGCTCGAACGTTCAGTTCGCGATCGATCCAAAAACCGGTCGCGTGCTCGTGATCGAGATGAACCCCCGTGTCTCGCGCTCCAGCGCATTGGCCTCCAAGGCTACGGGTTATCCGATCGCGAAGATCGCGGCGAAGTTGGCGGTCGGGTTCACGTTGGACGAACTCGAGAACGACATCACTGGCACGAGCGCGGCCTTCGAACCGACCATCGACTACGTGATCGTGAAGTGGCCGCGCTTTGCGTTCGAGAAGTTCCCCGGCTCCGACGCGCGCCTTGGCACGCAAATGAAGAGCGTCGGCGAGGCCATGTCGATCGGCAGAACCTTCCCCGAGGCTCTACAGAAAGCCGCGCGCTCGCTCGAAACCGGTAAAGCAGGCTTCGTCAGCTTGTTCGACCGGATCGATTACCGGAGCCTGAAGTTCTCGCCGGACGCCGCTCGTGATTTGGCCCACGACGCGCCGCCGCTCGCGAAGCCCAAGCCGACGCTGCCGCCTCCGAGCGGCGAAGAATTGCGGGCCGCGCTCGAAAAGGCCGTGCGCGTGCCGACTGCGGAGCGCCTGTTTTACGTCGGTGACGCCCTCCGTCATGGTATCTCCGAGGAGCGGCTGAACGAGATCACCGGCATCGACCCGTGGTTTTTGGCCCAGCTCGCTCGGCTCGTGAAACAAGAGCAGGTCATTGAACACGCGGCAACGCTGGATGCCGAACTACTCCGCGAGAGCAAGCGGCTCGGCTTCAGCGACGTTCAGCTGGGCGCCTTGCGCCAGGTGGCGCCCGAAGAGATTTTCAAGCTCAGGGATGAGCTCGGCGTGCGCGCGGTGTTCGCTCGCGTCGATACCTGTGCCGCGGAGTTTTTGGCAAAGACTCCTTACCTTTATTCGACGTACGAATCGGAATCGGAGTCTGAGGTTTCCGACAAGAAGAAGGTCATCATCTTGGGTGGTGGCCCGAACCGGATCGGTCAGGGGATCGAGTTCGATTATTGTTGTTGCCACGCCGTCTTCGCGCTTCGGGAGCTTGGGCTCGAGACGATCATGGTCAATTGCAACCCCGAGACCGTCTCTACCGACTACGACACGTCCGATCGCCTGTACTTTGAGCCGCTGACCCTCGAGGATGTGCTAGCTGTTTGCCGTGAGGAGGCCTCGAAGGGCGAACTCCTGGGCGTGATCGTGCAATTCGGCGGGCAAACCCCGCTGAAGCTCAGCGTGGCGCTCGAGCGCGCGGGGATCAAGCTGCTCGGCACCTCGGCCGACGCCATCGACCGTGCCGAAGACCGCGAGCGCTTCGACGCGCTCTTGACCAAGCTCGGCTTGCGCCGACCGCGTGCCGGCATTGCGCGTTCTATCGAAGAGGCGCGAAAGATCGTCACCCAGATCGACTTCCCGGTCCTCGTCCGGCCGAGCTACGTGCTCGGGGGTCGCGCGATGATGACCTGTTGGTCTGACTCGGAGCTCGACGCGTACGTGCAGCTGGCCTTCGACGCGGCGCGCGAAGAGGGCGGTTCGCAGATCCTGCTCATCGATCAATTCCTGAAGAACGCCACTGAGGTCGACGTCGACGTCGTGTGTGATGGTAAGCGCGCCGTGATTGGCGGCGTCATGCAGCACATCGAAGAAGCGGGTGTACACTCGGGCGACTCGACCAGCGTGCTGCCGCCACACACGCTGGACAGCGAGGTCGTGGCGCGGATCGAGGAAGAGGCCAAAAAGCTCGCGCTCGAGCTCGGGGTAGTGGGGCTCATGAACGTGCAATTCGCGGTCAAGGATCGAGAAGTGTACGTGCTCGAGGTGAATCCGCGTGCCTCTCGGACCGTGCCTTTCGTAGCCAAGGCCACCGGGCGTCCGTTGGCGAAAATCGCCGCCAAGGTCATGGTCGGCCGAAGCTTGGACGAACTTCAGATCTTCGATCGCGCGCTGCCGATGCACGTTGCGGTCAAAGAGTCGGTGTTTCCCTTTCAGAAGTTCCCCGGCGTCGACACCATTCTCGGCCCCGAGATGCGCTCGACCGGGGAGGTGATGGGTATTGCCGGAAGCTTTGCGCTGGCCTTCAGTAAATCACTGGCTGCCTCCAGCGTTCGCTTGCCGGACCATGGCGTCGCCTTCATCAGCGTCAAGGACGACGATAAAGAGATTGCGTGCCAAGTCGCTCGGCGTCTTCGAAACCTGGGCTTCTCGATTATGGCCACCGGTGGCACCGCGACCGCGATCAGTCGATCTCGTATCCCTGTCGAACGCGTGAACAAGGTGCTCGAAGGCTCGCCGCACGTCGTCGACGCCATCCATGACTTCCGCGTGGCGCTGGTGATCAACACGACCCAGGGTGCCAAGGCGATCGCCGACAGTTACTCGATTCGACGTAACGCGTTGCTCTCCAACGTACCTTACTTCACGACCATGGCGGCCGGCGCGGCCGCGGTCGATGCGCTCGAGGTCAGCTCGCTCTTGGCCAAGCGCGGCGAGCTGGTGAAGAGCTTGCAGGAATGGCACTCCCGGTCGGCCGAGGGCGAATAGCCGGCAATTGGGCGCGCCTTCCTCGACCCTGATCGGGCCGGGCGCGGGCTTTGCTATGCTCCCGTGCGTGCGCCGCCGCTATCCATTCGACACCCTGCACGCCCTACGCCAGAGGCGGGTCGACCGCCAAGCGGAGGTCGTTGGTGAGCAGGCGGCCCGCACGGCTCGCGCCCGCCGCGATGAGGCCCACGCCGAGGCCGACCGGCAGAGCGCCGAGCGCGGCATCGCCGAATCCACACAAGTCGAATACGACCGTTTGGGCGACGGGCAGGTGCGCGCAGGCGATTTACAGGTCGTTGGCAGCTGGCGCCGCGGCGCGGAGGCCGAGCTGAAGCTGAAGGCCGAACGGGCGCTCTCGGCTCGTGAGGCTCGCGCGGTCGAAGTGGCGGCAGAGGCCCTGGCGCGTAGCAAGCTCGAAGCCGCCAGCAATGAAGCAAAGGTGATCGACACGCACCGCAGTGACTGGCACGCGGAACGCACCGCCGCTGAAGAGCGCTCCGAAGAGGAAGCCGCCGCCGAGCAATGGACTGCAAGTCACTATCCGGCACGCCGCGCGTGATGCCGCGCCGTTGGTTGGCTCTCGCCGCCGTCCCGCTCGCCGCCTTACTCGTGTACTGCGAAGCGAGACTGGGTCCGGAAGGCCCGGCACCGAAGAGTGCGCCGCCGTTCCGCGTGCTACCTGCGACATCGGCAACGCAACCGGTGACCAGCGCGAGCTTCTCGCTGAGCGACTTTCGGCCCATTTTGGCCGATCCGGGCCTCGGCCCGGTGGCCACCGCCTTAGAGACGGGCAGCCCCGCCGGCGCTGCGCAGGAGCTATCGAAGTGGCTCGAGAAGACCCCGCCGTCTGAGCCAGAACGCTTCCGTTACGACTTCCTCTTGGCGCGTTTGCACGAGCAGAATGCGGAGCTCGCATTGGCGCTCGCCGGCTATGCGCGCGTCAGCGCCGGCCACTCTGCGCTCAGCGACTACGCGCGGGTCGGTGAGGCCCGCGCCCTGCTGGCCCTTGGCCGCCCGAGAGAAGTCCAAAGCCGACTCGAACGAGTTCCGGATGATCAACCGGTCGCGCGACTCAAGTGGCCGATCGCCGCTGAAGCGGCGCGGCTGCGAGGCGACGGACCCTCGGCGCTCGCCGCCTATGACCGCGCCCTGGCCAGCATGCCAAAAGGAGGCGAGCGCGCCGATTACGAGCTGCGCCTCGCGACGACGTTGCTCGATCGACCGAGCGCTTCGGACGCTGCGCGCACGAACGAGCGGTTGCGCGCGCTCGAGCTCGCGCGCCACATCCCCAACCAAGCCGGCGTCGCGCGCGCCACGCTGCTTGCGGCACAAAAACTCGAGACTCGCGCACTCGGAGCGCTGTCCGACCCCGAGCGCCACACTCACGCCGTGCGCAGCACGGCGGAGCGACTCGAGCAAGCTCGCGCACTGTTCGATGCGCGTCGCTTCGAGGACGCCCGCGCCGCCGCCGACGAAACGCTGGCTCAGCTACCGGAGGCGGAGCGCAAGAGCACGGCCGGGTGCGAGCTGCAGTTCACGTTGGGCAAGGCCCTGGCCGCAGCGCGAACTTACGACCGGGCGGGCGAAGTCTTCGAGGCCCTTTTGAACCAGTGCGCGGATCGAGATCTGCGCGCGCGTGCGCGGTTCATGGCCGGTAAAGCCGCGGCTAGCGATGGCCAGCACATGCTCGCCATCCAACGCTTCGCCGCACTGGAGCGTGAGTTTCCGGATCACTCGCTGGCAGACGACGCGCGTCTGTATGGCGCGCTCGCGTACCTGGAGCTGGGCGTCGAGGCACGTTTTACGGAGCTTCTGAGCTCACTGCCCGATGATTATCCAGACGGAGATATGGTCGTGGAGGGCTCGTTTCGCCTCGCGTTGCGGCGGCTCGACAAGCAAGATTATCAGGGCGCGGCTCGCGTGCTCGAGCGCGTACTGGACAATAAGCTCAGCAGCGGCGCGCGCGCGGCGGACTTCGCGGGCCGCGAACGCTATTTTCACGCGCGCGCCACCGGGGCAACGGGTGAGGGCGAGCGAGCGCTCGCTGAGTATGAGGCGCTGGTCCGCGACTTCCCGCTCAGCTACTACATGCTGTGCGCGTATAGTGCGCTAGCGGCCGCGAATCCGGCACGCGCGCAGGCGGCCCTCGGCGCGGCCTTGGCTGCCGTGCCGACGGCCCAGGTGGTCGTCACGAGTCGCCCGGAATTTTCGGGCCCTGGCTTCGCACGCGCGCTCGAGTTGTTCGGTGTCGGGGATTTGGAGGATGGCGCGCGTGAGCTCGACGCGCTCGGCTTGGCCGACAGCTCCCGTCCCGAGATCCTGTGGGGTTTGTCGAAGCTGTACGCCGAGGCCGGGTCGGTGAAGTTGTCGCACGCTGCGGCACGACGAGCACTCTCTGGATCGCCCTCGACTTGGCCCGCGGACGACTGGGTTGACGCGTGGAAGCTGGCCTTTCCTGCGCCGTACCGAGAGATCGTCCAGCGTGAAGCCAAGCGCAGCGGGCAGAACAGTGCCTTGATCTACGCAATCATGCGCGAAGAGTCGGCCTTCGACCCCGACGCGGAGAGCCCCGCCGACGCCTACGGCTTGATGCAATTGATCGAGCCGACGGCCAAAGCCATGGCACGCCCGCTCGGGCTGCCGTTCGATCGCGCTTCGCTCAAACGTCCGAGCGTCAACGTTGCGCTCGGCTCGAGCGTGCTCGGAAAGTATGCCGCCGCGTTTCCCGAGAACGCTCTTTTGGCCATCCCCGCCTACAATGCAGGCCCAAACAACGCCCGGCGCTGGCTGCGTGACCGGCCCACGGCCGACTTCGATATTTGGGTCGAGCTGATTCCGTTCGTAGAAACGCGGCGCTACATCAAGCGTGTGCTGTCGAGTCGCGCCGCGTACGCGTTCCTTTATCAGCGAGAAGATTTTGAAAGCTTCGTCACTTTGCCCAGTAAAGTTCAGTGACCAACGGCGCTGACGGCCCAGTTCGTTGACACGTCGCAGGTCCGGCACAAAGGTCGCGCCATGGCTCGTACCCCCTCCCGCATGCTGCCGCTCGGCACCGAGATCCCAAAATTCTCACTACCTGATACCGCGAGCAGCGCGCTCGTTTCGTCATCCGAGCTCTTGGGCATGCCCTCCGTCGTTTTTTTTATCTGCAATCATTGCCCGTTCGTGAAGCATATCCGCGGGGGCATCGCTGACTTCGGCCGGTTTTGTAAGGAGCGCGGCGTCGCGATGGTTGCGGTGAGCTCCAACGACGCGCAGGCATACCCGGCGGACGCGCCGCCTGCGATGAAAGAAGAAGGCGTGCAAGCCGGCTACGTGTTTCCTTATCTGTATGACGAATCGCAGGAGGTAGCTCGCGCCTTCGACGCGGCCTGCACCCCGGACCTCTACATTTTCGACGCTCAGGGAAAGCTCGCCTACCGCGGCCAATTCGACGGCGCTCGCCCGGGCAACGGCGTGGCCGTGACCGGCACAGATGCGCGCGCGGCAGTAGAGGCGCTGTTGGCCGGTGGCGCGCCGTCAGTCGAACAGACGCCGAGCATCGGTTGCAACATCAAGTGGCGCCAACTGTAGCGCCGTCTCAAGCGCGCGCTGCGAAGCGCGTGGCGGCGCCGCTGGCGGTGGCCAAGTCCCGAGCGATCTTCCGCCAATCCTCCAATCGATGCGCCACGCCGAGCGCGCGCAGGTAGCCGAGGTCGATCGCAACGGCGCCTTTAGGCGGTTCGTCCAGCGCGGGTACATCGGCGTCGACCGAGAGCAGATTGGCCAGATAAAGCGCGGCCGTGGTATCGAACGTACGCGCTCCCGGTACTGGCTCCAGGTGATGCGCCACCGTCTCGACGATCTTGGGCGGTAAGCCCCACAAGCCCAGGAGATAGCCGCCTACTTCCGCGTGCGTCGAGCCAAAGAGCTCGAGCTCCGCTTCGTACAGGGGTCGCTTGCTGCGGGAGCTCGTTGAGAGCGCTATCGAGAAGAGCTGGGGGGCGCGGGCGGCGAAGATCAGCTGGCCCACGTCTTGAAGCATGCCAGCCATGAGCAAGGTGTCCCCGCCCGGCTCATGGCCGAGAAAGCGCTTGGCGAGCTGCGCCGCAACGAGTGATCGCTTCTGCAGCGCGTCGATCGAAAAATCCGGGATGCCCTGAGACAAGGGGAACATCTTCGAGACTTCCACCGACAAAACGATGGCCTTGATCACCTCCACCCCCAGAAAGGCGACGGCGGCGCCGATCGAAGCCACCTGGCGGGGCAGCCCATAAAAGCCCGAGCTGACCAGCTGGAGCGCGCGCGCGGAAATTACGATATCACGCTCGACGATCTCCGCTACATCGCGCGCGCTCGAATTTGGATTGCCGAGCGCATTCATGATCTCGACGTAGGTCCTGGGAGCGGATGGTAATTCATTGCTACCGCCCGCCATCTGTCGCAGCTCGGGGCGGTTCAAAATGGCTCGGACCCCGCAGGCATTCTCGAGCGTCGCCTTCAGGAGCTGCGCGTCGCAGGGCTTGGCCAGAAACTGATGTGCGAGCGGCAGTGCGGTGCGCAATACGTCCAGTCCGGTGTGACCGGTCAGCAAGATGCGCACGAGGCCAGGATGACTCTCCTGAACACGGCGCAGTAAGGTGGACCCGCTCATGCGAGGCATGTGCGAGTCGACCAACACGACGTCGAACGCCTGCTCGGCCAGTCGTTGTAGCGCCGCTTCCCCATTGCTGACGAAGTGGAGGTCCCAGCCGGCCTCTTGGGCGTGACGCTTCAAGACCCGCTCGATGCTGCGCAAGATCAACTCGTCGTCGTCGACGAACAGGATTCGCCGGACGTCACTGGCGTGACCGATGCTGCGCCGTTCGGAGCTAGGCGGAATTTGGCTAATTCGTGACATGCCCGCTCTAGAAATAACGGCTGTGCGGAGCCGAGCTTGAGCCGCCGCGGGGCTCGCGCTGCGACCTTACCGTAGATCGCGGTCGCTTCGGTGGGGCGCGTTCGGTAACCTGAATGAGCGTGCCCAAGCGTTGCCGATCCCTTGCCACCTTCGCGGCGGCGTTGCTGTTCGCCCGTGCGCTGCTCGCAACACCTGAGCCTCCATTCCCCGTCGTCGACCTACATGTAGACCTCGCGTATCAGTACAACTTCCAAGACAGAGCGTTCGCCGCGAAGGGCGGACAGTTTTCGATTCGCGCGCTGCAGCGCGGTGGGGTGGCGGGCGTGGTGCTGCCGCTGTTCGTGCCGTATGAAGTGTCGCCCACTGGACCGCGCGTCACGGACCTAGAGCGCTCCTATCTCAGAGTCAGCGAGGCGCTGAGCAAAACTCCCCCCCTTGCTCCGCCCGGGTGCAGCGCGCCCGTGGGCGCCGTGCGCACTTTTTTGGCCTTCGAGGGTGCAGGGCCGTTGGCGGACGATCCCGACGCGCTCGCGCGCTGGCAAGCGCGCGGGCTGCGCGTCGTGGGTCTCGTGCACACTCGTGCGAACGAGCTCGCGAGTTCGTCAGGAGACCACCCGTCGGAGCCGTACGGCCTGACCGAGCGCGGACGGAGGTTCGTACAGCAAGCGTTCGCGCTCGGGCTCGTCGTGGATGTCTCGCATGCCTCCGATTTGGCGCTCGAGGAGGTCCTCAGCCTCGCGAGCGAGGGCCACGGGGTCGTGGTCGCCACTCATTCGAACGCGCGGGCATTGGCCGAGCACCCGCGCAATTTGACGGACCTTCAGCTACGCGGCATCGCGCGGACCGGAGGAGTGGTGGGCGTGAACTTTCACGGACCGTTCTTGGCACGCGGCAGGCGAGCCAAGTTGAGCGACGTCGTCGATCAGATTCGGCACCTGGTTCAGGTTGCGGGCTTGGACCACGTCGCGATTGGCTCGGACTTCGAGGGCGACATTCGACCACCGGTCGAGCTCGCTGACGCCAGCCGCTTTCCGCGCTTGAGCGCAGCGCTCGGCAGCGCCGGCTTTGACGACCGCGCCATCGCCAAGATCTTCGCCGGCAATGCCTGGCGTGTCCTGTGCCCCGCGGGCCTGGTTTACAGCGCGCCCGCGCCTTGATAGAGCGACCAGTCACATGGCCACGCTCGAAGCACGCTGTCTCGACGCATTCCCGAACTGGCTCCGATCGCTGGCCGAGGACGCTCGAGCCCTGGCCGCGCTTCTGGAAATGGACGCAACGGACTCGGCCCGGCGCCGCTCCGCGGCCGCGCTCAACTATCTGTTCAAATCGCTCGACCTGATCCCCGACGGCCTCGAAGATCTCGGTTTCATCGACGATGCCTTCGTGGTGCGGGCCGCGGCCGAAGCGATTAAACTGGAGTCCGAAGCCCCACTCGCGGGGGAGGCGGCGGGCACCGTGGCGCGCTTAGCTGAAGAAGCGGCGCTGGTGCGAGAATTTTTGGGTAGCGAGTATGGTCGTCTCTCCAGGTACGTCGCGGGTCTCGAACAAGGTTCGGCCCGTGGCCGAAGCGTGAGCGCTATTTTGGGCGACCCCGCGATGCAGACTGAGTTCGTGGGCGAGGTCGGGCAATGGGCCACTGGCTACGTGGCGCCGAGCTTCTCGCGGGACGAGCGTAATTTGGTCAAACTGCGCGCTTTTTTGCTCGCAAAACTGCCCGCGTGAGCGCTCGGCGGAGACGCTAGCCTTCGCTCAGCATGCACGCCACGCGTTCGCCCAGCGCGCTTCGTGGCGCGTAACTTTCGGGCGCTTGCAGCTCGAAAGAGCTACGGGGAGCTCGGCCGTCGAGCACGCGCTGTAAGTCCTCCGCCAGCTCGAGCGCCGAGGCGTAGCGGTTCGCCGGGTTTTTGCGCATTGCTTTCATGACGATGGCATCGACGCTTGGGTCGAGCTCGTCGTGTAGCCAGGACGGCGGTGGCGTCGGCGAGAACAATTGATGACGTAGCAGCGTGGCGCTGAGCTTCAGATCGAAGGGGAGCTGGCCGGTGAGCATGCGAAACATCACGGCTCCGAGTGCGTAGAGATCCGTGCGTGCGTCGACGGGATCACCGAGCACCTGCTCCGGGGCCATGTACTGCGCCGTGCCACGCACTGCATGCACCTCACTCTTGACGCCTTGACCTGCTACCTCGGCCAAGCCGAAGTCCAAGAGCTTCAGGCGTTTGGTGTTACCGTCCGGAGACGTCAGAAACAAATTGTCGGGTTTGATGTCGCAATGCACAATCCCGGCTGCGTGTAGCGCGGACAAGCCCTCGGCGGCTTGTAACGCGAGCAGCAGCGTCGCTCGGCTGCCGAGCTGAGGCCTGCGGGCCAGGAGGTCTGCGATCAGCTCACCGCGCAAGACCTCCATCACCATGTAAGGAGTGCCCGGCGTGGGATCGCGCACGGCCAGCGTTTTAACGACGTTTTGATGGCTGACCGCCAAGGCCGCTCGCGAGCCGATCAGGAAGTGTCCGCGGAGCACGCTGCAGCGCGCCGCTTCGTCGGTCAGGATCTTGATCACCACCTCCTGCCCGGCGAGCTGATCCCAGCCGATGTACACCTTCGATGTGCCCCCTTTGTCGAGGTAACGGTCGATCGCATAGCGACCGGCTAGGAGCGGGGCGCGCGGGCGTGGCTTGGATTTAGGCGCTGCATCCGGCAGGACGGGCGTCACGCGCAGGCTACGGGCGCGTTCCGACAATTGCTCCTGGGGTAGGGGGTGGGACGACAGCGCGGGCATGGAGGCCAGCACTGGTAGACACCAAAGCGGTCCACAAACCCAAATTTGTTGCGGCTCGGCGCTCAGCGAGCCGGTCGCGCGACCCAAGCGAAGCTTGCGAAGCCCGCGATCAAGCACAGCCCGCCGATCGGAGTTACTGCTCCGATGCCACGCGGAGCGCCCAGCGCCAAGGCGTAGAGGCTGATCGAAAATAGTGTACTGCCGATGAGGAGCAAGAGGCCCGGCAGCGCGCTCGAGCCTGTCTTGCTCCGAAATAAGCCGAAGCCAAGCATCCCCAGGGCGCCCAGGAACCAGTAGCGCGTAGCGGTCTCCCACAACGCCAGCTCTGCGACACCAATTAGCCCTCGGAGGGCGTGCGCGGCAAAGGCCCCTGCGACCACACCCAGGGCCGCGCAGGCAGCGCCGATGCTGACGAAGTTTAATCTCATGAGCGTTCGGGCAGGTTAACCCAAGCCTTGTCCCCGTCGCGAACAACCCTCGCCCGCGGCGCAGCACGAAAGTGCTCCCGCCGCTGACGACTCGCGGACCGCGCGCGCCGCGGCCCACGACGCGCATGAACACCGCTCAAGCGTCAGCGGTGCGCGACGGCCCGGGGGGCGTGGGTTGATTGGGCTCGTGCTCACCAGACCCCGCGAGCAGCTCGTTCATGAGCTCGCGGCATTCGGGTTTGCCTTTGAGGTTGGCCATCAACAGGCTGGATGCCTCGAAGAAGCTCTTCTCAAACTTGAGGCCTTCGCGCGCGCGGCCGGCGACCTTTTCGCGGCCCGTCGCTAAGTCTTCCTCCAACGCCTCGGCGTACCGGGCCAGCTGCCCGCGTAGTTCTTCGATCTGCCGGCGTAGGTCGGCGGCGCTAGCTTCTCGCCCGGTGCGTCGCGTCTCACGCGTTTTCAGCCACTGGCGTTGCGCTTCAACCATGGCGTGCGCGGCGCCCGCTTGTTCGTAAACGGCTCGGGTACCGGCGCCAGCCCGGTCGGCGCGGTCGGCAATCGCCACTCGCTCTTCTGCGATTTGTTCGGCCCTGCCGAGCTCCCGCCGGGCTGCTTCTTCTTCTTCGCCGTAGGCCGCCGCTTCACGCAGCACACGGGACTCCTCGTGCGCCAGCTCTTCGACCTTACGGCCTATTTCCGCGCGCAGGGCGCGGCCACGGCGCTCGAGTGCCTCGAGCTTGCGGGTGTGGCTTGCGACCTCGCCTTCCAACCCGCTGGCCTTGGCCGCCAGGTCCCAAAGAGTGACCAGCGCTTGCGCCACGTCCGGCGCCGCATTGGCCGACGGATAAGCGCGCGACACCATTCGCGCGAAGAGCCCCGCGCGGCCCGCCCACTCGACCACGCCCGGCGTGCGCGGCGGAGGTGGCGCGAGGGGTGCTGCGGGTGGGGCGTCTCCGCCGCCCTCCTTTTCCCAAGATGCGCTGGGCAATGAACGCTGCAATGCCTTGAGCTCTTCGAGCAAGTGATGACCGTCGCGGTAGCGCTTGCGCGGATCCTTCTCGAGCAACCGGAGGACGATGCGCTCCGCGGCTGGGCTGCAATCTTTGCGGATGCTGGTGGGACGCGGCGCCGGGGAGGTGCGTTGCATTTCCAACAAGCTGTCACGATCGCCGGCCCGAAACGGCAGCTGGCCCGTGAGCATCTCGAAAAACAAGACGCCGAGCGCGTATAGATCCGAATGCGGCCCCGCTTGCTCGCCGCGCGCCTGCTCGGGCGACATGTACTCGGGCGTTCCAAACACGGCGCCCTTGGGCGCGAGCCGCGGGTCATGGGCCAGAGCAGCCAACCCGAAGTCCAAGATCTTGACGAAATCTTTGCGCCCGCCGCGGTGAGTGAGCAGGATGTTGTCGCTCTTCAGGTCGCGGTGCACCACGCCCAAGTCGTGAGCGCGGGAGAGCGCGGCGCCCATCTGCTCGAGAATGTCGACGCCCCGGTTCAACGGCATCGGGCCATGAGCGAGCTCGGTGGAGAGCGGCGTTCCGACCAAATACTCCATCACCAGATAGAGCTCACCCTCATCGGTTTCGCCGATGTCATGAATGTCGATGATGTGCGCATGGTCGACGCGATTGGCGGCGCGCGCCTCGCGTAGCATCCACGCGCGTAGATGAGTTTCGCCGCGTAAGTCCGGGCGGATGAGCTTGACCGCCACCACGCGGTCGATGAGCACGTGTCGAGCGCGGTACACGATGCCCATGCCGCCCTCGCCAACGCGCGCTTCCAGGCGGTAGCGTCCGGCGATGACTTTGCCGAGCGCTGGATCATCGGCTTTTTTAGTACGGGGCGCCGCCACGGCGGGCTTCTGCGGAGCAGGCTGTGCCATGTTTTGTCGTCTAATCCCGATAGGATGGACGGCTGATATTAGCCGTCACCCAAGAGACTAGCATCACTATAACGGCGCCAACCAAGCGCGCGATAGCCCACGAGCGCCGATGGCTTTCGCAGCGTTGCTCAGAACAAGAAGTTGAATACCGGCACGCGCACTTCCGTACCTTGTGTCACGCCGTACATCGCGATCTCACTTCGCGAGTAAACGTCGCGCAATTCAACGGCGGGCACGCCGAGCGTGAGGGCTTCTGAAGATACGCCGATGAGCGCAGGTGGGGCGAGGTGGTAGTCGAGCGGCGATGTGTGTCGAGCCAACGCTTTGTGTCGGGGCAGCGCGCCCGTGGGCACTGGGCCGGCATTCGGCACGGTGGGACTCGCAGCAGGTGGGGAGAGGGCGGGTGCGGGCGCTGATACGTCGCCGCTCGACGGCGCAGCCGGCGTGCTCACGGGTTGCGGGGGCTCCGCAACGGGCTCGTCGGTTGGCCCCTTGTCTTGCGTGAAGCTTGCCGGCGGCTCGTAAGCGGTCGCGCTCAGCACCGCGACGGTGACCGGGATCGCCAAGGCCATGCCGCCGGCCAAGATGAACAACGAGAGCTTCGGGCTGGCGTCCTGCTCGATGAAATAGCCACCAACTCCGCCGGCAACGGCGCCGCCGAGACCGCCTACCAAGTACGCCGTGGTCGATTGAACTTTGAAGGCGGCCTCCGCGCTGAGGACGATCTCGGCGCCTAGCAGCGTTCCACCGACGACGCCCTTGCCAGTGGTCGACACTTCCGTGGTCTCGGCCTTGGCCGAGAACGTTGCCAGAGACAGAGTCGCGACCGTAAGCGTGGCTAGGAATGAAGTCTGGATGCGCATGGTTTCTCCGCTGGTTCCGCTAGTTACTGTTGCTCGACCCGGCGCGAACGTTCGCCGCGACCATAACACACGCCTCGCACCTTCCACGCTTAGGTGCGCGAATTTGAATTGGCCCGGCGCCCGGCGCCTCGTTTTGCGATCGCGTTCCGGGTAGGCTTCGTTCGTTGCACGCCGAAGCGCACTTCGCCCGCCGCAGCCTATTTGCCGGCCTTGTGGCCAATTGCGGCGCTTTAGCGCTGTTTTCAGCGATTGGCGCGCTTCGCCTTTGGCCACGCATCTCGGGTCAGCAGCTGCCCTGGTCGCTGCTTTGGCCGTTTGCGCGGCCGCTTTTGGCGGTCGGCCTCGAGCTCGCATTTCTGATCAGCGTTCCGATCGCCCTGGCGGTTGCCCCAGGCGGTACCCTGAAGCGCCCGCCTGGCGACAAGCGCTGGCGGGCGACTCTATTCGCGGTGTGCGCGCTGCTGATGACGTTGGGTGGGCCAGCGTTTGGCCTCTCGTGCTGGCTGGACAGTCGCGGGTCTTCCCCGGGTGAGCTGGCAAGCGAGCTGGTCGCGTCTGCTCGGCAGAGCTGCACCGAACAGGGGCCGCGTGCCGAGGTCACGGTGCCCCTCTTGGGCTTTGCTTGGGAGTGCAAAGCGGGCCGAGCACCGCGCCTGCACGGCCGCGCCCCGCTCGGTAAACAGGCAACGTTTGAAGCCTCGGCGATCGAGTTGAGCGATGACTTGAAGCGCATCGCGCTGAACGGCTTTACGCTCGCTTTGCCCCTATCCACGCTGCAGGTGAAGGTGCAGGTGCACGCCCGCCAGGCGACGCTGCGCGGGCTCCCGCCGTGGGGTCGGTCACGGAAGATCCCGATCGCCCTGCGCGCGTTCTTATTCGCAGTGAGCGCAGGGCTTTCGGCATTGGCCGTCGGACGGTTGGCGATTTCTAGCTCCTGGTTGCCAGGTTGGGCCGCCACCTTGCTGGGTGTCTGCGTGTCGGGCTGTCTGTACCTGGCGGCGGCCTGGCTCGAGCGCCGCGAGCCGCACGGGGCGACGTACCTGATTTTGCCGGCTGCTGGTCTGCTCAGCGCCGGGGTCTTGGGCGTTCTGTTGTGGGTCGCGGGCCGCGTGGGACTCGCAAACCGGGCTGCTCCTGCGAGTGGGTCGGATGAATAAAACTTCAACGAACACAGCGGCTTCGGGTTCGGATTGCTGAACGGGGCACGCGGTGGTAGGAGCCGCGGGCCTGTGACCCTTTCTCTCAGGCAAGCCGCGTTCACCTCTGCAGAGCCGTCTTCCCAAGGCCCAAGGGTGTTGAAGGATGCAATCGACCGTGCCGGGTCTTAGCGGCGAGAGCCACGCTTCAGAGGCGGCCCCTTTGAAAGCGGTGGCGAGCGTTTCGGAACTCCGCTTCTGGCTAGCGCTGATCGAACTCGGCAAGCCCAGCATCGCTGGCCTGGTCATGGTCACGATGCTGTGCGGCGCCCTCGTAGCTCCGGAGCCGCGGCCGCTGGCCCGCTTGTTGATCGCGATGTTTGGCACGGCCTTAGTGGTGGCCTCCGCGAACGCTCTCAACATGTACATGGAGCGTGATGCGGATGCGTTGATGCGTCGCACGGCATCCCGCCCGTTGCCGACGGGCCGCCTCGCGCCGGAAGTTGCGCTCTTGTTCGCGCTGAGCGCTGCGCTCGTGGGCCTCGCGGTTCTGGTGCTGTGCGTGAATCTGGCGAGCGCCGGCCTCGCGCTGCTTGCGCTCGTGAGTTACGTGCTCGCGTACACGCCGCTCAAGCGCAGCACGGGCTATGCGCTCCACGTCGGCGCGCTGCCCGGCGCCATCCCGCCCTTGATCGGTTGGGCGAGCATGACGGGGTCACTCGCGCCGCGTGCGCTGCCCTTGTTTTTGATCTTGCTCGTGTGGCAGCTGCCACACTTTCTCGCGATCGCCACATTTCGGCGAGAGGAGTATGCGCGGGCTGGCCTAGTGGTGATGCCGAACGTCCGCGGGCTCGCGGCGACGCGGCGCGCGATTCTGCTCTATTCCGCGCTGCTCTTTGCGGTGAGCTTGTCGCCGCTCGCCCTGGGCATGGCCGGCGTCTCATATACCGTGGTCGCCGTGCTGCTAAACGTTGGCTTTTTTGGGTTTGCCGCGTTTGGACGCGGCGCAAAAACGCCTGAGCGTTGGGCAAAGTTGCTGTTCTTGGCGTCGCTTCCGTATTTGGTCTTCATCTACGCGGCGCTGGTGATCAGCGCGACGTGAAGTGGGCTTTGCGCCGCGCTGCCGCGACCCGCGCCCGCTCACCCAACCAAAAAATCTCGACTCTGCTTCAGCGCGCGCGAGAGCGACGCAAGGAAGATGAAGACGACGCACGTAGAGTGCGGGCTTTGTTGCTCGGAGCAACATGACTTTGCGGGGCCACGCTGTCCGACGTGAGCGAAGTGAGGTACGCGAGAATCGGGCTCGTGCCGGCCGACTTCATGACGATCGCGCCCAAGCGACGGGCGCGCGCCAAGAGCGCGAGGTCACAGGAGCTACTGAAGAAGATGACGCTCGGAACTTTGCCCGCTTCCATCAGATCACGCGCCAAGTCGACGCCGTTGCCATCCGGCAGGTCGAGGTCGAGCACGGCAAAGTCGAAGGTCTGTGCAAGCAGGCGGGCGGCCGTGCAAGAACGCGCCGTCGCCACGGAGAAGCCACGGCGGGCTAGCGTCCGCGAGAGCGCACGTGCCACCGTCACGTCGTCTTCCACCACCAATAACCGCTGCTCTAAGACCATTGAGCTCCCCCAATTCGTCATTCTTCGTCCGCCGTTTTCGAGTTGGCGCCACCCTATCAAAACTCGGCCTGCCTGAACATATGCTAGGTGTTCAGGGCTTGGACAGTAGTGATTACCGGCACATAGCCAATAAACTTAATGGGCTACTGCACGGTTTAGCATGTGCACGCCCCGACTACTTGCTGGCTGCTGTAGGCAGCGAGCGCGCCGGATCGGGCGCGGGGAACGGAGCCAACTGTTTTGGCGCGAGCAGAGTCGCCACGACGAGCCACAGCGCAGGCAAGGGCATGTCGGGCGCACCGAGCGAAAGCAACGCGAGCCCCAGAACCACGCTCACTTTATCGCCCGCCCTCGGCCTCAGGACACACAGCCCGGCGACGCTAAGCACGGCGGTCGTGATCGCGAAGCGCGAGGCGCTCGGCAACGTTGCTGCGGGCGTCCGCGACAACTGACCGAGCGTGCGTTCAGCGAGCACGCGGAGCATGCCCGCGCCCGGAGCCGCGCCGCCGGCCGCGAAGACGCCGAGCGCCACTGCGGGCACCAGCACGCAGGCGCTGATGATCGCGACGCGCGTGCGTTTGCCTCGACCCAGATAGACCAGCGTTAACCCGAGCGCCGTCAGATCGAACAGCGTGGCCAAGGTGGCGACGGCCGTCGCCCAATGCAAGCTGGTATTGTCCAGACGTTCGGCGGCGCGCGCCACCAGCTCTCGCGCGAGCAAGTGGCACAGCCCCGACAGCCCGGCGCTGCCGAGCACGAGGCCGCCCGCACGAGTGTTGCTGACGCGCAAGCTGGCGAGTGCGCCCGAGAGCGCGGCCGCAACCGCAGCCAGCGCCATGACTCCGCACATCTCCGGCTCGAGCGGGCGCGCCCAAGCGGCCATGACGAATGCGATCACGACCGCGCTGCCTGGCAGCGCTACCAGGCGGTAGCCTAGGTCGATTTTGGGCGAGCGCAGCGTGCGGGCGCCCAGCCGAATTGCGGCGGCGACGCCTCCAGCTGCCACCAATTGGCTCAGGAACGCCGCGACGCGCCCGCTGAGCACGATCGAGTTTGCGATGCCGACAGCCAAGCCGGGCACCGCGGGCGCGAGGCCACGGCCGATGATTGTTGCCAGCAGCGCGGCACGCGTCAGCATGGTCAGAGAAACCCCGGAGCCCTCCGCTGATTCAGTGCTCGGCACCCGACCCTCGGTCAATTCTGCGCAAACTTGGCGCGTGGCGGTTCGATGGGTGCGGCCTTTCCGTGGCGCTCGGGCGGCGCCGTCTCCAACGGGTCGCTGGGCGCCGCGGGCGGAGCGATGGGCGTGGGCGCGGTGCTCGGCTTCGCCTTGAGGATGAAGGGGCGCGCGTTGAACGTGGAGCAGGCTTCAGAATTGCGGTGGAACTCCCAATGCAGATACACGTTTCCGTCGGGCGAGACGATTTCGCGCGGAGGCGCGCCGAATGGGGCCGCCCGCTTGACGGAATCCAGCGCCGCGATGTCGAAGGCCGTGATGCCGCTGAACTTGGTCACGCCCATGCGCACCACGTTGCCCGATTCTTGATCCAAGATGATCTCTATTTCGGTGCTGAGCTCTTCATTGTTCATCGGGTGTGAGGGCGGCAAGTTGTCGAGGGAACCGAGAAAAGAGTCCGCGAAGATGGGGTGGATGCGATTGTGGATCGCGTTCAAGTAGCCCGCGAACGCGGAGCGCGCCGTGTTCAACGCGGTCTGATTGCCCGGCTTCACGCTCGGGACATAGTTTTCGATCGCGCTTCGCCAGCGGCTCGGATCCATGGGATGCCACGAACCTAGGTGCGCGCTGCGCCTGCGCTCGCCGTCCACCAGGCGCTCGCGCGCGAGTTGGTCGACGCCGATCGCCGCCACGGCCGTATTCGGCGCGAGGTTCAAGTTGACCCCGTTCGCGGTAGTGCCGGCAGAGCCGTAGCCGAACAGCGCTTGACCCATGCTGCGCCGTTTGGGTAGCGGGCGAGCTTTCCGCGCCTTGGCTTCGGCTTGCTCGACGAACGCCAGGCGGGGGCCGGGCACGGTGAAGCCGCCACTTTCCGACGTCACGGCCTCGGGGCTTGCGTCGCTTTGTTTCGAGGTGGCTTGCGCCTTTTGACCCTCTTGGGCGGAAGCGGTGGTGTGGGCGAGATCGGCGCCTGTGCGCGCGCCGCTCTCGGTCTGCGCGGGCTCGGCGCTGCGCTGGTGCGCAGGCTCGGAAGCAGCGGGCGGACGCATGGCAGCGAGCTTGTCTGCTTCGGAAGCGGGCGTCTCCGACGGGGCATTGTCCTTCGCGCCCGGCTTGTCCTCGGCCTGCAGCACCCGCGAATGATCCGAGTCTCCCGGCGACTTGTCTGGGCTCGCGTGATCGCCGCCGGGCGAAGGCTTGGCGTCGTTCTGATCGGCGCTGGTGATGCGCGCCTGCGTCTCTTGCAGCACGTGGTTTGCCTGGTCCGCGATGAAGGCCGCGTTCGGGTTGTCCGGCTGCTTGTCGTCATCGGTGACTTGCTTCACGGCGATTTTTTTCGGAACGGTGAGCTCGGGCGGGGGTTTGGCCTCGGGGGGCGCAGGCTTGACCTCGAGTGCCTTCTGTTCCGGTTTCGGTTGAGGGGGCTTCTTCTCCGGGGGCGGCGGCTTCGGCAAGTCAGGCAAGACGCGCTCCTTTTCCGGGGGCTTTTTCTTGGCCTGAGGGTCGTCCTGGTCGGCTGTCTGCTGGTCGGGCGGTTTGACCGCATCGGGCGCGACCGGCTCGTCTTTCTGTGCCGGTTTATCCTCTGGATCTTGCTCGTCGTCTTGCAGCGCGATTTCGATCGGCGTGCCAACGCCGCGGACGTGGCTTTGCACGGCGCGAGCGAAGCGCTGAATATCGAGGCGCTGCTCCATGATTTTGGCCCCTTGATCCGCCCCGCCGCTCCAAAGCAAGTGCACCACCACCGCCGTGGTGATCCACAAAAAGAGCGGGATGTTGGCTTCGCGGCGCATTCAGGGCGATCTGCCGGATCGCGACGATCGGCTATAAAAAGCTAACATCGGCGCGAGTGGCCAGCAATCTTGGCGGCAAATAGCCGCTGCTTCTCCGTCCCGCTGCCCGCGTTCAGCGTAGCCGGCGCGCTCGCAGATAAGTCACACCTTGCTGATCGACTCGAAGTGCTCTGCGATCTGCTCGGCGCTCCACACGCCGCCATCACTTTCCTTGTACTTCCCCGCGCTCTCTACAACCTTGAAGACGCTCATGCGAGCACCGGCCACCGCGAGCACCACGCCCGTGACGTCCTTGGCCAAGGCGCTGGCCAGGTACAGATGAGCTGGCGCGACATGCTCGGGCGACAACGTGTCTTCGATTTTTTCGAACATGGGTAAATCCTCGGTCAGGCGCGTCTTGGCGATGGGCGCAACCGCATTGACCCGCACGCCGAAACGCTGGAGCTCGATCGACGCCGTGCGCGTCAAACCGTAGACCCCTGCCTTTGCCGCTGCATAGTTGGACTGCCCGAAATTCCCGAGCATACCCGACACGCTGGTTGTGTTGATGATGCAGCCGCTGCCTTGCGCTTTCATTTTGAGCGCCGCCGCCTGGGTGCACAGGAACGTGCCCGTCAGGTGGACGTCGAGCACCGCCTGCCATTCGGCCAGGCTCATTTTGAGCAGCGTCTTGTCACGCAGGATTCCAGCGTTGTTCACCAACACGTCGACCCGACCGAATGTCGAGATGGCAGTCGCGAGGATGGCCTCCGCGCCTTCCTGGGTGGCGACCGTGTCGTAGCTCGCCTCCGCTCTGCCGCCGAAGGCTTTGATTTCGTTGACCACGGCGTCGGCCGCGGACGGCGCGTTGCCCGTTCCATCACGCAGCCCGCCCCGATCATTGACCACGACGCTCGCGCCTTCACGTGCGAAGAGCAGCGCGGTGGCGCGCCCGATGCCGTTGCCGGCACCGGTTATGACCGTGACTTTGCCGTCGAGAAGTCCCATGAAGCTCAGTCTAGAGCGCCCACTCAGAAATGGAACAGCAAGCCTTGCGCGCGGGCGCGCGGCTCGTGCTTCGAACTAGTGAGAGCGTCCAGGCTTGCGGCGAGGGTGACGCCGACGACCGTTCCAACCGCGTCCCAAGTGAGATCGCGGAACGACGGATCACCATGACCGAAAAGATCGTAGAGTTCTTTGCTGGCGCCGAGCGTGAGCGAGAACGCGCCGCCGGCGAGCGCTCGTTCGGTGCGCGTGTCGAGCCAGGCGCTGGACGCGGCGTAACCGCTCGCCGCCAGGGCGACCGAAACCCCGAAATGGAGCGCCTTGTCCGGGCCGAGCCAAGGGTCCGGAGCGCTCGCGGACGCCCGCCCGCAGGCGAGCAGCAGAGCGAGCGCAGGCAGCGCCGCAGTAGCCTTCACGCCGCGCTGCGCCGGCGACGCCCGAGCCATGCGCCGCCCATGAGCAACGCCGCGAACACGGCGCCGCTTCCGTGTTCGTTGCCGGGGCTCAAGGCGCAGCTCGCTGAAACGTGACCCTTCGCCACGACTTCAGACTTGGGAGTGCACACACCCAGCGAGTCCGTGCACGCGTAATCCGTGGGACATCCCGCGCCGTTTTCTCCGCACGGCGGTACGCAGATCCCAGGCGGCATCCTGGTGGACGAATAACAGCGATATGCACCGGGACAATCCTGGTCGCTTTGGCAACGGTCGCCGAGCGCGCTCACGGTCGGCGTTACACTTTGAACCGGCGGCGGTGCGTCATCCCCCGGGGATTCGGCGGAGCCGCCACTCGGGCTCGGGTCTCCGGCACTGCCGCCTGTGCCCGTGCCCGCGTTGCCCCCGGCGCTTGCGCCCCCGGTCGCGCTATCGCCGCTCCCGCCGCCGCTCGGGATCATGCTGCCGCTGCCGGTGTTGTTCACCCATGGCGCGGGGAGGTAAGCGCCTATAACGGCCGCGTCTTGACCGCCAGCGCGGATGAAGTATGCCCAATCGGCGACGTTGGAATAGAGCGCGTACGTGCAGTCCGTGTCTCCGCGTGAGGTGACGCCGAAGACGCGGCCCGACTTGTCCAAAGCGGGCCCGCCAGAGTCCCCCGAGCAGACCGGGCTGTTGCCGACGAACTCATCGGCCTCGGTACCGGCCGCGGGCGGACACTGGGTCCCGACGCAGTACACGTCCGAGCCGTCGAACCGCATGCGGTTTCCCGCGGTGGCGCCCTTGCTGTCCGTCGGGTCCTGCAGCCCATATCCGACCGCCGAGAAGGCCTCGTTGGCGGTCGTGGTGACGCCCAAGGCGGGGACGATGGGGGTCGCCACCGAGCTTGGGATATTGGTGTTCAAAATCAACAGCGCGAGGTCATAGCCGCACACGGTACTGCTGCCGGGCGCTTCCCGGATTTGTTTGACGCCGTACAGCGTGCCAGCGCTCATCTGAGGTTGAGCGTCGGTCGATACGAAGATCTGCTTGGGATCGTACTGGCCGGTGAACTTGGTGTTGGCGCAGTCGACTTGTTCACTCGAGCCATCGCCGATCTGCGCGATGCAGTGACGTGCGGTGAGGACCAGGTTTGGCGCCAGCAGCGACCCGCTGCAAAAGACCGCGACCTGGTTGTGGGCCCTGAAGGCCAGCGCCACCACGCCATGTGTCGCCGTGTCCAAGTAGCCGCCGATGATAGGCGCGCTCACGGCCCGGGGCTGGTCTTGGCTGGTCGCGTCGGCACCGCCCGCGCTACTGCAGGCAGAGATGAACGAGGCGAACATCAGCGCCGACGAGGCGCATAGGAAAGCTTTCAATTTAGAGGAAATCATATAGCGGCCCGAGCCCGCCGTCGCAAGCCCGCGCGCGGCCCGAAGGGCCGGTCATCCCGCCCGTGGCGCCCGTGGCGCCCGTGGCGCCCGTGGCGCCCGTGGCGCAACGCTACGAAGATATTCAGTGCGCGCTCCATTTTGGCGAGAATTCGGCGTTCAGCGCGGCGCGCCAGCGCCACGGGAATGTTACGCTGCTCGCCCTGACATGACTGACACGCCCCGCACCGTTAGCTCGCGCGCAACGCTCGGTTCCCTAGCCCCAGCACGCCGCATTTTGGTGACCAGTGCGCTTCCTTACGCAAACGGACACATCCACCTGGGGCATCTGGTCGAATACATCCAGACCGACATCTGGGTCCGGTTTCAACGCATGCGCGGCGAGCGCGTGCTGTATGTGTGCGCCGACGACACGCACGGCACTGCGATCATGATCCGCGCGCGTCAAGAAGGGCGCTCGGAAGAAGAATTGATTGCGGCCATGAACGTCGCTCATCGGCGCGACTTTGCCGGCTTCCAAATTGCGTTCGATCATTACGGGAGTACCCACTCGAACCGGAATCGCGAGTACTGCGCTCAGATCTGGAGCGCGCTCCGGAGCGAAGGCTTCGTGGTCGAGCGTGAAGTGATCCAGCTCTTCGACCCGAAGGCGGGCGTCTTCCTAGCGGACCGCTTCGTGAAGGGCCGTTGCCCCAGGTGCGACACGCCCGACCAATATGGCGATTCGTGCGACCACTGCGGAAGCACCTACAGCCCGACCGAGCTCAAGGACCCCGTCTCTACTTTGAGCGGCGCGCGGCCTGAGCTGAAAAGCGCGCTTCACCTGTTCGTTCAGATCGAAAAGTTACGCGCTTTTCTCACGGAATGGACGCAAGCGCCGGGGCGCCTGCAGCCGGAGATTGCCAACTACCTCAAGGGTCACTTTTTGGTGGACGAGCTGCGGGACTGGGACGTCTCCCGACCCGCTCCCTACTTCGGCTTCGAGATCCCCGACTCGCCCGGCAACTACTGGTACGTGTGGTTCGACGCCCCCATCGGCTACCTGGCTGCCACCTCGGAATGGTGCGACGCACACGGTGAAGACTTCGACGCCTGGTGGCGCTCGGACAACACGGAAATTTATCACTTCATCGGCAAAGACATTGTCTATTTCCACACCTTGTTTTGGCCCGCGATGCTGCACGCGGCCGGTTTCCCGTTGCCGAAGCGCGTACAGGTTCACGGATTTTTGACCGTCAACGGCGAGAAGATGTCCAAGTCGAAGGGTACGTTCGTTCAAGCCTCGACTTACCTCGAACACTTGGACCCCGCGTACCTGCGCTACTTCTACGCGAGCAAACTCGGGTCCAAGATGGACGACCTAGACCTGAATTTGGAAGAGCTTGCCGCCAAGGTAAATGCCGATTTGGTCGGCAAGGTCGTAAACCTTGCCAGCCGCACCGCCCGCTTCGTGAAAGACAGCGGACTGTCCGAAGACTATCCCGAGGATGGCGGCTTGTTTCGCGAAGCCGCAGCCGGCGGGCTCGCGATAGCCGAGGCCTACGAGGCCTGCGATTCGGCGCGGGCCATGCGACTGATCATGGGCTTCGCGGACCGCGCCAACGAATACATCGACCGGGAAGAGCCGTGGAAGCTCAAGAAGCAGCCGGACAAGGCGCAGGCGCTGCGTGACGTGTGCACCGTGGCGCTCAACCTGTATTGGCAGCTGGTGGTCTATTTGGCTCCTGTTTTGCCGAAGCTGGCCGAACAGAGCGAGCGCCTGCTGGGCGGTTCATTGGCGAGTTTCGATGCCGCCACACGGCCGTTGCTCGGCACGCCCGTGGCGGAGTTTGAGCACCTCATGCAACGGGTGGATCCGAAGAAGCTCGAGGCCGTCATGGCCGCCACGCGCGATGCTGCCACGGACGCTGCGGCGCGCGCCGTCGCTTCGGGCGCGTCCATCGATTCGGGCGCGTCTCTGTCGACCGCCGCGCGCGTCGAAAGCGGTCGCGAATTCGAGGACGACGGCGCGCCGTTGGCAAGTGAGCCCTTGGCGTCCGAGTGCTCGTTCGAGGACTTTGCCAAGGTCGATCTGCGCGTGGCACGCGTACTGACCGCGGCGGTCATTCCGGAAGCCAGCAAGCTGCTCAGGCTGACGGTGAGCTTGGGGGGCGGGACCACGCGCGAGATCATCGCCGGCATCAAATCTGCGTACGCGCCGGAGGCGCTGGTGGGCCGGCTCGTGGTGGTGGTTGCCAACCTGGCGCCGCGCAAGATGAAGTTCGGCGTCAGCCAGGGCATGGTGATCGCGGCCGGGCCGGGCGCTGCGGAAATTTACGTGCTGGCGCCCGATAGCGGCGCAAAACCGGGGCAGCGGGTGCATTGACGTTTGACGGAACCCGTCAGCAAGTGCACGCTTTTCGACCTGGGCAGCGCGGCGTGCTGCCGCGTCGAATAAGACCATGCGCTTCGTCTTCCGTATGCTGGGTCCCGCTTGCGGGCTGATGCTGGCTGCCGGCTGCTCGACCGGCCCCGCCACCTCGACCGAGATGGCGAGCGCGGGCCAGGGTGGAGCCGGGGGAGGGGGCGCAGTCGGCAGCGGCGGAACGGACACCCTCACGTGCCAGGCCGACCAGCGCCCGACGTCGCCGTCGTCGCTGCTGACGCGCGTGCAGTACGACGCCACGGTCAAAGATCTGTTGGGCGACGATTCCCGGCCCTCGGCGAGCTTTCCGCCCGAGAACGAGGTCGCGGGGTTCAACAACAACACTGAAGTCCACATCGCGAACCCATTGCTCGTCGAGCAGCTCATGGCCGCCGCGGAGGGCATCGCCAGTCGCGCGGTTGCGGCGAATCTCAGCGAGCTTGCGCCGTGTACCGGCAGCGAGCTGGCGGAACGGGCGGAGTGCGGCAGAGCCTTCGTGAGCGGATTCGGCAAGCGGGCCTTTCGTCGCCCGCTCGCTGCAGGCGAGAGCCGAGCGTTCGATACCTTGTTCGCTGGCACGAACGCATCACGCGGTTACCGGGCGGCCGTGGAGCTCACGATCGAGGCCATGCTGCAGTCGCCGCAATTTCTATATCGCGTCGACTCCACTCGCTCCGCCACGCCAGAAACCGGCGCCATCGCCCTGGACTCGTACCAGCTCGCCTCCCGGCTCTCCTACTTCCTGGTCGGTTCGATGCCGGACGCTCCGCTATTTGCCGCTGCGGATGCCGGCAAGTTGTCGAGCTCGAAGGAAATTGAGCAGCAAGCTCGGCGCTTGCTCGAAGGCAGCAAGGCCCACGCCATGGTGCGGGACTTCAACCAGCACTGGTTGCGGCTCGATCAGTTGGCCGGCCTTGCGCGTATCCAAACCGACGCCAAAAGCGATTTAAAAGGCATCGGGGAGGATTACCGCGAATCACTGCAGCAGTTCCTGGACCACGTGTATTGGGACGCAGGGGACCTGAGCTCGTTGTTTCAAGCGCCCGCGGTGTACGTGAACGCGCGCTTGGCCAAGCTGCTCGGGCTCGAGGCGCCCCAAAACGGCTTTGCCTCTGTGCCGGCGGCTCCGGGTCAGGCCGGGTTGCTGACTCAGCCGGCGCTGATGGCCATGCTCGCTCACTCCGATCAATCAGGGCCCGTGCAGCGCGGCGTGTTCGTGCGCGAGCAAATCTTGTGCATTCCGGTGCCGCCGCCGCCGCCCAATTTCAATCCGGTCGCACCGGACCCGGATCCATCTCTCACCACGCGCGCTCGCTTCGCGGTGCACACCGAGACACCCGCTTGTGCCGGCTGCCACGCGCTGATCGACGGCACGGGCTTTGGCTTCGAGAGGTACGACCAGTTGGGTCGCTACCGCACCAAAGAAAACGGACTTGCAGTCGATGCTTCCGGTGAGATGCTCGGCAGCGGCGAGGCGGGCCTCGACGGACCGTTCGACGGCGCGCTGGAACTGTCTGCTCGCATCGCCAAGAGCCCACGCGCTCAAAATTGCCTGGCCACGAACTGGTTCCGCTACGCGATGGGGCGCGTCGAGACCGAGGCAGATGGATGCAGCCTGCTGGACGTACAAAAGAAATTCATGGCTTCCGGGGGGCAATTCAAGGAGCTGCTCGTGGCTCTGACCCTGACGGACGCCTTTCGTTATCGTCCGGCCATCGAGGAGGATCACTAACCGTGCGCGTGCGAAAAGATCAATCGCTCACTCGGCGTCACTTCCTGCGTGCCGCAGGCGGCGCCGCCGTTGCCGTACCGCTGCTATCGTCGCTGCGCGCGGGCGCGGCCGCGGAGTCCTTTCCCAAGCGTCTCGTGCTCATGTACACGCCCAACGGCGTGATCTCGGACGCTTGGTGGCCGACCAATGTCACGGCTGAGACCGCCTTTGACCTGAACGAAATCCACACGCCGCTGGCCGCCTTCAAGGATCGCCTGTTGTTTCTGGCTGGGGTCGATCTGACGATCACCAATACCGGCCCAGGCGGTTTGCATCAGAAGGGTATTGGCGGACTCTTCACCGGCCAACAACTGCAGAGCGGCGACTTGTTCGTCGATGGGTGCGGGCAGCGTGCGGGTTGGGCCAACGGCATCAGCGTCGATCAGCAAGTAGCTCAGCGGCTGGCGGTCGGCACTCCGATCACGAGTCTAGAGCTCGGCGTTCGGGCAACCGAAAACGACGTTCAAGGGAGGATCGCCTACGCGAGCGCAGGCGCCCCGTTGCCGCCCATGAACGATCCGAGCGACGTCTTTCAACGCCTGTTCAGCGGCTTTGGTCAAACGAGCGATGACCTCGCTGAGTTGCGCGCTCGGCGCCGATCGGTGTTGGACACGGTCCAGGCTCAATTCAAGCTGCTTTCCGACCGCGTTGGCATCGAGGACCGCCACAAGCTCGAGGCGCATTTGAGCCTCGTGCGCGACCTAGAGGGCCGCCTCGCGATCACTGGCAACGGCAGCCAAGCGTGCGTGGCGCCCGCGGTCCCCGCCGCACTGGATGAGGCGAGCGAGGACGACATGCCGGAGATCGCCGCGCTCCATCTGGACATGCTCGCGACTGCGTTTGCCTGCGACCTGACCCGCGTCGCCAGCTTTCAAATCTCTACTTCCCTGAATCACATCCGCTATCCCTGGCTAAACAGCCTCGGTGAGGGACACGCGCTGTCCCACGAGGGGTCGAGCGATGTCAGCGCGCGCGCGGAGCTGGTCGCCCGTCAGACCTGGCACAGCCAGATGCTCGCGAACTTTCTAAAGCGCCTGGGGCAAATTCCGGAAGGTTCTGGCACCGTGCTCGACAACACGCTCGTGGTGTGGGGCAACGAGGTGTCGGAGGGCAACACGCATTCGCATCAAAACATGCCGTTTCTGCTCGCGGGCGGCGGGTGGTACTTCCGCACCGGGCGGTCGCTCCAGTATCAATCGGCCCCACACAATGATCTGCTGGTCTCCGTGCTCAACGCCATGGGCGACGATGCGACGAGTTTCGGACAGGCAGATACCTGTCGTGGGCCGCTGCCGAATTTGGTCTGAGGCGTGTCCCTAGCTTTCGCACCCGAA
>CAXSGJ010000020.1:91044-97220 GCA_964236865.1 uncultured Polyangiaceae bacterium
GAGCTTAAAGGCCGGAATGCACGCGCTGTCTCGCGGACTGTATGGCCCCTTCCTGGCCCAACTCGTCGTGGTGCGGCGCTGCAATCTCACGTGCGGCTACTGCAACGAGTTCGACGAGACGTCGGAGCCCGTCCCGACCGAGGTCTTGAAGGGCCGCATCGACAAGCTCAAAGAGCTTGGCACCTTCAGTCTAGAGTTTACCGGTGGCGAGCCGATGCTGCATCCGGACATCGCCGAGCTCATCGCTTACGCACGCAGTAAGTCGTTCCACAAAGTGATGATGATTTCGAACGCTTACCTGCTGAATGAAAAGAAGGTCAAGGCGTTGAACGACGCTGGCCTGATGGAAATGCAGGTCAGCGTGGATGGCGTGCTACCCAATGAGGTGACCGTCAAGGTGCTGAAGCCCATGCTGCCGAAGCTCCGCATGTTGGCGCGCACGGCAAAGTTCCCGGTCGTGCTGAGCGCCGTGCTCGGCGCCACCAGCCCCGGTGAAGCGCTACAGGTCGTGGAAGCCGCCAAAGAGTTCGGGTTTCGCCCACGCGTCCTCGTGTTACACGACGGGAGCGGGCAAATGCAACTCGATGAAGAGGGGCAGGCAGCGTTCGCGCGCGTCAAAGAGATGCTCGGCGGGCGACGCTTCCGCGAAGCTCACGATTACCGCGAGCGCATCCTGCAAGGTGGCGTCGCGCCCTTCAAGTGCCGCGCAGGCAGCCGATACCTGTATATCGACGAGTTTGGCGACGTGCATTGGTGCTCGCAGACGCGCGGCGTGTTTCAAAAGCCTTTGCTCGACTACACACGGGGCGATCTGAAGACGCAGTTTTATACCAAGAAGACATGCGCGGACGCGTGCACCATCGGCTGCGTGCGGACGCAAAGCGCTTACGACGAGTGGCGCGGCCAGCCGCTCGACTTCGAAGGCCCCCGGCGCCTGCCCTTGGTTCAAGGCTGAGCTCGTTGACACGAGACCTTGGGCGCTTCGTCGTCGACGCGCGCTACGTTCGCACTCGCCCGAGCGGCATCGGAAATTACGTGGCGGCGCTGATCGCGCGCATGCCGGCTCTGGCGCCAGAGTCACGCTTCAGGCTGTGGACCCACCCGGAGCGCCCGGCTCCGGTCGTGGCGGCAAACGTGGAGTGCGTTCCGGTGAGCGCCGTAGCCGACGGCCTCAGCACCTTACTTCGGCCTTCCTCACTAGATCGCTTGACGGCCGATGATGTGGTGCACTTCCCGTTTAGTTTGCTCGGCCGAGGCCTGCGCTCTGCGACGGTGGTCACCGTGCACGATTTGATGTGGATCGAGCACGCGGCCAAGGTCGACGCGCGCCCGCTGCTCCATCGGGCACGCGCGAGCTTCTACCAGCGCGGCATGCGTCACGCCCTCGCACGAGCCACCCGCTTGATCGCCGTATCCCGCGCGACCGCCGACCGCATGATCGCCGTGCTGCCGAGCTGTGCGGATCGCGTGCGAGTGATTCACAACGCCGCCGGGCCCGCATTCGTGGCCGCCTTGGACCCTGTTTCCGCCGCGCGCCGGGCTGCCGCCTTGATCGGAAGCGAGGCGCCCTACTACCTGGTGATCGGAAAAAACGAGCCGTACAAGGGCCACGAGGTCGCGCTGCAGGCCTTTGCGCAAGGAGCGCGTCCGGAGGAGTTACTGGTGCTGGTGCAACGTACCCGCCGCGGCGCGGGCTTGGAGCGGCTCGCGCAACAGCTCGGCATCGAATCCAAGCTTCGCTGGTTGCCCACCCTCGGGGAGTCCGAGCTCGTGACGGCCTTGCAAGGCGCGCGCGCGCTTCTGCAGCCCTCGTTGGTCGAAGGCTTCGGGATCCCCGCGCTCGAGGCCATGGCCTCCGGTTGCCCGGTGATCGCCAGCGACACCCCTGCCCTCGTAGAAGTGCTCGGTGGCGCGGGGCTCCTCACGGCGGCGGGGGATCCGATGAGTCTGGCGCGCGGCATCAACGACCTGCGTCAAGGCGAGCTACGAAGTGAGCTCCGCGAGCGCGGGCTGGAACGCGCGCGCGCCTTCAGTTGGGATCGTGCGGCGGCTCTCACGCTCGAGGTGTATCGCGAAGCGCTCACGATCGGAGCACCGGCGAGGTCGCGGCATGCTTGACGTGCTAGTCGATATGACTGCTCTCAACACGCCTTCCCGCGAGCGCGGCATCGGGCGCTACGTTCAGAACTTGTGCCGCGCCCTCGCGCAGCGGGACGAGTGGCCGCCGGCTGAAAGTGGCGATCCGCCCTTGCGGATCGCCGGCCTCACGCGGCACCGCGGCGCGCTGGCCGGCGCGCTGGACGACTCGCTGCAATTCGACGGCGATCCCAGCATCCGAGTCAGCAACGCTCAGTACCAGCGCCACAAGCTCGAGCGGCGCCTGTTTTTGGGTGGTTTGGCTCGACGAAGTGGCGCGCGTCTACTTCACCTTCCGGATCCGCCGGGCACGCCCATCGACATGCGGTCGCCGCGGATCGTCACGTGTCACGACTTGATCCCACTCGTGCTGGCCAAGCAATACCTGGCGCCACTGCCCGGCGCGCGTGCGCTGCAATGGGCGCGCGACTTCGCGCGCTATCGCACCGCGCGGCGCGTGATCGCCATCAGCCAAGCCACCCGAAACGACTTGATCGAGTATGTGGGCGTCGCGCCCGACCGCGTCGAGGTCATCTATTCTGGCGTCGATCACGACCGGTTTGGGACGATCGCTGCAAAAGGAGAACGCGAAGCGTTGACCGAGCGGCTCGGCTTTGGCACGCCGTTTCTACTGTGCCTCGGGGCAAGTGACGTGCGCAAAAATTTGCCGCTGCTCGTGCGGGCATTCGGCCAGAGTGGAGTCGCGCGTGATCTGCAGCTGGTGTTTGCCGGACCCATTTCGGCGCGCCAACGCGCGCGCCTGGAGCAAGCCGTTCGAGAAAGTGGCGTACAAGGCCGGGTCCTGATCTTGGGTTATGTCGCAGACGCTCTGCTCACGGCCCTGTATCGGCACTGTTTGGCGTACATTTTTCCCTCGTCGTACGAGGGCTTTGGGCTTCCAATCCTGGAGGCGATGGCGTGCGGAGCGCCCACGCTCACGAGCGCGCTGTCTTCGCTGGGGGAGATCGCCGGTCAGGCTGCGCTGACGCTACCGAGCCTCGAGCTGGAGGTCTTGGCGAGCGGCATCGCCCGCATCGCATCGGACGCCGAGCTACGGGGGTCGCTGCGTGCGCGCGGGCTCGAGCACGTGAAGGAGTTCACTTGGCGGCGCTGCGCATCGCAGACTTTGCTTTGTTACCGAAGGACACTGGAGGAGCTTTCCTAATGAACCCCATGCTGCTGGGAGCAGCCGCATTGAGCGCCGGTGCTGCCGCGCTCGGCTCGGCGTATCGCGCGCGGGTGAACGGACCGTTCGAAGCGACGCGCTACGTTTGGAGCCGCGGCCTTGGGCTGCTGTGCGACCACAACGGTGGGGTTGGGTTCGTGAAAGGCCAACGCGGAGGGCGAGCGGCCCTGCGCTTCGATCCTTCGTTGTTCGACCGTGTGCGTGACGGCGACTTGGTGTGGATGCGGCTGATCGCACTGCCTCAATTCATCGACGAAGCTTTGCCTAGGATCAGGGCGCGCTTCGCGCTGGTGACAGGCGACGAAGATTGGGCCGTCCCCTCGGGTTTTCGCCGCGCGGGCGAGCTACTAAACGACGCTCGCGTTCTCTCATGGTTCACCCAAAACTTCGACGGCACGGTCGACAGCGACAAGCTGATGCCGCTGCCCATTGGCCTCGACTTTCACACCATCAGTAACCGCCGAAAATGGGGCCATTGGCCGGCTACCCCCGCTGCGCAGGAAGCGGAGCTCGAAGCGCTGCGCGCCGCTGCGCCGCCGAATGCGGAGCGGCTGCCGCGAGTGCATGCAGATTTTCACTTCAACAAACACAAGCAGCAAGTGTGGGGCGACGACCGCGCCGCGGTGCAGCGCGCCTTGGTAGGTAATCCGGACGTCCAATTTCAAACCCTCAAGGTGCGCCGCATCGACCTCTGGCGGGAAAAGACGCGCTACGCATTCGTAGTCAGCCCCCACGGCAACGGGCTCGATTGCCACCGCACCTGGGAGTCGCTGGTGCTCGGCAACATCGTGATCGTGAAGCGCTCGTCGCTCGACCCGCTGTACGAGGGGCTTCCCGTAGTGATCGTGGAAGACTGGTCCGAAATCACCAATAGCAATCTCCGCCGCTGGCACGCCGAGCACAGCCCAGCCTTCGCCCGCGCCGACGTTCAGGAAAAACTCACGAACCGCTACTGGATCGAGCGCATCCGGCGGACCGTCGCGGCACGTCTGAGCGTCACGTCGAGCAGAACAGTATAATGCTACTCGAGCCCGCGCAGACTGTTCTGCACGGCGCGGGCCAAGAGGCGGTACACGATGTTCAGTTGCACAATGCTGTTAACGGCCTCCATCGAGGCGGTGGCTATCGCGGCCCCAACCGCCCCGTAAATGGGCACGAGGTAGGTTGCCAGCAGCAGGTAGACGAACAGGTTGAAGACCGAGACGATCATCATGGTTCGGAACTGACCGAGCGCCACGATGTACGTGGTGGAGAGCATATTCAAGAACATGAAGAATGCGCCTACAATCAACACGCGGAACGGCCAAATTGCCCCAGAATAGGCCGGAGCAAAGCGTCGCAACAGCCACTCCGCCAGCAGCCAGGCGAGTGCACCGAACGGAAGGAAACCAAACGCGACCTGCAACACCGAGCGACGATAGGTCGACTGCAGCGCTGCGTTCTCACGCTTGGCGACCATGCCCGCGACGGTGGGCAGTGAGCTGAGAAATACTGCGCCGGCGACCGCCATCACGGGCTTGAGCAAACGGTCAGCAGCCGCGTACTGTCCTTGCGCTGCTGCGCCTGCATCATGCAAGAAAAAATAAGCTGCTCGTGTATAGAGGGCGACGAAGAATTCGAGCACGGCCGCCGGCCAACCTAGGCGCAACATGGCAATCGCCAACTGCTTGTCGAAGCGCAGGCGGTCGTTGTAGACGCGAGCGGCCCAGGCCCAGTTGACCGCTGCTCCTACGATTGCTGCAGCCAACATCGCCAGCTGAAATCCGATTGGACGGCGGAGGAAACAAAACGCCAGATACGCACCAGCCAAGCGCACCAGGCCGACCACGAACGGCACCGCGACTCGGCGGTGAATCGTTTGATGAAACTGGAATGGTAATAGGGCCACCACCGTGGCCGGACTGACCAGCATGCCAACCGCGAAGACGGTCAATATCGGCAGCAACGCGCCGCGGCCGGTTGCGACCGCCATAGTCACGCCCAGCAGCGCCGCCATTACCGCCGAGATCGTCCGGATCCCCCAGACGGTGCCTCGAAGGGCACCGTCACAGTCGCCCCGACGGGCCGCCATGCTGATCGCCACATTGCCGAGCCCAAACGCCGCCAGTGAATCGAACGGCTCCATGAACGCTTGGGCTTCAGACAGGCGCCCAAAACCTGCCGGACCCAAAGAGCCAGCCGCCAGCACGATGGCGTAGCCAACGAAGATCTCGCCGGCCGCGTCTCCGATCAAAATGCTCGCGGCGTTGCGAACGATGCGTCGTCCCGCGCTCAGTTGCGGTGGAGCTTCGTTCATGGAAGCTGATTCGAGCTCAAAGCTCCGGCATCGTAGCCTTCTCGACTCCGTTCGCAATCGCATTCCGCGACTCGGGCCGGCATTCGCGAGTGCTCGTCGAAGAATGTTCATGAAGGCGAGGAAGGCCCGCCTCCGATCGAGGGCCTCGTCGCCAGTAGATGATGGCGGACGAAAGCCAGCGGGGATCGCTGGCGGGCGCCCTTTCGATCGCCGTCAATCGCAGATCCTGGTCCGGCCGGTCATAGCCGCCGCGCTCGCGAAATTGCTTCTGCTCGAACATCACGGCAAAGTCGACGATATACCCAACATGCGACGCTGCCAGGTACTGAGCCAGCTTTCCGCGCTCACCTGCGACGAGCGCGTCGTGATTGGCGAGCCCGTCTATGTTTATGACATCGTGGCCACGGTAGTAGCCAATGATGCCCGCGTTCCAGGCCCCTACGCGGCACACCGACCACTCGTCTTCGTTGAGATGTAGCGCTGCGTGGAGGAGGGCCAGCTGATTTTGCCAAGGCCCAGCGCTGACAAGCATCAGGTTGCCGATGCAGCTCGCCGTGA
>CAXSGJ010000021.1:0-84273 GCA_964236865.1 uncultured Polyangiaceae bacterium
GAGCCCCGCCGAGCCCCGCCGAGTCCCGCCGAGTCCCGCCGAGTCCCGCCGAGTCCCGCGCTAGGTGGGCCGGCGACGCTTCGCCCGTGACTTCTTCGTGACGCGCTCAGCGGGGTTCATGGCAATAGTATTATTGTCAGCCACGACCAGCTTGCGCGGTTCTCTGGCTCGGGCGCCATAGCCCGCGGCCTTGACCGGTGTCGAGGGGCCGCGAGTGGCATTCGGGCCGCGGGGCATGTCACGGAGCAACTTTCGAATCGTGCCCGGCGCCAGCCAGCGAGTGCGATCGATCAACTGCTGGCGTTCGCCGTCGTCCGGGAACGTGAGCAGGTCGACCAGCATCACCTCTAGGTAGTCCGCGATGGCGACCAGCGTCCGAAGCGAAGGGCTGGCCAACCCCTGCTCGATATCACTCAAGAAGCCCTTCGAGCCGAGGTCACTCTCGAACGCCAAGCGCTCCGCGGTCAGATTGCGCTCGCCTCTAAGCTGGCGAATTCGCTGCCCAACAGCCTTCGCCGTAGGGTCCGGCGTAGCGCGGCGAGGCATGAAGCAGACCGTAGGCGAAGGCCGCGCCCCGCTAGTTCGTCTATGACGAACCCGCGCTTCCCCGCTAAAATGCGGCCGTCTTGTAACGCAGCGCACTGTTTTGCGCGCCGAGCATCGATTCGATCTTGATGGTCACCGAGCCTCCCGCGGCCGTCCTAGCCTTCGGCGTCGGAGTGCGGTCGTAAGCCCAGAGCGGCAGAGCCGTACAAGCGCCGTCCCTTTGGAGACTGCGCGTCCTGCCACGGTAGCGAGCTACGCCATGCGCGCACCCAGCCAGCCGCTCCCGTCGAGCCCGCCCGTGTCGTCAAAGTGCTGAACACCTGAGCGCGCGCGCCCAATGGGGTAAGCATCGCTCGCCCAACCCCGTGTGAATCGTCAGAGCCGAACGGCGCGAGGCCTTTGAGGACGGCATACACTCACGCTTCGCAGGCCTTCGGTCGCAGGTGCGCAAGGAACAATCGTGGCAGCGCTGCGAGCGGTCGAACGTTTCCATTAGAATAGTTCGTCTCAGACGAACGTCGATCACGGGGTCGCGCGGCTGATTCTCATTTCGGACGTTGCAGCGCCATCCAAGTTCGTTTAGGACGAACCTGATCGCAGTCCGCCCGTAACCCTCCGCGCGACGGTCGACTCATACACTCCAAGGGGAAATCATCATGTGGAAACCGATCTCACTCGCCCTGCTCGCCTCCATCCCGCTCGCGCAGCTCGCCTGCTCGTCGTCCGACTCCAACTCCAACAGTGACGCCGGCAGTGGCGGTAACGAGTCCGCCGGCGCACACCACGGCGGAACAGGCGCGGGCGGACGCTCCGGCTCGGTCGGCGGAAAGAGCGGCAATTCCAACGCAGCCGGCGGCGACGATACTGACGACCTCGGCGATTCGGGTACGGGCGGAGCCGGCGATTCCTTCGCAGGATCGGGCGGGAAATCCGGTTCTGGCGGGAAGTCCGGCTCTGGAAACTCGAGTGGAGGACGTGCGGGTACGGGCGCGGGCGGCGGCGGTACAGGCGGCGCCGGTGTCGCGGGCGGTGCAACCGGCGGGACCAGTGGCGGCGGCGCCGGAGGCACGACCGCGGGCGGCGCTGGCGCGACGGCGGGTGCCGGAGGCTTGAGTGGCGGCGCAGGCGGCGGCGGCGTGGCCGTGAGTGTTGCCGCGGGCAATACGCACACCTGCGCGTTGTTCGCGAAGGGCACCGTGGAGTGTTGGGGAACGAATGCCTCGGGCCAGCTGGGCAACGGAACGAACGATCTGTCTTATATGCCCGTCGGCGTTTCGAGTTTGACGGACGCGACCGCGATAGTTGCGGGCGCTAATCATAGCTGCGCGCTGCGATCGAACGGGACCGTTTCTTGTTGGGGCAATATCGTAAAGGGAAGTCCCACACTCCCGACAGCGGTCGCCACGGTCGCGAACGCCACCGCCGTTTCAGCCGGCACCAATAGCTCCTGCGCGCTCATTTCCGGTGGCACGGTCAAGTGTTGGACTTATTCCGACGCCCCGGCAGTCGTAGCTGGTTTGACGGGGGCTACTGCCATCTCATCAGGTGGCGGCCACACCTGTGCGATCGTCACCGGCGGCGCGGTGCAATGTTGGGGTAGCAATGGCTCAGGCGAGCTTGGAAACGGAACGGTCACGACCGCGGCGACTCCCACCGCTGTGCTTGGGTTGACTGGGGCCATTGCGATCGCGGCGGGAGACAACTTCACGTGCGCGGTGGTCACCGGCGGCACGGTTAAATGTTGGGGCGACAACAGTTCCGGTCAACTCGGGAATGGGAATACAACTCAGTACTCGGTTCCGGTGGCCGTGACAGGGCTAGCCGGCGCTACGGCCATTGCAGCAAGTCCAACCGCTGGCGGCTTTGATGGCACCAGTCACGTGTGTGCGCTTTTGGCCGGGGGAGCCGTGGCGTGCTGGGGACGCAACCGCAGTAATGAGCTCGGAAGCGGAACACTTTCCGGTCCGGCACAGTGCTCATACGCCTCGTGCTCGCCGACGCCGGTCCCGGTGCTTGGCTTGACCGGGGTCACGGCAATCGGCGCGGGGAGCTCTCACACGTGCGCGGTGGTTGCCGGCACCGTCGACTGTTGGGGAAGCAATCTAGGCGGGCAGCTCGCTAACGGTACGCTGACTCCCGTTCTTGTGACGGGCGTCACGGGCGCGACCGCGCTTACGGCTAGCACAGAGAGCAGCTGCGCTCTAGTCGCTGGTGGGGCGGCGAAGTGTTGGGGGGGGAACGGCGGTGGCCAACTGGGTGATGGCACCACGACCGCATCTGGTTCACCGGTCAACGTTTCCAGTTTGTTGTCTGCGACGTCTATCACATCGGGTGGCAGTAACAGCAATTACTATTCGGATCACGCTTGCGCATTGTTATCCAACGGAACCGTCGACTGTTGGGGCTACAACAACTACGGGCAACTCGGGAACGGGACGACCGCGCAATCCAAGACGCCTTTTGCCGTGCCAAGTTTGACCGGCGTCACCGCCATTGCCGCAGGCAGCGTGCACAGCTGTGCGCTGATTTCCGGGGGAACAGCACAGTGTTGGGGCAATAACTCGGCGGGGCAGCTAGGCAATGGCGGAACTACAATATCTAAATCACCGGTCGCGGTTTCAGGCCTTACCGGGGCAACCGCGATCAGCGCAGGTTACGAGAGCAGTTGCGCCGTCCTTTCGAACGGCAGCGTATCGTGCTGGGGCGGAAATTCTGGCGGAGAATTAGGCACTGGAACTACCGCGAATTCCAGCACGCCTGTCGCCGTATCGAACTTGACGGGTGCCACTGCAGTCGCAGTGGGACCAGATACACTGGTCTATACTTGCGCGCTGCTATCAGATGGCACGGTCAAGTGCTGGGGTAAAAATAGCGCTGGGCAGCTCGGTAATGGCACAACCACGAGCTACTCCGTGCCGGTCGCGCCAGTGGTCGGGCTGACCGGCGCCAAGGCAATCGTGACAGGTGATACCCATGCCTGCGCTCTGCTGACCGAGGGCACCGTCAAGTGTTGGGGAAGTAACGATGAGGGTCAGCTCGGTAACTGGACCCGCTCCTCCACGCCCGTCACCACGCCCGTCACAGTTTACGGCCTCACCGGCGTGTCAGCCATCGCTGCGGGTTACCAGTACACGTGTGCCCTCCTCTCGAACGGCACCGTCAAGTGTTGGGGGTACAACGCCACCGGCGAGGTCGGCCTGGGCACCACCGCGCCAGTGGCCGTCCTCGGGCTCTGATCTGCGCGTTGTTGCGCGATATCGCATCGATTGACGCGTCATGCCTCGAACGCGAGCCGGGGCTCGTCTGGCCCCGGCTGATTCTCGTTGTGAGCGCCAACGCTCAGCCCCCCCTCACGCCGAGCCGAGCGCACCCCCCGCGGGCGCTCCACTGCCCTCCTCCCGGTCCACATGCCCAAACGACTCGCCGGTGTGGTACCCGCTCTCGCCGTGATCGGACAAATCCAACCCGAGCTCTTCATCATCCTCCGTGGGCCGGAGGCCAATCGTCGCTTTGAGCGCGTAGGCGATGCCGAGCGTAGCCAGCGCCGCGATGCCGATCGTCAAGCCCATGGCCTTGAGCTGTTCGAGCCAGAGCGTGCTGCCGACGAGATCCTTCAAGTTGATATTCAGATTCGGGTTCATCTCGGCGTTGGCGAGGAAGCCGGTAAGGAGTGCGCCTAGGGTGCCGCCGATGGCATGCACGCCAAAGGTGTCTAGGGCGTCGTCGTAGCCCATTAGGGCTTTCAGCTTGGTGCAGGCTAAAAACGGGATCACGCCGGCCGAGACGCCGATGATGATCGCGCCCACTGGCGTCACGAAACCTGCCGCGGGCGTGATCACGACCAAGCCGCCGACTGCGCCGGAGCAGAAGCCGAGCACGGTGGGTTTGCCGCGCGTCAGCCACTCGGCGGCGGGCCACGCGGCGCAGGCGACGGCGGCGGCAATGGTAGTGGTCATGAACGCATTGGCTGCGATTGAATCGGCCGCGACCGCGCTGCCGGCGTTGAAGCCGTACCAGCCGACCCAGAGCATGCCCGTGCCCACCATGGTCAGGACCAAGCTGTGCGGCGCGAAGCTGACTTTGCCGAAGCCCTTACGTTTGCCGACGATGAGCGCGAGCACGATCGCGGACCAGCCCGACGACATGTGAACGACCGTGCCGCCGGCAAAATCTATGGCTTTAATCGAGGCATTGGCGTTCCACACGCCGTTCATGGCTCCGTCTACACCCCACACCATGTGGGCCAATGGGAAGTACACGACTAGCATCCAAGCCAGCGTGAACAGCGTCACTGCACTGAACTTCATGCGCTCCGCAATCGCGCCGACGATCAGCGCCGGAGTGATGATCGCGAACATGAGCTGGTACATGGAGAACACGTTCTGCGAGACCCATGCCGCGTAGTCCGTATTAGGCATGGCATCGACTCCCGCGAGCATCGCAAACTTGGTGCCGCCTAGAAACGGCGTGCCCGGAGCAAACGCCAAGCTGTAACCAATGACGACCCATAGGATGGTCACCATACCCGCCATCGCCAAGCATTGAGCCAGCACCGAGAGCACGTTCTTGCTGCGCACCATGCCGCCGTAAAAGAGCGCTAGGCCCGGCAAGGTCATGAACAGCACGAGCGCGGCCGAGACCATCATCCAAGCGTTGTGGCCAGGCCCGGGGCCAGGAATCTTCGACTCTTTCGCGACGCGTGAGCCGTTGTTCACGTACGCTTCCAAATCCGCGATCCGTTCTTCGAGTAAGACCGCTTTGGTCTCCGCGCTCTGCGCGGCAGCGCTCAAAGCGGGCCCGGTTGGGTCCGTAGCCTGCGCGTAAGCCGAGGGCGCGCTGAGCGCTAAAGCGAATGAAACCGCCGCCGCGCATAAGAGTGCCTTGACGAAATTCGGCTTCGCGAACATGATTGAAGATTGGATGAAGTTCCTGAGCATCACTGCCCTCCTTGGCTGACGACCCATAGCTACCGAGGGAGTGGGGTGCGCTCGTTTCGGGCTTCGGGTGCCCAGGTGGCTGGCACGTCAAATTTTTTATACGCGCAATTCGCGTCGAACTGACTCAGACTCGGGCGCTGGCGAGGCCCCATGTCCCTGATCGTTCGCAGCCTGCGTAGTTTCGGCTTGGCCGCCGGCTGCGTTCTCACGAGCACCGCGCTGGCCTATTTGGCCCATCCGTACGGGCACATAGCCGATCTAGCCATGATCCACCTGCTCGGGATCGTGTTCTTGTCGCTGCGTTCCAGCGTGCGGGTCTCTGTCGCGGCCAGCGTCCTCAGCATTGTTGCCTTCGACTTCTTTTCCATCGCGCCACGCTGGGCCTTTGCGTGGCGCGACTGGGAGAGCAGCCTGACTTTCGCGGCCATGTTGGTGGTCGCCGTGGTGGTCAGCACGCTGAGTGAAAATCGCCGGCGTCAGGAGCTTGCGGCGCGCGCGACCGCGTTCCGCGCGGAAGCACTGTACGAGCTGAACGTCGAGCTTTCGAGCTCGCGTGACGCACGGCAATTGGCTGCCGTGACGGCGCGGCACTTGAAGAAGTTGTTTGGTGGCAGCGTGAACATCTTGTTGCAGGCGGCAGATGGGGGTCTCGAACCCGCAGCTCATCCCGAAGAAAACGCGGCCGCACAGGGCGCGTGGTTGCGCCGCGAGTTCACTCGTCACGACACGGCGCGCGGCACCTCCATTTGGGCCCCCGTCGTCGGTGTGCACTCCACGCTCGGGGTGATCGGGCTAGAGCTGAGTGTGCCGATGACGGAAAAGTCGGACCGCGGCTTCTTGCTGCTGGCGTGCGCCAACCAGTTCGCCACCGCCATGGAGCGCGTCCAGCTCGCCGGTGCCGCACGGCGGAATCAGCTCGAGGCCGAGGGCGAGCGCTTGCGGAGTTCGCTGCTGAGCGCCGTCTCTCATGACCTCAAGACGCCGCTAGCGACCATGATCGCGGCCGGCCACGCTCTCCTTCACGGAGGCGCCGCGCTCGAACCGTTGGTGGCTGAAGGGCTATTGAGGTCGATGGTCAGCGAGGGCGAGCGCTTGCACCGGCTGATCCACAACCTGCTCTCGGTCACGCGGCTGGAGTCGGCAGCGGTGGAGCTGCGCCGTACGCCGGAGTCGATCGACGACATCGTGTTGGCCGCGGTGGAGCGCTTCACCAGCCGCCCCGGATGCCACCGCATCGTCGCCGAGCTCGAGGCTGATCTGCCGCTCGTTTCCGCCGAACCGTTGCTCCTCGAACAAGTGGTGTCGAACCTGCTGGAGAACGCGACGCGTTACGCGGGGCCCGCGCCGGCGATCATGGTTCAGGCGTTCCGCGGCGTAGACAGCGTGGTGGTGCACGTGTCCGACGACGGCCCCGGCGTCGCCGAGCACGAACGGGACAAGGTGTTCGAAAAGTTTTATCGCGGGCAGCACACCTCGAAGAGCGATGGCGGTGTCGGGCTGGGGCTCACCATCTGCCGCGCCATCGTGCGCGCGCATGGTGGCCAGATCCGCGTGCAAGAGCGGGCGGGTGGCGGCACGCTGGTAGAATTCACCGTGCCGCTCGCGGTGTATTCCGGATTTCATGGCATGGAGGCCTCGTCGATTCAATGAGCCGCGCACTCTTACTGGTGGTGGAAGACGACACACAGATGCGCAACGTGGTGGCCCACACGCTGCGGAGCTACGGCTACGATGTAAAGGAAGCTGCTACGGGCTCGGATGCCTTGAGCCAAATCCAATCACGCACGCCCGACGCGATGATTCTGGACCTGGGTCTGCCGGACATCGACGGGTTCGTCGTGACGGCGAGGGTGCGCCAAATCTACGATTTTCCGATCATCGTGCTGTCTGCCCGGGATGAAGAGCAGCAGCAAGTGCGCGCGCTGGACAGCGGCGCCAATGACTATGTCACGAAGCCCTTCCGCGAGGGCGAGCTCATGGCGCGTATTCGCGCGGCGCTCCGCCGGCCCGTCCCCGCACTCGAGCGCCGCGAGATCAACATCGGGGATTTGCGCATCGACTGCACGCAGCGGCGTCTATTCGTGCGCGGCGTGGAGGTTCCGCTCACGCGGACGGAGTTCGAGCTGCTCGAGGTCTTGGCGCGCAATGCAGACCGGGTGGTCACGCATCGGCAACTGCTGCGCGCGGTGTGGGGCGCGGAGCATTCGGAGGAGGTGCACTACCTGCGGGTGTACGTGAAACTCTTACGCACGAAGATAGAGCGTAACCCGGCGCGTCCGACACGTATTGTCACCACACTGGGCGTCGGCTATCGGTTGGTCACGGTGGAAGCGGGCAGCTGAGTGCTCGCCGGGCGTGGCCGACCCTGCAGCGGTCGCAGCGCGGGCGCGAGCTTGCTCTCAGCGTCCAGCCGCCTTTTTAGATGAAAATGATATTGAGAATCATTTTCAATTAACTCCTTGACGGAGCTGGGGTGCCCGTGGGATTGATGGATCATCATGGCCGCTTCGGCGCCGCGCCACGGCGGGCTGAACGCGGCGAATGTTTGGCAATGAGTCACGTCGCCGCGCAGCGACGCCGGTAGCAGTGCGTTCGTCGGAGGAGCCAAATGAAGTCAGAAGAGGCGCCCAGCGAGACTTTTTCAGAGCATCGATCTGAAAGTGAGGCTCCGTTTCAACTCTCCGGAGCAAGCCCGCCACCGATCGAACCCACCCTCAACGATGATCTGTTGCGCTGCGGCTGCGGCGCCCTCTTGGCGCGCTGGGTAGCGGCGGGTTTGGAGCTCAAGTGCCGGCGCTGCAAGTCCTTGACGCTCATCCCCTACCCCAAGCGATCACCGATCACCCGGCGTCGGCCAGTCTAGGAGCACCCGTGAACGACCTGGCGGCCCATTGTTAGACGGCACGATCTGTCGGTGGTTCAATGTCCACCCCTGGCTCAAGTAGAGCGGTTGTGTAACGGTGCGGCGAGTTAGCGAGGGCTTACCGCGCACGCATGCAGCCGCACACGACACGAGTTCAGTACACCGGCTTCGCACTGGAGTGGGCCACCGCCGTCGAGGCGCGCCCTGCGCAAGCGAAGCCGTGAGCGAGCGCGCGCTTGCTCAGTTGCTACGGCAGCACTCGGAGTCCATCTCGAACAGATGGCTCGAACGCGTGGTCGAACGTTACCCCGAGCGCGAGCCAGCGCTACGCGGGCATGTGCCGTCACTGCTCCGGCACCTGGCACTCGCCCTCGACACTTCGGGCTCCCCACCCACCATTGAGGATGGAGCATCACCCGACCAGCGCCCTGATCTCGACCTTCAGGCTCTCATCCAGGAACATGGGCTGCTCAGGGAGTGTGTTCTGGACCTGCTCGAGCAGCACGGCGCGGTGTATCGGCCTCAAGACGTGCGCGTGCTCGCGGGCGCATTTTCTGAGGCGCTAGCAGTAGCCGTCTCACCGCGGGCCGGCCGCATCGATGATGGCCGGTTGTCGGGCTCTGAAGCGACCGAGGCCGTCATCGCGCGCCAGCGTGCCGAAGGACTCGCCGTTGAGGTCCGTCGCAGTGAAGCGGAGCTTCGTCTGGTCACCGATGCGCTGCCGGTGCCGGTCTCTTTCGTGAGGTACGACGAACGTTACGCGCTAGTAAATAAGGCATACGAGGATTGGTTTGGAATTCCGCGCGAGCAGCTGATTGGGCGCGAGCTTCGTGGGGTCGTCGGCGAGGCTGCCTATGCCGTACTGCGCCCGTATGTTTTGCGCGGCCTGTCCGGCGAGCGCTTTTCGTTCGAGCAGTACGACGTCCCGTATCGGCTCGGGGGGACCCGTGACATCCGTGTCTGGTTCGTGCCACATCGGGACGCGAGCGGCGCGGTCGAAGGCTACGTGGCGTTGTTGCAGGATATTTCGGCCCAGCGCCGAACCGAGCAAGTGGTCGAGCGTCAATCACTAGAGCTCAGTAGGCTTCTGGAAGACGCCCAGCGGGCTCAGTCGAAAGAAGAAGCCGCGCGTCGGGCACTGGAAGAGGCCTTAGGCGAAGCAGACAGACTCAATGTTCAATTGGGCGAGTCCGAGCTGCTGCTTCGCAACCTCGTGAACAACCTGCCCGAGCTGGCCTGGTCGGCGACCCCCGACGGTCAGATCGATTTCTACAGTGAGCGTTGGTTCGAGTACACCGGAACCACTCTCGAAGAGATGAGAGGCTGGGGTTGGTCGAAGGTGCACGACCCGGCGCTCTTGCCCAAAGTCACCGAACAGTGGAGGCACTCGCTGGAGAGCGGAGAGCCGTTCGAGATGGAGTTTCCGCTGCGGGCGGCCGACGGTACGTTCCAGTGGTTTTTGACACGCGTGCGGCCCGTGCGCGACAGCAACGGCAAGATCGTGCGCTGGATCGGAACCAACGCCAACATCCACCAACAACGAGAAGCCTTCAAGCGCGCGGAGGAAGCGAGCCGTAGCAAGGACGAGTTCCTGGCCACCGCCTCGCACGAGCTGCGTACGCCGTTGAACGCCATTTTGGGCTGGTCACATTTGCTGCGCTCGGGCGAGCTCGAACCGAGCGCTTTTACTCGCGGCCTCGAGACCATTGAACGCAATGCGCGCGCACAGGTCCAGCTGATCGAAGACATCTTGGACGGTTCGCGAATCATCACCGGCAAGCTGCATCTCGAGATTCGCCCGCTCGACATGACCGCGCTCGTGCGCGCTGCGCTCGATACCGTTCGAACGGCCGCCGAAGCCAAAGGCATCGAACTTTCGCTCGAGCTCGAGCAAGCCGCATCGCGCATCGTGGGCGATCCGGAGCGCCTGCAGCAAGTGGTTTGGAATTTGGTCAACAACGCCGTGAAGTTCACCCCGCGTGGGGGTGCGGTGCGGGTCGAGTTACGGCGCTCCGGCACGTCGATTGAACTGTCCGTCTCCGACTCCGGACAGGGCATCGCCCAAGATTTTCTGCCTTACGTGTTCGAGCGGTTTCGACAGGCCGAGGGCAGCACGACACGCCGCCATGGCGGCCTCGGCCTTGGCCTCGCGCTGGTGAGGCACTTGGTCGAAGCGCACGGTGGAACCGTGAGCGCGACCAGCGAGGGCGAAGGTCGCGGTTCGCGCTTCTCGGCGTTACTCCCGGTGCAAGCGGTGTTTCAAGAACCGGCAGACGCGGCGACAGCCCGACCGGAAAGCGTCGGACCGACAGCAATCGACGGCTCGAAGAGGCTCGACGGCGTCAACGTGCTGCTCGTCGACGACGAGGCCGATGCCCGAGAGCTCGTGGCTACTGTGCTGCGCTCGCGCGGCGCCGAGGTCACAATGGCGGCGAGCGCGGAGCAGGCGCTCACGCTCGTGGCTAAGCAGATGCCGATGGTGCTGGTCAGTGACATCGGCATGCCTCAGGTCGACGGCTATGAGCTGATGCGCCGCGTTCGCACGTCCTTCGGGGCGAAAGGCGCTGAGCTTCCGGCGATCGCGCTCACCGCCTATTCGCGCGAGCAAGACCGCCGCCTGGCGCTGGAGGCCGGCTTCCAAACTCACGTCGCCAAACCCGTGGAGCCCGCCGAGCTCGTGCGGGTCGTGGGCAGCCTCGTTCGTTTTCTGCGACGTTCGTCGCCGGGCGAGCGTGAGGCGGATCTCGGACGCGCCGACAGCTTCTTGAAGCTCGAGAAAATCCTGGATGAGCAAGGCCTGCACGAGGCCTTGAGATTTTTGAACAGCCGGACCTCTCATCGCTTCACGGCGATGTACCGCTTCGACCCGCCGTTACTTCGCAATGTGGTCTTGGTCGACTCGTACTCACCCGGAGTGCGAACTGGCGACGACGCGCCGCTTGATCATACGTACTGTTCCATCGTCGGGGTGACCCGCCTCGGGTTCACGACAGAAGACACTCGCCTGGACGACCGTCTCCGCCAGCACCCCGCTCGCGAGGTGGTCCTTTCTTATTGCGGGGTGCTGCTGAGCGACGCGCAGGGCAAACCGTTTGGGTCACTGTGCCACTTCGACCTCGTGCCCTCCGACGTGCCCGTCAACGAGATTTCTCTGATGGAAGCTGCCGCGCCGCTGCTCATGATCGCACTGGCGAAGGAAATGCCGAGGGTGTTCGAGAGCGGTTGTGACCCGCTAGAGTCGTCAATCACCACTGACGTGGTGTGAAACGATCCCGTCGGTGACGAGCGGTGAGTTGACGATTCCGATGAGTGCGTGTTTCCGGCAATGCTCCAAATATGCGCCTTCGTGGAGCGCAACGAGGTCGACGACCGATGCCCAAAGCCAGGCGGGAGCGCTGAGGTTTTTGGCGTTTCCTTTGCGGAAGCTCTCCAGCCACTGCCCCGCCTCGGCGGGCTTGAGTTGACGCGCGTGGGCGACGGCGACGACCCCTGCCAAATAGTGACCGATGGCCATCGCTTCGTGCTCGCGCAGGGTCTCCAGCTCGAATTTCAAGTCTTGCGGCAGTAGCTCGCGAATGAAGACTTGCTTATCGAGGACGTTGGCGGCGGCCATGCGATCGCCCAGTGAGGGCGAGAGGGCGCGAGCGCCAGCTACGACGCGTTCACCTTCGTGGGCGGGAATTGCGGCGCCTTCCGGATGCGGCGCGAGCGGGGCCGTGGCTTGCTTGATATCGATGAGCGCCAACGACTCGTCCTTGCCAGCGTCAACGCGGATCAACGCCGCGGCCCGCCACAGTCCGAGCGAGCTACAGCCCTTGATCCAGTACGCCGCGTCCACCAGCTCGAGCGCCGCGTCGTGATGACGTGAGGTCAAGCCGGTGATGAGCTTTCTCGCTGGTGCCGTGTTCAGGAGCTCGGACACCGCGAGCCGCTCTTTGGGCAGAAGTGGCCAGAAACGTTTGCCAATTGGTATCTTGCCGTCGTTTTTTCCGAGACGTTCCGCGAACAGCTGTTTGCGCGAGCGCGTGCGCGCCTCACGCAAGACGCTCGTCACCTGTTCGGGCGGTTTTTCCAGAGAAACCGCCCGCTCGGAGGCGGCTGCTTCCAGCACTTCTTCGTAGCCGCGCGCCACGCTCTCGACCACATGCGCCGTGATCGCGCCCGGCAAACCCGATGCCCGGACCGCCATGGCAAGGGACAACGTCAAACGAACGACGTCGTGCGCAGGAGAGCCCATGACGGTTTGATCCAGATCGCGGAGCACGATCGAAATCTCCGAGTCCTTGGCCGCGACGGGACCCAAGTTGCCAACGTGGCAATCCCCACCGATCCAGATCGTGGGGGCCTCGGGCAACGACTGGCCGCGGGCGCTAGCCAACCACTCGTAAAAGCGCTTGGTGCTGCCGCGCACGTAGGCGTGCGCGCTAGACGACATCTTCGCCTCTCGTCTGGCGTCGAGGAGGGGCATTCGCTCCTCTGGTGAGATCGGAAGTCGCTCTTTCGTTGAATAAGTGGTCATTTTAGAAGTCACCTTCGGCGCTAAGCTTAGACACGGTACATCGCAACGAAGCGTTGTGCTTCAAGAAGCATTCCGAGGAGGAGCGTCGCTCAACCGAGCTTAGCAGTCATGGCGACACAATCGCGGGTGGCTGCGGCGTCGCAAAATGCGTCACCGCGATGATCAACGCGAAGACGATTTGCGGCCCGTTAGGTTCCGCGGTATTGACGTTAATGCGTCATTTTCGGATCGCGTCGAAACGTTGACCTTCGAGATGTCTCTTCGCGTGAAGTTTGCCGCTGTTTTCGCGTCTGCCTCGCTCGTGCTCGTCGTGGCCGCTGCCGCTTATGTGTCGCTTTCGTATGAAAGCCGCTCGCAAGCGTGGGTGAGTCACACGTACGACGTGATCGACGCCTTGCGGCAAGTGGAAATAGAAGTGTCCAACGCGGAGGGAATGCAACGCAACTACCTGCTTTCCAAGGACCCGAGTTACCTCGAAACGTTTCGCCAGGAGCGAGCGCGCATCGACGATTCCATCCGCGCCGTGCGCGAGTTAATCGGCGATAACGCAGAACAAGGGGTTCGCCTTGCGCGCCTGATGGCTGCGGTGCGGGCTCGCATGAACTACTTCGTCGAGACCGCGAAGGTGTACGACAGTGCCGGCCTGACCGCAGCCGCCCAGCGGGTCGCGGCGGGCCCGGCTCGCGCTCAAAGCTTGGACTTACACGCCACTTCGGCCGAGATGGTGAACGAAGAGCGCAGGCTGCTCGATGTCCGCTCACATGAGGCTTCCAACCGAACTCTAGCCACCAAGGCAGTGCTTGTGCTGGGCAGCCTGCTGTCGTTTTTGCTTGCGATTCAAACCATGCGCAAGCTTCAGGGTGAAGTGGAGCATCGTGAACGCGCACGGCATCTGATCGAAGAGCAAGCCAAGCGCCTAGAGGAGCAAGCGGTCGTGCTCGAGGCCAGCAAGGAAGCTGCCGAAGCCGCCAACCGCACGAAGAGCATGTTTTTGGCGAACATGAGCCACGAACTGCGCACTCCGCTGAACGCCGTGATCGGTTATAGCGAAATGCTGCAAGAAGAGGCCGAGGAGCGCGGCGTCGAGACGTTCATCCCGGACTTGCAGAGCATTCATACGGCGGGTAAGCACTTACTCGGTCTCATCAACGACGTGCTCGATCTATCGAAGATCGAAGCCGGCAAGATGGACATCTACATCGAGGACTTCGATGTTCGAGAGATGCTGGAAGACGTCGCGGCCACCATCAAGCCGTTGATCGCACAACGCGGAAACACCTTCGAGCTCGCGAAAGGCGAGCTCGGCGTCATGCACGCGGATCTGACCAAGGTGCGTCAAACTTTGTTCAACATTCTCTCGAACGCGAGCAAGTTCACCGATCACGGACAGATTCGGCTCGACGCTAAGACGGAGTCGCGCGGCGGTGAGCCTTGGCTATCAATTCAGATCGCGGACACTGGCATCGGCATGACCGGTGAGCAGCTCTCGCGCCTGTTCGAGCCCTTCACTCAAGCCGATGCATCGACCACGCGCAAGTTTGGTGGCACCGGCCTGGGGTTGGCGATCTCGCGACGCTTCTGCCGCATGATGGGCGGCGATGTCACCGTGATTAGTTCTGCCGGCAGCGGCTCGACGTTCACGGTTTCACTGCCGATGGTCGTCGTACGCCCTGACCGCGAAACCTCTCTTCCAGTTCCAAAGCGGCCATCGCGCCACGATGAGCGACAGGGCCAGAGCGTCTTGGTCATCGACGATGACGCGGACACGCGCGATTTGCTGGAGCGCTACCTCGAAAAGGAGGGCTTCGCTGTGCACACGGCCGCGAGCGGTGAGGAAGGCCTCATGCTCGCCCGCAAGCTGCGACCATTGGCAATCACGCTGGACGTGATGATGCCGAGCACGGATGGCTGGGCGGTCCTTACCGAACTGAAAGCCGATCCGGGGCTGCGCGAAATTCCAGTCATCATGCTGACCATGGTCAGTGACCGTGGTCTCGGCTATCGGCTCGGAGCGTCCGAGTTTCTCACCAAGCCGCTCGACCGAAAGCGCCTGTCACTGGTGCTTCGCAAGTACCGCTCGGAAGCACACCCCCACACGGTGCTGCTCATTGAGGACGATGAACCGACGCGTCGCATGACGAAGCAGGCGCTCGAGAAGGACGGCTGGACCGTGAAAGAAGCCGAGAACGGTGAAGCCGCGCTCGAGCGCGTGAACGAGCTCACCCCTGACGTCATCCTGCTCGACTTGATGATGCCAGAGATGGACGGGTTTCAATTCGTCGAGGCCCTTCGTGACCATGCCGAGTGGCGGTCGATTCCAATCATCGTCTTGACGGCGAAGGAAATCACCGAGGAAGATCGCACTCGCCTGAACGGTTGCGTGGAGAAGATCGTGCGCAAGGGCGCGTACGACCGCCAGAAGCTTTTGAGCGATGTCCGCGACATCGTCGCCAAGCATGCAGAGCAGGTGCGCGCAGACCAAGCAGCCACGACGGAACCACTTGATGCCTAAAATACTACTGGTCGAGGACAACGAAAAGAATTGGGACATGCTGTCGCGTCGCTTGCGCAGGCGTGGCTACGAGGTCGATCTCGCATTCGACGGCGCGCAGGGCGTGGCCATGGCCCGCACGAACAAGCCGGATTTAGTGCTCATGGATATGAGCTTGCCGGTCATGGACGGCTGGGAGGCGACTCGGCAGCTCAAAGGCTTTGCAGAGACGTCGACCATTCCGGTGATCGCCCTCACGGCGCACGCGATGTCTGGTGATCGCGAAAAGGCGCGCCAAGCAGGCTGCGACGACTACCATCCGAAGCCGGTCGATCTGGCGGCGTTGCTCACACAGATTGAAGCTGCCCTAACCAAAGGCGCAAAATAGGCCGCGCTGCATCGGTATGAATTGGCGATCTAGACGTGTCGATGCGAAACGAATTGCTTAAAACGAATGGCGTGCTCGTCGAGGCGCCCGATCGCCGAAATCACAAGGCGCTGGCCATCGCATCCGCCTTGGGGCTCGGGTTCCTGTGCACGACTGCCTACGTGCGGCTGCGTCAGGCCGCCATCGAGCGGCGGCGCTCGGAGTCGCTGATCCGCGAGACTGAGGCTCGGACCGTCGCTATCTTGGCCTCCGCGCTCGACGCCATCATCGTGATGGATCAGCGCGGGACCATCGTAGACTTCAATCCGGCAGCAGAGCGGATCTTCGGTTACCGGCGATCAGAAGTGATCGGTCGGGGTTTCGAGCTGATCGTTCCGTTGGCCGCGGGTGATCAGCGCCGCGGCTTCTTGGACTCCATGCGGAGCTTCAGCCGCTCCCCCCTCGAGGAGCGTATCGAGGTCTCAGCCCTGCGCGCCAATGGCGAGGAGCTCGTGATTGAGCTCTCGATCAACGCGATCACGGTGGCCGGCCCGCCAATGTTCACCGCCTACCTTCGCGACATCAGCGAGCGTAAACGCGCCGAAGCGGCGGCTGCCGAGCGCGTACATCTGGCGGCCCTCGCCGCAGACGTTGGCTCCGCGCTGAGTCGCGGGGATAGCTTGTCGTCTATGCTGCACCACTGTTGTGATGTCCTAGTCGAACATCTGGATGCGGCCTTTGCTCGAATCTGGACGCTGGACGAGCGTGAAGACGTGCTCGTGCTGCGCGCGAGCTCGGGCATGTACACGCACTTGAATGGCCCGCACGGGCGCGTCCCCGTTGGGAAGTTCAAAATCGGCCTGATCGCCGCCGAGCGCCGTCCACACATGACGAACTTCGCGGTCGGTGATCCACGCGTCGGAGACCAAGAGTGGGCGCGCCGCGAAGGGATGGTCGCGTTCGCGGGCTACCCGCTGATGGACGACGAGCGGCTCGTGGGAGTGATGGGGATGTTCGCTCGCCACCCGCTTTCGGACGCGGCCCTTCAGGCGATGGCCACCATGGCCGCCGGGGTCGCGTTGGGCATCGAGCGCAAGCGCGCCGAGGACGAGCTACGCCGCGCCAAGGAGGAAGCCGAAGCCGCCAACCGAGCAAAGAGCGTGTTCTTGGCCAACATGAGTCACGAGCTCCGCACGCCGTTGAACGCGATCATCGGCTACAGCGAGCTGCTTCAGGAAGAGGCCGCGACGACGGGCTACGGCGCCTTGGTACCGGATCTCGGAAAGATTCTGGAGGCGGGCAAGCATCTCCTGGGCATGATCAACGACATCCTCGATTTGTCGAAAATCGAGGCCGGTAAGATGGACCTATTCGTCGAAGACTTTGCGGTTTCGGAGCTCGTTCACGGCGTCGTCAATAGCTTGAAGCCGTTGATTGACAGCAGCGGCAACGTGCTGGCCGTCGACTGTCGCGGTGACCTTGGGTTCATGCACAGCGACCTCACGAAAGTTCGACAAGGCCTTTTGAATCTGGTGAGCAACGCCAATAAGTTCACCGACAAGGGTGTCATCACCGTCAAGGCGACCCGGGAGCAGCGCAGCGGCCGCGATTGGGTGACGCTGAGCGTGATCGACAACGGCATTGGCTTGACTGACGCACAGATCGGCAAGCTGTTCCGGGCGTTCGAGCAAGCCGACGCTTCTACTACGCGCAAGTACGGCGGGTCCGGGCTTGGCTTGGTCATCACGCGCCGGTTCTGTGAGCTGATGGGCGGTGACGTGTCCGTCGAAAGCGCTCCGGGGCGCGGCGCGGCGTTCACGATGGAGCTGCCTGCTGTGGCTCCCGCCCTCGTCGCATAGCGCGGCGCCGCCCTAAGGCACGACCCCACCACGAGCGGACGGTCCTTGAGGCGACGAGCGCAGGACTCAGCGCCGGATGCGGTTCCCGATCACGAATCCGAGCAAGCCGGTGATTGAGATACCGATCAGCGCCTGGGCACCGCTCAAGAAGTAGACAAACTCGCCGCGCGGCTGCACGCCGATACCCGGGCTGCCGGAAGTGGTGAGCGCCAGCAAGCTGAACACGGCAAGGTCGATCGGCGCGCGCGTAATCACCGGATTTCGGAGCGCCCCCTGCATGCGGACTACGCTGCCGGTGACGCCGTACAGCAGAGTGAAAAACACATAAACGACGAGCAGCGCTGCAAACACGCGCGGCACGCTTTCGCCGTAATCGCAGAGCCATTCGACGAACTGGTCATTGGCGTACGAGGCGTACAGGCGCGCTGCGCTCCTCCAATTGCCGGCTTTGCGCTCCGCGACGGCGCGTTGACGAACGTCGTGTTTTTGCATGCGGCGCCGTTTGCCATAGGCCCAGCGCGCGGCGTCTTGGTCGCCCAATTCGGAAAAATTCCGTTCGAGCGCAAAGTAGCCGCGCGCCGCTCCGCGGTAGTCGTGTGCGAGCTCTTCGCCCAAAGCGCCGCCTATTTGAGCTCGCGAGAGCTGCGTCTTTTCTAAACGGGCACCAGCGAGATGCACCCCCGTCATGTCCGACGAAGAAAAGTCGAGGCCCTGCAAGCGAGCATCGTTCAAATCCGCGCCTTCGAAGCTCGTGCCGCGGAGGACGATCTGCTGCAAGTTGGCGCCCCGTAGGCTTGCATTTCGAAATACTGCGTTGACCAGCACGGCGCCTTGGAGATCCGCGCCGTCGAGCTGCGCACCTTCGAGATTTGCCTGCTCCAGGATGGAACCTCGGAAGTTTGCGCCGGCGAAGTCGGCCTCGCGCAGGTCGGCGCCGTGGAAGTCAGCTTGTTCGAGGTTCGCGTTCTCGAAAAAGCAACGTCGCGCGTTCACGTAGCGCAAGCTTGCTCCCTGCAGGTCGGCGTCCTCGAACATGGCATCTTGGAGGTTGGCCTCACCGAAAACGGCGCCTTGTAGCGACGCATTGGCGAGGTCGCTGCCTTCCAAGTTGACGCCTTCGAGCGTTGCGCCTCGCATGTTGGCGCGCCCGAAATGCGCGCCCGCAAAGTCAGACTGGCTCAAGTCCAATCCCTCGAAGTTGACGAGCCGCAAGTTCGCACCCGGGATGGTCGTGCCTCGCAGCGACAGCGCCTCGCCTGCAATTCGCTCCGCTAGAATTCTGATCAGGTGTTCTTGATGCTCAATCACTAGGGTGACTCGCGGTCGGACAGGCGACGTGCCTCGCCCGAGCGAGATTCTAGTGGCTGCTGACCTGGGCGTCACTGAAGGATATTCGTGCCTCGACACTTGGGCGGAGCGGCCAGTGTCCGATCGGACACGGCCGGGGGCTGACGGAGAGGGGCCCACGCTTGACGACGATCCTTTCATCCCGCATGTAGCGCGCTCGCCGTTGCCAAGTCCCAGTGAATCGTCGTCCCGTGAGCGAGCGTTTGTCCTCGCGGCGTTGTTCTCTTTGTACGTGATCTGGGGCTCGACCTACTTCGCCATGCGCGTCGCGCTCGAGACGCTGCCGCCGTACCTGATGGCTGCGCCACGCTTCTCGATTGCCGGGAGCGTGTTGTACGCGGCGCTGCGCTGGCGGGGCGCCGCGGCGCCGAAGCCCCGTGAGTGGCTCGCGGCTGGGGCCGTGGGCACCTTGCTCTTGGTCATGGGCAATGGTTTCGTCGCTCTGGCCGAGCGCTCGGTCGACTCCGGCACCGCCGCCACCGTCGTCGCGACGATGCCCTTGTGGACGGCGGCCCTTGGCTGGTTCTGGGGCGTGAGGCCTAAGCCGCGCGAGCTGGTCGGCTTGGGGTTTGGCTTCGCCGGCATCGTGGTGTTGAACGGTGGCGGCGGCATTTCGCTCCGCGGGGCGGACGGCGTCGCGCTGTTGCTCGCTCCCGCCGCGTGGGCGGTGGGCTCCCTGTGGAGCCGGCGCTTGCCCATGCCCGCGGGCTTGATGAGCGCCGCGTGTCAGATGATCGTCGCTGGCCTGCTGATGTTCTTGGTCGCGGCTGCCCGCGGCGAGCGACCACACGGCCCGCTGAACCGCGCGGCGATCGGCGCCATTGCTTACCTGATCGTGTTCGGCTCGCTGATCGCTTTCAGCGCGTACGGCTATCTGCTGCGCACCACGCGCCCACTGCTTGCCACGAGCTATGCGTACGTGAATCCATTGGTCGCCCTCGGCATCGGCGCGGCCTTAGGCGGCGAGCATCTCAGCGCGCAAAAGTTGGGCGCCTGCGCCTTGACCGTGGTGGGCGTGCTGGTGGTCACGCTGAGCCGCCGTGGCGCGCTGAGCGGCTCACCCGCGCCACTCGGCGCACGGCCGCGAACCTAACTGAACCGCAGACTAGACGCCCGAGGCTCCGGGCAGGCGGCCACGGACGTTTTTTGGCCGTGCCAGTTGTTCTGCAGCCCAGCGCGCTTTCAAGGCGAAGCGAGCTGAAACAGCTCGATGTCGTCTCGCGAGTCGCGCTGCTTCTTCAGCGCTTGAGGGTAACTGGTGACGAACACCTCGAGCGTGGGCGAAACGGTCGCGGCGATCAGGTGGCCACCGAACGTGCGCCCGCTTTCGCGGCCGAGCGTGGCATGCGCGTGAATCACCGCTTTGCCGTCCTCACCGGCGCCGATGTCGCCCACCAACGACAGCATCTCGAGTTGCTCGTCCAGCCGCATGGCCTTGTATTGCTGCTTGGCGAAGTCGAACCAACCGACTTCCGCACCGCGCACGGCGCCGATCGCGGTAAAGCTCGCCGCCGTGATCTGCTCGGCTTGGGCGAAGTCTTTGAGGGCGGTCATCACCTCGTCGCCTCGCGCCAGCACGAGCGCATACGCCTTGGAGCCGTCCGCGTGCATCACCAGCAAGCGATGCTGCGCGCCAGGGGCGCTGCCGCTCGGCTTCAGCTGAGCTCGCGACAGATAACGAACCATGGGTTCATGGTGATGGGCGCACGCGGTAGCATTGAGGAGCACGACAAAGGCGAAGGCACGCATCGTGGGCCCTTATCACCGAGCAGTATCGGTTTCGAGTGAGGCGCTCTTGCGCGCGTGGTCAAGGCATTCACGTCCAATCCGGCCCAGGTGATCGCGCTGCCGCGCGAGATGTTGGCCCAAGCGCAGGTGGCCGCACTCGTGTGCAGCGACGACGAAGCCGCGCGCAAGCAGGTCATGGAGCTCGCGAGCGAGCTCGGCTTTCAACCCAGTCGACTGCGGCGGGCTCGCGTACTCTCGGACGGTCGATGGCGCGGCTGACTTCCTGCGTTTCCAAATCGCGAACCGTGGGCTCGGCCCATTCGCGATCTTGTCGTTGCGCGTCTTGACGCCCTAGCCGGGTACGGTTGCGACACCGGCGCTGTCCGCCGATCGCTCGCTCGTGCCGGCTCGTTATTCTAAAAATGCATCGATGGTCAGCACGCCGTTTACTTCGAAGGGCACGGTATCGCGCATCGCAAGATCGAAATAGCGCGAGGCCTCCCCACCCGCCGTCACCACGACGGGTACGCTGTAGGCAGGGGCCGGGACGGGGGGCGTGCTCTTTTGATAAGCAGTGCGTACACCACGCAATGCGTCGGCATCCATCCCAGAGGCAATCTGCGGCTTGCCCCGACCGTTCGGCTCGGTGGCAATACTCGTTGGGTCGGCAAGCGGGTAGGTGAGCGCGGAGGCCGGACTGCTGCTCGGCCATTGTTCGTTGCTGGGCTCGATCACCGAATAACGCACGGCGCCCGTCACCGGGCGGCCTGCATCATACAAGCGCTTCAGCCACCTGTCCGTGGCCATGGTCAGTGGTGTCGTCTCGCAGGACGAGCGCACGCGATCCACACCGAACGCAAAGACCTGAGCGTTGGCGTCCGGGCAGCCGCTCGCTGGATGATCCAGCCCTTGCCACGCGCCCAGCTCGAAGTCTCGAGCCAAGCTCGGCGCGTCCGTGTCGCTCAGCGTGCCCATACGAACCTCACGATCCGGCGCGGTCATCGCGTAGTAATGGCACTGCCCGTCCACGAGTAGGAACGACCAACCGAGCTCCGAAATGAGTCCCGGGATGCCGCTCAGATTCCCCCCACCACTGGTTGCGGCGAAGCGCAAGACACTGCTTCCGTCGCACAGCGCCGCGCTCGGACCCACCGGCAGGCTGCCTATCGTGCTCGGCGGTTGTGCGCCGCCCAGTGAGTCGTTACGCACTTGAACTGAAACACGGGTGGCGGTTGAACGTAGCTCGATTGGCACGCTGAATGAGTAGCCGCACGTGCACCTCGTCACGGTCTCTGGGTGCATGTCGCAGGGCTGCAACAGGACTTGTGCCTCCGCCTCCGACCCACCGAGGTAGGCGCACACGCGTTGCTCGCAGCGGAAGGTGGCCGCGTCGACTTGCAAAGCTTTACGGTCAGTCGACCACTGCACGCTCGCGGTCAGGGGCCTGCCGGCGGTGTTGCCCGAGCACTGACTTTGTTCAAGGCTCAGCTCCCGCTGACAGCCGAAAGTCGCCGGCAGCTCCGCTGAGCACGCCCCGCCCGCGCTTGCGCCGCCACAGCCCGCCACCCAGAGAGCCGCGACCAGCGCGACGGCCCCCGCCACCTTCAGTTTGCTACCAGCAATGCTCCGCATTCAGGAAGGCGATAGCAAGGCACGAGCCGAGCGAACCTCTCCAATCCAGCCCGATTCCAGAGTGTGCCCCGGAAAAATTCGGCACACCTGAGCCAGATGGCCGGACAAGTGAGTCAGGGTGCGGCTTCACACGGCTTCGCGTCGTCGTCGGCAGCAAAGCAACGGACCGCCCAATCAATGAACACGCGGGCGCGGGACGCCAACTTTCGATTTTCCGGATAGAGAATCGAGACCGGACTTGGCCTCGGCGGATAGGCCTTCAGGATTTCCACCAGTCGGCCGGCGGCAATGTCTTCCGCGTAGCGGTACCGCGGAACCTGAACCAGGCCTAGGCCCTGCTTGGCCAATGCGGCATTCATCATCGCCGAAGAAACGGTGACAGAGACCTGCAGCATGACCTGACGGAGCCCGGCTTCGGTCTGAAACTCGAACGGCATCACCGCGCCTGTCGAAGATGAGACGAAGCCGATCATCCGATGACCTTCGAGTTCTTCCAGGGACGCGGGTACGCCATGGGCCGCGAGATAAGCTGGACTGGCCAGCGTGCACTCTTCGAGCTGGGTGACGCGGCGGGCGACCAGGCCGCTGCTCGACAACTCGCCGACGCGGACTACGCAATCGACGCCTTCGCGAACGAGATCCACCATCCGATCGCCCTCGCCGATGTGCAGCGCGATCCCGGGGTAGCGGGCCAGGAAGCCGGCCAAGTGCGGGACCAAGTAGCAACGCGCGAGGTCCCCAGCCACGTCGATGCGGAGTGGGCCTCGCGGCTCGGTCTCGGATAACATCGTTTCTGCCTCATCGATGTCCGCCAAAATGGCGAGGCAGCGCCGATGATAGATTTCACCATCCGCCGTCGGCACCACTTGGCGCGTCGTCCGTTGCAATAGAAGAACGCCGAGCCGAGCCTCCAATTGGCGCACGGCTTCGCTGACTTTGGAGCGTGAAAGAAGCAAGTCCTGGGCGGCGTGCGCGAAGCTTCGGCGTTCGACGACGCGCGCAAACACGCGCATGGTCTCGACACGGTCCATTTGATTGTCCTCGTTTCGCGGATACTGAAGCCGGGTTTGTCTTACTTACCGCTGACGCACAAGTAGGTATATCAAGACCCGGGCGGCGGCCAATCTCAAATGTACGCGGACCGCCTCCAGCAATGGAGAACAACAATGCCTAATCTCAATAAGACCGCAATCGTAACGGGGTCATCGCGGGGTATCGGAGCGGCAGTCGTCCAACGGCTGGCGAGCGACGGGTTTTCCGTCGTGATCAATTACTCAGGCAAGGCCGAAGCCGCGCAGACGCTGGCGCAAAAGATCATTGCCGGCGGCGGGCGCGCGATGATCGCAGAGGCCGACGTCAGTAAAGCGGCCGCGATGGCCACTCTGTTCGAGCAGGCCGCCGCCACCTTCGGAGGTGTCGACGTGCTGGTCAACAACGCCGGCATCATGGCTCTTTCTCCCATCGCGGAGACGGACGAGGCTAGCTTCGATCGGCAGATCGCGGTCAATCTGAAGGGCGTCTTCAACGGCCTGCACCTGGCCGCCACGAAGTTGCGCGACGGCGGTCGCATCGTCAGCTTCTCGTCCAGCGTGGTTGGGCTCTATCAACCCACCTACGGCGTGTACGCGGCGACCAAAGCTGCGGTCGAGGCGATGACCCACGTGCTCTCGAAAGAGCTGGGAAAGCGTCGCATCACCGTCAATGCGATCGCGCCGGGCCCAGTGGAAACCGAGCTGTTCACGAAGGGAAAGAAGCCTTCCGAAATCGAACAGATCATAGGACTTACCCCGCTCGGTCGGCTCGGCCAACCGGAGGACATCGCCCGCGCCATCTCATTTTTGGTGGGCCCGGACGGCGGCTGGGTGAACGGGCAGATCTTGCGGGCCAACGGCGGTCTCGTCTGATGCCCGCCAGTTCGTCTAAAATTGCCTTGGTGACGGGCGCTTCGAGCGGCTTCGGTCGAATGATCGCCAATGACCTCGCACGGGCCGGGCATGTCGCCTACGCGTCGACGCGTGAGACGACGGGCGAAGGCGCCAAGCACGTGTCCGACGTCGCCGCCTATGCCAAGGAACACGGAGTCGACCTGAGGTCGATCGCTCTGGATGTTCAATCCGACGACTCCGTAGCAGCAGCGGTCGAAACGGTTGTCTCGAACCACGGTCGCATCGATATCGTGGTCCACAACGCGGGCCACATGGTGTACGGCCCGAGCGAGTCATTCACTACCGAGCAATGCGCTGAAATCTACGACATCAATGTGCTCGGTACGCAGCGCCTGAACCGTGCCGCGTTGCCGCACATGCGGCGCGCAAAAGCGGGCCTTTTGATCTGGATTTCGAGCACTAGCGTGGCCGGTGGTGTGCCACCGCTATTGGGGCCGTACTTCGCGGCTAAGGCGGCGATGGATGCCCTGGCGGTCTGCTACGGTAAAGAGCTTGCGCCACTCGGCATCGAAACATCGATCGTGGTTCCGGGCGCATTCACGACGGGAACGAATCACTTCAAGAACGCCGGCCATCCTGGGGACGAGGCCCGCGCCAAGCTCTACGAAGCGAGCTACCCTGCCGGGCTCTCCGACCGGGTGAAAGAAGCGCTTGCGGGCACTGTGCCCAAGGATGCCGATCCCGGCGCAGTGGGCAGGGCCGTGGTGGAGATCGTCGCGGCGCCTAGCGGCAAGCGCCCTTACCGCGTCTTCATCGACCCCGCCGACGATGGCGCGGCGGTCTCGTTCACCGTCATCGATCGCGTGCGCCGTGAATTCATGCGGCGGATCGGGTTTCCGGAGTTGCTAGGGGTGGCTCCAGCGGCTGGGCCTTCTTCCTCTCCGGAACGAGTCTAGCTTCGAAAGCCGGTCGAGGCGATCGCCCAGTTATCGTCGTTTCTGGCTCCAGCGCGAAGCGACGCCGAAGGCTGTGACGCAGAGAGAAGTGGCGCGTGACCATCTCATCCACCCTTCGGCGCTGGCGCGGCAAATGAGCTCCACACGTGCGCGGGCCGACCTCGGTCAGAAGTTCGATGTCGAGACTTTAGCGAGCACGCTTGACGCGGCACGGATTGTCCCAAACGTTGCGCGACATGACCGCCGCGCACCCGCCGAGCCCGCTCGCCTCACCCGAACCATGGAACCTGGTATCGGATGATTACACGGCCGAGCTCCTGCCGATGTTCGAGCTATTTTCGCGTGACGCGCTGGCGCTGGCGCCTACTCCGCCGGGAGCTCGAGTGCTCGACGTTGCCGCCGGTCCGGGTACGTTAACCGTGGTTGCCGCCGAGTCGGGGCGCGCGGTTTCGGCCATCGATTTTTCGTCGCAAATGCTGACGAATCTGAAGCGGCGCTTGAGCGACGCAAAGCTCAGCGCCGACGTGCGTCAGGGCGACGGGCAAGCGTTGCCATGGCCCGACGCGGCCTTCGACGCGGCCTTCTCGATGTTCGGGTTGATGTTCTTTCCCGACCGCTCCCGCGGGTTCTCCGAGCTCTACCGCGTGCTCGAACGCGGCGGCACCGTTGTTGTCTCCAGCTGGGCACCCTTCGACGGCATCTTTGCCAGTATCATGGCAGCCCTACGCGAGGTACTGCCCGAAATTCCATTTGGCTCTGGCAAGGGCCCGCTCGGCGATCCCAATGACGTCGCGCAGGAGCTCACCGCGGCGGGCTTTCACGCCGTCAGGGTGGTTCCCTACACGCACACGCTACCGGGCGATGTGCCCGCTCGAGTCTGGACACAATGCGAGCGCACCACCGCGCCCATCGTCCTTTTGAAGCAGCGCCTTGGCGAAGCGAAATGGGCAGAGGTCACGCGCGGCATCGTAGAGCGCTTGGAAGCACTCTACGGCAGCGAACGCGTGGAGATCTCGACCACCGCTTACCTCGGCTTCGGCAAAAAGCCGTAAGCTAGCCGCCCTATGCATCCAAGCAAGCCTGGGAGAGCTCGAGCGTGAAGAGTGATTTTTCGATCCGCCCCGCGCGGCCCGGCGATGAACTAGGCATCTTCGCGCTCGTTCAAGCGTTGGCGGAGTACGAGCAGCTGGCGCACGCGGTCACCGGCAGTGCTGAACAGCTTGCTCGAGACCTGTTCGGACCCCGCCCTGCCGTTGAAGCGCTGGTGGTCGAGATTGCCATCCAGAGCGACGATCCGATCGCAGTTCGACTGCTAGGTGGAGCCCAGCATCGATTGGTCGCCTTCGCGCTGTTTTTTGGTAACTACTCGACCTTCCTCACGCGGCCGGGCTTGTACCTCGAGGACATCTTCGTGCTGCCTGCGCACCGCCGATGCGGCATCGGCAAGGCGCTGCTCAAATCGGTCGCGCGGCTAGCCCGCGATCGAGATTGCGGCCGCTTGGAATGGAGCGTCCTGGACTGGAACACGAGCGCCATCTCCTTTTACGAAAGCCTCGGCGCAGGTGCGCTTCCCGATTGGCGCATCTGCCGGCTCACCGGTGACGCTCTGTCCGCGCTGGCCGCTGCTCCCTGAGCGAGAGCGCGCACGCACGCGAAGTCATCGCTTGTGCGAAGTAACAGGGAGGTGGGACGCGATGCCAAACTCGCAGGCGATGAACGCTTTCACCTCCGGTCAATGCCAAGACACCGGAAAGGCGCGCCGCGACTGGCCCCTGGCGTAGGGCGAGCGGCTTGGGACCGCGGCTGCTCGGGAAGTAAAGCTCCGGCGAGGGAGACGCGTGATGATGTGTGCTAGACCGGCGCCATGAACCAAACCTGGATTCTCATCGGTGATGGCAGCCACGCGCGTTTTTTTCAAACTGCGGACGCTTCGAGCCCTTGGCAGATGATGCGCAGGGTGGACCGCGAGCACAGTCGCGAGAAAACGGACCGCGCCGAAACCCACGAGGACCACGGCGAACATGAATTTGCGCGGCAATTAGTGAAAGAGTTGGAGACCGCTAGGGAGAGCGGGACGTTCAAGCAGCTCGTGCTCGTGGCGCCCCCGAAGTTTCTTGGCCAGCTCCGCGCCGAGCTGGCGGGGCCGCTCGAGGCCTGTGTCGTGAAAAGCCTAGATAAAGACTACACGCACATGGCTGAGGATGAACTAGCCAAGCACGTTCAATTCAGCTGAAGAAGGACGAGCCTAAGAGCCTCCTCGTGTTGCATCCGGACGCAACGAGACAATTTGCAGGGCCTCGCCGCAGGCGCTCAGCCTCGAGTGCGGGTCAACGCTGAGATTCAGCCGTGCATCGGCGTGAGGCTTCGTCTCGCGCCGATGCAAGGCTGTGGGCGAAATGCACATCGCAGTGTTGACCATCAACGAATCCCCGATGAGCCGCGTTATTGACTCGAGAGGGTGACCCAGGTCGGTGCGTGGTCACTCGCGTGCTCAACGCCGCGCACCCAGGTATCGACGCCCGCGGTGAGCAACCTCGGCGCGAGCGCCGGGTTCAACAATAGATGATCGATGCGCAGACCCGAGTTCGTTTCCCAGTGCCTGCGAAAATAGTCCCAGAACGTGTACACGCGTTCTTCGGGGAATTTGCTGCGGAGCGCATCCAACCAGCCTTGGGCCAATAGCCGGGCGTAATGCTCTCGGCTCTCGGGCTGGAGGAGCGCGTTCTTCAGCCACGAGCGCGTATTGTAAATATCGAAGTCGGTTGGAATGACGTTGAAGTCACCGGCGAGCACAACGGGCTGGCCACTGTCGTAGAGCGTCTGCGCATGCGCAATGAGGCGCTCGAACCAGGCGAGCTTGTACAAGAACTTCGGCCCGGGTTGGGGGTTACCGTTGGGCAAATAAAGACAACACACGTGGATGCCGTGGGCCGCGGCTTCCAGGTAACGGCTATGCGTGTCGCTCGCGTCGCCGGGTAGCCCGCGCCTAAGCTCGATCGGATCGGCGCCTTTACTCAAGATGGCGACACCGTTCCACGACTGCTGCCCATGCCATATGGCGCCATAGCCCGCCGCGCGCAGCTCGACGATCGGAAACGCCGTGTCCGTTGCTTTCAGCTCCTGCACGCAAACGACCTGCGGCGCTTCTTTTTCCAACCACTCCAGCAGATTCGACAACCGCGAATTAATGCCATTCACGTTGAAGGTCGCGACCTTCGTCACCGGCGCTGCGCGCTTCGCTATGCGTTTGATTGCTGGCTTCGCCGCGCGCGCGGGTTCGACCGCTGACTTCGCGGTGCGAGATCGTTTTAGAGTAGGCGCTTTGCTTGCCATAGCGGGAGCGTACATCTGCTGCCATCGACGTGGTTACTGCGGCTCGGACCCCGCTTGAACGGAAGCGGAGAAACTTGACCGTCGCGCGCAACGCGGAGCAATGGGCGGGTTTTTCCGTATACTGAACGAATGTTTCAATGGCTAGTTAAAAGGCGCTTTCCTGCGCCGGCCGCGAGCGGCTGTCGACTAACTTCAGCGTCCGCCGTTGCGCACGGGAAACGAAGTCGGGCGGCCGCCGCTTGAAGCTTACCGCGCTTGCCTTCAACGCCTGCACGAGTGGGCGAGACTCAGAGCAAATCGTTTGGAGATTCGGTTTGCTTCTATTTGCGAGTTCGGAGATAAGGCCGGGATGCTTGGCATAGGGCGACGCGTTCTCTGGATGCGCCTGCTGGTTTCGCTGTGCGCTGGGTGCTGGCTTCTCCTCCTCTCCGGGCATGCTGCCGCGCAGGCGGAGGGACGCGATCCGTTCGCCGACGCAGGCGAGGCGGCTCCGGCGTCGTCCGATAGCGCGGCGCCCGCGTCGGCCCCTGTCGACACGAGTGCGGCGCTTGCTCCCGCGACGACTGCCGCGCCGACGGAGGGCTCGCCGCTCTGTGAGCGCCTAACGAGCAACGATTGCAGCCAGCAAAACAATGGCCTTTTGGCCATCGCGGCAGGCTACGTCGTGGTCTGCTCGCTACTCGCGACCCTCTGGCGGGCCTGGTGGAACAAGCGAGGCACGAGCGGCGCTGGGGTGCGGCTCATGGTCCCCATGTTGACCGCCGCGACGGCGGCCGGGGTACTCGAATATTTCGATCCGGCGGGGGCCGATAATTTGAAATGTTGCCTCGCCGACCACGTGCTCCGAGGGGAGATATTTTTGAGCGACTCGGCCATTGGCCGCGCCTTCCTATTTGGCGTCATTCCCGTTCTCGTACTCTACCTGTTGGTCGCAACCATCGTCGGTCTCGTGAAGAAATGAGTGGCTCCGAATGTCCAGAGTCGTCGTAAGCGTTGGCGGAACGGGTCAACACATCGCGCTGGCCCTGACTCGGCTCGTGAAGATGGGGGCCCTCGCCAGCGACATTCAATTGATCGCGATCGACCCCGACAATCAATCGGACCTGCCGAAGACGCTGGAGGCGCCGGCCGGCATGCGCGGCGAGCGCCACCCGCTACGCATGTCCCACGTTTACGCGCCGTTCGACGTGGTCAACGTGGGCGCGTCGTCGTTCGACAAGATGTTCTTGGATGTCGATCATCCGGAAGAGACGGATTTGTTCGAAACGCTGTTCGACGCGGAGTCGGCCAGCATCCCCATCTCCAAGGGCATGTACGGTACTCCGAGCGTCGGTGCCACGGTCTTTGCCCAGGGCGCCAACAGCGCCGGGCTGAGGGACCTACTAGAGCCGCTGAAGAATGCCGACGCGGTGTTTGTCTGTGGCTCAGTCGTGGGTGGGACGGGCGCGGGGATCATGCACAAGCTCATCTTGGAGATTCTGAAATATCATCCCAAGAGCGTGTTCGGCATCTTCATGTTGCCGTGGTTCGAACTCGGCGCAAGCGGCGGAGCGAAGGGCGCGATCACGCCGGCGCTCATTCAGCGTAACGCCAAACACGGGATCAAGTTCCTTTATGAACACACGATCCCGCGCCTCACCGCGTCGCTACTGATTGGCTACCCTGGCACCACGCAAGAGGGCGTGCTCAAACGAATCACCGCGCAAGAGGGCGTCGCTGGCGAGATGCCTCACTATCTGCACTTGGCAGCAGCCCACGCCATGGTCAGTTTGCCAAAGGGCTATACATCGCATTACGGGGTCAAAGCCTATGGCATGGTCCACGACACGGAGAACCCGGGCTGGCTGCTGGATGCTGATTGGGAGGGAAAGAGTCTTCGGCGCCTCGTTCGTGCCCACAAGGTGCAGCTGAACCTCTTGCAGTTCGTGATCACGCCGAGCAACCGGAAAAAGATTTTGGGCTACTACGGATCCAACGCCGTGGTTCGGGTGCTTGGCGACCACGACTCATGGGGTGATTTACACGGCAGCATCGTCAACAATCAGGGCAGCAAGGCGCAGCAGCTTGAGTTCGCCACCGGGGTGATGAACGAATTCGAGCGCATCGCCGGCGAGACGAAGTACTGTGTGGATTGGATTGACCAGCTCTTTCCCGGCGAGCTCTCCAAGCTGCCCCAAGATCAGCTCCTCGACCACCTGGTGGGTAGCGCGGCGGCCGGCGGGGAATCTGGCGTGCATTGGCCGCGCATCGCCGCGATTTGGAAGGGCCACGCGCTCCAGCCGGACGCGACCTTTGCGCAGTCTCCGGAGAGAGTCGCGCGCCATCATGCGGACTTGTTGTTGAGCGCAGGCTTGAGCGCAGTTTCTTGAGGACGAACCATGCCGTCGATTCCGCTATTGCACAGTTGGGACAACCAGAAGGTCGAGGTGAGCCACGGCCTGTTCACGATCGGCGACGGCCACACGCTTCCCCGCCTGTGGGAACCATTGGCTCGCGAGTACGACGCCCGCGCGCTGCCGACGCCATTCGCGCGCGCAGAGGCGACGCGGTTGGTCTTGGCGCAGGCGGACGCCGCCGAAGGCCACGAGCTACTGACGCGCTTCACGTTGCTGCTGCTGGGCGTGGCCGCCGGTGTTCTCCGCCTGCAACCGCGCGATCTGCAGACGCCAGCGTTCGATAACCTCGGACGAGCGCTGTTACAGGTCGAGCCGGACGCTCGCTATTTTTCCCGTGTCGTATGGCCCCAGGCCCAGCTCGTGTACGGCGCGACCCACCGCGCATCGCTGCTGTGGGCTCATGCTCGCCGCACGAAGCACGAGTGGGACCAACTGGCGCAGGCAATTCAGCCGCTCGAAGCGCACGCCTACGAGGTGCTGGCTGATTGGCGCGAGACGCTGCGGCGAAGTGGCCATTGGAACCGTGAGCTCGTGGACTGGCAGCGCGGCGTCGACTTCGTGCTCGGCGAACGGTCCGGCAGCGAAGGGCTGAGAATGCTCGGTGAGCACACCCAGCTGACCGGCCCCGCTCTTCTGGAGCTGCCGGTTGCGCCGACGGCGGATGCGCCGGACGGCTCCGTGCGGTTGGAGTTGATCTACTTACCTTGCTACTCGCGCGGGTTTGCCGACGAATTCGTGAAATTGTGCAGCTACAAGCCCGTCCCTCAAGTCGGCGGGGTCGAATTTCAGGACGCGCGCGGCAGCGCGATCGGCCGCATCGAGATGCCAGCCGGCGGAGCCGATGTGGCGCCCCTGGCGCTCGGTATGGGCACACTTGCGCCGATCGATCTTGGCGTGGCGCGGGTGCCGCACGCCGTTCCTCGACTCTGGGTCGAGGGTGAAGGGGGTCTCATCGACGCGCTGAAGGAGCTGAGCCATGAGCTCACCAGCATGGAACCTCCGCGGCCGCTCACCCTCGAAGCGGTGCGCGCGGCACCGGTGCTTTACCCGGATCCAGTTCGTATTTTGATGCAGCGTGGCTACTGGCCTGACCGCTCGGCGGGCGCGCGGCGCGATACGCTGACCCGTAATGCCAAGCTCATGCTCTCGAGCAAGGGTTTGGCGATGCCAACGGCTGAGGACGCCGACGCACTCGGGGGCGCTTGGGCGGCGGTCGGTGCCGATGGCCAGCAGCGGCTGGTGTTTTTCGACGAGGTGCAAGGCATCCAGGTATTGGATCTGCGCGCGCTTGGCTTCGTGCTGTTCCGCTTCTTCGTGGGCGAAGCCGAGTTGGATGAAAGTGCTCCGGGCAACTTGCGCGACGCCGAACACCTCGCTCCGCTGCTCGTGCACAGCGTGGAGTCGCCGCTCGAGGCCCACGCCGAGGTGTACAGAGCCGTAGCGGGCCGTGCGGAAGACCGGCTGGCGGCGCGGCTCGGAACGCTACAGCGCTTCGTAGCGGCCTATCCGGCGCGTGAAGGAGCCAATCGGGTGCTGTCGCGCGCGGCACTCTCGTACGCGCGCTGGGCGGGCAACCGCGACGTGGAACCGCTCGGCCGGACCCCGGCGGAGTTTACGCTTTTCCGGCTGCCGACCGGAGTCGAGCTTCGGCTCGCTCGAGATCCGCTGATGCCCGCGAGCGAAAGGGCGTAAGGAAAGTCATGGAGGTGAGCTCGTGCGGAACTTGTGGCTTCGATCTTGCGGATTTGCCGGCGACCTTGCGGATTGAGGCGCAGGACGGAGCAGCACGAAATTTGAGCTGCCCGCTGTGCGGCGGGGGACTGCTCCTCCGCGTCGAGAGGCTCAAAGTCTTGGTACGGGGCTCCGGCGCGGCGACCACTTTCGCGCGCTGGAAAGTGTTGCCTCGCGAAGAGGCGTCGAGCGTGCTGCGGTTTCGGCGCTTTGTGGTGAAGTTCGACCAGCTGGGCCTGCTCGAACCGCGCGACGCCTGCTATGCGCGTGTGCCTTGCTTCGTCGATGAGACGGGCGCGCTGTGCGTGCCACCGATCCCAATTCGGGCGGAGTTCTTCGACTGCTTGGATGTGCCGCGGCTTGATCAGATGCTGCGCAATGGCCCCATCGGGGACGTCGTGGGCTCACAGTACAAGGTCAAGTTGCCGCTGAAGGGTCTGGAGGACCCGTTCGTCGTGTGGATTCCGCTCGAGACGCCGGAAGGGGGCAACCCAAGCCGCGAAAACGCCTTCCGCGAAGTCAACCTGCGCGTCTGGCCCAACCTGAAGCTCAAGCGCTGGAAGTACTACCTCGCCGGCCTGTGCGGCTCGGGCCCCGCTGGGGCGGCGCTGGTGGAGGAAGACCGGCTGCGGGCCGCGACGCGTAGCGACGACGACACTGAGTGGCATCGCATCGATGGCATCCAGTCGGGCGGGACGGCGCGCGTCTCGGCCTTGGCAGAGCGTCCGAGTTGGGTGCTACTCGAGCTGATTGATCCCAAATCTCGAGACGTGAGGGCCGGCGGAGTCTTTCAAGTGGCGCCACCTTCGGAAGCGGGCGACACCGTCGAAGCGCGCTTTGGGCTCGATTTCGGCACCTCCAATACCTGCGTTGCCGTGGAGGGCTACATGACGTCCGTGGGCACGACGGCGCAGCTCCTACCCGAAGTCTCGGAGACCGACTGGAATCTGTATCTAATTCGCGGTGGAGTAGAGCCGCGGGCGCCGCTCGGCCCCGACCTGTGGCCCTCCCCGCACGGCTTTGGCAGCTCCGGTGATCTGCTGCCATCCGAGCTGATCTTTCAGCGTGCCAAGCGCGACATGGCGGCCCTTTTGGTGGATGCGCCGGCCTGGCGCTACGGCATCGACTTTGGTGTGCCCGGTGCCAACGTTTCGCCGCAGTTCGTCGAGTCCGACTACGCGCTCAGCGACTTCAAGTGGCACCACATGCTCCTCAAGTCCAACGCTCTTTTTGCGAACAAAATTGTGGAGCTCCAGGCTCATTACTTGTTTGCGGTCTTGGCCTGGGCCTATGTGCGCGCGGCTATCACTTCGAATCAGGCCTCGCCATCGGTCACGGTCTTGTATTCATACCCCCTGTCCTTCAGTGGCGAGGACTTGAAGCGGCTCAAGGAGTCGGCCGCGCGGGCGCAAGCCGCGCTGAGTAAACTCACCGGCGTCGACTTTCGGCTGGACGCGAGCGTGGACGAATCGACGGCCGCAGCCAACGCGGCGGACATAGAATTGGAAGCCAACGTGCTCGTGTACCTCGACATGGGCGGCGGCAGCACCGACATCGCGGTCAAAATGCATGCGGGCAAGGAGTGGGTGCCCATCTACACGACCAGTATGGTCTACGCAGGGAGCACGCTGCTCGAGGGCTACGCCGCGCAGAACAGCAAGAACAGCTGCCTGGCCGGCAAGGTCACGGTCGACGTCTTACGGCGGAGGGTGCGGGAGTCGCGCAACGCTCGCGAAGTACTGGCCGACCCCACCCTATTCAACCGGACGTACGAGCGCGTCGTAACCCTGCGTACCCGTCACTTTTACGGGTACATCGTTGAGTATGCCGCCCGGCTCCTGGCGGCTGGCGTTCTAGATCAACGCTTCCGCGAGCAGCGCGACGGAGTGCTCAAGGCCCCTCCGGAGTTGAAGTTTGGGTTCTTCTTTTTGGGCAACGGCTGGGGCTTTGCTAGCCCAGCGGCGTCGGACGTTCACATCGCGCTGTCGGAGCAGATTTTCCAACGCGTAGTCAGCTTGCTGAAGAGCGAAAAAGACGAGTACGCGACGCAGGTCAAAAAGGGGATCGGTGTGACATTCATGGTCGGCCGTTTCAAGCAGGGCACGGTGCCCCACCCCAAGTCGGCGGTGGCGCTCGGCGTCCTCCGCTCGCTGGGAGGCGCCGATCCAAAGGGCGTGGCTCGTTCGCGATCCGGCATCGTCGGTTGGACCACACGCGCTGATGAGCGCAGCGTGCCGTGGTTCGCCCGTTACTCGCGGGAGGGCTCGGGCGGACCTGTGCCGCCCAACGCCGCGTCGGGTCCCATTCGCCAAGTGATTTCCTTAGACGATGACGCTCCGGCTCCTGCACCGGGCCTCTCGACCCCATGGTACCTAGCGTTGCCCGAGTCGGCGCGGCTCAACTGGGAGAACGTGCCGCCGAACCTGCCCGACACCCTTCAGCAGCCCTTCGAGTTGGATCCAGATCTGAATGACACTCGCGCCAAGCTGCGCAAGCGCTGCGCGATCAACGAGGCCGGCTTCTTCTCGGAGGGCGCCTACGAGGTGATGTTGGAGGAGCTGTTTGGACCGAAGATCGGAGAGATAGCGTGATGCCCGTCGAAGCACGCGCACTGTGTGCCTGCGGAACCGAAATTTGTCCGGGCGCGTTGTTTTGCTGGCAGCACTCGGCGAATGCGCCGCGCGTTGGAGAGTTCCGGGCCGACGCCGGGCAGCTGCTCTGGCGAACGACAAGCCGAGCGAAAGGCATGATCGAAAGGGCGGTCGCCGTGCTGGTCGATGGACGTCAAATCGAGGTGCACGAAGTCATCGAACTACTCAGCCACCGGCCCGCGCGCGTGTCGGTCAAGTATATAGAACGTCCGGTCGTGCGCGACGCGCAGCCCGCCTACGCCGAAGTCGAGCTAGCCGCGCTGATCGGCCAGTTCGCGGACGGAATCGAACTGATCGATGCCAAGCGCTCTGTTTCCTGAGCGGTCGTCACCGCTCGCCGGCCGTGTCACGGCTCGCTTTGGCCGTCTGTTGTTCGCCTTGACGTTGGTGGGCTGCCGCAAGCCTGTTCCGCAGCGTGAGGCGCCGCTCCCGGCTCCGACTTCGGTCCGCGCAGTCAGCGAGCGCAAGGCGCCGCCGCAACCGAAACCAACGATCGCTGGGCGCCTCTTCGTCGACGTCTCCAAAGGCGTGCGCGGCTTCGCGCCGGTCGGGCCCAAGTCAGCCTCGTTCAAGGCCTTTCATCGCCAGATCGAAGTCGCGTTGGCGGAAGCCGGAGTGGCGGCGCCGACGCGTTGTTCGCTCGGTGCCATGGTCAAGTGTGGTCCGCCGCCAGAAGACGGTGGCAAGCGCAGGTGCTGGCTCACCGCGCCGGTGCTTTGTTATCCGCAGACGAAGATGCCGAACTGGGCGGACGCGGGTAATTACTCGGCGGATTCTTCCAAGCTCGATTCCGTGCTGGTGCCCAAGCCGGTGCAGGAGCGCGTCAACCCGGACGAGCCGCCTCAGCCCGACTGGGTCGATGAGGCCGGGCTGAGCGTGATCGTCGCTGGCAGCGTGGTACCAGCCGCGGTCGATACTGGCGGAGTCGAGTCGAGCGCCTCCGCGTGTAGTGGCGGACCAAGCCCACAGTGCATCGGAGCGGCGCTCGCCGACCGCGCCAAGGCCGGCTATGGCATCTGGCTAATCTCGGCGTCGCTCTCGTTCGACGGCGTGTATTTCGCAGATGTGCCGGTCAATCCCAGCTACGTCAGTGCCGCATCCGCTCACCTCAAGGAGGTGAAAGAAATCGCGATTGGAGAGCAACCGCGCTTTCCTGGGATCGACCTTCGCGTCGGATCTCAATACCCGAGCGGCATCCCCGCCATCACCCTGTCGAGTTTCCAATACCGCGGGGTGCGCCCGCTCTTGGTCATCGCGCTGACCCGAGACGTGGAGCAGGGTCGTCGCTTCACGGCCTCTCTCGTCAAGCGCTTGAGCGAAGACATCACGGTGCGGCCGGGCGCCATGCCACCGGAACAAGCGGTACACGCAATCGAGCTCGCTCCGCTCGCTCTCGCGAGCTACCGCCCGGCAGCGCTCGCGCTTGCCGCCCGGCAGAGCGAGGATGTGACGGCAGCCGCGCAGCGGGATTTCCTGACTCTTGCCCCCGCCAATGTAGACGCCAAGGGCGCGTCGATTCCGATTCAATGCGGCGAAAGGGGCAAGGCGTGGCTGCTCGGTCAATACGCGGTGTTACCCGCGCCGACGCCGCTCCCGCCACCGGTGCGGCAGCGGCCCACGCTGATCGGGCCACTGCTCGATGGCAAGTCGCCGCCCGCCGGGCTCGGAAGGGTGGAAGAGCTGCCAGAAGGAGGCGGCTTTCGCATACTCAGCGACTGTTCCGTACTCGGCGAAAATGGCGGTGAGCAAACCATTCTTTGGGGGTTGAGGCGTCAGGTCAGTATCGACGAAGCGGCGCTGGCCAAGGCCTGGTGGAGCGAGCAATCGGCTCCGAACAGTTACGAGATGCCCGAGCGTGTGTATGGCTTGAAGGAGATCGTGCTCTCGGTGCTACGTCTGGCAACGATCGGCAATGCGCCCATGGGCCTTTACCAATTGGATGTCAGGCGCAAACGATGAGACCGATCTACGGGATCGACCTCGGTACGACCTACAGCAAATGCGCCATCGTGCGGCCCGAGGATCGCGTCCTCAAAGTCTTCAACCTCGACAACGACTCCGCGTCTTCGCAGATGAACACGATGCCGATCCTGCGCTCGGCGGTGACACTCACGTCGGAAAATGAGCGACGCACGGCCTACGTGGGCAATCGCTCATGGTCCAAGTTCCTCGAGTGGGATGCGCTCAGCGATCCTCCCCTGCGTCGCTTCGAGGAGAGCAAGCTGTGGATCGGCGAGCAGCGTGGAAGCGACGCCGACGCGGCGCCTTGGCATTTCGACGGTTTCGACTACTTGCCCGAGGATATCGGTTCGCTCGTGCTACGAAAGATCAAGCGTGAGGTAGAGCTCGATCGCGGCCCGATCATGGAACGCGTGGTCGTGACGCATCCCCAGAACTTCAGCGAGACCAAGCGTGAAGCCACGCGCAAGGCAGTGCAGCTTGCTGGGCTCGAGCTGGCGGACACCCTCACCGAGCCCGATGCGGCGGCCATCGCTTATCGAGGCCAGAACGTGGACGGCGCGTTCATGGTCTTCGACCTGGGTGGCGGCACCCTGGACATCACGATCGCGCGCATCTCTACCAATCGCACTGACGTGCTGACGAGCGAAGGTATCCGTCAGGGGGGGCGCGATTGGGATCGCGCGATCTTCAACCGGATGATCGAACACTATCACGATAGCTTCCCGGACTTCAGTCGAGAGGTCTTAGACGACGCGACGCGCCAAGATTGGCTACAAAGAGCCGAGCGCCTCAAGTGGCGGCTGTGTCAGCCAGACGTTCTGCCCGATGATGTTCGCGCCGAACGGATCGAATGCCGGAACGACGTGTTTCAGGGCATGCAAACGCCGCTCCGGCTGCGCCGCTCTGACTTCGAGGCCTTGACGCAGTCTCTGGTCGACGACTGCGAACGCTGCGCGCGACTGGCGATGAGCCACAAAGGCATGAACTTTTCAGAGCTCACCGGCATCCTGCTGGTTGGCAGCTCGACCCACGTGCCGAAGGTGCGCGAGATGTTGACTCGTATTTCCGGCAAGACATTGCTCGCAAACATCGATCCCAGTGTCGCCGTGGCTCAGGGTGCGGCGCTGTATGCCTACGAGCTCGAGCAGGGCAAGCCGGTTGCGGCGTCGGTCCCCGGCATCGGCTCCGCCCCAACTCCGACCCCGGCTGCGGCAGCTTCGATCGGCGTCCATTCGAGCCGCACTAGCGTGCTATCGAAGGCGCTCGGCGTCCGCGCCCTCGATAAGACCAAAGGCCGCGAAGTCATCGTCAACCTGGTCCCGAAAGACAGCGCCATCCCAAGCTCCAATAAGCGAAGCTTCGAAACGCTTTTTCCCGACCAAAGGGAGCTGAACGTCGAACTCTACGAAGGCGAGGGCCCCGACCCGCAAGACTGCGAGCTGCTTGGCTCGTGCACGCTTACCGGCATTCCGACCGGGCCCGCGGGGCAGGCCGTACAGGTCACCATCCGCCTGGACATCAACGGCTCGAAGCACATGATCGTCCACGTAGCTGGTCGTCAGCACGAAGAAGCCATCCGTTACGACCCCGAGCGTGTGGTGCCGGAGGAATCCGTAACAGCTCGTCAGGCATTTCTGTTCAGCATCGAGGTCAAATGATCCGTCCCCAGTGGCGCCATGGCGGATGAGCGTAGGCCCGCCGGAATCGGCGTTACCCCCGAACCGCCAAGGGGCACTGGCATCGCTACCGGTGGGGCGTCCCCGCGCACGGAGGGCGCGCCGTCTGCGGGTGGATACGCCGATTTAGACCCGCAGAACGAGCCGCGGCGTGTGAGCCGCGAGCTGGCTCAGGCGGTAGATGCCGGGTCTATCTCCAGCTGCGAGATGCTCGCGCTAATTGAACCGCGCGCGCTGCGCGGTGAGCTCACGAACGCGCAGGTGATCGATCACGTCGATCGCTTCCTCGCAACGTTGGTCAAGCAAGAGACGCGCGTCGCTCACGTCAAACAGCTGCGCCAAGATTTTCCGCGCTACAAAGCCTGGCTGGATCGGCTGGCAGTGGTGCGCGGAAGCCGCGACCCATCGGAGCAGTTTCGGGCTCTGGCGCTCGATGAATGGCAAAGGCGCCAGTTCGGCGAGCTACGCGCCGCCGCGCGCGTTCACTTGTTGGACGGGCATCTGGACTGGCACGAGCACCAAAAGATGCTTCGCTTGGCCAGCGCCCTGGGGCTCACACCCAAAGACGTCGAGCAGGCTTTGGCTCAAGCCGCTGATGGGCGCTCTTTCACGCGCGACACGGTGCCGCCGCCCGGCCCCGTCACCGGCTGGAAGCCGCTGCGCGAGCTCGACCCGCAGGCGACTGGCCTATGGGACCTCGAGCACCTGCAGGACGGCATCATGCTCGGCTTCGAGCGCGCCATCGAGCTGTTGAAGAAGGACGAGAGGCGCAACGACTCCTTGGTGGGCTACCTCGAGCCTCACCCGGACGCCGAACGCGCTCACGCCGCCGCGCTAGCCGCACGCCGCTGGGTGCTGAGCGAAGGACTCGGCGAAACCGCCGTGGGAGTTTGGCAGTTCTTGTGGAGCACCGGCAGGCCCGGGCTGCATCTTTCACTCGACGGGCGGCCCACGCACGACGCGCGCTTCATCGTTCACGACCGCGACGAGTTGTTTCGGTATGCTGAAACCGTCCCGACGGGGCTCGACGTAATCGGGCACCTGCTGGCGATGGCCTGCCTCGAGCGCTGGCTCGAGATCGTGGCGCAGGCGCCGGAAGCAGCGCGCTACGCGCGAGACTACCGACGAGCCCTCCCCGCCCCACTGGGCGAGCGCGCCGCCGCCGCGCGCGATGGTGCGTTGATGGCCCTTTGGGGCACGGGGCTCCGCTCGTTGCCTCTGATCTCGGATGATGGCCGGAGCATCGTTGCGGTCCGCTCGGTCTCCGAGCTGATTGCGCAGGCGGAGGGCGGTCACCACTCCGCCGCATATAGCTCGATGGTGCACCGCGGGGCACTCGCGACGTGGCTTTCCTTGGTCGATCCGACCCGGGTCGCGTCACTGCAAGAAGCCATGAAGGTGGGCACTCTCGCCCCCTGGCAATGGCTGTGGGCCAATGGCTCGAAGCGCCTTTGGCTCGGGCCGGGACAACCCGCGGTCCTATCACTGAACGAACTCTTGCAAGCAACCGACTCGGGTAGCGCCACGCTCGAAGATGCCGTGCTCACCTCGGGCGCGCTCGAGCTATGGCTGACGGCGGCGCTTCAGCGGCCGGATCTCGCGCAGGCCGCGGCCGCGTACCGCCGCGATGCCGAGGGGTTCAAGGCTGAACGGTGGCGACAGCGCGCTGGTGCCAAGGTCTATCGCGTCGCGGGCTTCGACGCGTCGACGGACGAGGAGTTCGCCGAGCTGGCCCTACACGCCCACGCCGGATCGCTTTCGTACGCGGACATCGATGGCGCACTGCGTTCGGGATTGCCCCAGGCACGCTTCGCGCGCGACGGCTCCGAGTTGGGAAAATTACTCGAGACCGTAGCGGGCTTGGACGCTACTCCCGAAGTTCGGGTGAAGCTGGCTTGTCTGGCGGCCGGCTTGAGCCGGCTACCGCTCTCTGACGGCGGCGGCGTGCACACGATCCTGTCCGATCTGAGTGACATCGAGCGTCACCTGCACGATCCAGGCTTTCGCGCGGCGCTGCTCGACTGCTTGCGGTGGAGCGTCCTGCCGCTCTGGCTATCCAACGTTTACCCAGAGCCGCCGCCCGAAGTAACAGAGCTCGTTGCCCGGGAGTCGAGCGTCGCAGCGGGACAGCCCAGCTTGGCCCGCGGGTTGGCCTGCGTCGACGCCGTTCTGCGCGCTGTTTCAGGCGATTTTTGTTGCCACCTGGCCCCCGGCCTCGTGCCTCGGACTTTCCCGCAGCTGCAGGCGCTGTTCCGCGACTATCGAGCGTTCAGCGAGCTCGCCGATGAGATCGTGCGAGAGCGTGTGCGCGAGGCGTGCGGCGCGTTTGGCGGCGTGCGGATCCTAGAATGCCAGGAGACCGGCACGCTTCATGAGAACGCGTTAGCCAACTTAGCTCCGCTCCACGCAGCGCATTGGTTCGCGTGGGATTGGGTGCATGTACCGGTCCTTTGGCTGCACGAGGGGCGGTGCGTGACGACCCCGAGTGAGTTGCTGGTGGCGCTGGCCGAGCCGTCGACGCGGGCGGCGGTCGCGGGCGCTGCTCAGATCGGCCTCCTCATGGATTGGCTGGTGCGCTGTCACGGGATGCAGCCGCCGGTCGCGCTCCTGGACGACCGCAGGGTTCCACCCGAAAATTTTCCCCAGCTGTGCTTATGGCTGGGTGATCCGGCGCCGCGCTTGACGCTATCGCTTGCCGCCTCGAAGCTGAATATTCAGGAGGGCACCCATCAGACCATTCCTTTCACTCTGAAGAACGAGGACGCGGTCCGAGCCGCTGAGGTCCAGCTGACCGCGCGCGAGCTCCTCGGACTGAAGGTGACGTTCTCCCGCGACACGCCAGTAGCCAATGCGCGCGGCGCGTATCAACTCGCAGCGGGCTCGACGCTGACCGGCTCGCTGCTCGTGCAGTCGGTACCCGGGGAGTCCGGCGTGAAGCCGGTGCATCTAGCCGCGCAGCTCGCCCGCGTGGACGGCGCCCCCACCACGGCCGCGGAAGCCGTATGCATCTGCACCGTACAATTTCCGAGCGGGCGGTCGCTCCGTTACGGCCTGGTCGGCTTGGGCTTGGGCTTGTCGACCTTGCTGTTGGTGCGAGCAAGCATTGGTTTGCTGGGCGGCGGCAACAGCGCAGACATGCTGGAGAGCAGCCTGTTTAGGCGGGATTCCGGAATGTCGAAGAATGTCGGATCGGCGGTGGGAGTCGCTCTAATCGTTGGTTACCGGCAATGGTCGACGCGTGGGCAGCGGTCGCTGCCCACGCTTCGAGCGACGCGGCAAGCGCTCTTGGCGGGCTTCGTTGCGCTGATGATTGCCACGCCCATTGGCGTAGTGGGCGGCTGCATCGCCAACTACAGCAAGAACATGGCCCAGGGCATGAAAGACGGGCTGGCAACGGGGGCCTTCTTGGCCCTGGCCTTCACGGTCGTGATGCTCGCGCGCCCCGGCGCCGCGTTTCGTGAAAAAGCCCCGAAGCTTCACGACTTCTTGTTCTTTGCGGGTGCGTTGTTGGTCGTGTTACGGCCCGAAGCCCTTGGTGACCCCGTGCTGGCTTTTCAAAAAGCCGTTGACGGAGCGGCGATCGCTACCGCCACCGTTTTCGGCGTCGGGGGACGCAGCGCGGGCGGGCACGTGCTAGGCGGCTTCGCAATCTGGGGCGCCGTCATGGGATGTTCACTCGGCCTACGACGCGCACTAGTGGCATCTGGTCGTCCGCGTCTGGCTTGGGCCCAACTGTTGCTGTTGGGCGCCAGCCTCTCAGCAATCGTCATCGCGGGCGTCACGCCGGGCGCCGTCCATTACAACACTGGCCCGATGGCAGACTCGAGTGACTGCGACGCCGCGGTCACGCACGCCGCCTCGGTGCTCGGGGCTGTGTCGGAAGATGGGGTCTTGGAGCAAGTACAAGCGGCAAACCTGTGCCGGACATTGGGCACGAGCAAAGTTCACTTGGCTTGCTTGAACCAGGCGTCCACAGCGAGCGAGATCGCGGCATGCGGGCCGTTCTGGATGCGCCAGACGCCATGAGGTGGAGAGCTATCGCGCCGGAGCTGCTCGTCATCGCCGCCCTGTCCGTGGTCGCAAGCTTCGTCGGAAGCCTGCCGGGCATCTCACTCAACGACGACGGGGGCGGAAGCGCCGTCGAGAGCGACGCGCCGCGAGCGGACGCGCAGCGCCGCATGGAAGCCTGGCTAAACCGGAAAAAGTGTTTAGACGACGACGCGCCCTTCGGCCTGACCCCGAGCTGCCCGGGCCGACCCACCGTGGAAAAGCTTACCGGAAACGCCTTCTCCGCAGACTCCCCAACGGCTCAGGCGCTCTTGGACGCCGAACCGGCGAGCGTCGTCTGTGTGGCGGCGAACGGCAGCGTCGAGCTCAGGATGGGTGAGCCGATCGAGCTCGCGGAGGTCCTTGTTCTGGTTTCGATAGTCGACGAAGCCAAACGTCGGGTCGCCCTACCTGAGCTCATCGATATAGCGTGGGACGGCGGACACTACGCCTTCAACCCGCAAGGCGCGGAGCGGCCGCCCGGGGGCGGGAGACGAGTCGACGTCACCGTCGGCCATGCCCTCACATCACGGGTGGCCGTGGGGAGCGCCGAACCGCTGTGCTTGTCGACACTTAAACCGCTCGGCCGAGTATCGCGCCGGCAGGCAATCCAAGGCGGAGGCTCTCCAATCTTCGGAATCGGCGCGACCCCTCCCTAACTGTCAGAGACCGGACGGAGTCGAGCGCGGATCGCGCCTTTGACCGCGCGGCGCGTTTCCGCCTCCCTTCGGGGCGAGTTGAGAACACGAACGTCATCGTCGTCACCGATGCGTCGATCGACCACTGCGCGCGGTCACTCATTAGCAACGCGCTTGGCGCTCGTTCCTTGCAGAGACGGTACGCAACGTTCACGGGCACGTCGAACACCTTCTCCATAGTCGCGCGTGACGGGCGGTCGCGACTCCTCGCGACGCGCCGCATTTGTGATTCGCACGGAGGTACTGTGATGAGAACAAGCATCGTAAATAGTATTTTGCTCGGTTCGCTGGCGGCGACCTGGGCGCTCGGCGGTTGCTCCTCTGCCGAAACTTCCGGAACGTCCGAAAGCGCCGAACAGAGCGGCACGGTCGGACTCGAGCTGCAGCTCGGCGGCGGCGTCGCCATCGATAACGTGAGCTACACCGTCGAAGGCCCCAACTCGTTCAGCAAAACGGGCACGATTAACGTCAAAGACAGCCTAAAAGTCAGCGCGATCATCGGCGGTCTGCCCTTTGGCAAAGGCTACTCGCTCACCCTGACTGGCAAGACGACCGACGGCCAGGGCACCTGCGCGGGAGCGGCCAGCTTCGACATCGACAGCGCGACGACCAAAGAAATCATGGTCCACTTGACGTGCGACATTCAGCCGAAGACCGGTGGCATCCTCGTGAACGGCAGCATCAATGCGTGCCCCCGTATCGACGGCATCGACGCCAGCCCCGCTGAAGTCGCCGTGAACGGCTCGGTCACGTTGCAGGCCAACGCGGCCGACATCGACCGTGCGCCCGCCGCGCTCACTTATTCTTGGAGTGCGAGCACTGGTGCCGTCTCCGACGCGGCCGGCAGCGCCGCCAAGTTCACCTGCACCAAGGTCGGCAAGGCAACCGTCACATTGCGCGTGGCGGATGGCGACAGCGCCTGCTCGTCGCACCAAACGGTCGATATCACCTGCAGCGATCCGATCACCGCTACCCCGATCAAGCACGTGATCGTCCTGATCGGCGAAAATCGCACATTCGACCACGTTTATGGCACCTACGTACCTCACCCCGGCCAAACCGTTTCGAATTTACTCTCGAAGGGCATCATCAACGCCGACGGAACGCCGGGGCCCAATTACAAGCAAGCCGTGCAGTCGAGCGCCGCGCCCGAGGCGGCCTACTATGTGGGTGCCGCCAGCAAGACCCCGTACGAAGTGTTGCCCCCGCCGACCACGGGCGGCACGCCGAGCGCGCCGCAGGCCGCCGCGCCCCCGTTCATTTCCGTCGACATCGCGGCTGCGCTGATCACCGATTTGGATCCCGCAGACCTGCCGCTGACCACCACGGGTGCCAGCGGACTACCGGCGCGCGTGACCGATACGCGCGTCGCGAACGCGGCCACCCTTCCGGGCGGGCCGTTCCAATTGACCGGGCCGACCATGCCCTACGACGCTTATACGGGCGACACGACCCACCGCTTCTACCAGATGTGGCAGCAGTCAGACTGCTCCGTGGCTAACGCGACGGCAGACAACCCCGCCGGTTGCTTGCATGACCTGTTCCCGTTCGTCATCACCTCATTTTCGACCGCAAACAACGGCATGGGCAACTCCATGGCGTTTTTCAACGTTCAAAACGGCGACGCACCGCTCATGAAGCAGTGGGCAGACAAGTACGCGATGAGCGATAACTTTCATCAATCGGTGCAAGGAGGAACCGGTGCCAACCACTCACTGATCGGCTTTGGAGACGCCGTGGCTTGGACGGATGGCAACGGGCACCCCGCGGTGCCGCCAGCGAACATGATCGCAAACCCCAACCCGCGCCCCAACACCAATAACAATTACACGATCGACGGCGCATTCAGCAACTGCTCGGACAAGGCGGCGCCCGGAGTCGGCCCGATCGTGAATTACCTCGGGACGTTGCCGCACCGTCCGAGCCCCAACTGCGAGGCCAACACCTACTATTATCTGAACAACACGAACCCCGCATACCAGCCCGATGGCACGCTGAAAACTACGGGCACGTTCGTACCGCCGACCAAGCAGCGCTCGGTTGGCGATACGCTCCGCGAAAGCAACATTTCATGGCGCTTTTATGGAGGTCTCTATAACCGCGCGGTTCAAGGCTTGTCTGGTTACTGCCAGATTTGTAACCCATTCGAATACCAACAGTCGGTAATGGCGGATCCCGCAGAGCGCAGCGAGCACATCAAAGATACCGTCGACATGTACGCGGACATAGCCCAGAACAAATTACCGGCAGTGTCCTTTGCGCACCCCGACGGCGTCCTTGACGGCCACCCGCAGTCGTCGAAGCTTGGCTTGTACGAGGCGTACGTGAAGAACATCCTCAACAAACTGCACGCCAACCCGTCGCTCGAGGCCAGCACGCTCGTCATCGTCACTTTCGACGAAGGCGGCGGCTACTACGATTCCGGCTTCATCCAGCCGGTCGACTTCTTCGGCGACGGCCCGCGCATTCCGATGATCGCGATCTCGCCCTACTCGACGGGCGGAAAGATCAGTCACAAATACGCAGACCACACCTCGATCCTGAAGTTCATCGAGCGCAATTGGACCTTGGCTCCGGTGACCAACCGCAGCCGCGACAACCTGCCGAACCCGATCGCCGCCCCGACCAACCCGTACGTCCCCGTCAACATGCCCGCCATCGATGATCTGTTCGATCTCTTCGACTTTTCACGCGCCGGCGGCTGAGATTTCACCTGAGTGCGCGCCGGCTCTCTCGAGGGCCGGCGCACGTTCTCGCAAGTCCTTTCTCGACGGAGATGAAAGTATGAAAAGATTAAGCGGATGCGCGTTGTTGGCGGCTTCAATGTCGTTGGCCGCCTGCGACGGCACGAGCAATTCAACGCCAAACGCCGTCCTGACGCGCGCCAACATGGCCCTCTCGCTACCGGTGCTCGTGGCCGCGCGTTCTCCCTCCACCGACTTGCCCGTCTTCCACGTGAGCGCGGTGGCGTTGCTCGGCCGCGAGCTCTTCTTCGACAAGGCGCTGTCCGCTTCCGGAGCGCAGTCCTGTGCCACCTGCCACGATCCCCAGCACGCGTACGGCCCGCCCAACGACCTCGCCGTGCAGCTCGGCGGACCGAGCGGGAAATCCCTTGGGACGCGCGCCGTGCCCTCATTGCGCTACACCGAATACACGCCGGCGTATGCGGACTTGCTAGACAACGCCGACGGAATCGCCGAGCCCGCACCGGGCGGCGGCTACACCTGGGACGGTCGCGTCGATTCCCTAGGTGAGCAAGCAAAAATCCCGCTTCTTTCCGCGGTCGAGATGGCCAATCGGAGCGCCGCGGACGTGGTCGCCAAAGTGCGCGCCGCCCGCTATGCGCCCGCGTTTCTTGCCGTCTTTGGCGCGCGCGCCTTCGAAAGCGCCGAACTGGCGCTCGCAAATGTGGAGCTCGCACTGCAAAGCTTTCAAACCGAGGACCCGAGCTTCCACCCCTACAGCAGCAAATTCGATCGCCACGAAACCCACCAACCCGGGGGCACCTTCACCCCCGCTGAAGAGCGCGGCTATCAGATCTTCAATGACCCCGAGCTGGGGAACTGCGCTTCGTGCCACTTCCCGAATCCTGGCGCCAGCGGCAGCAGAAGCCTGCTCACCGACTTTTCCTTCGAGGCCATCGGCGTGCCGCGCAACGCGGAAATCCCCGCCAACCGCGAGCGCAGCTACCTCGACATGGGCGTCTGCGGTCCGGTGCGCAGGGACCACGCCTACGTGCCCGGCCACCCGAACTCATTCTGCGGCATGTTCAAAACACCGACCCTGCGCAACGCCGCTATCCGTCACGCTTTTTTTCATAATGGCGTGATCCATTCGCTCGAACAAGCCGTCCGCTTCTACAACACCCGCGATACACGCCCCGAGCTCTGGTACCCCACCACCGGCGGTACACCCAAAGCCCAAGCCGACAAAGACTTCCCGCGTTACGGCTTGATCACCACTCAGTACACCGGCGGTACGGTGGAAAAATTCAACGACTTGCCCGCGCCGCTCCGCGCGAACATCGACACTCAAAAGCCGCTCGATAGCCGCCCCGCAGGCTCGCGTGACCCAATGACCGAAGAACAAGTGCAAGATCTGCTCTGCTTCCTCGACACGCTCAGTGACGATGACGAAGCTACAGAGGCCGTCACCGTGCCGCGCTGCCAGAGGTGAACGGGAGCCGTGCGAATTCGCCGCGCGGCGCTCGGGGTCCGCTCTTCGCTCGGCGTAAGGTGTGACTGCTAAGGCGTGCGTCGCCCGCTACAGATAAGCTGGCTCTCGAAGGCAACCCGCTTGACCACGAGTTCTTCGAATCAACGGTTGGGGTGATGGTCACGAGCTGCGGATGGCTTCGGCGCAGCCTTCGGCGACGCGAGGCGTCTTCGGCTGCAGGGCCACCCGCGCCGGTGACGATCGGCCGCACGGCTAGGGCGGGGGCGCCAGACCTGGACTAGCCCAGGCTCGATGAAGGGCTCGCTTTGATCGCGGGCCACGCGCCAACCTCGGATGACGGCCGCACTGTGCACTATCGACGTGAGCCCACAGCGGCGCTCGTGAAATGTAACGCCGGAAGAGCACCTTCGCGAAGCCCATCAACGCGACTCAATCACCCTGTTGTTTCCCGACGCTCTCTACGCCACTTCGATGCCGAGAGATCGCTCTCGATTTGCGCAGTTCCGACACCGAGTCCCATCGGCTCACTCCGCCGCGATTCGCACGCTTCAGAGCGACGGGGCGGGAGCGTCCTTGACGTTGCTTCGGGCGTCGTTAGCGGCGGGCCTCGTATCTGCGGGCGCTACGACCAAGCGATGCTGCGGGCTTTCAAAGTTTGCGCAGCGCAGTCATGACCAGCGGTGAGAGCGCGAGAGCGGCGCGGCGATGCGGAGCGGTGAGGCGAGCTGGGTGCAACGCAAAGCTGAGCGCGGCGCACGCGCCCGGCCAAAGGTTGAGGCGTGCGCGCAGTGGTCTTGTAAAACTGCGGCCGCACTGTGTCTTCCAGGGAATAAACGACCACCGCGCAAGAAATGTCGCCTGATCGCTGCACGCGCAGAGACGCGCGCGTACACGCACCTAGGGCGCGAGAGCCTGCTTCGGGCCGCGGTGGTGGAGGATTCAATGTTCGGCTTCCAGCGGATCAATCGGGCCGTCTCGGCTCTACCGTCGCTCATTCTGGTCTTCTCCTCCTCTGCTTGCTCGAGTAGCGGGGGCAGCAACGGCGCGGAAGGCGGACAAGCACAGGGCACTGCCGGCCAAGGCTCGCTCGGGGTTCCGTCAGCAACCGCAGGCGGCGGCGGTGGCAGCCTCGGTGGCGCCTCCAGCGCCGCGCCTCCACCCGATACCTGCAGCGGAACGGTCCCCGCGAGCTTCACGACGAGCTGTAGCGCTTGCCATACGCAGAGTGGCACCGCTAACGCCCGTTATCCCGACCTCTACCAATTCAAAGGGAGCCAAGCGGAATTCAGCGCGCGTGTTCGGATGGGCAGTGAAAAGGGCATGGCCGCCTACTCTGCCGAGTTGATCAGCGACGCCGATGTGACGGCGATCTACGGGTACTTCACCGGCGGCACGCCGCGGCCGTCGCTCGACAGCGTGGGTCTCGGCGGCGTGAGCCCCCTCTTTACCTCGGCGGATGTGAAGAACCCGCCCGTGGTGATCCGGCGTGAAGACGGCGTGATCGTGACGCGTGGGGCGGGCCGAGTTCGCGGACGACACGAGAAAGAGGGCAGCTTCGGGCCTTTTTTGGCGCACTATTTCGAGGACCGCAGCTACGGGTTTTTGGTTGAAGATTTTACGCCCACGGGAGCGAAGCGCATCCGCGTGACGTACATGCCGATAGCCAAGCCGGACCACGACGGCAACCGCATCACCAATTGGCGCGCCTGGAAGGTGCCCGGAAACAACGCGACGTTCATGGAAAACAAATACATGAACGACATCACCGAGGCGCCGATGATGCCAATGGGACCGGTCGCCCAGCTTCAGCAGTACGACGAGCAAGTCGTGCCGGGCTCGCGTCAGATGGTGCCCGGGCAGAACTTCGAGTTTGAGTTCGGCGTCTTCATCGACCCCGCCTCCTTGGCCTCGCCCGGCTCACGTGACTCCTACTATACGGACACCTTCCGTTATCAAATCGGCATCGGGGGCATGACCTCCAACAACATGGATTACGATCAGCGGCCGGGCCCGCTGCTCGACGCACGCCTGGGCGGGGACACGACAATCGCCTGGTTGTTCGCCGAGCCAGAGCAAAACTTCGGGGAGATGGCGCTCAATATTCAACAGGAAAACGTGCAGAATTTCCTGGAGGGGCGCCGTCTGTTTCACACCGACTTCGTGACGGGCGAGCATAGTGATCCCGGGAACCCTGTCTTCAAAGAACAGGTGGGCAAGGCGGGGCCGATGTTCAACACCACCGCCTGCGAGAACTGCCACCTCAACAACGGCCCCGGTGCGCTGCTCACCGGGGTTGCCGACGCGAAGAGCTCGATGGTGTTCAAGCTCTACGGCGCAGGCGACCTCGGCACGCAACTCCAACTTCAGGAAGGCAGCGCGGCGCCAGCCACTCCCGAAACGAAGACGGTAGCCTTAGCCGATGGCACTCAGGTCGCCCTCAGCAAGCCAAAGTTCACACTTGCTCCAAAGTCGGGGGACGCCAGCCACTTCTCGGCTCGCTTGGCGCGGAAGCTCGTGGGCCTCGGCCTACTCGAAGCGATTGACGAGCGGACACTTCTGGGGCGGGCGGATCGTCTCGACTGCGACAAGGACGGCATCTCGGGCCGGCCAAGCTACGTGAAGGATCCGGTCTCGGGCGTGCTGCGTATCGGGCGCATGGGTTGGAAAGCAGAAAAGGTCAGCGTTCGGCATCAGGTGGCGGACGCCGCTTCCGAGGACATCGGGCTCAGCTCCAGCGTCTTTCCAGGCGGGACCGGCACACCAGAGCTCACCGATGCGGACCTCGACAAGCTCGCGACCTACATGAGTCTGATTGGCGTACCGGCACAGCGCGACAATGCGACGCCTGCGGTCGTGCGGGGTACCGCGTTGTTCAAGACTGTGGGCTGCGCCAACTGCCACGTAACGGATGTGGTCACGGGCGCCAACCACCCGTTCTCTGAGCTGCGCAATCAGTCCATCAAGCCCTTCACCGATCTGCTCCTTCACGACATGGGCGCAGACCTCGCCGACGACAGCGGTGTAGCCGCGTCCGATGCCGCGGACGCGCCGCCATCTGCCTCCGAGTGGCGAACCCCGCCGCTGTGGGGGATCGGTCTCTACAAGACCGTCAATGGTCATACCGGGCTCTTGCACGACGGACGGGCCGCCAGCGTCCTCGAAGCGGTGCTCTGGCATGGCGGCGAAGCGAGCCAGGTCAAAGAGCGTTTCATGGCCCTGTCAGCGGCAGACCGTGACTCACTGCTCGCGTTCGTGATGTCGCTGTAGCGCCGCACCACGCAGCGCCGCATCGCCGGCGTTCGCACTAGGGTCCCTATCCGTCGGCAGGGTCGAAAATTAGGTCCACCGCTAGATGCAGCCACAATCGACGTCGAGCTGCGGGGCCTGTTTGCCCTGCAGGTAGGACGGGGCACCGAGGTCTGCTTCGGCGACAACGACGCCATTTTCGCGCGTCATACGACGTCACTGCTTTAGCTGCTCGGCGAACGAACCGGCATCCCCGCAGAACAGCACATTCGCTCCGTGCTCCCGCAACACCTTCAAGAGGCGCGACGAGAGCCCCGGGAGCAAGCCATACAGGGCCGCTACGCTACCGTCGACTCCCGGCAACAAAATCCCGGTCACGCCCCTTTCCTTTAACTCCGCCGTGGGATCTTCCCAGCCCGTCGTCCCGTGCAGGTGTCGGTCCTCGAGCTTCGGAGGGCCACCACCCTCGCTCAGGAACACGAGCTGCCCTTGCTGTGCCCAGTCGAACCCGCTCGCATCGAAGATGCCAGCGCTCGCTTCGCTCACATCGGAAGTAGTGAGCCAGCGGAAGTGGCGTCCTGAGCGCCAATGACGCCGCAGGAGCTGATTCCCGAGCGGAACGCGAATCAGGCTGGGGAACGTCAGGTTAGCCACTGAACAAAGCGCAGATATCAGAGCGCGCGCGGACTCTGGGACGCCGTCTTCGCGCTCATGCAACGACCGCCAACCGAACAGCAGCCGCTCTTCTAGGCTGGGCCAGTCCGGAAGCTGCCAGCGCGGGCCGTAGAATTCCGGCAATGCCAGCAATGAGGGGCAACCACCACGCGACGACTCACTCATTGGAACGCTCGCTAATCAGGGTTCTGCGAGACTAGCATGGAAGCTAGAGACGACGGCATAGTCAATGAGTCCGACTGAACTCATGCTGGCTGATTGCATTCCCCTCCTGGCCGCGGAGGCGCCGTCGCAGTCACTCAATGACTATTTGAATCGAGCTAATAAGTCTGCATCCTGGGAAAATGTCAGCTCGCTAACGTGATCACAGACCGACTTCGCGAGCAAAGAAATACAGGGGAACAATGCCGATCATTTCCGCAACGCAACTCGCGCCCATCTTGCTACAAGCCAACGCCAAGTGGCGCCCTAAAGACAGCTGGCTCGCCATGTTGAGCGATGCCCAGCGCTCGCGCCTTTTGGGCGTAACGATCGACCGCGCCAACCTGCAGGCCATTCTGGCTGCGCCCCAGGCCCCGACGACACCCGGCTCGCCGCTTCCTTCTGCGGTGGATTGGCGGAGCAAGGGGGGGCGCTCGTTCATCAGCCCGGTCAAAGATCAAAAAAGCTGTGGCTCTTGCGTCTCCTTCTGCTGCAGCGCTTTGGTCGAGGCGATGGCGGCGATTGAAAAGAACCTGACCTTTCTCGATCTCTCCGAGGCCGACTTACACTTTTGCTCTGGGCACGGCGAGAGCTGCGGCGGTTGGTGGCCGAACGACGCGCTCGATGACTTGAAGGCGCGCGGCATCGTCGATGAGGGTGCATTTCCGTACGACAGTGCCTTTGATTCCGCGGGGCCGCACTGCCGAGCGGTGGCAAACCGCGCCACTCGCAGCACCAAGATCACGAGCCACCAAGCCCTGACGCGCATCGCCGACTGTAAGCGTTGGCTCGCCGAAGTGGGCCCCGTATCAGCAGTTTTTCACGTCTACAATGACTTTTATTCTTACGGTACAGGTGTGTACACCCACTCGATGGGGGCGGAGGCGGGATATCATTGCGTCGAGGTCGTCGGCTACGACGACGCAGACGGTTGCTGGATTTGCAAAAACTCCTGGCGCGACACTTGGGGAGATCACGGATTCTTCAAGATTGCTTACGGGCAGTGCGGTATCGACAGCACGTCCGAGGACACCGACAGCGCCGGCAACGTGCTCCATTTTCCGATGTGGGGTGCGACCGGCGTGGTGCCGCCCGCGTCCGCCGCTCCGGATATCACGGAGCTCTGCGCCGCCATCAACAGCGACGGGCGCCTGGAAGTGTTTGCGATCGCGAAGCCCAACGCGGCCGCGCTAAACATCTGGCAAACCGCGCCCCACGCGGGACCTTGGAGCCAATTGAACACCCTGGGCGGCGCGGTGAACCAGCTGTGCTCGGCGCTGAATTCCGATGGCCGCCTCGAGCTGTTCGGGATTGGTACGGACGACGTGGCTTACAACATGTGGCAAGTGGCACCGCATGCCGGGCCTTGGAGTGGATGGAACCGGCTCGGTGGAGGGGTCAAGCAGCTGGCCGCGGCATGTAATTCCGACGGCAGGTTGGAGTTGTTCGGAATTGGAATGGACAATGCACTTTATCACATGTGGCAGGGAGCACCGCACGCCGGCCCGTGGAGCGGCTGGAGCAGCCTCGGCGGGGCCATCAAGCAGATTAGCCCCGTGCTCAACAGCGATGGCCGCTTGGAGGTGTTTGCGATCGGCATGGACGACGCTCTGTACAATATCTGGCAGACCGCGCCGCATGCGGGGCGGTGGGGCGGTTGGAATCGCCTCGGCGGGGCCGTGAAGCGAGTTGCCGCCGTACGCAACACCGACGGTCGGATCGAGGTCTTCGGAATCGGCATGGACGATGCGCTGTACAATACTTGGCAGACCACGCCGCATGCTGGTCCGTGGAGCGGCTGGAACAGCCTCGGCGGGCTTCTCAAGCAGATTGCCCCAATCTGCAACTCAGATGGCCGCCTCGAAGTCTTCGGCATCGGGATGGACGACGCACTTCACAACATCTGGCAAGCCGCCGCCCACGTCGGCCCGTGGAGCGGCTGGAACGCCCTGGGCGGCAAAGTGAAGCGCATCGCAGCCGCTTGTAACTCCGATGGTCGACTAGAAGTATTCGGCATCGGCACCGACGATCGGCTGTATAACAATTGGCAAGTCGCTCCACATGCGGGCCCTTGGAGCGGCTGGAATAAGCTCACCTAACGCGCGTCACGATCCTTGCACGATGACCGTAAGTTCGAGCCTTTCTAGGATCGAGCTATCCCCCTCCCAGGCTCGCCAGAGCTTGAGGCGTATCGGGGTGGAGCCGGGGCGTACGGCGATCAAGCGAAATCGCCGCACGCCAGGTCCGCCCACGCCGGTGCCGAGTGTCAGCTCACTTCCGCCGTCCCGGAGCAGAGACTGATCGAGAGGTTCCATTAGCCATTGATAACCGGTCGCGGACACGTCCTCGACCTCGACCCGCAAGATCGACCCGACTGCGATCTCGATCGCGCGTCCTTGATGCTCTCGCGTGACAACGGTGTCCGGCACACGCCACTCTAGCACCGTGCTCCCGCCATCCCCGAGCCGAGTTCTAGCGCACAAGCGCCGCTCAGCAGCCGTCGCCCGTTCCCGGCTCGACCCCAAGCATATTGCAGAAGCGATGATACAGCCTGATTCGGTTTGCCACCGCCGGGGCGTTGCCGTTGTTGCACTCGATGCCATTGATGACGCGGATCGTTGCGCCGAGCCCACTGTTTACTGCGTCGTGCGGGCTACCCTGCCCGGACTGCGGATTCATCCAGAACCAGACCGCCGTACCAAACGCAATCTTCGGGTCGGTCGCGACGAGCTCGGGATGATTGGTCAGGTCGACACCGAGCGCGGCGCCGGCAGCGGCGTAGTTGGCCGCGTAAGAGAGTTGAATCGCGCCCCGGCCGTCGTAGTATTTACCGTTGGAGGCTTGACCGTATTGGGGACAGGCCGCGCTGACACATGCTTTCTCCTCGACGAGCGCCAAGCTGTCTGTTTCATGCCCGATATTGGATAAAAACATGGCAGCTTCGCGACGGCGCTGGTCGGACGCGCCGGTCGCCGCAAACGCCCCTTTGCCGAACGCGTCGATGGCCGAGAGCAGACCGGCGTAGGTGTAGAACGCGCTCCGTTGATTGATCACTTTGCCCGCAACACGCGTTTCCCACATCTCGTTGAACGCGGCTTCCGGGACAATCTGCGCGAAGGTTGCACTTGGCAAATCGCCCGTGTCGAAGCTGAAATTGTCGACCCAAAAGTCAAAGCCCTTACTCGGGTCCAAGATCGAAAAGCTGAAGTTCAAGATTTCACTCTGCGGTTTATAGCCGTTCCCGCTCGAGCAGTTTTGCTTGAGGTCTTGCCAGTGAATGTCGTGCCGGACCCACTGCGTGCTGATGGTCTCGGTTTGCGCGTAATGATCGTAGCATTTGCCGGCGAGTTCATCGGCCAGGGTGCAGCCGCCGCCAGAAGCAATCGGCTCCGTCGGCGGCGTCGCCACCGAAAACTTGACCTGCGCGTTGCCCACGCTGGGGTCACCCTTCATCCAGAAGCTGACACCCTTGTAGGCGCTCGCGTCGTAGCAACTGGCGACCGGAACACCAATGGTTGCGCCGAACCCAAGCGGTGCTGTGCCGCGGTAGTGGAGCGCGTGAGTGTTGCCGCTCGGCCCTCCATTGGTCGGCTCCGCAAGCAGGCTGACTGCGGCCTTTGCGGCGGTGTCGTGCGAGTCGAACCAGCGTCCCGAGCGCCCGTCACCGAAGAAGATGCCCAAGTAATCCTTGGGCGTGTCGGACCCCGGATCCTCGAAGTCGTGAATCATGATCGCCGAGCCCTTGGCGATCGTTTTGTTGGCCGCACACCGACCGTTGCCGACCGGGACAGCGCCGGTCGCGCACAACGCCATCGGCGCTGCGCCCGCCGCACCAGCGGTGCCCGGCGCCGCCCCGCCGAGCCCTGAGCTCACGCCGCCACTGCCAGCCAGATTGCCGCCTCCAGCCGGAGCTCCGCCGCTTGAGTTTTGCGTCGCGCCGCCGCCGGGCAGAGCCGACAGACCCGCGCCCCCTGAACCCGCACCGCCGAGACCGGCGGCACTGCCGGCAATGCTTCCCGCGCCGCCAGATTGCTGGCTGGTGCTCCCCGAGACCGGATCCACCTCACCGCTACTGCTGCACGCAACGGCTGACGACCCGACGCCCAACACGACCAAGGACAAAACCCAACGGTGCATCAGAACGTGTTACCGCAGACCGCGGTCGTCAACTGATCAGGATCGCTCTGTCCGATGTTCGATTGTCGGCATCGTGTTCATCCTCAGTTCTCAGTCGGGGTTTCGGTGCGCGGCGCCACGCTCTCACTTCACGACGCAGCCGTCGATCACCACCGAGTCCGTGTTGTTCGCGGAATTGCATTCTTTGGCGGTTTGCCCCCCACCTTGGTCGTCGTTCACCTTCATGATGATTTTTCCGGCAACCTTCTGGTTGATCTCGCAGGAGACGGCTTGGCAGTCGTCCTTGCCTTTGACCGGGGCTTGGGTGTGCGACACACACAGGACTTTGCTCGCTTCGTCGTAGAACGTAACGGGCATGTCGGCGCCGACCGCCTTTGCACCGCGGTTACACACTTTCCCGGTGAGCGTGATCTTGGCGCCGTCGAGCAGGCAAGCCTGCTCGTCGAGTTTACCCGTCAGGTCCGGAGCGTCTTGCGCGCCGGTAATCCCCTGCTTCTGCTGACGATAATTGTTCATACTCGGCTCCTTCCAGTTCGCCCGCCACTCCGACGTCTTCGGAACTTTGCCGTCGTCATTGATATTGGTGATCGAGTACGCGTGCTGATTCCAGAGCGGACGGGAAGACGCCGTGCGGTCGAGGCGATCCCTCAGGATACGAATGCCGCCTTTGGAAGTGGTGCTGTTTGGATTGGTGGCGCGGCACACGTTGCCGTCCGACCCGGACGGAGGATTAGGCACATTGGCACTCTTGTCGGGCGGAGCAATGCAGCTGAGGCCCACGTCGCATTGTGAGGCTCCCGAGCAGCGACAGAAGCCAGCCACGCATTTGCCGCCCGGCACGCAGTCGGCGTTTTCCAAACAATGCACGCCTGGGTCGAGTGGATCGACATAGGGCGTGCCGGTCGGCGCGATCTGCGTGCGGGCATCGGAGCAGCCGACGGCCATCGCGTTGTTGACGATGATCTCCGTCGCGTCGTCTTTGTCCACGTCGGCGATGATCGGGCTCTCGTACCAAGTTGCGGAGGTGCGGTACGCGGAGAATCGTACTTCTCCGGTCGAACCCGAGTAGATGCGCAAGAAGCACTCGTCCGCGTAGACGACCTCGACCTTGCCGTCGCCGTCGAAGTCGAACAGCGACACACCAGTCTGCGCCGAAGACGAATCTTGAGAGGGTTGCCGCCAGCGTACGTACTTCTCTAGGCAGCCATTGCCTGGACCGGCGCAGCCGGGGTCGAACACGGCGAGCTCTTTGCGACCTGCGACCGCCGCCTCTGGCTGGCCGTCGCCGTCGAAATCACCGACCGTTGGTGGCCCGCCTCCGGCAAAAGAGGCGGGGGGCACGTCCAGCGCGATCGCGCCCGGGGTATTCGCGAAAATTTTCACTCCGCCGCTTACTTCGACACCAACGATGTCAGCGATACCATCGAATTTGGTGAGATCGAACCCGGTGCCGGTCGGCGTGCCGAAGTCCGCAAATGCGTAGTTGCCGTTGTAAAAAGGGAGCCGCTGTCCTTGCCGCATCGCCGCGTCATCGACCCACCTATTGCCGAGCCAACTGAATGTAGTGCTCTGATTGCTGTCGCCGCCGAGCAACTTCACTTTGCCGTCGCCGTCGAGCGCCCCAGCCACCGCGATGTAGCCATTGAACGTGTTGCTCGCGATGGTGACGTCATAGATCAGCGCGCCCGTCTGACCGTCGTAAACCGAGTCACTCACCAAGATTTCGGGCAGGCCGTCGTCGTTCAGATCGTGAATCGAGGGGCCATCCCAGGTCTGCGCCTTTGGCAGCTTGCCCGCGGTCTCCCACATCTTGACGAACTTCGCGCCGTCCCACTTGAACGCGATGACACCGCCCTGATCCAGCCTAGATACGATGTCGATCGTCCCGTTGTTGTCGAGGTCGGCGAGCGCGAGCGGCGAATTTGCCCGGACCTTACCGATAGAGTCTTGAACCGTTTCCTTCAGCTCACAGGTTTGCCCGCTGACGATGCGGATCATTCCCGCAGCCGACGACGAACCGCTGTCAGGAATGGCGCCTCCGGTCGTGGACGTCGTGTCCCAAGTCGTGAACACAACCTCCGCACTGGCCCCCGAGTCGTTCGGCAAGTCGGCCACTAGCGGCGAAGAGAGCACATATTTCGACGCGGCATTCGGATCTTTCGCGTCGGGCGCCCACTCGCACTGCACGGAGGGGGCGAATACCGCGGCCGCCGCCGGCAGTTTGCATTCGGGGCTCGTGCCAAAGTCGAACGGGATGCAGACCTTATCTCCATCGTCTAGGCGACAGCCCGCGCCGCAACAATAGGAGTCTTGGCCGCAAACGTCGGCTGCGCCGCACGCGCCGCGTTTCGGAGCGCATTCGCCGGGGCCAGTGATGCCCGACTTGGCGCCTGGCTTCACGCATACCGAGTCGGCTCCAGCGCAGTCCTCGTTCTTGGTACACGCGGTGTGGACGACGGGGGGCGCGCCACCCGCTCCAACTCCCGTGCTTGGCATGTCACCACCCAAGCTCAAGACGGGAGCGCTGCCGCTGCCGGCGCCCTTGCCCCCACTACTCGTGGCGCCGTCGTTTCGATCCTCCGTGCGGGCGCCGCTCTTGCCTGCGCCCGCCGAACAGGCCGCCGCCACGCCGATCGCGAAGAAAACCGTCCCCAGAGTCCGCGCGCGCATCAACCACTCGAAGGTCATGCTTAGCTGTAACCGGTTTCAGGTGCGCTTGGGCCGCGCGTTAACTCCTACGCAAGCTCTTTAGCCGAATCGAACATGAGCCAAGGCCGCCGAGCGTCGAGAGTTCACGCTCGCCAAAGCTTTCTGCCGTGGCCAGACGTGAACGCGCCGCGCCTGCTCGACGGGGTCCATCGTGCTGGGTCGAATTCGCGAGCGCCCCGGCCAAACACTGCAAAAGTGAGCGCTTCCCTCCGCCTGCCGCATGCCCTCATCGCTTCAGATTTTGCGACCCGTTCCCGCGCGCCTCGTGCGCGCGAGTTGGGCACTGGTTTCGCTCCTGACCGTCGCGAGCGTGCTGGGCACGGCCACGTCTCCGCTGCTACTCGTCAAGGCGCCGCTGCTGCTCATTGCGTTGGCGCCGGATGGTCGTCACGTGGCGCTGGCCGCCGGTAGAGTCGACCCGCTGCTGCTGTTGGGGCTCAGCGTTTTGCGCCGGACGCTGTACGGAGTGGGAGTATATGGGCTCGGCGCCGCGTACGGTGAGCTGGCCGTGCGGTGGCTAGAAGCGCGCGCGGGCAAGGTCGGCCGAGCGCTGCGCGTTTTGGAGGCACTCTTCCGGCGCGCCGGCGCAGCGCTGCTGATCGTGATGCCGTTTCTGACGCTGTGCGTCCTAGCGGGCGCAGCGCGTGCTCGTCTGACCGCCGTTTTGCCGGCGTTGCTCCTGGGACACTCCCTGTGGGCTGGGGCCGCGATCTGGTTCGGTACGCGCTTCGCCAATGCGGCTCAGCAGCTGGTGGACTTTTTCGCGGCTCGACTAATCGAAAGCACACTTTTGTGCGCCGTAGTCGTCGTGCTTCATCAAGTCATCACGCGCCGAACAGGCGCCCGCACCCCCGACGCGCGTCGCGATACCCAAGGGGTTGACCTCAAACCGAACCGAAGTCGCCGACCATGATCGAAGCTCGAGAATGGGGCATGCCCAAATCTTCAGGCTGCCCTGGCAGCTCGGGCTCGATGCGATTGTTCGGCGTTAAGTACGCTCTTCCCAGGGATCGTCGCGGCCCCCATCACGGTTGCGAGCGCCCACACTCGAACGCGCCTCAGCCTGCAGCAGACCGCTTCGCGAGCTCTTGGATGTCCTTGGCTTCGAGCACGGTCTTGGGCGCGCTGACGCGCGCGCAGTGGAGCATCGCGCGGCCTACGTCGCTCAGAGTGATGCCGGGGAAGACTAAGTTGAGCAGCGGATAGAGCACGCGGATGGGTTGGTAGCATCACCTTCCCCTGCTCGGTCCCGTCGGTGTGCGCGCCAGACACGTGCACGAGCACCATGCCTGGGTTGAGCCGCACCAGCGCTTCCGCAACGTGCAGCGCCGTGTCGTAAGTAATGACGGTGTATTCGGGTTCTTTCAGCCCGACGGAGCTCACCCCGGCGCAGTAGAAGCAAGCATCGTAGCCGGTGAGCGCAGCCTCCACGCCGCTTAGGTCGCGGAAGTCAGGCACCAAGCACTCGCTGAGCTTCGGATGCGTGTGTCCGCACGGCCGGCGTGACACTGAAAGTACCCGCTCGACATCCGGAGCGGCGAGGCACTCCAAGAGCACGCCCTCGCCGACCATGCTCGTCGCGCCCGTGACGATGACCTTCATGCCCGGAACGCAGCACGGGCCGTCGCGGCTGACAAGCGTCCGCGGATCAAGCAGCGGCGGGTCTGGTCGGGGCCAGAGGAACCGGCAGCTCGTCGGCTTCGGGTCGTTGAGGAGGTGACGATATGGCGAGCTTCGGTCTGCTTCGGCCGCGTCGGCAAATCCTCGAGTCAGGTGGGCTTGTTGGAGGTGAGGTCGATTGCGGAGATGACGGCGTGCGGCGGCACTGCTTCTTGCAGTGCTTCTGCCACCGGGTCGACGCGGTCACGCACGTTCGGTAAATCCCGCCGGAGCTCCTCGAGCAAAGCGACGATCTTCGCCGTGCGTTGCTCGGCCAGCAAGTTGACCTGCAAGTCGAGGTGCGCGTTCCGTTGTTCCTCGCCACGCTGCCGGTGTTGGGTCACCAAGATCATGGTCGTCATCACTGCCGCGTAGAAGCCGACGATGCCCTGTAATAAAAAGAAGGGCGGAGCATCGAACACAGGCACCCCGAACCGCGACGCGAACGCATTGTAAGCGCCCCAAATGAACGCGCCCAAGAACAGCGCATACAGCGAGCGCGGCTGACCGATGAACCCCGTCAGCTCTTCGATCACGCGCTGCTCCGTGGAGAGCGACCGCTCTTCCTGGGCTCGCAGGGAGACGATGGCATCGATGTTTTCGTGAACGTAATCCGGCACGGTCATGCGCTTCTTCATTAGTGGCGACACCTCGCTGCAAGCCATGTACCGAATCGCTCTCCGTCGCTGCGGCGCGCATTGATCCTTCGCCGCACGCCGCAACGTCACACCGTGGCAGATTAGCAAGCCGACGGTTCAAGCTTTACGGCTCCCGGTTGGTGCGGGGTACGCGGCGGAGCGGGGCGACGCGCGTTGAACCTGGGAGGGACACTGCAAATGCGTTCGATTATTAACAGATCCAAGCCGTGGCAATGCGTCGCTGCGTTCGTTCCCGATGACCGGGGGCGCGTTCAGGCTCAATCCGAAACTCCGCGGCGGCTATCGCTCGGCCGCGGAACGAACATTCCCGCCGAGCTCGCGCTCGAGTGTGCTACCTGCTGAAACCCACGCTCGACCCCGCGCCTCGCGTTGCGACTGCTAAGTCACGTGCGGTCAATCGTTCGGCACCCAGCTACAAGGCCCGCCGGGTTGGGTCGCCGAGTGCGCTTCCGCTTCAGTGAGGGGAGCCTGCTGCAGAGGAACCTGCGCAGAGGCTCGGGACTGCTGGCAGGAGTACAGTAAGGACTGCCCACAGCCTGACGCACGAGCGGTATGTGGCCCCCAGTCCTCCACCTCGACCCGCGATTCCGCGCATGAAAACCGGCGCGCGGCATCCGAACGAACTACGTTCTGACCTGGGCTCCCGCAGCCGGCGACGAGGACTGCAGAGCTGATTGAAAGCAAGGGGCCTCGTAAACTGCATCTCAACAATGACGTCGTCATGCGCAATGGACACTACGTGTGATCGCTCGGGAATGCAACGCGCCGCAGCTCCTGGAAGACGCGTTTTCGGCTCTAAAAGTCGCTATTTCAAACCCGGCTTCTCACTCGGACATCGCGACGAAGCCCGACTTCAAAGGCCGAGCTCGCTCAGCGAAGCGTGCTCGTCTGGTCGACGACCGAGGGCCCACTGGTACTTTCGGTCGGCTTCTGCGATCGGCAGATCGTTGATGCTGGCGAGACGAACGGCCATCAAGCCCTCCCCATCAAACTCCCAATTCTCGTTTCCATAGCTGCGAAACCACTGCCCGCCATCGTCGTGCCACTCATAAGCAAAGCGCACAGCAATGCGATTCTCGCGGAATGCCCAAACTTCTTTGATCAGCCGATAATCCAGCTCCTTCTGCCATTTGCGGACCAAGAACGCTTCGATCTGGGCGCGACCCCGCACAAACTCGCTGCGATTGCGCCAGCGGCTATCCTCCGTGTAGGCGAGCGCGACGCGGCTCGGATCACGGCTGTTCCACGCGTCTTCGGCGAGGCGCGCTTTTTGCGCGGCAGTTTCGGCGTCGAATGGAGGGAGTGGCGGCCTGGGCATGACGTCCTCGTTATCGCGGATGCTTTTCGATAGATAGAGTCGCCGCTCGACTGCCCGCGCCTCGCATTGTCTCCGGCTACGCTTCTGGCGCGGCAACCGGAAAGTCGATCTTGCGCCCTGCGAGCCCCCGTTTGAGCCGGCAACGAGCCCTTCGTTCGTCGGAACGAGTTTCGCATCCGGCCGAATCATCAGGGCAGCGCGGCGCGGCTGACTTCCGGTCTAGCCGAAAACCTGCAGTCCGGCTTGAGCGTTCAAACTGACCATCCTTCTGGCTGAAACACGCAGCGCGACTTGCTACGCGCTGGCTATGTTTCTGCCATGAAACCGAAGCGTGGGCCGCTGCGTCGAGTCGTCACTGCCTGCGGGTTGATGTTTTTCGCCAGCGCATTGGCGGCCGCCTGCAGTGCTGGCAAGGGCAGCGGCTCGCCTGCTCACGGCACTGGCGACGGCTCGGCGAACACCGGCGGCTCCTTTACGCTCAACACGGGCGGCAGCGGCGGCGGTTTGGCCTTCTCCGACGGCGGTTTAACCGGCATGGGCGGCAGCCCCTTCAAGGCCTGCGCGCAGCCAGGTGATTGCCAAGTCAGCGAGCTGTGCGTCGACGGCACCTGCCGCCCAACCACGGGCGCGTGTACCACCGACAAGGACTGTTTGGGTGACGCCCGTTGCTGCGGCGCGGGCTGCCGAACCGACGGCAAGACAGACGGCGTGTGCGTGCCGAATGACGGCGTAGACAAGACATGCAAGAAGGACAGCGTCGGCCTGGGCGTGTTTGCCCCGAGCCTGCAATGCAAATGGTCGGGGCCCGTGGCCGGCGACCCGTACCCGGACCACAGCCGCGTGATGGCCACGCCGCTCGTCGCGGATCTGCCCAATGACTCCGGCGCAGCCGCTGAAATCGTCATCGTGACCAGTGACGAAGGCGAAGGCGCAGCTTTCGGGGACACGATATACGACCCGCGCATCGATCTCAAAACCGCCGGCTACCTCAACCCCCGCAACGGGCAACCGGCGACCGGCGGGGTGATCCGAATCTTGAATGGGCAGACCTGCGTTCAAGAAGAGGTGATCCCGGCTTACGTGCGCGGCCCCGCCGCTCCGGCAATTGCCGATTTGGACGGCGACGGCAAAGTGGAGATCGTCACTCGCACTCAGCATTGGGAAAACAGCACCGACAACGGCACGAAGCTCGTCGCCTTCACTTGGGATTCCGCAGCCAAGAAGTTCAAACAATATTGGCAGGCGGACGCCGGGCTGCCCGGGGTCGATTCAAACGCGGGTTGGGACGGCGTTTCGATTCACGACCTCGACAACGACGGCAAACCCGAGGTGATTGCCCGTTACGGCTCGGTGTTCAACGGTCAGACCGGTCACCAACTGGCGCCGCCCAACAAAAGCCTCGCCGTGCTCGCCGACCCCATACTCGGTGACGTGGATGCGGACGGCGAGGTTGAGCTCGTGGCCAACAAGATCTTCAAGTGGACGGGCTCGGGCTGGGCGGACGATCACCCGGGACCGAACTCGGCCGCAGAGTTTTACGCCTTCGCCGACTTCGGTACGCCCGGCGCTTCACCGGCGGATTTCAATTTCAAGCACAAGGACGGTCAGGCCGAGATCGTCACCGCCGGTGGCGGGCAAGTGGCGATCTACACGCTCGCGGGCCAGCAGATCATGAAGGTCGACCTGCCTACGAACGAACGGGGCGGTCCACCCACGATCGGTGACTTCGATCACGATGGTTTTCCCGAGGTCGCGTCGGCGGGCGCGACCGCCTTCCGCGTCTTCGATCCGGATTGCAAGGCAGGCGGCGCGGGCTGCCTGGGCCCTTACATTCGCTGGGCCCAACCGTCCAAAGATCAAAGCTCTGCGCGCACCGGCTCGGTCATCTTCGACTTCGAAGGCGACGGCCAATCCGAGGCCGTCTACGCGGATGAGTGCTTTTTGCGCGTATATAAGGGTGACACGGGTGAGGTGGAATTCTCCGCCTTTCGCTCCTCGTGCACTTGGCTCGAAAACCCCGTCGTGGCCGACCCTGATCGGGATACGCGCACGGAAATCGTCGTCAATTCGAACTTGAACTGCAACGTGGATTGCCCCGAGGTGGACCCGATCGACAAAGGGGTGCGCTGCGACAAGAATGATGATTGCGTGAGCAAGCAGTGCGGTAACGGCTTCTGCCGTTGCAAGGCGGATGTCGACTGTGGCAACCAGTTCATGGCGGATCCCGCACACCCGAGCGTGAAGTCGGAAGGACTTGGCTGCCGCGCGCCACTCGACGGCAGCGGGGGCAATGTATGCCGCGCGTTGCATCCCCTGAGCGAGAGCGCCGATCAAAAAATGTCTTGGAATGCCCTCTACGTCTACCGCGACGTACTGGATCGCTGGGCGGATTCTCGCCCTCTATGGAACCAACACGCTTACTCGATCACCAACATCGACGACGACGGCAAGATCCCCGCAACCAAGGACTGGAAGCAAAACTTTCTGGATCCGAAGCTGAACAACTATCGGGCCAACCGTCAGGGCGACAAAAGCGCAAACCTATTGCCCGATATCACGGGCGCATTGACTCAGGGCGACGTGTGCCAGCTGAACGGAGACAAGGTCGTGCTCACCGGTAAGGTCTGTAATCGCGGCCTGCGCGTGGTGGGCGCGAACATGCCCGCCACTTTTTACAAAGGCCCGCCAGCGGACGGCAGAGTGCTGTGTGTCTCCTATACCACCGGCCCGGTGCAACTCGGCAACGCTTGTCTGCCCGTGTCGTGCGAGCTCGCCGCGGAGGACGTGGTGGGCTCGGTCGTGTACATGCTGGTCAACGACGATGGCCAAGGTCACGCCACGACCGAAGAATGCAATGTTAACAACAACACCGACAAGGTCACCGTAGCCGACTGCCCGGTCGTGAAGTGAGTGTTCGGCAAGGGCAGGCGCGCCGCTCTCTTCTTGCACCGCCGAGCATGGCCCGGATGGTGCCTGCGTTGCCCTCGAGAAGTGCTATTCAACGCGAGAGCGCCGGTGCGGCCTTGTCAGCCGCCAGCTCGACCGCGAGCTTGTTCATCAGCGTGAAGTTCGGCGCGAGGCGGCCCATCAGCTTCAGGATTGGGCTCGCACCAGGCAAGATCTCGCGCTTGTCTTTGGCGAGGCCGCGGATCGCCACGCGTACCATCTTGCTTAGGTCCATCATGAAGCTCGTGTTCAGAGCGTGCTCGTCGGTGTCCGCATTGAACTCGGTGCCCGCGGTGGCTGGCGGCGCAAGCTCGAACACCTTCACGCCGCTCGGCTCGAGCTGCACACGCAGCGATTGTGTGTACGAGTGCATGGCAGCCTTCGTCGCACAGTAAATGGGTTTGAACGGCATCGGCACGAACGCGAGCCCAGAGCTGACGTTGACGATCGCCGCGTGCTCCTGACGCTTGAGCAATGGCAAAAACTGCTGGATCATCCACACGGGCCCCATCACGTTCGTCTGGATTTCGCGCGTGATCTCTTCGAGGCCGAGGCTCGGATCGTTCAAGTTACGCTTGAGGCCGATGCCGGCATTGTTGATCAGCACGTTCAACGATGGGAACGCGGCGCCCACCGCTGCGAACAGCGCGGGGACCGCTTGAATGCTGCCGACATCACTTTCGAAGGTGTAAAGTTTCGGCAGTTTGGCGCGAGCCGCGTCGAGCCTCACCTGGCTGCGGCCGGTAATGACCACCGTGTTGTCCAGCTCCAGCAGCTGACGCGCGAGCTCGAGCCCAATGCCGCTCGTTCCGCCCGTGATGAGGATCGTATTCCCTGAGGTCTTCATGAGGACAAGCCTAGGGTTGGCGATTAAAAATGCTAGTGAATACCCTGAATGAACAACATGCATGGTGTTTATGCTCGGGACCTCGACCTCAACCTTTTGCGCGTGTTCGCGGTGGTCGCGGACGAAGGCAGCATGACGCGAGCGGCATCGCGGCTGTACATCACGCAGCCCGCGGTCAGCGCCGCGATGCGCCGCTTAGCCATGTTTGTGGGTGCCGAGCTGATTGCCCGCCAAGGCCGCGGCGTCGTGCTCACCACGCGCGGCGCAGAGCTCGCCGTCGCAGCGCGCGCCTACCTCGGACCGCTGGTGGCGGCGACGCTGGCGGTCCCGGTCTTCGATCCCAAGAGCTCGACCGCGAGCGTCCGCCTCGGCCTCGCCGATCCCCTCGAGTCGTTATTGCTGCCGCGTTTGCTCGCGCGCCTGCGTGAGGCCGCGCCGAACATTCAGCTCATCGTGCTACCCGTGCAATTTCGAACCGTCGAAGACGCGCTGCTGACGAACCAGGTCGACCTCGCCGTGACGGTGGCCGACGAGCTGCCACGCTCGATCTTGCGGCAGCCTTTGGTGGACCCCGCGCGCGAGCCCAGCCGACTCGTTTGCCTGTATGACCCGCGCTTCACTCGCCTTTCGAAGACACCGAGCGAACGCGAATACTTCGCCCAAGAACACGTGGCGGTTTCTTATGCTGGTGATGCCCGCGGCATCATTGAAGACGCATTAGGCAAGACCCGCAACGTGCGGGTCTCACTGCCGGCCTTTGGCCATGTCGCTGACGTCGTCGATGGCTCCCCCTTGGTTGCCACGGTCCACCCGCGGCTCGCCGAACAGATCATCGCCAGGCGCCCGCACCTGCGCAGCGCTCCCATCCCGTTCTCGTTCGATCCGGTCTCGCTCGACCTGCTCTGGCTGCGCACCGCAGACGCCGATGAAGTCTCGCGCTTCCTCCGCGAACAGGTCGTGCGCGCCGTGGCCGAGCTGCACCCGAACCAGAGACGTTCGGCTAAGCGAGTCAAGACCGCCGAGGCTCGAACGTGACGGGCGAGGTTGTCGAGGATCGACGCGAGTCGTCCCGTTCGCGCGCGTCCGCGTCGCCGCGTCCTCGGCTCCCGGCCGCAACCCACCGGGCGAGCAAGAGGCGCAGTGTGGGGGAACGGCCTTCAAGGGACGGTTAGCTGCGGGGCGGCCACGATGTCCCAGGTGCGCGGATCCGTTCGGTCGCCCTTGCCCGCCCATCTGATTGCAATGATGAAAGTGCGTCGCAGCGTTGCTCCGGCGCTATTCTTTGCGTCGACCCAGCCGGAGCAACTCCAAGAGTCATCGATAAAACCGCAGTTGGGTTTCTGCTTCGAGCTGCTGCCGAAGTCAGCTGAACTCGGCGACTCCAAAGCCGCCTTGACCAATATTTTTGCAATGGCCCAGGCTTCCTTCTCGCCGGGCATGGGGAGCGTCGGCCCCGGCGGCGCAACCAGGTCGGGGGCTGCGGGCACTTCTTCGGGCGAGTGAGCTAGCGCGCTGGCCGGACTGTGCGCGGCGGGCGCCGTCGGCGCAACCGCTGCCGGCCGGTGAGCTCCGTTCGCTACGCGTTCACGCTCTACCCTGCTTCCCTTCCAATTCAAGGCGATCAGCGTTCCCGCGCACCCCACCCCGCAGGCAATCAGCACGGACACGAGCATTCGGCGCATGACCCCGAGGCTACGAGCTTTCGGGGTGGAGCACGAGAGCCATTCACCCGCGTTTTGGCGGCCGATCACCGCACTCCCCGCTTGCGCACCCCGCGCGCCCGAAGGACGCTCGCCGCATGTCCCTCTACGACACGACCATTCCGCACTTCAAGAACACGCTCCAGCAAATCGAACGTTGGCTCGACGCCGCGGTAGACCATGCCGGAAAGAAGAGCTTCGATCCGAACGTGCTCCTGGACGCTCGGCTCTATCCCAATCAGTACGCGCTTGTCCGTCAGATCCAGGCGGCGTGCGACACCGCCAAAGCCACGCCAGCGCGGCTGACCGGAAAGGAGCCGCCGAAGCACCCCGACACGGAGCGCACGATCGAAGAGATCCGCGCACGCCTGAACACCGTGCTGGCTTACTTGGATACATACGCTGCCGCGGACTTCACCGACGCCGAAGCGCGCAAGATCGAGCTACCGTTTTTACACGGAAAGTACGTCTTGGGCGCGGATTACGTGAGCCAGCTGCAACTTCCCAATTTCTATTTTCACGCCTCACACGTTTACGCCATCTTGCGCCACAACGGCGTCCCGCTCGGCAAGGTCGATTTCTTGGGCGCGCTCAGCTTGCACTGAGCTCAGGCGTAGCGCGGCCGCGGTCCTCGACGCCGAAGGCTGAGGCTTCCCCGCGGCGACGCGTGACCATCAAGCCTTCTCGAACGCACGGTGTCGTGGGTTAGAGGAGAATGGTTGTTGATGGTCGCGGAGAAGATCGCGCCCCGTCCCAGCCTTCGGCGTCGCGGGCGGTCGCCGGGAGCCCAATAAAGCCGAGAAGATGGCCCGCGCAGCTCAAGGCTCATGAACCACGCGTCGACTAGCGCGCTTCACGAAGAAAGTCGTGCAGCGCGGCACGCACAGAGCGCTGCACCTCAGGCGGGACTTCAGCTGCTTGCGCTTGCGTGCGGCAAAGACGCAGCGTCAGCTTCAACGAGTCGCAGTGGCTCCGGCAAAGGTCGCACGCGTCAACGTGCGTCTGCATTTTCTGGCAAACGTCTGGGGCAATCTCGTCTTCGAGATATTGAGAGAACAGGCCCACGACGTCCGGACAACCCGTGCCGCCCTGGCTTGGGACGCCCAGGAGGGGAGCAACGCCCTGACGGACGGCTAGGCGGGCTCTATGGAGCCGGCTCTTGACCGCTTGAACTCTGATCTCGAGCACGGCGGCCACCTCGAGCGCGGAGAGGCCCTCCATGTCCCGCAGCACGAGTACCTCGCGAGAGGTCGGCTCCAAGTCTGCAATCGCGCGCTCGAGCGCTCGCTCGACTTGCTTGTTGGAGAGCAACTCGTCGGGCGGCGTCGCCGACGAGCGCCGGCTTTCCGAGGTTGCTGTAGCCAGCTCGTGGTCCAGCGGTTCGGAGTCCACGGTCCCTTTTGCAGTCTTGTGGCGGTGCTTGATGCAAAAGCTGCGGGCAATACTGTATAGCCACGTGGAGACCGACGACGTACCGCGAAAGGTTCGCACGCCACGCGCCATCGCGATCAGCGTATCTTGAAGCACGTCCTTGGCGTCCTCCGGGTCGCGGCACATCTTGATGCCAAATCGGTAAATTTGCGCCTGATGACGCTCGATCAAAAGCTCGAGCGCTCGACGATCACCCGACCGCGCTAGCTCAAGCAGCTGTGCGCTGGATTCGTCCATCGACTGCTCTTGTAACCCAGAAACCCAAAACCATCGCGACGCAAAACACAACGGGTTGGGAGGCCCCGCCGCCCGCCGAAACGAATGCCGGTCCGGGGCAGAAGCCGGCAAGCCCCCAGCCTCCGCCGAATACGAGAGCTCCCGCGATCAGCTTGGCATCCAAACGACCGCGCGCCGGCACGTTGAATGAGTCGGCGCCAATTGGTTTTGGCATCCTGCGACTAAGCCAGTAGGTGGTGGCGTACACCGCGATCGCACCGACCATCACATACGCCAAGGACGGGTCCCATTTGCCTGCTAAGTCCAGAAACCCAATCACCTTGCCAGGGCAAGTCATTTTCGAGACTGCCAAACCAATCGCAAACAGGGTTCCCGAGAGGAAGGCAATCGCAGCGCGGCTCATCCGTGACCTCCCATCGCATGGCGCACGAGATACACGGCCAACATACCAGCGCTCATGAAAGAGACCGTGGCGGCAATCGAGCGTGCCGACAGTCGGCTGATGCCGCAGACACCATGACCACTCGTGCAGCCGTTGGCGAGGGTCGTCCCGATGCCGACGAGCAACCCGGAAAAGGCCACGAGCTCAATAGAGACAGGGGACGCGCCAAAAGCGCCGGGAGCGAGCCTGACCATGAAGGCACCGCCAGCCACCAGCCCGAGCACGAACATCACGCGCCAAGAGCGATCCCCGGATCGAGCATCCACGAGGCCGCCGGCGATGCCGCTGATCCCTGCGACCCGCCCTTGAAACAGCCACAGTAGCGCGGCCGCCGCCCCGATTATCGATCCACCAACGAGCGGCGCGAGCGGGGAAAAGATGGCGCGGCGGAGCAGCGGCAACTGGACCTGCTGGGAGAGCACCCAGGTCCCCAGCACCAGCACCAACCAACCAAACCAGCGGCGAAGTCGGACTTGAGGCAGTTTGAGCGACCAACGGGCACCGACGAGGCTACCGACAATCGCCGCCGTTGTAATGCACGCCGCCAGATCCCAGTCGAGGTTCGCGTGCGGCAAGTGTGCCGCGAAACCCGCGCCAGACTGCATCGCGATCACCAGGAGCGAGGTGCCGACTGCCCGCCGCATGGTCAACCCGGCGAACAGCGCGAGCGTTGGAACGACGAGAAAGCCTCCGCCGGCGCCAATGAGGCCCGACACCACACCAACGGTTGCACCCTGCAACAAGGCGCGCACGAAGCGTTCATCGGACGGCCTTCGAGCGTCGGCTCTATCAAGCAGCATGGAGGCGGCGGTGCCCAGCATGAGCAGAGCGAAGCCCGACAAGAGAAGCCACGAAGGCACGAAGTGGCTCAGCCGCCCACCGCAAAAGGCGCCGATCATGCCGCTCGCCCCAAACACCAACCCACGACGCCAGTCGACATTGCCGGAGCGAGCGTGGGGCAGGAGCGCGGCCGCGCTCGTTGCACCAACCACGAGCAGGGACAACGGAATGGCGGCGGCTGGTGTAATTCCAACAATATAAACCAAAATCGGGAGCAACAGGATTGAGCCTCCGCCCCCTAGAATTCCTAGGGCGGCTCCGACCACCAGCGCTAATAGCGAGGAAATTAACAGCACCCGGGCTCCGCGCCCGCCGATCAGCGGGACAGACGTGAGAGCCGCGATCCAAGAAAAGGATTCGCGGACGAACCCTTTTTCTAAAACGACGCTCTCACCCGCGTGCCATCTTCCTGAACCGGGTGGCAGCTCCCGCGCAGCGAAGCACCATGCTCTTTCGCCAACTTTTCGACCGAGAATCCAGCACTTTCACCTACTTGGTCGCGGCGCAGCCGGGCGGCGAAGCACTGCTGATCGACCCTGTGCGCGAACAGGTTGATCAATACCTCCAGCTCATCTCCGAGCTAGGGGTGCGCTTGGTCATCGCCGTGGACACGCACGTTCATGCCGACCACGTCACCGCCCTGGGCGAGCTGAAAAGGCACACGGAATGCTTGACCGTCCTGGGCGAGCAAAGCCGCGCTCAATGCGCGTCGCGCAAGGTCCACGAAGGCGAACTTCTCAAAGTCGACGGCCTCGAGCTGCGAGCGCTCTACACCCCCGGCCACACCGACGACTCGTACAGCTTCGCAATGCAAGACCGCGTTTTCACGGGTGACACGTTGTTGATTCGCGGCACCGGCCGCACGGACTTTCAGAACGGCGACGCCGCACAACAATACGACAGCCTCTTCGGTAAGCTGCTGAAGCTCCCCGATGCAACGTTGGTGTACCCCGCCCACGATTACAAAGGCTGGAACGTCAGCACCATCGGCGAAGAGCGTGCCCACAACCCTCGCCTTCAAGTCGAGTCGAAGCAAGCGTACGTAGCGATGATGGGCCAATTGACCCTCCCCGACCCGAAGCTGATGGACGTCGCGGTTCCAGCAAACCTAGCGTGCGGACGCGTCACAACGCCAGGGCCGCAGTTCGCCCGTTCGACTTCGACGACGCTTCGGAGCCTTTGAGCCTGCTGCGTCGGCATCGGGTCGAGGCGCAGCGACCGGGGCGCAGCGACCCAAGGCACGACGAATATCAACCTACAGGCTTGGTGCGACGAGCCAGTTCGAGCACCTGCGATTCGGTCGGAGGAGTGGTCGGATGGTAGCTGAGACAGAGTGAGGTCGTGACCTTGCGCGGCTTGTCCGGACTCGTTCCAAAGTAAAAGGTTCCACGCGGCAGCTTGCCAACGTCGCTCGCGCTCGTGCCTTTGTCCGCGAGCAGTTGTTCCAATGCGCTGATGGCTGCAGGTGAGCTCATTTTGCCGCCAAGCAGCGTCGAACAATTGGACACGATGCTGTGCTCGATGCTCTTTGGCTCTTGCGTCGCAAACAGCAGGCCGAGGCCGTACTTACGCGCTTGCGCGGCCAGGCGCTGGACGTTCTCTTTGCCCGGCACCTTCTTGCCCGAGGGCACGAAGTCTTTGGCCTCGTCCATGACGAAGAGTCCCAAAATGCCACCGGGCGGAGCCGGGTTCTTTTTGATCCAGGAAAAGAGGGCACTAGAGAGCTGATCGACGAAGCGGCGTTTTTGGTCGTAACTAGACAAGCCCACCAAGCTGACGACCGAAACGCGCGTCTTGCCCGGGTCGCTCGAACGGAGCAGCGCGGCGGGATCGAGCGGCGCGCCGGAACCGCCGATCAATGGATCGTTATCAATTTGAGCGTACAACCGCTCGCCCAAGTCGCGCGCGAGCCGGTCGCCCTTTTCGTACGGCTCGATCACGTCGTCAGGTGGTTCGCGCAGCAGCGCAGCGAGTTCGCGTATCGTCCCTCCTGCGCGCCGAGCGAAGTGACGCATGGTCGCTTTGAGGATCGCGGTCTGCTTTTGCGCGGTGCCGCCACTGCCGTCGATGACCATGTCCGCGATGCTGGTGGTGGCGATTTCAATCGCCGCATCGAGTTGGGCGGCGCGCTCATCGGGAGTGGCCCCGTGCGCGGTGAAGTCGGGCAACGGCTCGAGCCGTATTGGATTGCCGTTGGACATCCCCGGCGTCCAAATCACGACTTCAGTCCGAGCAAAATAGTCCTTGGATTTCTCGACGTCGCTGTCCAAGAACGATTCTGGGCGATCTGGCCACGGCAGCGCGAGCCGCGAGAGATCGTTCGCGCCGTCGAGTACCAGGCTCGGGATGCCGAGCAGCGCCGCTTCCTCGACCACTCGTTTTAGAAATACGGTTTTGCCGCTACCCGAGCCCGCAAACACACAAGTGTGGTAAGGCAACATCGAGAGTGGAATGCCCACTTCTTCGCCGAGCTCGCCGCCCGCCAAGCGCCGGCCGATGGGGAGCGCGGAAGGGGTGGGGCGAAACTTCGGAAGCTCGGCGGAAGCATCCTTTTCTGGCGGGACGACTGCCCGCGGCGGCTCGGGCGGCGAAACGTTGGTTTGCGAAGTAACGGCGTTCGACTGCGGGATGGATGCCTTGAGTTTCGACGCGCTGCTCACGCTGTGCTCGCCGCCGAACAGCGATTCGACCGCGCCGCGGAAGCAGGCCATGGCTGAGACGGGCCGCTCTTCGGCTAGCCATTGATCGAATCGCGGTGGCTCGTTGGCGGAGTGGAGCAGCTCCGCCAGCGCGAATAGCATCGCCAGCTCGGCCTCGCTCGGCTCGAGCAATTGTCCACCGCGCGCGCGCAGTTCAGCTATTAGCGTTTGAGTGACAGGGCCTCTAGGGACCGGACCAAAACGTAAGATCGACAGCCCACGGAATCCGAGATCTTTGTCGATGCCCGAGGCGGTCAGTGCCGCTTTGAGTCGCGGCAGAAAAGCACTGGGGTGAGACTTCTGTAAAAAGCGGAAAGAGTGATGGAGCTCACGTTCACGCTGATCAGTCAGCACCAAGCGGACGCGTGCGTGCAACGGCTCGTAGCGACCCGTGCCCAAGAAGTCTTTGTCCACTGTGGCCAGCACGCTGGTGGGAACTGGGTTTTCCAGCACGAGCGCGTCGCACGCGGCCTCGATTAGCCGATCTTGCCAGCTCTCAGCGTCTTCGTGCAAAAGCCCGTCGAACGGGGCGCGCGCCGCGAGTTCCGCAACCCTTTCGGCGATTGGGACTTTCCAGCCGTGCGGGGGAGATGGCTCCGAACCACTTGGCTCGGTACCGCGCGCCTCGGTGACCTGCTCGGCACGCCGGCAGGCTTTGCGATGAACCTCGCATGCTTTCAGCAGTTCGCGCGGCGTATTGCTCGCGTAGTGTTCGAAGAACCCGTCTGCAAACGGGTACGTCGGATACGGCGGCACGAATTCCGTCTGCTCATAAGCGGGTGCGACGCGGCCTGCGACCAACTCGCGTAGCGCGGCCGAGCTCGATTCCGGCTTGAGCAAAAGCTTGTTATCGTAGCGATCCCCCATGCTGACCGCGGCTTGGACATGAAGCACGTTCCAGGTGGTTTCAAGCGCCGCAACCACCGACAGCGTGCGCCGCGAGAGGTCGCGTAGCTCGAGCAGACCGCTCGCGATGCCCTGGATGATGGCGAGCGAGCGCCGCTGTTGCTCCGAAGGGTTCTCGGCGTTGGGCTCCGAGCGCGCCAGCTCGTGCTCGGCGACGATTGCATCCAGTTGGTCGAGCGCAAGCGCCGTGGGCGCGGTGAGCGACAATAGCCAAGATACGCCGCGCACGATGCGTGAAGGCGATTGCTCGGGCTGTCGGAAGCCGAACAAACTCAACTCATCGGCGTCGATTGCGACGCCTTGCAGCCACTTGTATCCGAGATCATTGATGTCAATGTGATCGCAAGCGAACAGCACGAGGGCCCGCAGGACATCAGAATGCTCCTGAACCTCCGCGTGGTGCTGGCGCACGCCAACAATCAGCTCATCAATGCGGTTGATCAAGCCCGGCGGCCGCTGTTGCGGGATGGCGTCGCTCTTCTTTACCCCCTGACCGAACTTGGCGATCATGCGCACGAGCCAGTGATCGACCTGGCGCTTACCGCCTGATAGCTGCTGCAGCGAGCGCAGATAGCCGAGCAACACCGTGTCCCAGAAATCGGCGACGTCGGTCATGTCCGCGAGGATGAAATACATCCCGCGACCGAGAGCCTCCCGACGCACGAAGCCGACTAGGTGCGTCTTGCCTGAGCCAGCAGGACCGAGCAATGGCTGCCCAAGCGGCGAGGCATCGCTCATCTGGTCCCGCAGGTCGTCCAAACGGTCGACCAGCTCACGCCGAGCATCTGCTTGCAGACTTTGAGTCTCGTACGGCTGGTCACGCCAGATTTGGTCGATGTGGGCGGTCCAATCGAAATTGACTTTGCGGAGTGCCGCGAGCGCGCCGTTCATGATGGTCAGGCCTCCAAGAGTACGAGATGACGGGGTTCATTGCCGACGAGCAACGCTGCTCGACGGTCTTCCGGACGCAATGCGGCACTGTTGTCTTCGCGATAAAGGACCAGCTTCTTCTCACGCTGAAGAGTGAGCAGCGCGCCGTCCAAGTCTTGCCGCGCGACATCCCCTAGGCGTGCGCGCAAATCATGCAGCGTGACTCGCGTTTGCCTCGCGCCTTGGGTGAGTTCTAAGCAAGCTGCTTCGATTCGTTCGGCGAGCGACGGCGAAGGTGTGAGCGGTTCGCGGCTGGACGGCGCGTCGCTCGGCCGGTTCTCTTTCTTTGCCTTAGCCTTCACCGACGTCGTTTTTTTCGGTTTCGCTGGCTCAGTCTTCTTTGTCTTGGTTTTTTTTGCCTTGGCCTTTTTCTTCGTCAGCCTTTTCTTTGTCTTGGTTTTTTTCTTTGGCGCGGCATTCGACGCTGAGCTTTTGCGCGGGGCGCGGGGCGCGGGCGGAGTCGGAGGAGCTGGGGGCGGGTCGTTCTTGAACAGCTCCGCCAAACCAATTCCCCGCTCGCGCATCAACGGAAGTAGTCGATTTAAGAGTGCCTCGAGTGCCGTGGTACCAGCACCTGGGTCGAACGTTACGAGCTCAACCTTCTCCGCCTGTTCTGCCCAGCTCCAGGTTCGGTCAGTCGCGGTGAGGAACGTCGCTCGACCCCGTCTCGGAGAGTCCAAGAAACCCGCGTCGACGAGTGTTTGCCATTCGGCACGACTCAGCCTTGGCACCGTACTGCTCGACATCACACCGGTGTCGCTTGCTCCGTCCGTGAGGATGAGATGCCAGAGGAAGAGAGCCTGCTTAGGGGTGATCTGTAGCATTGACTTACCTGTGCGTTGAAGGCGTTCGCAAGCGTTTTACTACACTACGAATTTTGTTCACCACCGCGTCGATGTTGCTGATCACTTCGCCATTGGTCACGCGCAGCGTGGTGTAGCCGCTCATGAACAGGCGGTAGTCGCGATCGCGGTCTTTGCTGAAGGCAGCTTCGCGGCGATGCTCATGTCCATCGACTTCGACCACCAACGCGCCGCTGCGCCAAATCAAGTCAACCGTGCACTGCTTGTCGCCGTACACGGTGATCGGCTGGTTGTATTCGAAAAGCGCGGCAAGTTCCCCATCCGCGGTCAGGAAAGCTGCCGAACCTGTTCGGCTGCAGTCATACGCGGCACCAGCGGCAACTTGCCCGCCGCGCAGCGGCGCCATGCCTCCCTGAGCCAGCTCGCCGACGGATGCACCGATGCGCTAGCCGTTTCCTCGATCACGCCTGCAACGGAAGCGCTGGCCAAGCGCTGCCGATCGAGGCGCTGCTCGGCGGTGATGTACCAATCAGGCCACAATGAAGCGGCCGCTCGCGCGAGCGCATCGCGGATCTCATCCAGCTCCGACGCGAGCTCAGGGGCATGGGCCCATTCCAGCGCGACCAATGTAGGGATCGGCCGGAGTTCTTCGGCAGCTGCCCGCAGTTCGAGCCGAGCACCGTCGACGTCCTGGCAAAAGGCTGAGAGGACGCCACCCGGCGTTGCTCGATCGAGAACATTTAAGGCGGTCGACCGCACTCGACCAGACCTGCAACAGCCCGCGCACCGCCGCAACCGCATGTTGTGGTGAGATGTATGGCTGGCGATGCGGGATGCGCGGCGGTTGAACGCGAAGCGAGTTACGATGCAACGCGCGCATGACCGCGTGCAATAGTCATTTCGTCGGCGTGAAACCCGCCCACTTGACGTGGACTTAGAGGCACGCGGTGGAAGGTACGAAGAGTCCGGGCCCTGAGAGCCTTCTGCCCTTGGAAGGGTGGTGTGCTACCGACCGAAGCGGAACTAGGCGGGGGGCGGCTGCAGCAGCGCGCCTCGCGTTCCGTTGACTAACGCCAACACGCTGGCCTGTCACGCCATCGTCCACTGTCGCCAGGATCCGCCGCGGGCGTCGGAAGAGGTGCGCGAACGATTGCAGCGTTACGGTGCGGGCGGGATGATATCGGTGCCGGAATAAAAGTAGTACGTCGCGGTGTACGGGGCCACGGCTACCTCGTTCACATTGGTTGCCGAGCAAGCGGTGGTCGGCGCAAGGCCCGCGGTAGTATCCAGACGCTGGATAGCGGTTACCGATGTGAAGAGGCCTGTCACTCCGCCGTCGACGGCGGCGCTGAGCAACAGTTGGGGGATCGCGTTCGCAGTCGGCGAGGCCGCATTGCGAACGACGGTTCCTTTCACGATGCTGCCGTCGTTGGCTTTCCAGTGAGGCCCAACGTAGTGCGTGCCCGCAAGCGTGCACTCGTGGCTGTAAAGATTTGCCGTGGGAGCGCCAACCCATGCATAGGTCGTACCGGTCGTAGCGGTCGTAGCGGTGCACGTATACGTCTGCACGCCCTGTGCGGCGTACGCGGCGACAAGCACGGCTGCGTCTTTCACCGCGATGGCAGCGGGGACGCCCGTCGGCTTCGTGAGGGACGGGGCACATTGAGGCGCGCCGCCTGTGCCGCTGATGCCGCCTGTGCCGCTGCTGCCGCCCGTGCCGCTGCTGCCGCCTGTAGCGCTGCTGCCGCCTGTAGCGTTGCTGCCGCCTGTGCCGCTGATGCCGCCTGTGCCGCTGATGCCGCCTGTGCCGCTGATGCCGCCGCTACCGCCACCGCCCGCTGGACCGCCACCGTTGTCTGCGCCAGCCTCGCCGGCAGCCCCCGCCTCGGCCCCGGTCCCGGCCTCGCCGGCGCTGCCACCCGTGCCCGCGCCCCCTCTACCGGCCTTGCCGCCGGCGCCGCCGCTGCCGGCCTTGCCACCAGCGCTCGTCCCGGCGCCTGCGCTGCTATCCGTGTCGTCGTCACTGCAGGCGCCGAGCGCTGCCGCTCCGACTACCGCAATCAAGATCGACGCCAAACCCAAGTTCACTCTGCCCGGTTTTGCCATTTTTTCTCCATTGAACAATCGATGTTGCCTACCTGAGCGGCGCCGGTCACGTCGTCGACCGGGCCTCCCTTAGAACTACTTCGCCGTTCGCCCGCACCCGAACACCGGCTCGAGGCTACCCGAAGGTCCCAGGTGAGCCAACTAAACTTTGCCTCACTGTAGATATGACTATGGTCGATCCACACCGGAGTCGCAGTTAGCGATTTGGCGCATCGTGATCGGCACGTCGCGCTGCGCCGTGCGGCGATCAAGCGGGGTTTGACGTATACTCGGCTTAGGCACCTCGAGCGACGCGCTGTTCCCGCCGCGGCGCGACGCCGAAGGCTGTGACGGGTGAGTCGTATCGCCCGACCATCCAAAAACTTGAAGACTGTGGTCGAATGCAACGTCGTTCGTTCGGACCTTGACCGCGCTTCAGCGCTGAAACCGCGGCGAAGACTGCGCGGCTTCAGCGCTGAAACCGCGACCAATACTGCGTGATCGACGCTCATGTGGGACGAGTGCGCGCGTCCAGTGACGACGACGATCGTTGGAGCTCGAGCAGCGCTAGCGGCGGCCAGTCTGCGACAGCGATATCCTCACTGGTGAAGGCTAGCCGTTGTGGGGCTGGGGAGCGCCTGTTACGGTTGCCAAACCGCGTTCCGGTGGCTGCGCGGCGCGGGTCAAGCCTCCTGCGGCCACCACCCCTGTCATTTGACGATAGCGACTCCATGCAGAAAGATCACAAACAGGATGCCTTGGCGTCGCTACGCGACGGGTCCATCACAATCGCTTCCGCTTCTGTCCCTCGAAGCTTTGCCCCGATGGGGCGGCGGCCCGTGAATCTACGGCGTACGCTGGCGGCGTCTTGCTTGGTCACACTGTGCGCGGTTGCGGCTTGCGCGAAGACGAGGCCAGCGCGGGGCGGGCTGATGTTGATCGTCTCGAGTGACGGCCCGAGGACGACGCTCGGTCGCTTGGACATCGAGGTCGACGACGAGAACGACAAGACGCTCCTCTTGAACAGTTACCGAGTGCCGCAAGAGACGACGCTTCCGACCACGATCGCTATCGTCTCGAACGGTAGTCCGACGGCCGAGGTGAAGCTCACCGTCATTGGCTGGAAGGACAGCGAGGGGAAGATCCCGCTGGATCGTCGCGACGCGATCGTGACTCAGATCCCTAACGACCGGGTGGCGTCGTTGGCAGTGGTGTTGAGCACGCTTTGCGCCGACAAGGTGACTGTAGATGAGAACGGCAAGGCGCGGTCCACCTGTCGCGCGGGTGAGACGTGCAACGGCGCGGGCGTCTGCACAGACACGATTACGGTGAGTGCGACCCGCCTGCCCAGCTACCAATCGGGCGACGAGAACGATGCCGGCGTCGTCGACACAGCGACCACTGGCGGCCGAGCGGGAACAGCAATCGGCGGCGAACAAGGGGAGAATGCAAACGAGGGCGGGAGTGCCGGCGAAGGGAGCGGGGCCGCCGGAGGCGTTTCGAGCGCAGGCAACAATGGTAACGCTGGGGCGTGTCGCAACGACGATGACTGCTCGGGCGCGACGCCGGCCTGCGAGCCCGGCGGGCAATGCGGGCAATGTTCGCCGGCCAATACCAGCCAGTGCGGTAGCTCGTTCCCCGTGTGCTTGAAGCAGTCTTGTGTCGAATGTTCCCCAGAAACCAAACGCTGCCAGCCCGGTGACGTTCCACAATCATGCTCGACGGCCGGCAGTTGGTTGCCAGGCGCGGAGCTGCGGCACCGACGCGCCGACGTGCAGCGCCGGTGCCTGCGTCTGTACTCTCACCAGCTGCGGCGGCAAATGCGTCGATACCGATAGCAGCGCAGAAAGCTGTGGGGCCTGCGGACGCCGCTGCTCGACCGCTCACGCCTCACCGTCACCGGGGTGCGCACAGGGGCACTGCACGCCGGCGTGCGCCGCCGGTTACGTAAACTGCGGTGATCCTCCAGCGGCCTCGGCCGATGACGGTTGTGAATGCCCCGGGACGGCCTGTTGCGGCGGCTCATGTCAAGTCGCGCACGCCGACAACGGCACTCGCTCCTACGGCGGCAGTCCAACCAACTTTTATAGTTGCTCGGCAGGGCTCGATCTGGGCTCAGCAACCGATGCCTGCAACCAATATTTGTACCACAACACCACAGCCATCACCCCCGCCACCGCTGCGTGTAAAACTATGAGCAGTTGGTGTGTCGGGCTCGTCAGTAGCTCCGATAAGCGGGTGATGATCGGCTGGGTTTACGCGGTTCAGCCAGGGGTGAGCGCCAGCCCGGGCGAGATCCAACTGCTCGGGTCTCCCTTGGACTGTCAGAACGTCGCCAGCAGCAACCATTGGAACTAGCGATAGAAGGTGCCGGACGCTACCCCGATATGAATCAGAAGCTCACGATGGGCGAGCGGCCGAATAACGAAAAGCGACGTGACCTGTGTTAGCTCGGGGGCCCAACTATTCGCCGCGAGCCGTGCGATAGATACGAATCTCCGCTCCGCGCCGTGCGTCATTGAACATTTGTACCAGTTCGAATTCCCGAAAAAGGCGCTGATACTTCTGAGCTTGGCGGGGGTAACGCTCTGCGTCGAACACATAGCGATTGAACGAGTCGCCTGCGAAAATCAAATAGTCGGCGTGTTTTCTCAGCCAAGTTGGCTTTAAATCGCACAAGTTGCGGGCCGTCATGAGAGCATATTGCCGTTTATCCAAGTAGCACGAATAGCGCTCAATTGCGATGTGCGATCGTAACGGAATGTGTGCTTTGACCCACTCGCCAGCGACCTGTCGATTGTCCTTGTACAACAACGGGAGTGTCCGTCCCACCGACCAGGCTAATGGATAAGCCGCCAGCAATGCCAGCGACGCGGGAACGAGGCCCCGACGCAGGCGATACGGACCGACGCGCGCTTCGACCCAGCGCACGCACTTTACTGAGCACGAAGCAGCGATGATGAGCAACGTGGGAAGGAGTGGAACGATCGTCCTTCCGTTTCGCGTGACGAAGGAGTTGATGAATGCGAAGTAAGTGACGCAAAAAACTCCAAGCAGAAGCACCCCTCGGTTCCGGCGGAGCGCGCCCAGCACGATTCCGGCGACGGCGAACACGGCGCCGACACCTTCCCCTTCCAACAGATATTCGAAATAGTAAGCGAGAGTGTCACCTTCTGCGCCCGCATGCCCGTGGGCATAGTGCGCACTCTCGCTCAAGAGGTCGTGTCTGAAGGTTGGAAAGTCCAGAAGCACGTAGGGAGAGGTGATTAAGAAGGAGAGGCCAGCAATGAACGGCGATGCAAAGAGCCAGGGATTCCGAAACGCGCGGCGCCCGTCACGCATGAACGCGGCCATGGGGATGGTGAGCCCCACGAGCACGCCGTTGTACTTGAGCGATGCAGTCAGTCCGGTCAGGATCGCCGCGTAAACGTAGTGTTTGGCGCGGCCCGAGCGCAGAACATGCATTGACGCCAGAATCGTCGCCGCCACTGCCAACGTCACGAGCGCATCCGGCGACAGCCAGCGCGTGTCACGCAGTACTCCCGGCGAAACCGCAACCAAAAGAGCTGCGACAACGCTGACCCGCTCGTCCTTGGAAAGCGCGCGGCCGATTTTGTAAGCAATGAACACGATGCCCACACCGCAGCCCGTCGACAGCATGCGACCCGCAACGAATGCCGACGGCAGCGTGGTGAACCCACTGCCGTCGATCGGCAAGTCCAGTTCCGGCAAATCTTGTGAAGAATGTATTACGCCCAGCACGCGACAGACCCCGTAATGTGCGAGCTGCACTATGGCGTTCAGATAGAAGAACAACGACGGGTACTTGAAAAAGTGGGGATTTAGATCGTGGTGCTTCAGCATGCGCTGCACGATTGAAAAATTCGTTGGCTCATCCGGATGGAACAGGAACGGTAACCCCCAGCACAGGCTTGGAAGTCGAAACACCAACGCTAAAGCACAAGAAGCGGTCACGCAGACCGACCTCACTCGGCTAGCCACTTCAACGGAGCCGTGGTCTGAGGCCGCCCGCGGAGACGTGCTCATTTCACACGTTGACGTATCGCGACATCCAGACGGCCGTCAACGGCCTGAGGTGCGGCATGGACGGCAGCGCTGCCCGACGCGACCACGGGGCTTGACGATCGGCCATTTCGATACGGCAAACAAGCACAGCTGGCACGGTTGCCATGGCGAATATTCCGAAAGCTTAGCGCCTCGCGCGATTCAGGTGTGCGCCTTGCGCGGGGCCAGGCGGGCGGCGTTCCGTTGAATGCCAGTTGCCAAGGCGTTTAAAATCGCGCGTACGCGTGGCGTCTTCCTCATGTCTGGGTGGACACCGAGCCATACGCCGCGGGAAGGCGCGCGCGACGATGCCGACAGCGCGCGTAGGCTGACGACGCCCGCAGTCATGTAATCGGGCAGACACGCCAGCCCTACACCGTCGGCACACGCGCTCAGCTGAGCCTCGCGACTATTGGTAATGAACGATGATTTGGCCGCGAAGGCCAAGCCATTGAACCAGCGAACCTCCGGAAAATCGACGGCGTCAGCCTGAGCCGCAATCATGCGGTGGTCGGCCGCGCCATTGGACCAATCGGGCACGCCATGATCTCGAAGGTAACGTTCAGAAGCGAACACGCCCACAGAAATAGACCCTACCTTTCTGACGACGGCTTCATTTTGCGAGAAGGGTGCCAGGCGTACCGCAATGTCCGCTTCGCGCCGGGCCAGGCTGAGCGATCGTGCGTCGACAATCAACTCAATCGCGATTTCGGGATGCTCACGCTGGAGGCCGGCGATGAGCGGCGTGATGAGGCGCGTTGCGACGCTCGCAACGGCCGTGACACGAACCAGGCCGCCGAGCCGCCCATCCTGACCGCTAAGGGCACGCTCTGTGGCAAGCGCCTCGCTTTCCATGCGCTCGATGTGTTTCAGCACCCGTTCGCCCGCGCCAGTCAAAATGAAGCCCGACGGCGTCCGGTTCAACAGTACGGCCCCGGCCGCCAAATGCAGCGCGTCGAGCCGCCTTCCCATCGTGGTCTGATTGACGCCTAAACGTTTCGCTGCGGCCGCCAGATTCCCTTCGCGCGCCACTGCCAAGAAGCTTTTCAGATTCTCCCAGTCCAACATTTCTCCGCCATCACATCGCGGCTTAGCATTAGCGCGGAAGTCGTGGTGATCGCCAGGCGAAGATAGCGACCACCAGGAATTGTAGGGCGAGCGCCGCGATTGACGATAAAAAAGACGCCGCCACGGACGCCGCATACAACCCCGGCGCCAACGCGCTCTGGTGCATGGCCAGCGTCATCTCGCCGGGGGCAAGCTGCCCGCGATGCGAGTGCCCCGCGCGGTAAGCGTACAACCGCATGGCGACGAACGAGAGCGACGTCAGAAGCATGATGGAGCTCATGATCGTGACGGGGGCGGTCAGAGTGTAGAGCTCTCCCACCATGCCTGTCGCGAAAGGCAACATGGTGATGAACAGGAGAAACAGGGCGTTCAGCCAAAGCAGCGGCCGGTCCGCTCGCTCGAGATCATCGAGCAACGTGTGGTGGCTGATCCAGAACGTCGCGATGAACGCGAAGCTCGCGACCCAAGCGGCGAATGCCGGCACCAGGTGAAGGAGCTCGGCCCAGACCTGTCGATTCGAAGCGATTTCTTTAGGAAGCTTGATCTCGAGGATGAGCAACGTTGCGACGATCGCGAGTACGCCATCCGAGAATGCTTCTAAACGGGATAGTTTCATAGCGTCTCGCCGCTCCGCTTGGTGCTTCGCACCACCCACTAGCTCGACCTAGTCAGTCGACCGAGACTACGCCCTGTGCCGCCTTCTCGGCTGTGCAAATTTGCATACTGCAACTGCGAAATCGCCGAAATGACCCGCCACTATGGCGATTCATAATCGAGTCGGAAGACGCCAAGCCAGGGCGCTAGGTAGCCCCGATCTCCATGCGCCACTGCTTGCCCCTTACAGGAAGCCCATGACCGAGAATGAAACA
>CAXSGJ010000021.1:84283-96769 GCA_964236865.1 uncultured Polyangiaceae bacterium
TTGGATCACCTTTATCGAGGCGCGCTCGGTGAAGGGGGGGAACTCATCATCTATGCCGGCGGCGACGCGCCCGAGCAGGCCGGAATGTACAAGGATGCATTCAGCGAGCGCTTCCCCGGGATGCACCCGAAAGTATGGGTAGACCTCAGCAAATATCACGATGCGCGAATCGCGGTGCAGCAAGCCAAAAGCGCTCTCGAGTGCGATGTGGCTCATTTACAAACGCTTCAGGACTTTGAATATTGGAACAGGCGCGACTGGCTGCTACGCTGGAAGCCGCCGGGCTTTGCCGCAATCGAGCCGGGGTTCGCTGATCCGGATGGGGCGTTCTACGGTTTATTCGCCTTTGCTTTTTCGAACGTCTACGACGTGAACCAAGTCGAGCCGCGCGCCGCGAGAAGCTGCCGATTACCTCAGTCCCGACTTCAAGGACCGAATCGTTCTAACCTATCCGCACGACGATGACGCGGTGTTGTTTCTTTTCGAGAACATCGTCGACCGACACGGCTTGGGCTGGCTCGAGTCGCTCTTGGCGCAGAACCCGCTTTGGGTGCGCGGGACAGCCGAGCCGCTCGCGGTGATCGGTCGCGGCGAAAAGGCCGTGACCTTCACGTCGGCCTTTTTCCTCAATCCAATCGAGGGAAGCAGTCTTCGGTTTCAATTGCCAACGCAGGACTTCTTCCAGGCCTGGTATCAGGCGGGCGCAATCTTCAAGGCGGCACGGCACCCTGCCGCCGCAAAGCTGTACATGGCCTTTATGCTCTCGCGCGGCGTGCAAGAGCACCCTTTCCAATGGCCGTCGCGCAGCGACGTGCCAACGCCGGCAAATTACAAGCCTCTGATGCAGTACACCAACGCGTCACCTGCGGGCTTTCGGGATTTCATGCGGGACCGGGATCGCGCCGAGCGCTTTCGGGGCGTCATGGAGCAATTCATCGGGCCCGTGAGCGGCGCAAATCCGAACGGCCCCAAGCCGTTCTGATGCCGATCGGCTGGCGAAACGCGGCCAGAGGTGACCCGGAACCTGCTATCACGCGGCGTGAGTCCAGGAGACGACCATGCCGATCAAAGAACGCAGGTCCGAGGAAAGAGAGGCGCTAGGCGCCTTTCTCGTTGACCGTCGCGCCCGACTGAAACCGGGTGATCTCGGCTTGCCAGAATTACGACGTCGGACGCCAGGGCTCCGTCGAGAGGAGGTGGCTCGGATCGCCGAAGTCAGCGTCAGCTGGTACACATGGCTCGAACAAGGCCGCGACATTCCGGTCTCCTCGCTCACCCTCAAACGCGTTTCCGAAGCTCTCCGGCTCGACAGAGCCGAAACCGAGCACCTATTCGCGCTCGCCTCCCGGGCGTCGCCGCCCCATCTCATCGGGGAGGACATCACGGAAGGGCTCTCGCTCTTGATCACGGCGCTCGATCCATTACCCGCGTACATCAGGAATGGGCGCCTGGATATTCTCGCTTGGAACCATGCGGTCGCTGACCTTTTTATAGATTACGGCACCCTGCCTCCGCACGAGCGGAACACCCTCCGACTGCTTTTTCTCAATGAGTTTTATCGCAAGCTCATCGTCGATTGGGAAGGGTTGGCTCGTGAGACGATGAAAACCTTTCGCGCCTCGCGAGCAAGAGCAAAAGACAAGCTGCCCTTCGACGAACTGATCACTGAGCTATCAAGCAAGAGTAGCGAGTTTGTCAAGTGGTGGCCGAATCTAGAAGTAAGGAACTTCGGAGAGGGCAAAAAGACCATTCAACATCTGAAGTACGGCTTGGTCGAGTTGTCGTACGTGGCACTGTCTCCGCAGGAGCGTCCCGAACTCTCGCTCGTGACCTACGTGAGAACAAATCCGATCGCGAACAATAAGCCTCGCGGATAGGCAGTCCGCCTTGAATCAAGGGCGCCCGTAGCTCCGAGCGATCTCGTCTCCCACGCGGTCGCAAACCGAGACACCTTGCCGAGCGCTTCCTGAATCTCCGCGTGCCGGTTAATTCAGCAGGCAGCTGAATGCGCTTGGTTTGCAGCGTGCTTCTCCAATCGCGCTCATGAGCGCTCCACGAGGGTGGCGCTCGACGGCAAGGTGGAGAGATGGTCGAGGATGAGCTCCAGAAACCTGTGGGGCTGTTCGAGCGGCACGACATGCCCGCAGTCTGAAATTTCGGAGTAAAAGAGTTGGTCCGCGAGCGGTTGTAGCTGACGCTTCAAATAATCTTTGACCATGCCAGCGCCGACCACCAGCGTCGGTTGACGGAGTCGACCTGTCTTGAAGGTTTGGTCGTACTGGGCCGCGCCTTCCTTCATCGCGCGGTATTGACCGAATCCACCACGGAGCGCATCTACCCCCGAATACACTTGTACAAAGTGCCTTCGCTTGGCCTCGGAGAGCGTCTGGACCGTTTGGGTTTCAAAAAACCAATTCAAATATGCCTCCTCGTTGCCCGTGATGGCACGCTCCGCAAGCCCGGATTGTGCGTGGAAGCCGTACCACCAAGGCGGACCATCCTTCAGAAACTCCTCCGCGCCCGGCAACGCGCCCAACAAAGATTCCGAGAGAACGAGCTTCTCCACGAGGCCCGGCCGTCGCATCGCAAGCATCACGGCGGGCCACGCTCCAACGTCGAAGGCGACGAGCGATGTCAGGCCGACGCCGAGCGCGGCGAGCAACCCTGCCAGGTCGTCGGCGAGAGTGTGAGGGTCGTAGCCGGCGCTAGGCCTGGAGCTGCCGCCGACTCCCCGAAGATCCGGCGCGATGACCTCGTAGCCGGCATCCAGGAGTCCGGGAATGATGTCCGTCCAGACGGTCCAGTCGAATGGCCAGCCGTGGATTAAAAGTACGGAGCGCGCGCTCGGCTTCCCGACGCCCGCCGACACGGCGGACTGGATTGTGATATTGTTTGTCGATATCTGAACGATACTGACGCGTTCGCTAGAGTCCATTCGGCACCGTCACACACGGTCGACGAGCACCACAAGTGGATACCAAAAGGTGACTTACGCCCCCATGCCGCCGCCGTGCCTCGCTCGCCCGCTTCTCGATCAGCTGGCAGACCGCTGGGCACCCGTCGTCCTGATCGTGCTCGGGGACGGGCCGGCCCGATTCAACGCGGTGAAGCGCGCCGTCGTCGGCGTTTCCCAGAAGGTCTTGGGCGACACGTTGCGTCGTCTGGAGCGAACCGGTCTGATCGAACGCCGCGTCCTCTCAGAGCGACCTTTGGCGGTTCAGTACTCGCTGAGCGAAATGGGATCCGCTCTGCTGCCTACCGTGCGCGCGCTACGAGCGTTCGGGATCGCGCATCACGATGAGATCACGGAGGCGCAAGCCCGGTTCGACCGAGAAGCTGAGCATTCCGCCTCAAAGGAGCGTTGAACCGAATGACGATCACTGATTAGGATTCGCTATCCTATTACCTGAAGTCATATGTTGAAGGGTCCTCCTTGACGACTGCTAATCGGTTTCAATAGTGGCCAGCATGAAGACCGTTCTCGTAACCGGAGCTGGTACCGGCTTTGGACAAGAAGTTTCGTTCAGGCTCGCGGACAAAGGCTTTAAGGTCATTGCGGCGGTGGAGGTCTATCGCAAGCTCGCATTTCCGCGGGCCCAGTTCGACCCCGAGCCGGTTTACGCAACCACGACAGCAGTCGCGGCCGGGTAGGTCAAGACGTTCCGGAATCTGGAGCCGAAGTCGATGACCAAAGAAACGAAGAAGAATATGGACGCGGTGTGGGCCAAGACGATCGGACGCTCGCGACAGAGCCGTAGTTGCGGTCGGCCAAGAACGACACGGAAGTGTCTTGTGTCCTTTATTTAGAAGAATTTACATTTATATCCACATCAGAGGCAGCCATGTCGACCGTACTACCCCGCAAAGCACTCATCTCTGTTTCGAGCTTCAATGGAGCAATTTTCCCCAAGGGGGTAAAGACCGGAGTATTCTTTACCGAAGCGCTTCACCCGTTCCAAGTCTTCACCGAGGCAGGCTTTGAAATCGACATTGCCTCCGAGACGGGAACATTTGGGTGGGACGAATTCTCGCTGACGCCGCCCTTTCTCGCGGGTAGCGACCAAGCTGTATTTGAAAATGCGCGACACCCTTTCATGGTGAAAATGAAGTCTCACTTGAAGAGAGCCGCGGACTTGAGGCCGAGTGACTACGGTGTGTTTTTCGCGTCGGCCGGACACTCAGCCCTCTACGATTATCCGGAAGCGGTAGGACTTCAGCGAGTCGTGGCCGAATTATGGGCGCGGGGCGGCGTAGTCGGTGCAACCTGTCATGGTGCCGCCCTCCTGCCCGGCGTGATCGACGCCGCTACTGGTAAGTCGATCATCGCGGGCAAGACGGTCACTGGGTTCACGATCCCGGGCGAGATGGTGCTGAACATTCTCGACAAGCTTCGCGAAGACGGAGTCACTCCCATCGAGGAAGCCGTGACGGCAGTGGGTGCCTTCTACAGCTCCTCATTCAGCGCGTTCGACGATTATTCGATCACGTCGGGTAGAGTCGTGACAGGGACCAACCCGGCCAGCGCGCGAAGCGCAGCGGAGCGCGTCATTCGCCTATTCTCGTCGCTCTGAGGTTCGAAAAGAGCCGGCGTCGCGCTCCGCTACTGGCGAGCTTCGGGGAGCTATTAGCCGGTCGAAAGCGTCTGGGCGTATTCGGGCACGGGCTCCTGATTGCTAGCGTCGCGCGGGGCACACCTTCGTGGGGCCCGCTTGCGGCTGGGCTACCCGCTGCGCTCTATCGCCACGCGCGACGCTGTTGGCATGCAACCTGCTTCAAGGTCGTCATGAATGCAGCGAAACTGGCTCGAGCGGCCCTCGGCGGTGTGTTGGTCTTCGCCGGAACTAGCCACCTGACTTTCGCGCGGCGAGCATTTCGAGCGCAGGTGCCGGACTGGGTACCCTTCAATCGCGACCAAACGGTGGTCGCGTCAGGTCTCGCGGAAATCGCGCTCGGAGCGAGCCTCGTTTTTGTCAATGAGCCGAATCAGGCGCTGGCAGGCAAAATCGCTGCGGCATTCTTCGTCGCGGTGTTCCCCGGGAATCTCTCGCAATACGTCAACCGGCGCAGTGCGTTCGGCCTTGATACGGACCAGAAGCGGTTCGCGCGCTTGTTCTTCCAACCTGCGCTCATCTACTGGGCGCTAAAGAGCACGCACACCCGAAACGACACGAGTGTAGTGCTCTCTCCACCGTAGGCCCTGCGCGAAGCACCGGCGTGTGCCGATCACGTGTTGAGGTTCTTGGGTTGATGGTCGCCGACCGTCGACTTCGGGCGGCGCAGCCTTCGGCGGCCGATCCCGGCTTCTTCCCATACGCCGGCCGTCGTGGGCGAACGCTGCCGTCGCGTTGATGAGGCATGGCGGGCAGCGGCTGGCGTGCCAATCCGACGCCCATTCAGCGCTAACGTCCCTCTCGGATCAGCCGCGAGTCTGCGGAATCGAACTTGGCTCGGTTGACGGCGAGCCGCGTCGGCTCAAGGCGTAGGTGGGCAGATGGCAGGCCCGAGGCGCTTGCCCTGAGCCCAAGTCCCTGTTGAAAGGAGAACCTATGTATTTCATCGCAGGTGTTACGGGTCACGTAGGCGGAATGGCAGCACGGCATCTACTCGCTCAGGGCAAGCAGGTGCGCACGCTGGCTAGAACCCCGGCCAAGGCAAAAGACTTCGCGAGTCAAGGCGTCGAGGTGCGGGAGGGGGATTTGAATGACGCAGCTAAGCTAGCCAGTGCACTCGAGGGTGTGGAGGGGGCGTTTCTTTTGATGCAGCCGACCATGACGCCGCCGCCAGACTTCAGCGACGCGAAGGCATCGCTCGCGAGTTACCGCAAAGCGTTAGCGCAGATGCCGGTGCCGCGGCTGGTCGCGCTTTCGTCGATGGGCTCAGAAAAGACCGACCGGCTTGGCAACATCACCGCTACTTCCTTGATGGAGCGTGCGTTCTCCGAACTGCCGTTTCCGTGCGCGTTCGTGCGGGCCGGCTCTTTTTATGAAAACTACGCCGGCAGCGTCGCAGGCGCCAAAGACTCCGGCGTCTATCACAGCTTTCAACCCGTCGACCTTCCGTTCCCCACCGTCGGCACTGAGGACATCGGCAAGCTCGTGGCCGAGCTCCTGATTTCGGGCTGGACGGGAAAGAAGGTGGTCGAACTCGGCACACGAGTGACCCCGAACGAGCAAGCGACCGCCATCGGCAAAGCCATCGGCCGTGAGGTGAAGGCGCAGTTGGTACCGCGAGAGGCCTGGGCTAGCGTGCTGCAGGGCTTTGGAATGCCGCCGGGGTCGACCGGGCCGTATGAACAAATGATGGAGTCGGTCAACACCGGGTGGATCGCGTTCGGTCAGCCCGGAACCGAACACGTCCCGGCGACACTCACGTTCGAAGAGTTCTTCGCTCGCATTGCGCGCTCTTCATGAGCTGAACCTGCGTCGATGCAGCTTCGTCCCCGCGGCGGAAAGTTCGCCGAGGGTCTCCGCACAGAATCTCACTCGGTTCTTCGGCGACGCCGCCCGGCAGCGTGGGCGTCCAGAGGACGGGATAACGTACCGGCGTTCAGCTACGTGGGCGAGCGCCAGCGAGCGCCAAGTCCGATGCAAACGGAGTTAGGCGAGGGTCGGAATGGGGTCGAGAGGCCTAAGCTGCGCGGGTTGCGCGAAGCGAAAGCCGCGTCAGCTTCAGGCCGATGTTGGGCGGCTCGGCACTTGGTGTCAGCGACCGCGCCACCGAAGTTAAAGTGAGCGGCGAACAGACCGTCCCCTCGTCAGCTGACCGGAATGGTGCACGGGCAGGCGCGGGCGGACCGCTCCCTCATGAGTCTGGTTTCGCTGGCAATCTCAATTTCAATATGGCTCGCCGCCCTTTTCCATCACGAAGCCGGACGCGGGCATTTGTTCGCCGTTCACGCTGGTGCCGCCGTTGATGATCGCGGGGAACATGGGCGCCATGCTTTGCGGAAAGCCAAACTTGGGCTTGGTGAGCGTGTCCAGCTTGGCGAGTTGCTCCGCGGTGAGCTTGATTTCGGTGGCTTTGACGTTGTCTTCCAGTTGCGCGAGGCGACGTGCGCCGATGATGGTGGAGCCCACGCCGGGCTGCGCGACGAGCCAGGCCAAGGCCACGCGCGCGATGGTGCTGTCTTGCGCTTTGGCGATGGCATCGAGCTCGTCCACGATGGCGAAGGTGGTTTCGTTCAGGAGGTGGCCGATGAACGCGCTGCGGTCACCTTTGAACGTGTCCACGTTGTCACGGCGGTATTTCCCGCTCAAGAGGCCGCTTTTCAGCGGCGACCAGGGCGTGATGCCCAGGCCCAGCTCGAGCGCCATGGGCACGAGCTCTTGCTCGACGCTGCGCTCGATCAAGTTGTATTCGATTTGAAGCCCGATGAACGACGACCAACCGCGGAAGCGCGCGGTCAGGTTGGCTTCGGCAATCTTCCACGCGGGCGTGTCAGAGACGCCGAGGTAACGTACTTTGCCTGCGCGAACCAAGTCATCCAGCGCGGCCATCGTTTCGTCGATCGGCGTTTGCTTGTCCCAGCAGTGCAGCCAGTACAGGTCGATGTAATCCGTTTGCAGGCGCCGCAGTGAGTTCTCACACGCGGCCACGATGGCTTTGCGGCTCGAACCGCCGCCATTCGGATCACCGGGGTACAGGTTCCCGCTGAACTTGGTGGCAATCACGGCGCGGTCCCGGCGCGCGGGGTGGCGACCCACGTGATCGCCGATGATCTTTTCGGAATGGCTCTTGGTGTAAAAATTCGCGGTGTCGATGAAGTTCCCACCGAGCTCGAGGAAGCGATCGATGATGGTTTGCGACTCCTCGACGCTGGACCCCCAACCCAGATCTTCACCGAATGTCATTGCGCCGAGGCACAGCGGGCTGACACGGAGGCCGGAACGGCCGAGCGTCACGTATTTGTCGAGGGACATGGCAACTCCATTAGATGCTGAATTGGTTTACGTGCGCAGTTAGTTTAGGTAGCGGGTTGTTTAATAGTAAACTAATTCCTCGGCAAGTGGCTCATGGCAAAAAAAGTCGACGCGGCGAAGATCTGGTCCCTCAACTATCGGCTAGTGATTGCCACGATCACCAGTGTGGCGCCCGCGGTCGGGGACCTCGGCCTGGAGACCAAAGAGCTGTTCCTGCTCGCTGCCGTTGACGAGCACCAGCATCCGGCGGAGCTAGCCAGTGCGCTGTGCATGCCAAAGCCAACCGTAACGGTTACGGTGAAACGCCTGGAGGCAGCCGGCTTCGTCCGCCGGGAGATCGACGCCACGGACCTGCGCCGTCATCGCTTGCTCCTGACGCCGTCGGGCCGCAAAGCCACGACGCGCGGTCTCGCGCAGCTTTCGCAAGCGTTCGCCGCGCGCCTCGGCCGCTTGAGCCACGCGGAACAAGCGGAATTGATGACGTTGCTAGAGAAATTGAGCTGAACCACAAGTTGCCACCTGGTTCTTAGTAACATCAAGCCCGCTTACGCCAAGGCTGAGCGCGGCACCTTGCCGGGCGCAACGCGGGTTGACCGCCGTCTCTACTTCCTCCGCGCCGAACTGTTAGGCTTGATGGTGCACGGACGCGTGTCACCTGGGAGGCCCCGGTGCAACGCACGTCGCGCGCCATCTTCTCCGGCTCTCCTATACGCCGCGCGGTCGTGCTTTTACGGCTATTGAACACGGCTCGGCGCACGCGCGACCAGCGCATCGGCGCACCGCCAGAATCGAGCTAGAATCGAACCATGCCCGGCGCTGCACACCGACTCGGAACACATTGGGAGCAGCTCTGTGCGCTGCCGCCCAACCAGGTGGGCGAGATCGTCGGCGGCGCGCTGTTTGCCTCGCCCAGGCCTGCCGGACCACATTCTCGGGTGGCCGCACGTTCCCGAAGAGCTTGCCGCATTCGATCTGGCGCCCGATTGGATCTGCGAGGTCGTTTCGCCCGCCACCGCCACGCTCGACCGTGTTCGTAAGATGCCTGTGTACGCGCGTGAGGGAGTGCCTTTGGCGTGCTGCTCGAGCCCATTCAGCGCACCCTCGAGGTCTTTCAGCTGCAAGACCAGCAGTGGCGCACAGTGGCTACGTGGGAGGGCGACGTGAGAGTCCGCGCGGTGCCGTTCGACGCCATCGAGCTCGATTTGAGCATACTATGGGCAGACATTCGTCGGCGACCTCAGCCGTAGTTCGTCGGTTTTTTCGCGCTAGACGGTTGCGAACGAGTGGCGTGCTAGAAGCGTAGGATCGCGCAGTAGGCAAAGCGAACATCATCGATTCGATCAATGCCGGGCGGTCGCGCAGCCCAGCGCGCCGGACGTCGCATCCCTTTTGGCAGTGATCACCGCCCGCATCGACCAAGAGACGACCCGAGCGAACGCTGCTGGTGATCGAAGTTTCGGTAACCGCTCACGGGGTCGCGGAACGGCGTTCGACAGCGCTACAACCGACGTCAGCCCGGCTCGCGCAGGGCTTGCCGAATGGCCGAGCCTAAGGGGGCAAAGCGACGGACCATATCCGTGAGCGAGCGGCTGGCATTGGTGACGATCGCAATGCCGGTGGCGGTCGCTCGGTCAGCGTACGCGACGACAGCGAATGCGCCCGCATGACCGAAGGAGCGCTGGCTGCCCCACCAGCCAAACAAGTGCGGCCAGCGCCAGCCGATGGCAAAGCCGCATCCCAAGACCACATACGCGCCCGTGATCTTGTCGAGGCCGCGTGTTTGCGCTCGAGTGTAGCGCGACAGCGGTTCGGAAGGGTCCGTTAGAATGGACGAGTAGAACGCCGCTAACGCCCGTGCCGTCGTGTACATCCCCCCGCCCGGGACGAGCGCGGTTCGGCCCGAGATCTGGTTATTGACGTGTTCGAAGCCATCCGCCAAGTTTGCGCCGTTCAGGAGGTAGCGCTCGGCGCCGAGCCAGTAGGTCATGGCGGCGGGACCGCCGTAGCGCCATGCGAGATCGGAGCCGTGCTCGCGTGCGTTAAACGCCTCCAGCGTGTCGCCCGTGACCCGCTGCAAAACCTCCGTCAAGATCCAGCCGTAGGCTAACGGTTGGTACGCCAAGGTGCCGCGCGGAAAGGCGGGAGGCTCGTCACGCAACGCCTGAAGGACATTGCGCCACTCGCCCCACAGCTCGGGGTGCCGGCTGAGCTCGGGCAAGGTGATGCCAGAGCGGTGGGTCAGCACATCCAGGACGGTGACGTCGGGTGCGACGAACTCGGAGAGGTAGCGGCGAACGGGAGCGTGCACGTCGATCATCCCGCGCTCTTCGAGGCGCGCGATGGCGTGTGCCAACACTGCCTTGGACGCCGAGCAGACTTGGAAGCGCGTCTCCGGTGTGACCGGCTCTGGAGCGCCCTCGCTGGCTCGGAAACCGCGGGCCGTACCGATGGCGAGGTCGACGAGGCGCTTTCCACTCTGCTGCACCACGAGCTGCCCGCCCGGAAATGCCCCGCCAGCCTGTTGGCTAGAGAACAACTGCTCGACCCGCGCAAACCGACCGGCCATATTGCGCTATTAGTACATATGTACTAGATAGTCAAGACCGTGGAACTGTTGACGAGAGTGCGCCGAGTCTTTAACCGGCGAGGCTTCTGCGGGACGAGCTTCCGAGCCGTCGCCAGCGATCTTGGGATTAGCCCTGGACACTTGCACTACCACTTCCCAAACAAGGAGACGGCGCTCGAGGCACTGTTTCAAGAGATTGTCGACGCCACCGAAGCGATGCTGGCAAAAGGTGTCGAACCCTCTAGCCTGCCGAAAGCGTGGTTCCGCCTGCAACATGAGTACGTTTTTTTCTTTCGCGAGCTGCCGGCAATTCTTCTGCTGCATCCCACGCTGCGCAGGCGCTACCGTGACATCGCAAAGCAGCGGGTTGAACAATTTCACGCGTTGTTCGAGAATCTCAGCGCGCTTGGCCTGATCATCCCGGAGCCAGAAAGCGGTTTCTTCGGTCGATTCTCACTCTTGCTCTGGCATCAGTGCAACTCGGCGCTCAGCCTCATGCCGTCCGAGGACACGGCGATCGCACAGGCGGAGTCCATGCTCCACACGCTGCTGTGGCCGTTGCTCACCGAAAACGGCCGCGCCCTGCTGCGAACGGCACAGGGGGGCTAGTGACTCCTTCGCCGGCCAAGCTCGTCTGAATTCAAGCGCTGAGCGGCGTGGCGTTTGCGGCATTTCTCTCGCTGCACCTCGCCAATACCGCGACCGCCATCGTCAGCGCAGGAAGTTACGACGCCTTTTAGGACGTCGCCCGCCAATTTTACCAGCAGCTCGTGGTCGAGATCGCGTTGGTAGCCGGCACGCTCGTCGTTCACATCGCTGCGAGCCTGGAACTGGCTCGGCGTCGGAAGGACGGCCGCGCTCCGCTCGAGCAGAAGGTGCACCGTTACTCGGGCTACTTCCTCGTCGCGTTCGTCGTCGTGCATGCCTTGGCCACGCGCGGCGCTGCCCTTTTTGAGGGCGTTCCCGTGGCCGAGGAGTACCTCGGCTTCACGCTCGTCACTTGGCCGGTTATTTTCTTTCCCTACTACGCCATGCTGTTTGCCGCCGGAGCATGCCACTTACTCATCGGATTGCGCTTGGCCCTCAGCAGACTCGGTGTCGGTTGGGCCAGAACTGTGAAGCCCTCGGCCGCCCACGCAGCGCTCGTTGCTGCGCTCGGGCTCGGCGTGCTCGGCATCGCCGCTCTCGGCGGCAAAATTCGAAGTGTCGCCATCCCCGACCGAGCCGCATACGAGCGGTTTTTCGAATCGTTTCTACCCGCGGCGTTGCTTCCGTGGCGAACGACGAAAAATGGGGATGTTCGCTGAGTCGTCGCGTTCGCCGCCCTGTGGCACGTCATAGCCGCCTGGCCTTCGATGGGGCTACTCGGCGCTGTCACTTGTCAGCATATAACAACTGCGCGAACCCGACCCGCGACCACGCGACCACGCGACCGGGTAAAACAATTGGGGGGCGGTCGGCACGCCAGGCGGTGCCCGAACCCATTTCGGCGCAGCGGAGTGAGCGTCGGGCAGGATTCGTAGCCACTGGGACTGCAATCGGGCGAGGGCGACCCGGAGCGTGAACAAACCTCCGCCCGAAGGCGCGCGTTGGCGCCGTCACCGTTCCCTTCCCCGAGTCTGGGCAGTCGCAGTTCAGTGCTCCTCGAACAACCCCAGCTGCGAGGACTGCTCGGATTGGCCGTGTCGTCGTACAATCTTGCTCTGCCAGTACGGTGGGGCGCGAGCGGGAGCGCGGGCGGGAGGCTCGGTTGGCTCGCCGCGGTGACGAAGGAAGCGCGCGGCGCTAGCGAGGTCGGTGATGACGGCCAAGAGGCGCATGCGTCCGCCGCAGCGCAGGCAAGTTTCCACATCGATACCAAAGGTACGCTTGAGCAGCTTTGCCCAGGGGCGATAGCGAGAACCGTCCAGGCACGCAGGAGGCGGGTCGCAGGACTGTTGATCGCTGGTGGACGCTGGGGCGGTCGCTCCTGTCAGCGCTGGCTTGGGCACGATGAGAGGA
>CAXSGJ010000022.1:0-7458 GCA_964236865.1 uncultured Polyangiaceae bacterium
TTCTGCGGCTCACCCTGCGTTGGTCCGCACGCTCCGCTACGACGACGCAGACGGTCTCAGTGCCCGAGGCATCGACATGTCGCCTTATGTGGATGATCGCCCGAGAGAGCCCGAGCCGGATGCTTTTCCGGAGTCTCGTTTCGCGCAGCCGCCACCGGTGCCCTGAAAGTCAGCTCGCCGAATCCAAACCTCGGAAAGCTGAGAGCAATGACGTGAGCACCCGGATCATTGGCGCCACGTCGCTGGCCGCGGCCATTTCTCGGCAGGAGTGCATGCCGAGCATCGGCGTCCCGACGTCGATGGCACGCACGCCGAGCCTGGCCGCAGAGATGGGACCGATGGTGCTGCCACACGCCATGTCGTTGCGCGAGCTGAAGTGCTGCGGCGTCACGTCTACTGCGCGGCATGCGGCGCTGAAGGCGGCGGCGGCAGGGCCGTCGGTGGCGTACGACTGATTCACGTTCACCTTGATCACGGGGCCGGCGCCGAGCACCGGGCGGTGTTGCTTGTCGTGCTTGTCCGCGTAATTTGGGTGCACGGCGTGCGCCATGTCTGCGGACACCAAGAGCGAGCGTGAAATGGCGCGCGGCAGAGCGCTCGCCTCCCTCGGCGAGTAGCCGGCAGCCAAGCGTTCGAGCACGTCCGACATGAGCAACGAGCGCGCGCCGGACGCGCTCTGGCTTCCGACCTCTTCGTGGTCATAGAGGGCCACCACACGGGTGGCTTCGAGGTCTGTCTCGGCGCCGAGCAGCGCGCTCAGCGCGGCGTGGCAAGACGACAGATTGTCCAAGCGGCTCGAGCACAAAAACTCATTTTGCCCGCCGGCGAAGGCCGCGCGCTGTGTGTCGTACAAGCACAGGTCGAAACCGAGGACATCCGCTGCCTGCGCCCCGTGTGAGGGCGTGACGCCGAGCGCCTCGCTGAGCAGCGCGGAAAACCCACCCTCGCTGGCCTCCAACCCGAGCACCGGAAGGAGGTGAGTCTGCGCGTTGAGCTGTAGGCCGGCGCTGTTAACATCGCGATTCAAGTGGATGGCCAGGTTCGGGATACGGCACACGGCCCGCTCTAGATCGACGAGCTCCACCTTGCCATCCGCGAGCACGACCCGCCCGGCCAGCGACAGATCGCGGTCGAGCCAGGTGGAGAGCAGCACGCCGCCGTAGACCTCCACCGAGAGCTGGCGGTACCCCACGCTGAGCAGATCCGGCACGGGTTTGAGACGCAAGTTCGGGGAATCGGTGTGCGCGCCGATGATTAAGAACCCTGCCTCGGCGGGCGCCCTCGTCCCCAACTGAAAGGCGATGATGGAGCCGCCGGCGCGGATCACAAAACCGCGGGCGCCCGGCTCGACCTGCCAGGGCTCCTGCTCGCGAAACGCCGTGAAACCTGCGCCCCTCAAGCGCCGAGCGACCTCGGCGACGGCATGGTAGGGCGTCTTGCAGACGTCCAGGAACAGCGCCAGGTCGACGGCTTCGGGGGATCTATCCTGCTCGGGCATCGCCTGGGACTATACTCCCTGCCTCGTGATCACGCAGGACGTCTCCTTCGAGGGTTTCACCGCAACCGATTGGCGACGCCTCGCCGAAGTATTCCGCGCGCCCGACTTGGACGACGGTCAGCCCCCAGCCAAGGACGCAGTGAACGCGCGTGGCGGCGTCGTGGCCGTCACCACCGGCAATCGACTCCGGAAGCTTCTGCATACCCAACGTGGTCGTCTCAATCTGTCCACCGTGGAGTGGCCGATGAAACTTCCTGAGCTAGCAGGTCGGTGTGATGCCAGCTGGTCCATCGAGCTATCTTCCGGCGCGCTGGAGGAGCTGATCGAACGTTTTTCCGAGCGCATTAGGCCGCAGCAAGCTTATCTGGAGCAAGCCTTGGAGCTCGCTCGAGCGCTGCGCGAGCTCGAGTCGGAGGGCCTGATCGCGCGGTGGCCCAAGCGGTTTGCCGACGTTCCCGTCCCGGGCTCGCGCGTGATCGGCGCGGCGCTCGACATGCTGTGCGGCGAGGGTCGCACAGTGGCGCTTGGAGTATTCCGTCGCGGTGAGCTGTACACCGGGCTCGTGGCGCGCCGGCGCGGATTGGGCTTCGACCGCATCGTCGGGCCCGATGAGCTACGGCCACAGATGGGTCTTTTATCCGGCGATTATCGGCGCGACTATCGACATTATGCCGCCGCTCCGGGAGCCTTGGCCTTGGCGGTCGCTTCGCGGGAACTCATCGTTTCGCCCGCGAGCCCCGCCATGGCCTTGCCGCTTGGCCTCGACCTGGGCCGAGCGGCACTTGCGGGCCTACGCGGGCTCGCCGAGCGTTTTGGCGCGGGCGGTGCCCTGTCGCCCGTGCTGGGCCGTGCCGAGGCCTTCGTGTCCCGCGACCTATCGGCGCTGCTCGGCTTCGACCCTTGGGCCGCGCTGGTCGGCTTGTTCGAGCGCGACCGCGACGAACCGGAGCACGACTGAGTGGCGCCTTCGGGTCGCATTCGGCGCCGTCTCGCGCTAGCGATCGTGTTGACAGCGTTGATCCCGCTGTTGGCGGCGATCTGGCTGGCCGAGAGCACGGTGCGTCGGACTTCTGCCCGCTTCTTCATTCCAGACGTGGGCACGCACTTGGATCGTTCGCTCGGTCTGTATCAGGAGCTCGCGCGCAGTGTGAAGGCGCTGATGCGTGAGGAGGCCGCCGAGATTTCTTTACGACCTGCGCTGCGCCGCGCGGTGAACAGCGGCAATCACGAGGCGATTCAGGCCGAGCTCCAGCGCGCCTTTGCCGAACACCCGAGCCTCGTCTCGCTGACGGTGCAGGGCGTGGACGGCCAAGCGCTGGCGGAGGTCACGCGCGGGCGTCCCCTCGATGCCGCGCGGGAGAATCAGCTGGAGGTCACGCGCTCGCTGAGCGAGGCGCCAGATGCGGCCGAGGGCGCCCAGATTTCCGCGCAGTTTGCCGCCGACAAGCGACATTTCGACGAGCTCGGCGAAATGAGCCAATTCGTCGACACTTACAAGCAAGTGGAGCGACGCCGCGAATCAGACGAGCGCAGCTACGTGCTCGCATTTTCGGCGTTGCTGTGCATCACGATCGTGGCGGCGATCGGCGTCGGTAGCTTGCTGGCGCGTGGCGTCTCCAGGCGAATTGCGGAGCTGGCCCACGCTACGCGCTTGGTCGCCGAGGGCGATCTCAATATCCGCGTGCCCGAGGGCGGCGGCGACGAAATCGCCGACTTGGCGCTAGCGTTCAATCGCATGTTGGGCGAGGTCGAATCGAGTCGAGCGCGCATCGAATATTTGCAGCGCATCAGCGCCTGGCAGGAGATGGCGCGGCGCTTGGCCCACGAGATCAAAAATCCGCTCACGCCGATCAGCCTCGCGGTTCAGGAAATTCACCGCCGCTACGCCGGCGCCGATCCCGAATACCAACGCTTGGTGGACACGACCTTGGAGATCGTGGAGGACGAGGTGGGCACATTACGCCGGCTAGTCGGTGAATTTTCGGACTTCGCGCGCTTGCCGCAGGCGAGCTTGGAGCACGCGGACTTGGCTGAATTTCTGCGCGAGCAGAGCGCGCGCTACGGTGTTCGCGCGGGCGCCCGAGACAGCTCGGAGTCGGCCCTGAACGAGCTCCTGTCGCTAGGGCAAGTGACCAACGTTAGTATCGAGTTCGAGGTGCCGACAGACCGCCGGGAGGCGCTCGTCGACCGTCAGATGTTGCAGCGGGTGCTGTTCAACCTGATACGCAATGCCGCGCAAGCGTTGCTCGGGCTGCCTCCGGGTGAAGGCCGCGTGCAAGTGCGCTTGGAGCGGGATGGCGACTTCTACAACCTCGATGTCGAAGACAATGGCCCCGGCATTCCACAGGAGTTGCGTGAGACCGTGTTCGATCCCTATGTGACCACCAAAGACGACGGCACCGGTCTCGGCCTTTCGATCGTCAAGAAAATCGTGATCGAGCACGGCGGAACGATCCGAGCCGGGGAGGGCAAAATGGGCGGGGCGCGGCTGCGCGTGCGCTTGCCGGTGCCCGGAACGCGCGCCGCGGAGCGCGCGCTCGAGGACGCGCCCTCGGCGATCTTCGAGCGACCGAATCATGCTGCGCGCGCGGGGGCTTCCTGAGCCAGCAGCCGCATTCGAAGGGCGACGTCAAGCAACGCTACATCGTGGCCGCGCTGGTCGTGATCGCCAGCGTCGGGCTCGGCCTCTTCGGCTTGCCCCGGCTCGGCCGTCAATCCGCCTCGAGCTCACCACTCATGGGCCGCTTGGCTCAGGACTTCATGCTGCCCATGATCACGGCGGATGGGCTCGGCAAGACGCAGCGCCTCTCTGATTTGCAGGGCAAAACCGTGCTCCTCGATTTTTTCGCTAGCTGGTGCGGCCCGTGCCGGCAACAAGCGCCGATCGTGGACCGCTTGGCGCGCCGCCTCGGCGGCGCGCAGTTTGCGGTATACGGCGTGAACACGAGCGACCAACTGGCCGACGCGCGGCATTACCTCGACGACCATCGCCCGAGCTATCCCGTTCTATTCGACGGCGACAATCAGGCCGCCAACGGCTTCGACATCGTGGGTCTGCCGACCCTGATGGTGATCGACAAGACCGGCATCGTGCGCGCGGTCGAGACGCGGGTAGTCGGTGAGAGTGAGCTCGAGGGCTTGATCAAGGAGGCACAAGGCGGCTGAGGGGTGCTGAGGTGCGCCTTCGATCGCCCCCTCTCCATGCCCGATATCCCAGGCTCCGAACATGTCGGGCGTTTTCGTCGGCGAATTTTCAATCGGCGAGCGCTGGAAAGAGGTCGTCGCTCGCGAGCGGTATGGCGAAGCGGTCGTCCCGCTCGACGGGGGCATCGATCGGAGCGGGGCCGGCGACGCTCCGCGCGGCGTTGGCCGCGGGCGAGAAGGGCGCGGGAGACGAGGACTCTGTGTCGTCTGCGGCCGACTCGCTCTTGGCCTCGCTTGCCTCCGCCGGATCCTGGCCCGTGTAGCGGTCGCGGCGCGCCAGCGCGTCCAAGCCAAACGCGCTCGACATGGCCTCGCTGTCGGGCACTAAAAGCGAGCTGTAGCGGCTGGCCACCGCGAAGCGCGTGGACAGCGACAGCGCCTCCTTTTTGGCGTCTAACCCGCCACTTTGCTCCAGATCGGCGATCCGCGCCGCGGCGTACAGGCGCGGTAGGAACGCATTGCCCGGGTTGTCCGAGGCGGCGACGCGCACGTCGTAGCGGCGTTCGAAGGAACCTTCGCCCAGCGTGCCGCGCAGAATCAAAGGGCCCTCGACGCGGTCCGAGTCCATGCGCGCGCTGATACTCACTTCCTTACCGGACAAGATCGTATCCAGCCGCTCGGGAGCGACCGCGCGCAACCCTTCCGGCAGCACGAGCACGACATCGCGCAGCGCGCTGCCATGCCCACGGCCACCGTGGTGAGCCTCACTTTGCCGATCCGTGAGCGCCCACTCGATGCCGAGGTCGCCCTTGGGCGTGAAGTCCTCGGCGCTGTAACGGAGAGCGCGCACGCCGTCCCGCTCTGTCTCACGGAGCGGATAGCCCACGCTGCGCAATGCGAAGTGAAAATCCTGACCGCGTACTTCGACGTCGATGGCAAAGTGCCGAACCGCGGTGGCCCCGCCGGGGTCGACCGGCAGTGGGTAAGTGAAGTGACGCACGCCACCGACCGGCTTTACTGCCTGTGTGTAAGCGAGCACGATGCGACGCTGGCCCCGCGTCGGGATGCGGTAGATTTTGAGCTCGAAGCGCCCGCCGCGTTGCCACTCGAGCAAGGCGGGGTCCCGCCATGGATTTTGAACCCACACGGTGTCGTCTTTCAGCTGCGGACGCACACCCGGCGCCGGGTGCACGATGGCACCTCGCCAAATGGCCGCCGCGCGCTCACGATCGACGAAGGCCGCCTCGCGGCGTCGCGCTCGGCTCGCAGCGCGAACTTGCCCGGCGCCAGCTCCAGCACGAAACCGTTGAGGGCAAACGCAGCGTGCGCCGCGGGTTTTCTAATTATTTCGACCAGCAGCGAGCCCCGCGTCAGCCGCGCACGTGGCGTGCGGCTGCTCGCCAAGTGAAGCTCGCTATCGTGCTCGAGGTCGAGCCGGCTGCCATCGACGAGCGTCACCTGCACGGCGCTGCGGGGCCAGCTCGCAGCGCCGAGCCGGCGGGCACGAGGGCTCCTAAGATCGCCCGCGAGCACGTTGTGCCTTGGGGCGCGCAGATCAGCGTTCCCGAGTCAGGGCCGGCGTCCAACAAGCGCGTGACCGTGCCCCGCAATGCCGTCGCTTCCGCGTGCTTCGGCTTTGCTGAGCACCCGAGGCTGGCGAACGCGCTCGCCACGGTCAGGATCAGCGGGGCAGAAAGGCAAGCTCTTTGAAGAGGGTGCATGGGCGGCTAGAGCTAGAACGCGCCGCTGCGCGCCAAGCTTTCAGTAGATCGGCCGAGCCAGCGAAAAGGTCTTGTGATTGCGGCGCGGGCCCGCTTTGTGGCTAAGTTTCGGGACGATGCCCGAGCTCCCCGACGTGGCGGTTTACATCGAGCGGCTGAGTGCGCTGTACGGGGGCCAGGTGATTGAGCGCACGCGCTTGAAGAGCCCGTTTCTGGTGCGGAGCTTCGAGCCCCCGCTGTCGGCGGTGGAGGGGCAGCAGGTCACGGGGTTTCGTCGCCTGGGCAAGCGCATCGTGTTCGAGCTTTCGGATGACTTGTTCCTGGTCGTGCACTTGATGATCGCGGGTCGCTTTCATCTCAAGGACAAGACCGACAAGCTCGCCGGTAAGCACGTGCTGCTGGGCCTGGACTTCGCCGGGCTCGATCAAAGTCTGGTTTTGACGGAAGCCGGGAGCAAGCGTCGCGCCAGCTTGAACGTGGTGCGCGGCGAAGAAAATCTGGCGGACTTTTCACGCGGCGGCCTGGAGGTCTTGGGATCCAGCCGCGCCGACTTCCGCGAGGCGCTGCTCCTCGAGAATCGCACGCTCAAGCGCGCGCTCACCGATCCTCGCCTATTCAGCGGTATCGGTAATGCATACTCGGACGAGATTTTGCACGCGGCCAAGCTGTCCCCGGTCAAGCTCACGCGCGGCCTAACGGACGACGAGGTAGAGCGTTTGCACGAAGCAACTGAAAGCGAGCTGAAGGCCTGGATTGATCGCCTACGCAGCGAAGCGGGCGACGGATTTCCCGAGAAGGTGACCGCCTTCCGTCCAGAGATGGCGGTGCACGGCCGCTACCAGCAACCGTGTCCGGTCTGCGGTACGAAAGTGCAACGCATCTCCTACGCCGCCAACGAGCTCAACTATTGTCCGACCTGTCAGACCGGCGGAAAGCTCTTGGCCGACCGCGGGCTGTCGCGGCTGCTGAAGTCTGACTGGCCGAAGAGCTTGGAAGAACTGGAAGAGCTCAAGGCCGCGCGCGCGGCCCCCGCGCGCGCGTGCGCTGTGGGGGGCGGTGCTGATCGTCGTGGTGAGCGTGCTGGCCGACGTCGTG
>CAXSGJ010000022.1:7468-22842 GCA_964236865.1 uncultured Polyangiaceae bacterium
GCGCCGAGCCCGCCCGGCCGAGTCGTCGAGCCGAGCAAGGCGCGCAAAGCGGCCAAAGAATGAGGCGGAATTCCCGCGTTCAGCCGCCGAACAGCCGGGGCTCGCGCCGCGCTTTGACCGCTTTCATCGCCGCGTCCAGATCGGTGCTGCCGCGTAGGCAAGCGTAGCAATCCGCGCGCTTGTTCGGCCCGCAGCCATACTTACGGGTCAGCTTGCCCAGAAGATGGAACGCGCGCCGATCACCATCGTTGCTTGCGCGCTCGATCAGATCGCGGCTCTTCTCGCAGGTGTCGGCGTCGCGCAAGTCCAGGGCCACCGCCAGCGCCGGAGATGCCTTGGCGCGCACCTCCTTGCTGAACGTCAAGGCGCGCGCCAAATCGGTCGCTGTCGTGCGCGAAGCAGTGGCCGTCCACACTTCGTACAGCAGATCGGCGCCGATCGGCCCGGGCACATTGGCCATGGCCGACAGCGCGTCGCGCGCCGTTTCCGGATCGTCCGTATAATGGCGCAGCTGCGAGAGCAGATCTGGATCTTTGATCAGCCCTGGGTCGTGGTCGACGCGATCCCGGAGCGCCCGGGCCGCGCGCACTTCTTGCGCGCGGTGTCCACGGGAAAGCGCGATCGCTTCCTCGACGCTGAGCGCTGAAGCTGGCTTGCCGTCGAGCTCTTTGACCGCGGCGTCCTCGCCCTCCGCCGCCCGCTCGAGCACGCTCAGCGCCTTGGGCTTGTCGTCCGAGCTGGCGGCGCTGGCGGAGACGGCCAGCGGCGGTGGAGGCAGCGATGGCGCCGCTGCAGATAGATCGGCGCTGGGCCGGATTAACGGCGGAGCGGAGCTCGGGTCTGCGGCCGATGTGACGGCCGCAGCGGCGAACGCGGTGCCCAGAGCGACCAAGAGTACGAGCGGCGTCACCAAGCTCCACAGCGGCACCTCGCCGCCCGCGAAGCGTACGCGCTGCGCGAGCGCCGCCGCAAATGAGGGCAACGTCAGCGAGCCTGGCGAGGCGTGCGGTAGCACCGTCGCGGCGGTGCGGGCAGCCGGCGGTTGCGGCGCGAGCGGCGGCGAAGGTGGCACGGGCAGCGGCGCCGGTGCTGCGACTGGATTGCCGACCGCGGCCGGTGGCTCATTGGGTCGCGCGAGAGGAGGCGGCGGGACGGACGGAAAGGCCGCGCCCCTGCGCGGCGGCGGCAGCGTGTCTTTTTCGCGTTTGGCCTTGGCGCGACTCTGCATTTCCCGGTCAACTAGGGTGACGTCGCTCAGGCCGGCCTCGTGGGTCTCGTAACTCGGCAGCGGCCGCGCGACTGGCTTGCTGGGTTCGCGGACCAGCGGCGGAGCCGGTGGCGGAGGAAGCGATGGCGGCGGCGGCGGCAACGGTGCGGCGGGCGGTGGTGCGCCAGCCCAGCCCGAATCGACCAATGTCGAGCGGACGCTTTTTGGCTCGGCTCCCGGCGGCGCCCCGTCGTTCATGCGAGGAACATCCTAGCACCGTGTACGCTGCGAGTGGAAACTGGAGGGCGAGTCGCCTGGATCTCGCACTCCACGCTCAGACCATCGGCCCGGCTTCAGCGCGCTGCGAGCGCTTTTACTTCGGGGAAGACCTCAGAATTCAGCTCTGGGCCTCTCAAGATGGCGTCGGCGTTTGGCGGGATGCGGCGCGGGACGTGCAGGTCGTCCACGCAGGCCAGCAGGGTGTACCCTTCCGCGACGAGTTCGCCTTCTGAGCCTGGCCCGCCGCGTAAGAGGCGATACTCGAAGCGGACCTTCACCCGGGTGAGTTCGGTAAGCCGCGATTCGACGCACAGAACTTCGTCGAAACGAGCCGTCTTCCGGTATCGAACGTGGGCCTCGACCACCGGCAGATGAATGCCGAGCTCGGTCCAAGAGTTATAGTCGAGACCGCGGCGGCGCATGTACTCGACGCGCCCGACCTCGAAGTACGAGATGTACGTGCCATGGTGCACGATCCCCATGAGATCGGTCTCGCCGAAGCGGACACGCACGACGTGCCGCGACACGCAGTGGGCTGGTAGGTCGTTCGTCACGGGGAGCAAGCGACGATACTAGCGCCACGCCCGCTACGCAATCTTCACCTCAGCGTCGAACGGCCCGGCGCTCCGCCAACGCGCCTCACTCAGTCTCGACGAGCCCGGGAGTCGCGGGCCACGCCCTATATCGGCGCCAGGTAAGCCGCGTCTGCGCAAGGCACGCTCAGCCACGCCCCGGCACGGGCACGGTCAGGACCGGCACGGGCGACAGACGGACGAGCTTTTCGGCGATGCTCCCGAGCAGTAGGTGGGCGAAGCCGCTGCGCCCGTGGGTGCTCAGCACCACCAGGTCATGCTCACCTTTTTTCAGCTCTGTCAGCAACGCGGATGCCGGATCGCCCGAAAGCAGCCGGCTGCTGCTCGGCAACCCCGGGGGCAGCGTGATCCCGGCCAGGTACTCGTCCATGTCCTTCTGCGCGTTTTGGCGGATCAGCTCGCCGATGGGCTGATGCGCTTCCCCCGGCCTTTGAACCATGATCGCGTCTGTCACGTAGGTGGGCCGGTCCCAGACGTGTACGATGTCCAGCGAAGCCCCGAAGACCGTGGCCAGCTCTGCGCCGTAAGAGAGCGCGATCTGCGAGTTCTGCGAATAGTCGATCGGGATTAGGATGCGCCGAATGCCCATGGGGGGACCCTCATAGCACGCGCCAGGCGTCCTCGCCCCGCCGTCACGAGGGCGGCCGCATCTCGGCGCGGATTTCGCTGTTCGTCTCCGCGCGCCGCTTCAGGGCCTGATTCATGTAAACGAAGCCACGCGCGGCGCGAGTGATCGACGTGCCCGCGAAACGCAGCAAAATACCAGCAAAGATCTCACCCTGAACGAAGCGAGTGCGCCGCGCCGCGATTTCTTCCATGCGAAAAAAATGCTCGCCGTCGAACAACCCGGGGAACAGCAGATGCCCACGCCAACGAAGCTCCTTCAGTTCGCGACAGCGTAGCAAGCGCGGCTGAAATCTTAAGTCTCTCCCCTCCGGCAGGCTGAGGTGCACCCGCAGCTTGCTGTCTTCGACGAGCGGCCCGCTGATGGCGGTGATGAAAGGGTTCCAGTCCGGGTACTGCGCGAAGTCGGTCAGGATGCGCCACACGCTGCTGACGGGGGCGTCAATTTCCAACTCGGTCCGGATTTCCATCTGGCTGGGCGAGTGATGATACACAGCCCCGAGTCGTGGCTCGGCCTTTGTCGACGGGCCTCTGATTTTTTGGGGTGCGCGCGCCTGTTCACGGTTGAAGCCGGATCAGGCCACTGGACGTCGGTGAGCCTTGGCTCGGAACGCGCCGCGGCAGAGAGTCGCCTCGTGCGCACTTTCCCATATACACACACAATGTGGGCAGCTGGCTCGGCGATCTGGAAGCGTCATTGATGCGGTGCACTTACGAGAGGCACCGCACGTTAGCTGTCGTCCGTAGGGCAAGCGGCGCCTGGGCAGAGAGCTATGGTAGTCTGAGCTCTCTTAGGGACGCATGCTCGACGACCTCACTGCCGGCCAGGTGCTCGGGCGCTACGAGCTGCTGCTGCCCATCGCCAAAGGGGGCATGGCGAGCGTGTGGGCGGCTCGGTTGCGCGGCACCCGCGGCTTTCAGAAGATGGTTGCGATCAAGACCATGCTGCCGGGCCTGGTGGACGACTTGCATTTCGAGCGAATGTTTCTAGACGAAGCCTCGCTCGCCTCCCAAGTCCGTCACCCGCACGTCATCGAAATCCTCGACCTCGGCGAAGTCGATCAAATCTTGTACCTGGTGATGGAGTGGGTGGACGGCGAACCGCTGAACATCATCATGAAATACGCCGCCACGCGGGGCGGTATTCCGCTGGCAATTGCCGTCAGCATCACCGCGCAGGCCTGTCGCGGTCTGCACGCGGCACACGAGCTTCGAGACGAGAACGGCACCTTGGTAGGGCTCGTACACCGAGACGTCTCCCCGCAGAACGTGCTGCTGACCTATGAAGGCGTGGTCAAAGTGGTTGACTTCGGCGTGGCCAAGGCCACCAGCCGCGCGTCCAATGAGACAGAGGCCGGACAGCTCAAGGGTAAAATTGCTTACATGTCTCCCGAACAGCTCCGCGGCGAGCGCATCGATCGACGCACGGACGTGTTTGCCGTGGGCATCTTGCTGTACATGATGACGACGGGAAGCCACCCGTTTCGCGGCGACGACCAAGGTCAGACCATTCGTCGCATCAGCGACGATGAACCGGTCACCGCGCCGAGCGCGATCGTTCCCGGTTATCCCGGGGGCCTCGAGGCGGTGGTCATGCAGGCGCTCGCGAAAGACGCAGCCAAGCGTTACCCCACAGCCAACGACATGTTGATCGGATTGACGCGCGCCCTCCCTCCGTCCATGCGCCCGAGCACGGACGAAGAGGTCGCAGAATTTTTGCGCGCGCTCTTGCCCGATCGCTTGGAGAAGCGCAAAGCGGCCATCAAGGCCGCCTTGGACGCGGCCGATCGCCGAGAGGCCGGCAAAACCGCGCCCCGCATCGCAGACTCCGATGCCCCCGACAACGAAGCCCCGACAGTGCTGGAGGGGCTGGTTTCCAGCCGTGAAACGACCCCAAGCACCGAAGGGCAGCACTCCCTTCCGGGCGCCACCACGCGCGAGGCACTACCTGCAGCGCCGGACAATCCGACTTCGGCGCGCCGCAGCACGACCCGCGCCCTGCTGTCGGTCGCCGCGGTTGCTGCGACGGGCGCGCTGGTGGCGTTGGTGTTGAGTCGTCGCCCGGGCCCCACCGTGGCCGCCAGCGCCACCCTTCCTCCTGCGCTCAGCGCATCGCCCGCTCACCATGAGCCGACACCGCCAACTGTCGGTGGTGTGCCCGCCGTCAGCCCGGTCGAGATGCTGCCGCCCGCCCCTTCCGAATCGGTTGCTCCGCCGATCACCCCTGAGCCCGTCGCTGCGCCGACGCAGCGCCGAGTCCTAAAGAAGCCGGAACCTGAGCCCCTGGCCTCGGGTCAGCCTCGTGCTAGCGGCACCCCGTTCGTCTCTCCGATTCGCAATCCGGGCTTTTGAGCGCGTGCAAGTGCATTCAGAAGCGTCCGAGCACGCTCACGCCGCCGGCGTTCGCGCCGGCGGCGCCGGGCGCGAGCGCGATGCTCTCGTGCTCCGCGCCGTGGCTGCCGACGATCACGAGCGTAGCGCCCAGCGCGACACCGACGGCGCCCGCAATCAGGGTAACGTCACCGACCGTTGTGTAGGTCTTGCCGTGATCGAAGGTGCTGCGGCTGCTTTCGGGGCACGCGTCTCGACCGCCGCCGCACGCCTGGTCTAGGTCGTTAATCGCGCGATGCCGAAGGTAGAACATCGCGCCGGAGGTCAGCAGGCTCGCCACGCCCAGGCCGCCCACAAAGAAACCGGCGCGCAAGACGCCCGAGCCTGAGCGGAGCCGCGGAACGACCGGCTCCATGACGGCCGGCTTCAGCTGAAGCACGACCAAAATCGTTGCCCTCTGCTGCTCGACGACGCGAAACGATTGTTTGAACGGCAGATAACCGAGCGCGGTCGCTTCCACCACGTGCGGTCCTGGATCGACGGGCAGGGGAACGTTCACGACCGAGTCGCCGAGCGATACGCCGTCGATGGAGATGGTGGCCGACTCTGCGCCTTCGCCGCGTTGCACGGTCACGCGCGGTACGCGGGCCTTCAGCGCCTCCAAGCGGGAGTCGACTTCCTCCCGCACTTGATCGGCCTTCTCGATCTCGGCATCGGACCCCGCAAGCTCGTAATCGCCGAGAGCCGCCACCAACCGGCCCAAGCGCTCCTCGCACAACGCGATGTTGAAGCGAACCTGCGGCGTCGGCTTGACCGCGGCGACCTCCTTGAGCAACGCCAAAGCGCCCGCCCAATCCCCGCCGGTCTGGAGCGCGAGGGCTTGCCCAAATTGCTCGCGCGCGCGCTTCAACGCGTCGCCGTCTACCGTCTGCTGCGCCGCGCCTTGCGCGCTGACAGAGGTTGGCACGAAGCACAGCGCGCAGAGCACGCTCGAGGCCAAGCTCGAACGAACGATCCAGTGCCGGAGAGGGGTTCGGTGCATGGTGAAGGCGCGCGACGGCGGACGGCCTAGCCGTGACCGTCAAGTGTAGTGCGGCGGCGCTTTTCAGACAAATGGGCTGATTGGCGAGTGAAGCGGGCGTCAAACAGGACCGCGCTAGGGCGCCTCGGCACGCGGGCGTCGCGCGCTTTACCGCTGCCTCCCAGCGCGTTTTTCACCGCAGCCACGGAGGCTATGGGCTCACCCCCACACTATTGCTATTCTCATCCCGTGATGAAGCAGCACCGACGCTTCGGGGGTTTGACGCTGGTTTGTGCCTGTCTGATCGCCTGCGGCGCTAGGTCGCAGGCTTTCCTGGGCACGCCCACGGAAGGCGCAAGCGGCCCTTCCGACGGCAGCGCTGGTGCGACCAATGTTGGCGCAAGTGGCGCTTTCGACGGCAACGCTGGTGCGACCAATGGCACAAGTGGCGCTTTCGATGGCAGCGCTGGTGCGACCAATGTTGGCGCAAGTCGTTCCTCCGATAGCGGGGACGGCGGTGTGACAGACAGTGGCGAAACTGGTGTGGGCGGCGGCGTTTTCGGCGCGCCCAACCCGGCGCACGCCTGCAATGGCGAGGGCGGCGCAGTGAGCCTCGGCACGTTCGAGGGCAAGCCGCTCCAGATTCAGAACAAAGTGAATACCAACCTGCCGTTTGCGCAGTTTGCTCCGGGTAGCTCGGCTGGCGAGCGAGCTGAGCTCGCCGGAGTGGGGACGGTGCTGCGCTTCCGCGATTCCTCCGTTGACTATGACCACGGCGGCTACGTGTATCTCGAGCTTCAAATCTCGGGCATCCCAACACTGGGACAGGAACTTACGCTCGACCCGACGGCGGTCGACAACCTCCACTTTCAGGTTGGCCCGAACAAGGCTTGGGATCCCGTTCCCGGTCAGAAGATCACGGTTCGAGGCATCGCCCGGGACGACGGCATGTGCTTGACCTCCTTGGCGTTCGAGCTGAAGCGGTTGAAAATGCAAGTGAGCGCGCTCGACGCGAACGAGGCGAAGGGCACTTTTGAATTCCAGGGCGTCTTCCGTGCCGACATCGCCGACTATCACTGACGACGGGCCGTGCTGCGAAATGGAGCGCGACATCGAAACAACTCATGCGGAGCAATGGCGCTTGGAGAGCCGTCGCTGGCGACACACCGTTCTTGCCCTCAGCGTGTCGCTTTTGTGAACGTCGCGCTGCCATTCAGCGCTGCGCCGGCTGAGGCGTCCTCGCCGGTAGGTCGTACGCCGCTTCTTAATGCTCGAGTTCCCTGACTAAAGAGCGTTCGCCGCGCCTGTGCCACGTGTTGCGAATGAAACTTGGACGTGTCCGGAAATTGTCAGATGAGTGTTCGAATCCATTCCGAAGATTGACTTGGTTCGGCCGTGAGGTGATCTGTTAAGCCATGCGGACCTCTTCGAAATCAGTCTTCTGGGCGTGTGCCGTGCTGTTCTCCGGCGCGGCTGTGTTGGCATCAGCTTGTGGCGGTAGCGGCGACAACCGCGATGGGAGCGCGGGAGCGAATAACTCCGCGGCCGGCGTGGCTAATTCCAGCGCCGGAAATTTGGGTAGCTCGGCGGGCGCAACCGGCTCGAGCGCAGGCGCCGGCAGCGGCGCGGTTGCTTGCGATAGCGCAACCAGCTGTTGTGCCACGTCGAAGTGCACTTGCCCCTACCCCGCGGGCGACGGCGCGAGCTCCGTCATTGCCGATATGGAAGACGGCAAATCGATGTTCAAGCCGGCAACCGTCATGGCGGCCTCGGGTTATTGGGACTTTTCGCGCGACGCGAGTGCGGGCACCGTCATGCCGACGGGGACGGCCACGCTCGTGCCCGTCGATGGTGGCGCGAACGGTACGGCTAAAGCCATGCACGTCACTGGTTCCAACCTGACCGGTTGGGGCGCGGCCTTGGCCGCGGAGCTGAGTAACGGCTGCCCGTTCGATGCTTCGAAATACGGCGGCATCTCGTTCTATGCGAAGGGCAGCAGCACCGTGGTCGAGGGCGCGAACAAGCTGCTCGTTCTGGTCGGCAACCCTGAATTCAGCCCCAAATCACTCGGTGGCTTCTGCGACGACGCGGCGATGCCGGCGGACCAGAACTGCTACGCACGCCACCGCGTGTTGATCAGCCTCACGACCGATTGGAAGCAATACACGATTGCTTGGTCGGACCTCCATGCGCCGGCTTACTTGACCAACGGCCCCGCCTTTGGCTCGAACCGCATCCGCGACATCGTGTTCAATGCGAGTGGCCCCACGCCGGACCTCATGCCGGCCGCGTCGTTCGACTTTTGGGTTGATGAGCTGAAGTTCGTGCCGATTGGAACGGTGGGCAACGTCGATCCCGGGACCGGCGCGGCCGGCGCTGGCGCTGGCGGCGGAGCTGGCGTCGGAACGGGCGGGACGGGCGGGACGAGCGCTGGCGGCGGATCCGGCGTCGGAACAGGCGGAGCCAGCGCCGGTTCCGGTGGCGCAAAGGCAGGCTCGGGCGGCAGCGGCGGCTGATTGAGCGGCGTCAGCGCGGACGGCGCGTCGCGATCGGACGCGCCATGCTCGAAACCACTGCGGACGCAAGGCGTCCGCGGTGGTTTCGTCGCTTTGTGCCACAAAGGGCCGCTTACCGACGGCAGCGCGATTAGCGCTTAGAAACCGCTTTCGTCGGGCCGCGACTTCCGGCAGGATTTTTCCGGTATGGCAAAACGCCCGCACGTGCTCGGAGTGGTTCTCGCTGGTGGTGAGGGAAAGAGGCTCTGGCCGCTGACCCGCGATCGCGCCAAACCCGCAGTTCCTTTCGGCGCAAATTACCGGATCATCGATTTCGCGCTGAGTAACCTGGTCAACGGCCGCTACCTGCGCATCGCGGTGCTCACGCAATACAAGAGCCACAGCTTGGACCGGCACATCGCGCAGACCTGGCGCATGTCGCCGCTGTTCAACAACTTCGTGATGACGGTGCCCGCGCAGATGCGGCTTGGCCCGCGTTGGTTCGAAGGCTCCGCGGACGCGATTTTTCAAAACCTGAATCTGATCAACGACGAGAGCCCAGACTATATCTGCGTGTTCGGTGCCGATCACATTTACCGGATGGACCCGGAGCAAATGGTGGATGCACACATCGCCTCTGGGGCCAGCGTCACCGTGGCGGCCATTCGCGTCCCCAAAGACGAGGCCTCGCGCTTTGGGGTGATCACGCCGGGAGCTCACGGGCGGATCGCGAGCTTTCGGGAAAAGCCGCACGATGCCGAGGGGTTACCCGACGATCCAGAGCGCGTATTCGCATCCATGGGCAACTACGTCTTCAACAGCAAAGCGTTGATCGACGCGGTGCACGCCGATGCCGCGAACGAGGACAGTGCCCACGACATGGGCGGCAACATCATCACGGCCATGGTCGATGCCGGGCAGGCCGCAGTGTACGACTTTCAGACCAACAAAGTACCCGGCGCCACCGAGCGCGATGCCGGCTATTGGCGAGACGTCGGCACCTTGGACGCCTACTACGAAGCGCAGATGGACTTGATCAGCGTCCATCCGATCTTCAACCTGTACAACCACGAGTGGCCAATTCACTCGTTCTCGGGTTCGCTGCCGCCCGCGAAGTTCGTGTTCGACGAAGATCATCGGCGCGGCATGGCCGTCGATTCCATGGTCGCCTCGGGCGTGATCGTCTCCGGTGCCAGCGTACGCCGGTCCATCCTGTCGCCCGGCGTTTCCATTCACTCGCGCGCTACCGTCGAAGACTCGGTATTGATGCACGGCGTGGACGTTGGCCGCGGCGCGATCATCCGGCGCGCCATTCTAGACAAGAACGTGAAGGTCCCGCCGGGCGCACGCATCGGCGTGGACGCAGAGGAGGACCGCGCGCGCGGCTTCACGTTCAGCGATAACGGCATCGTCGTCGTCGGCAAAGACGACCCGGTTCGCGGCTGAGGAAGGACGGCCATGAAAATCGCGCTTTTGAGCCGCGAGTATCCGCCCGAGGTCTACGGCGGCGCCGGTGTACACGTTGAATACTTGGCGCGCGAGCTCTCGCCGCTGGTCGATCTGGCCGTGCACTGTTTCGGCGAGGCACGCGCGTTGCCGGAGGTGGCCGGCGCATACAAACCCTGGGCCTTACTCGATGGTGAAGCCCCAGAGCTTGCCGCACTGCGTACGCTGTCCGTGGATCTGCTTTTGGCGAAGGCCGTGAGCGGTACCGAGGTCGTGCACACCCACACTTGGTATGCGAACTTCGCGGGCCACTTGGCCAAGCTCTTGTACGGGGTGCCGCACGTCATGACGTCGCATAGTCTCGAACCCCTGCGGCCGTGGAAAGCCGAGCAACTTGGCGGCGGCTACGCGTTGTCGAGTTTCTGCGAGCGCACGTCGATCGAAGCTGCAGACGCGGTGATCGCCGTCTCGGCCGGCATGCGCAAGGACATCTTGCAGGCCTACCCAAAGGTCGATCCCGCGCGCGTGCACTTGATTTATAATGGAATCGATCCCGCTCAATTTCAGCGTGATCCAGCCACGAACGTGCTCGAGCGCGAAGGCATCAACACGAGCCGGCCGTATGTGGTGTTCGTGGGCCGCGTCACGCGTCAAAAGGGCATCGTGCATCTGCTCGAAGCAGCCCGCTACTTTACGCCGGGGGTGGAGTTGGTGCTGTGTGCAGGGGAGCCGGATACCAAGGAGATGGGGGCCGAGGTACGCGCACTCGTGAGTGAGCTCGAGCGCGCTCGCGGACCCGTGCGTTGGATCGACAAGATGCTGCCGCGCCCCGAGCTGATCCAGATTTTGAGCCACGCGAGTGTGTTCGCCTGTCCGTCGATTTATGAGCCGTTTGGGATCGTGAATTTGGAAGCGATGGCCTGCGGCGCGCCCGTCGTCGCCTCCGCCGTCGGCGGCATCCCGGAGGTCGTGGTCGATGGCAAGACGGGCTTTCTGGTGCACTTCGAGCCCGACGGGACGCCCATGGGCGCGCCCAAAGATCGCGAGGCCTTCGCGCGCGCCTTTGCGGCGCGAGTCAATCAGCTGATTGCCGCGCCAGAGCTGGGGGCCGAGTTCGGCCGCGCGGGTCGCGCGCGTGTCGAGAGCACCTTCAGTTGGTCTTCGATCGCCAAGCAAACCGTAGACCTTTATCGCTCGCTGCGCGTCGCCCGCAGCTAGCTGCGGCTCGGGCCGAACGCCACGTTGCGTCACTTTGCCCCGCGAAAGCCACGGCAGAGGGCGGCGTCCAAGCGCAGTTTGAAGTCCCCCGACGCGAGATGCGCGGCCCAGCTCCTGCATTCGCGCAGGAGTGATCGGTTTCGGTAGTGCATGGCGTAGAGCTTGGGCTGTCTTGGCGCGGCCCTGGCGCCGCCTGCCGAAGGCGGCGCGCATCCTGGTTTTGGTGCCGGCCGTGGTCGAGCTCGCGTACCTGATACTCGCCAACGCGTTCTTGAACTTCAACATTCTGCCCATCGCATTCGCGGGTACCAATCAGGTGCGGGCTACCGTTCAAGGCGGCTGGACGATCATCCCGCAACGCGTCCACGTGCGGCAGGTGAGGGTGATCTTCCAAGATCACAACCTGCAATTTTCGATCGATTTGGCACGCGGCTTTCTGGTCGTTCACTTGACCGAGCTGCTGCATCAGCGTTTCCATGCCTCGCATTTACGCGGCGAAGGCATCGTGTTCCGGCTTCGAAACCGCGTCGACCCTTGGGCCAAGCACGATCCAGAGGTGACGAGCTTCCCGCCGATCCCCGAATACCCGGCCCCTGCCGTGTATGAAGCGTACGTACCCGGGCCGCTCATCACCGACGCTCAGTACAATCTGTGGTCTATTTATTTCGACGACGTCGATGTCGCGACCTCCGAGCTGTGGGCGCAAGCATTTCGCTACCGCGGCCGTGGCCGCGCTCGCGGAGCGTTCGAGCTCCGCCCCGCGCGGCGACTTTGGGTCGGCCCCGCCACGTTGGAGTTGGAGCCAGGGCTGCTGACGGCGGGGGCCTACCGCGTCGCGGCCGCGTTGCACGGCCGCATCGACTGCACGGTTCATCCGTTCGACCCTCGTTGGCCGGTCGGGGTCGAGCCACTCCGTTACATCTCGGCGCGCGTCCGGCTGGATTCCGTCACCCTCGATCCGCAGGTTTATGCGCTCCTTGCTGGTGGGCCCGCCCCGCAAGTGACGAGCGCGAGCGGCTCGCTGCACTTGGACGTGGAGACGCGCCGCGGGCTCCTTGCGCCCGGTAGTCGGCTCGACGTCGTGCAAAACGGCTTGGAGCTCCGCACGACGCAGGGCGACTTGAGCTCGGAGCGGCTCGAGCTACACGCGAGCGCCCCTGGCGAGTCAGGTACCCAAGCCACGCTGCTGATCGCGCGGGCCGTCGTCAAAGAGTCGATCGCGCCGGGCTTCCCGCCGCACATCGAGCAACTCAGCGCCACGGTGCTGAGCAACAACCGCGACACCACCAAAGACTTCGACTTCAAGGAAGCGCGTGTTGACGAAGCGCGGCTCACCTTGCGCGACGCGAGCTGGCTCAATCGCTGGGTGGAGGGCGGCGGGTTCGCGCTAGCCGGCGGGGGCGCTTCGATCGAGGCCCGCGGTCGCTACGTCAACGGCTTCTTGAATGGCGACGCCACGCTCGAAACCGACGGCCTCAGCGCGCGCTTGGGCAAGAATCAATTTCGATACACTGGCGCGCTGTCGCTGCACGTCACGCATGCTGACCCCAAGCAACGTACCGGCGACCTAGTCGCGGACCTCGCCGGCCGCGCCCTCCGCGCCGAGGTCGGTGAGGGAGAATTCTCGTTGGCCGGGTTGCAGGTGCATGCCCTGGCCCGGCGTGACGCGTCCGGAAGTACGCTGCACGGCGAAGCGAAGCTCTCGGCGTTGTCCAGCACCGGTCTTGGCGCGGATCTGCGCGCCCCCCAGCTGACACTGATCGCTGATTCCGAACCGACTCGAGACGGCACGCAGCTGACCCACTTTTCCGCCGTTATCCCGGCGCTCACGGCGGAGGGCCGCAGCGCGCGGTTAACGACCGCCGCCTCCGCCCGCGGCACGTTCGCCCACCCAAAGAATAGCACCGAGTTGCGTTTGAACCTGTCGGCTAGCTTGGATCATCCGCTGGCTACGGTCGGGGCGCGGCCAGCGCGCACCGCCAGCGCGCCGCGCGTGCAAGTGGACGCCTCACTCGAAAGTGACGCGTCGGGAGCCCTGAGCGGCGCCGTATCATTGCTCCCGGCAGCCTGGCGCGTGGACTCCGGGAACATGAGGTTTTCGGGGCGCTCGGCGCTCAACGTTCAGCTCACTCGGCTCGATCTAGCGCGCCACGCGGGCTCTGCCTCGGCGCGGTTGTCCTCCACGGGCGTCACCTTGGGAGACACGACCCAGAACGCAGCATGCCCGTGGTCACGGGTCCAAGTGCTGCAGTTGGATGCTCTGGCCCAGCTCTCGGGGGCCAGCGCCACGGCGGTGTCCATCAAAGGCCAGCTCGGGCAGACCGAGCTGAATTGGGGGACCTTCACGACGCGCGCCGACATAGGGCTGGCCGCCAAGTTCGACCAAGGTGCACTCGAGCGAAACGGGGACGGGATCTTGAACGTCAGCTTTCGAAACGCGACCTTACGGAGCGGCACAGGCTCGCCCAAGGAGGGCTGGGCCGCACGCATGGGCTCGCTCGACCTCGAGGCTCGCCTCGCCGAGCGTCAAGGTCAGCTCACCGGCACGGCCGCGCTGAAGGCAAGCGATGCGCGGGGCCGCATCGGTGGCACGCGAGTGACGGGCGATCTGGAGGTCGATCTCAAGCTGGACGCGTTGGACTTTGATGCGCACACGCTGCACTCCTCGGGAGCGCTGCACGTGCGCAACGCAGCGCTACCGGACGCGGCCGACCCCGTATCGAAGTGGTGGGCCGACATCCAGCTCAGTTCACTGTACGGGCACGCCGCGGATAATTTGGAGCTCGGAGGCACCTTTCACGCGAGCCTGCGCGACGCGACACCTGGCCTGGCCGTGCTCGCCGAACAGGGCGCCCTGCCGAAGTGGGTGGCCAGCGCGTTTCCTCTCCGCGACCTCTCGATCACCGGCTCCTTGGCGCGGCGCTGTCGGCTGACCGACATCCATTTGGTGGAGTTGAGCGGGGGGCCGGCGGTCGCGCGCGGCCGCTTACAGAGCGTGCCGAGCGGTTTTCAAGGCGCACTCTTGCTGCGCGTCTCGGGCTTGTCTGCCATCTCCGCCGGCCTCGATTTCGACGCCACTCACACGCACGTTGGGCTTTTCGATGGCGACGATTGGCTTGCCAAGTGGAGCGAAAGCTTCGACCGCCAGTCCGAACGAGCGGTGAACCTCGTCTGTCCGCCGGACGTGAACCTATGCGCGGACTCCAGCGCGCGCGACGCTGCGCCCCAAGCCAGCGGAACTGAGGACTTCACCACGACCAGCACCTCAAGGGCGAGCGTGGTCGAAGTTCGAGACAAGGCGTGGGCCGTTCATTGACAGCCGATACGCTCTTTGCCCACGGCCAAGTCGTCGATCCAAAGATTCTCCGTCTCGGGCAGGCCTTGATAATAGTAGACGCCAGTCTCCAGCAGCGTGAACTGGGTCGCCTTTTCTTGGGGCGGGCGCACGGTAGTGGCGGGGTCCGCGAACACGTATTGCGTGGGCCACGTGAGCTCGACCCCGTTGAGCCATAGGCGAGGATCAGCGGCTTGGGCCTGCGTACCGTTCTGACCGTCGAACACCCACTCGAGGCAAGCCCAGTCGTCCAGCACGAAAGGGGTGCCCGACAACTTCACCCACTCCGGGTAGCCTGGCGGTTCCGGCGGATGCCAAATGGACATGTAATTTTTGGTGTACGTCGCGATCTCGTACCAATCCAGCTTGGCAATGTCCGTGTCGGCCGTGCCCGGGCGCGGGTAGCGCGCGTTGAACAGCCCGGAATGCGAGTCGGGACGGTCGTTGAGAGACGTGTGCGTGAAGACGTAGGCGCGGCCCCAGAGCACCGGGCCGAAGTTGGCGGGCAGCGCATAGCGGATGGTTTTCTTGGGCCCGCCTTGCTGACCCGCCGTACCACCCGTGAGGTCTTTCGCATGAAGCGCGTAGCTCCCCTTGTGCGCCTTACTGTTGTCGACCAAGAGCGTGCCATTGAATTCGTTCCGGTACGCGGCCCAGCCGCTCGGGAGCGCACCACCTTCGAAGTCCCAGCACAGCGTCCCTGGCGCGCTACAGCCCGCGCTGCCCGCAGTTCCGCTGCTTGGTGTCCCGCCTGCACTAGCGCCGCCGGAACCGCCCGCGCTTGTGCCGCCCCCGCCCGCCGCATTCCTGTTGCCTGCGCTTCCGC
>CAXSGJ010000022.1:22852-86996 GCA_964236865.1 uncultured Polyangiaceae bacterium
TCGCCCTGGGCGGGGCGGCCTGCGCCGCCGGCGGGCACCCCCGTGCTACTGGCGGTGGCTGGCGAGCCACCCCCGGCCGGGAATGTTGGCGACCCGCTGTCCGGTGTCTGCCCACAGGATAGGCAGACCAGAACGACCACGGCCGAGTACCGTTTGCCCCAGACGTGCTTCATACCCGCTGGAGTGTCCTCTGTCTGACGCTCGGATCGCAACAACCGGTCGCCGGGACGTTGGCGCCCCGCGTCCGCCCGAAATGGCTCGAAATCGTCGGCAAACGCTCAGGCTCGGGACGAGTGAGGGGTCAGAAGCGCCGAAAACGCGGAGAAAAGTTGGGCCCGCGGGGCCCCGTGGTGGCAGATAGAAACCATGTGCGGAATCGTTGGTTATGTCGGTCCACACCGGGCGGCTCCGATTTTGATCGAAGGGCTGCGCAAGCTCGAGTACCGCGGCTACGACTCCGCCGGGCTCGCGATCCATGACGGCCGCGCGCTGGAGTTGATCCGCGCCGTCGGCAAGCTCGATAACCTATCGCGCGCGATCGAGGGAAAAAAGCTCGACGGCACGATGGGCATCGGCCACACGCGCTGGGCAACGCACGGGCGGCCGAGCGAGCCGAACGCACATCCGCACTTGGCGGGGGACGTCGCCGTCGTTCACAACGGCATCATCGAAAACCACTTGGAGCTGAAGCGCGAGCTCGAGCGGGAAGGCGTGCGCTTTCAAAGCGACACGGACACGGAGATCGTCGCGCATTTGATTAATCGCTACGTGGCGACGGGCTCGGCGCTGTTCGACGCGGTACGCAGCGCCCTCGGACGTACGCGCGGTGCGTATGCGCTGGCCGTCGCCTCGTCGAAAGAGCCCGACCGCATCGTGGTCGCCAAGAATGCTTCGCCGCTCGTGATCGGCTTGGCCGACGGCGCTACCCTCTGCGGCAGCGACATCCCTGCGTTGCTCGCGCACACGCGGAAAATGTTGTTTATGGAGGACAACGAACTGGCCGAGCTCACGCGTGACGGCGTCCGCGTGGAGACGCTGGCCGGTGAGCGAGTCAAGCGCGCGCCGCGCCACATCGACTGGAGTCCGGTGCAGGCTGAAAAGGGCGGCTACAAGCACTTCATGTTGAAGGAGATCTTCGAGCAGCCGCGGGCCATCGAGGACACGTTGCGCGGCCGCATCCTACTTTCCGAGGGCGACCTGGTTGACGCGGAGTTCGGCCTCGACCCAGAGACGGTACGCGGCATCGAGCGCGTTTACTTCATCGCCTGTGGGACGAGCTACCACGCCGCGCTCGCCGGCAGGCATTGGGTCGAGCAGCTCGCTCGTTTGCCCGCGCAGTGTGAGCTAGCCAGTGAGGTTCGTTATCGAGAGCCCGTGTTCACGTCCAAAGACTTGGTCGTGGCCGTGAGTCAATCGGGTGAGACGGCGGACACGCTGGCAGCGCTCAAGACCGCACGTGAACAGGGGGCGCGCATCTTGGCTCTGGCCAACGTGGTCGACAGCGCGATTCCGCGCGCCGCGCATGGCGTCCTGTACACGCACGCGGGCCCGGAAATTGGCGTCGCCTCCACGAAGTGCTTCACGACGCAGTTGGCCGCCATGCTGCTGCTCGCGGTCTACATCGGCCGTCGCCGCGGCTCGCTCGGTGTCGCGAAAGCCCGGGAACTGTTGCAAGCATTGGTCGAGCTCCCGAACGATATGCGCAGGACGCTCGACCGCAAGGACAGCGTTTGGGAAGTGGCGCGCCGCTGGCAGCATGCTGACCACATGTTGTTTTTGGGCCGTGGTCTCGGTTTTCCAATCGCGCTCGAAGGCGCGCTGAAGCTGAAGGAAATCTCCTACGCCCACGCCGAGGGCTATGCCGCCGGCGAGATGAAGCATGGGCCCATCGCGCTGATTGACGAGCACATGCCGGTGGTCGTGGTCATGCCCCACGACGCGCATTACGAAAAGACACTCGGTAACGTGCAAGAGGTCCGCGCGCGCGATGGGCGGGTGATCGCCGTCGCTACGGACGGTGACGAGGAAGCGAAGAAGCTGGCCGAGCACGTGCTTTACGTGCCCAACGTGCCAGACGCCGTCATGCCGCTCGTGCCCGTGTTGCCCTTGCAACTGCTTGCCTATTACATCGCCGACCTAAAAGGCACGGACGTGGATCAGCCGCGGAATCTGGCCAAGACGGTCACGGTCGAGTAGCGCTCGAAGCGCTCCGTGATGCGCCGGCCTCATGATACAAAGGGCCTATGCGTCAGTTAGGTTTTTTGGCTTTAATTTTGGCGGCGTGCGGCGCAGCTCAAGCAGAAAAGCCGTCAGCGCCAGATCCTGGCGTCGTCCCCGCGGTGGAACGGACGGCGGATACCGACCGTGCGTCCGCCGCTTCCGCTGCCGCGGCGGTGACCGTCCCGACCGGCTGCGCAAAGGCGGGAAAATTTTGCTTGCCGGATCGCGCGTTCACCAAGCGGATGTGCAACGACAGCTTTCCTTCCGTCGCCCTGTACTTGTTCGGTAACGGCTTCGCGTTCACCCGCGGCTACCTGACGCGAAAAACTCAAGCCTGGAATGCCGAAGGCGGCGCCTCCGACAACACGTTCTTGGAGTTCGACGAAGAAGTGTTGTTGCTCGTCGAGCGCAGTGCGGAGACGGGCGGCATGCAAGTCAGCGGCGCTGGCGGCAGCTACGAGGCCCTGCGCTGGAACGGATCCTGTGTGACCTTGGCCAAGGAGGAGCTCACCTTGGACAAACCGCCGGCGCCGAAGTTCGCCAAAGTGGAATGGCGCTTCCTCGACGACAACGTGCAAGCCGCGTTACGTGAAGACAAGACCATCGATACCGCCGTCGCCACGCGCCGCAAAGAGTGCAAGGGCGCGGTCAGCGGCGACGTGAGCCTGGCCTGTGTGAAAGCCGATGATCGCCAGACCCAGGTGGTGGTCAATTACCTCAGAAATGGCGGCAAACTACCGGTTCCTACCAAGCTCCCTAAGTGAGCGTCACGGCATGAGCCAGGGGTGGCGCGCCGCCTTCGCGCGCTCGTCCGAGTTGGGCTCAACTTCCGTCCGTGACGCTGACGCCGCCCAACTGCCAGGCTTCCAAGCCCGCGAACGTGGGCATGCGGGATCCAGAGACTCGGATTTCGCCCAACACTCCCAAGGGTAAAGCACGGGTCAGCTCGACGAGCGAGGTCTGCCCGTGCGGTGGGTGCCGCGCGAGCGCCGGGTCGACCGCGGCCAGTAGGGCTTGCGTGGCCTGCAACGGATCGGGGCTGGCCGAGCGCACGAAGTCGAGCATCAGGCTGAAGTTTCGCGAGCGACGTGCGTCGAGCCAGGCGGCCCGCGGCAGCGCGGTCGCGCGCACCTCGTGCCCGGGGCTACTCAGGAGAGGCTCGAGCGCACGGGCGAGCTCGAACGCATGCGGCGCGTCGTCGCTGACCAGGAGCGCGCTCGGTACGCCGCCCCAGCGCGCGCCGCCCGAGGCGGGCAGCGCCCGCACTCCGAAGTGCGACAGTGCTTCGGCGGGCACTGCGGCCGCGACCTGCTGGGCTATGCCCGGCGCGCCCCAGGCTTTTGCCTCGAGTCCGGTGCGCAGCACGATCCAGCCGAATGCAGCACCTTCGAGCGCGAGCGCCCCGGCCCGTGGCCGGTACAGGCCATTGCCGAGCCAGCCCACGTCGGCCGCGCCGGTCTCGAAGGCACGCAACGCATCGGCCAAGTCCGGCGCGCGACTGAGCTCGATGCGATCGAGGTACGCAGCAGCGCGTGCGGCGCGTTCATTGCGGCTGAGGGTTAGCGTGCCGGTTCCGAGCGTCGCCGCAAACGCGCCGGTCCCGTCGGGCGCGCTCGGGGAGAAGCCGCGCGGGACGATTGCGGTGAGAGGGCAGGCCAGCGCGCGGGCCAACGCCGAGGGATCCGCGTCGGGCACCAAGATCGACAACGGGTCTGCGGCGTGCAAGTTGGCGCCCCGAAACGCGCCCAAGACTGACGCGCCGCCCAGCGCCTGCGCTCGCCGGAGAGAGAAGACCACATCGCGCGCGGACAGCGCTTTGCCGCGGGCGCTGGACAGCTCGGGGCGTAAGCTCACGCGCGTGCCCATGGCCGTGCGCTCGGGCAACGAGCTGGCCAACGCTGGGTAAGGCTGGCCGCTGGCATCGAACGCATACAGCGGATCGGCGATTGCGGGAGCGAACAACGCGGACAGCGGATCGTCCAACACGTGCGGGTCCAGGCCGCCGAAGTAAAGCGGCAAACGCAGGCGCAGCGCGCCCCCGAACCGGGTACGGCCGAGCGCGTGGGCGGAAGCAACCAAACTCAAGGTCGCCAAAAAAGAGCGGCGGCGGAGCGCGATCACTGAATGAGCCACAGCCCGTCGCCGGTGACGAGGGCCAGCGGCGCGCTGGCTCGGCCATCGCTCGGGCAGATGGCCACCGCCTCGATGCCGCTCGGCACCGCGAGACGCCAGCGCTCGCGGAGCTGTCCGTTGTTCGTGAGCGTGCGCACCACGAGTTGATCGGCGCGTGGGTCGAGGCTCGGCGACGAGCTCACGATTTCTGGCAAGCCGTCCTCGTCCAGATCCCCCACGGCGAGCTGAGCTCCGACGTTCGGCACGTTCACTTCGGGCTGCAATGAATCGAGGGCTCGCGCGACGTCACTGCCGACGGCGCGCGCGACGCGCAGCGTGCGCGCGCGATCGCCCTGCGTGAGGCGCCGGCTGGCGAATGCATCCACTGGGCTGGCAAAATCGACTGCAGGCTCCGGGTGCGCACCGGGGCAGGCCCGCGCCAAGCCCTCGTATCCGAGCCCGTCGCGGCGCGTGCAGCCACCGCCCGGCCAGGGCATCACCCCATGCCAGACGTGCTCGACACCGAGCGCGCCGGAGAGCTCGAGCCCGTCCGCGCGGTCGCTCAGGCCCACCCACAGCATGCCCGGTGCGGCCACGGTGGCCACGGCGATGGGCTCCCGCAGCGGACTTTTGGCGATGGCCGAGAAATCATTCCAGTTCAGGCTAGCGCGGGCCGCGAAACGGCCGCGCTCGAGCCGGCCTACCTGAATCTTTCTACGGCCTACGGTCGCTATCTCGCGGGAGCCGTCCCCGCGCACGTCACCACACGCCAGGGCAACGACATCGCGCTCTTCGAGCGTCACTTTGTCCACGCGCGTCACTACGAGCGGGATGGGCGGAAACAAGCCGCGGAGCTCGGCGTCGAGTGGGCTCGTGGCAAAACCGTGCGCACTCAGCCGCCAGCCAGGTGCCCGCATGCGCTGCCAAAAGTGTCCGGCTCCGAGGTACACGTCGGCGCTCACGTCCAGGCGATCACGATGCAGCGCGGCGCTCAAGTACACGAGGCCTCGGCCTTGGTTCGCTGCCTGCTCCGCGTCGCGGACCGACAATGGCATGCTGCTGGCGCGCGCGGCGGGGCCGAGGCGCGCCGCGACGAGTTGCGCGAGCCGTTGCAGGCTCGGCGGAGACAAGCCCACGCGCTCGGCATTGGGCTCAGCCACGGCGACTACCAGTGCTTCATTGGCGCCCGCCAGCGCGCCGGCCACCGTGCACGCGGTCTTGCCCAGCGCAGTCGACTCCTGCTCGCAGCCTGCTTGCGCGCGACTCGAAGCCGACGGCTCGGCGGCGAGCGGCCTGACCACGAGCGCGCCCAGCATGCCCAGCGCGACGAAGACACTGCGGAACATCGACGCGGTGAGGCTAGCGCGGGTCGAGTGGGAGCGGGCCCCACTCAGCATTCGCGGGCTCAAAGTGCCACTTCGAGCCGGGTTCGGGCACTGGGCCGGTTGCCGGCACACACCCGTACGAGGGATCGCCGAAAGCTCAGACTGTATGATATCCGGTGGAACGACGTGCCTCGCCTCGTTCCCCGTCTGTTCATGCTGCTGGCGTGCGCCCTGCTCGTGACTGGCGCGCCAACCCGCGCCGCGGCCCAGTGCGTGGACGAAGCGCTCAAGCAGCAGCTGATCGGTGAGCGCGCTTACCGCGGCGTCGTCCCGCGTTTGATCAAAAAATCGCTGCGCCATGAGGTCTCGGCACAGGGGGGGTGGTTCGCGGGCGACTTGTCCGACGGCGCGCCCGCCTACGGCGGTGCCTACACCTTCCATTTCACCGAAGATCTGGGCCTCGAGGCCAGCTATCTGCGCAGCCGGGAGCGTTTTGGTTTGCTGGACGCGATCATTTCGCGTCAGCAGGGGTTGGTTAACATCGTCAAAGCCCGCGACAACCCGGTTCAGTTTTTCATGGGCCACCTCGTTTGGTCCGTTGCTTACGGCAAGGTGCGCTGGCTGGGGGGCGGTATCAGTCGCTTCGATTTTTACTTGGCGCTGGGCGGCGGCGCGACGGTTCAGCCCGGAGACATCGGCCTCACCGGCTCGGGCGGCATCGGCATGAAGTTTTACGTCACCGAGTGGTTGGCCTTGCGCTGGGACGTGCGCGACGCCGTTCATCAGCAAAAGCGCGTCGACCTCGGCATCGAGAAGGTCGTGAACGACCTCACCGCCACTGCGGGCCTGAGCGTGCTGATCCCGTTTCACAGCTGACTCGGACCAGAGCCGCTTTGCTCCGTGCGAGTTTTGCATTATTCAGGGTTCGCGCGCGACGCGCTCGCCAAAGGTCCAGATGAAAAAGCTCGTTTTGCTTCGCCATGGTTTGAGTCAGTGGAACAACGAAAATCGCTTCACGGGTTGGGTCGACGTTCCGCTCAGCGACGTAGGCATGGAGGAGGCGAAGAACGCCGGCAAGCTGCTCAAGGCCGAGGGCTACACCTTCGACGTCGCGTACACCTCCGTGCTGAAGCGTGCAATCAAGACGTTGTGGCTCGCGCTCGAAGAGATGGACCTGATGTGGATCCCGGTGCACCGCAGCTGGCGCATCAACGAGCGCATGTACGGCGGGCTACAGGGCCTGAACAAGGCCGAGACAGCGGCGCGTCACGGCGACCAGCAAGTGCTCACCTGGCGCCGCAGCTACGACGTTCCGCCGCCTCCCCTCGAGGAGACGAGTCAATATTGGCCGGGCAAAGACCGCCGTTATGCGAGCCTGTCGCCGAGTGAACTGCCCGCTACCGAGTGCCTGAAGGACACCGTCGCGCGCTTTTTGCCCTTCTGGGAGAGTGACATTGCGCCCGCCATACGGCGCGGGGAGCGCGTCCTAGTCACCGCTCACGGCAACAGCCTGCGTGCGTTGGTGAAGCACCTGGACAACGTGAGCGACGACGAGATCGTCGAGCTGAACATCCCGACGGGCATCCCACTCGTCTACGAGTTGGACGACGACCTCAAGCCGTTGAAGCCGCGCTACTACTTGGGTGACGCCGAGGCTGCAGAGAAAGCGGCCAAAGCGGTCGCGAACCAAGGCAAGGCCTAGCGCTCTCCGCCCGCGCAGGTGCCTGCATGTACGTTGCGGTGCGTAGGCCGAATGCGCCGGAGACAAGGCTTGATCCAGCGCCGTTCGGTGCCGTGGCGCGCGCTTCTTTCCACGACCTCCGCATGATATCGTGCATCGGCCATGCGCATTCGGCACGCTCTCGCCGCGGCCCCGCTACTGCTGCTCTCGTTCGTGGCCCTCGCGCAACCAAAGCGAACCGCTCGCGAGCCGCCTTCGGACAAGGCGGACAAGCCAGAAGCAGCGGCGAGTAGCGCCAGCTCGGAGAGCGATATCGGCGGACCGCCGCCCAAGACTGCCCTTCTGCCCAGCCAGAGCAATCTTTCGCCCTTGAATCCGGAAGCTAACGAGCTGCCGGACGGCGGGACGCAACCGCCACCCGTCGATTACGACAAGCTGCTCGGCGACATTGCTACTCTTCGCAGCCGTGTCTCGGCCCTCACGACCACGCTGTTCGCGAGCAAGGTCCGCGTCGTAGTTGAGACGCATGCGGCAGACGCGCGCGTCGCAAGTCTGAGCGTGACCTTGGACGACGGGGTCGTGTTCACTGCTCCCGACCAGTTCGTGGCCGAGGACGAGCGCACGGTGTACGAGCACTCGGTGGCGCCCGGACACCACGTGCTCGGCGTGGACGTCGAACGCTTCGATGTCCGAAATAAGGCATATCGCACCTGGCAGAGCTCGCGCTTCTCGATCGTGATCCCAGAGAGCAGGCTTGTCGATGCGCATTTGATCATTCAAGACGGCTCGGACATGGGCAAAGACTTTCCTGACGATCAAGAAGGGGAGTACGACTTGCGCATCCGATTGCGCGCGCGGGTCCAGCGATGACCGAGGGTGCCTGGCGCCGCTGCCTCGGCGGCGTTTCGGTCGCCATCGGCCTGTGTGGCGCGTCCGCGCCGTCTGCGTACGGTCAAGGTGCCCTCATTACGAGCGCGCCACTTGCGCCCGTAGCCGGGGAAGTCACTGACACCCACGGCGCGTCGATGCGCGCCTATCAAGCTGCGCTCGATCGGCAGAAGCTCGGCGCAAGCTCGCCGCTCAGCGTGCAGCGCATCCGAGATGAGCTCGGCCAGATTGAAGAAAAGATCTCCGCGGGGCGGCGTGACGAGGCCATCGGGGATCTGGTGTACATCGTCGAGTCGCCTCGCTTCGAGCCGTTCAAAAACTCAGACGAAGGCCGCGCCGCCCGGTATTGGTTGGGCGACGCACTCGGGCGCGGCGGCGCGTACCCACCTGCACGAGGCTACCTGACAGCGCTGCTGTCGGGCGCGCCGACGGACATCTGGTATCGCCGCGCCGTTCACAGCTTGGTCGATCTAGCGCTCGCGAGTGACGAGCCGCGCCCAATCTTGAGCGACCTGCAGGGCGTCGGCTCTGCTGGGTCTGGGGCATCGGACACGCCCGGCGAAGTCACCGGCGACCTGTGGTACTTGCGAGGCCGCGTGGCGGAGCGCGAAGGAAAGCCGAGTGACGCGCTGGCGGCATACGGCAACGTGTCGGAACGGTCGCGATTTTGGGCGCAAGCCACCTATCTGTCGGGTCTGCTCGCGGTGGAGCAGCGGGATTACAAGCGGGGTGAAGCGCTGTTCTGCCGGGTGGCTAAACCCCAGCTGACGCCCAAGAAGGCTGCGCTCTTTGGCGGGCAAGACTTCTTCCGCGTGCGCGACTTAGCGCGGCTCGGGCTCGGGCGCTTGGCCCACGAGCAATATCGTTTCGACGACGCGCGTTACTATTATTACCTTGTGCCCCACGACTCGGACGACTTACCCGAGGCCCTGTACGAAACGGCAACCACGCGCTACGAGGCCAAGGACTATCAGGGGGCCCGTGACTCGCTCGATGAGCTGAAGCGGCTCCGGGTCGATCATCCCTACGAAGACGAGACCTACATTTTAGACGCCTACGTCGACCTCGCGACCTGTCGATTTCCGCAGGCGGACGACAAGCTGAACGCGTTCCTGCAGCACTACGACCCGGTGCGGGACGCGGCTCGCCGACTCCTCGGCGATGATATGGCGATGAACGCTTTGGTGAAAGCAGTGCGCGGCAGCGCGGATCCGGCGAGCGCCGGTTTGGGAGTGCCAGAGGCTACGGCACGCGCGCTCGGAGCGTTACTGCGCGTCGACGCCGGCTATGGCCGCGCGGCTCGTCGGCTCGCTGAGCTCGACCATCAACAGAGTGGACTTCGCCGCGCGATGGGCGAGCTCGATCAGGCCATCTTGCGCCTGGCATCGCCGCGAGCGCTGCGGCCGCAGTCGAGCCAGGCGCTCGGCCAGACCGAACCGGACAAAATCGAGCGAATCGACACGCAAATAAGCGAGCTCAAGCGCTTGTTGCGGGAAGCGGACGGCGCTTCCCACGCTGGCTCCCGGAGCGGCTTACAAGGCATTTTGGAAGAGCTGGGCGCGCTCGAGCTGCGCGCTCGTGCGGCTCGAGCCAGCTTGCCGCCTCCCTCCGCCAAGGCGGCGGGCGCGGGCCAGGACCTGACGGCGTTGCTCACGGCCGATCGCGAGCACGCCAGCGCGCTGTACAACGACGCACAGAAGCTACGGGTGGCGGTCGAGGGGCAAGAGCTCGCGTTAGCCAAGGACGCGCTGCTTCGTCTCGAGCGACGGTTGTCACGATTGTTGCGGCGCGCGCGTCTCGGCCGCATCGAGACCGTGCTCGGCAGAAAGCGCGCGCTCGAGGTGGAGGTCGAGGCTTTGGCGCAAGGGCTCTTGCCGCAGAGCATCGTGGATTCCTTGGACGCGGCCCGCTACCTCGGCGACAACGAGGAATACTGGCCGTTCGAGGGCGAAGACTGGGCCGACGAGTATGTCGGCGGCGAGAATCTCAAGTGATGCGCGACGTGCCCACCGGTACGCGGGCCAACTCCGCGCGCGCCGCGGGCCTGTCGACACCACCGACGGACGCGTCCGCTTGCGGGCCAGGTCGAAGACCAAGGGCGGTGCTCGGGGCATGGGGAAGTTGGTGTGCCACCGCGCTCGTCCTCTCGATCGGCGCTGACGGCTGGGCCGCCGAGCCCGGCGCTGCGCCCAGCATGGTCAGCGAGAGCGCCCATATCAAGCCTGCTGGCGAACGCAATATCGGCGCCCAGTCGCGACCGACGATCAAGAAAAAGGCCGCGGAGCAAGCGCGCGAGCAACGAGGCTACCGCGTCAGCCTGCAAATCCCCGAGGCCCTGCGCAGAACGCTCGAGCGGAAGATCGAGCGCCGTATTCAGCGTAACTTAGTCCAAGAAACAAAGCTGCGCGCGGAGGCAATGGGCCTGCTCTCGAAATTCATCGCCGAGACACCCGAGGGCTCGAGCGAGATGCCGGAGGCGCTGCTACGCCTGGGCGAGCTCGAATGGGAGGACGCGCGCGATCGGTTTTTGGCGCGCTTTCAAAGCTGGGAGGCACTTCCGCCGGAGCAGCGCGCCGAGCAGGACCCGCCGACTCCCAACTACGACCGAGCCCGCGCTCGCTTCCTACGCGTCCTGAAAACTTACAAAGGCTTTTCGCAATATGACCTCGCCTTGTACATCGACGGATTCTTGGCCAACGAGGAGGCGAAGTTCCAGCAGGCTCTGTCCCGCTTCGACAAGCTCATCGAATGGTTTCCGGACAGCCGCTTCATTCCCGACGCCCACATGGTGCGTGCGGAGTATGAATTCACCAAAGAAACGCCCAACTACGAGACAGCGTATCGAGAATACGAAGAGGTCCTGAAATACAAAAATAGCGAGTTGTACGACCTCGCCCTTTTCAAGAGCGCCTGGACTCTATGGCGCCTCGGCAGGACGGATGAGGCCGCCAAACGCTTCCTGATCGTTTTTAAAGCCACGGGCGATCGAGGGTCTAAAGTTGGGGGCAAGCGCCAGGCGGAGCTTGACCAGCTCCAAAACGAAGCGCTGAAGAACTTGGTCGCGGTGTTCGTCGAAGACGAGAACAACCGGGCCGAAGACATGTACCGCTTCCTGACCAAGGCGGGCGGCGCCAAATTCGCCGACAAGATCGTGCGCGCGCTGGCCGAGGCTTTTTACGATCAAGCCCAGTACGAGCGCGGCATCGAGGCCTACCGCTTATTGCTCAAGCTCGAGCCTGCCAGCGCGGAGGCGTATCGTTTTCAATTACAGATCGCTCAGGGCCATTCCACGCTCGAGGCTTGGGCTGCGCTCGAGACAGATTACGCGCTCAGTGTTCGCTACTACGTGGCGCCGGAGTCGTCAGCGAGGCATGCGAACGCGCCTCCTTTGGGTTGGGTCAGCGCGCAGAGCGCCGAGACGCTCGCGCTGGCCCAGGCCGCGACGGAGAAACAGTTGCGTGAGGACGCCGTTGGGCTGCACGCCAAAGCGCAAGCGGACAAAGTCAGCCGCGCGGAGTTTCAGGGCGCGGCCAACCTATATAAAGTGTATCTCAGCCGTTTTGGGAATGTGCCGCAGGCCTACGAGGTCGCCTATAACCTTGCCGAGATCTATTTCTATCGGCTCAACGACGCCACGGGCGCGGCTCGCGCGTATCTGGCTGCGGTGCGGCTGAATCCGAAAGGGCAGTACTCGCGCACGGCGTTGTACAACGCGCTGGCGGCCTTGGAAGTAGCGCGGGCGGCGGAGTTCGATGCCGCAAAAGCTGCGCAAAGAAAGCCGGAAGAGTCGCCGACGGATCAACAATTGACCGAAGCGATGGAACTCTACATCAAGAGTTACCCGGACGATCAGCAGATCCCGGAGCTGCTCTTTCGGCAAGGCAAACTGTACTACGACTATCAAGTGTACGACCCAGCCGTGCGTCAGTGGGGTCTCTTGCTCGAGAAGTACTCGACCAGTAAATACGCCGTGGGCGCCGGGGAGCTCATCTTAGACTCGTTCAACAAGAGCAAGGACTACGGCAACATCGAGACCTGGGCGAGGCGCTTGAAGAGCGCGCCCGCGTTCCAGGCGCCCGAGCAGCAAGGTCGGCTCAATGCGTTGATCGTCGCGTCTGTCTTTAAGCAGGGCGAAGAACTCAGTCAGCACGGCGAGCACGCAAAGTCCGCGGCTGCTTATCTGCGAGCGGCCAGCGAGTTTTCCAAGGAGCCGCGCGCGGCCCAGGCCGCCGTCAACGCCGAGGTGGAGGCTAAAAGCGCAGGCGACTTGGCGACGTTGTCTCTGGCGGCCAACCGCCTGGTCACGGATCACGCGCAGCGCGAGGAAGCCGCAGAAGGGGTCTGGATTGCGGCGACGACCTTTCAAGCGGTGGGGCTGTTCAGCAAAGCCGCCGATTACCACGCCGTCATCACCGACAATTGGCCGAAGAGTGCGCACCACAAGGATGCGGCTTATAACGCCGTGCTCCTGCGTGCGACCGTGGGCGAGCACGACAAGGCGATCGACAGCGGTCAAAAATTTCGCAAATATTACCCGCGCGACGAAGCGGCCGATGAAGTCATCTTCTTGATGGGCAAGGCCCACGAAAAGGCCGGCAAGAAGCAGGACGCCCAGACGCTCTACGACAGGTACGCCAAGAGTGCGCGCAGCGCGAATGGTCAAATCGAGGCCCTGGTTCGTTTGGCGACGGTGGCATCGAGCGATGAGCGCGGCGCAGCGGCGGCGCTCGAGCGGGCGCTCCACGCGTACGCGCAAAACAAGGGCCGGCTCAGCGATCGAGGCAAGTATTATGCGGCCAAAGCTCGTTACATGCAGGGGGAAATGGTGCTCGCCAAGTACGAGGCGGTCCGCGTGGAGGGCGACGTCAAGCAGCTCAAAGAGCGGCTGAAGAGCAAATCCGCGCTCCTGAAACGGGCCGCGGAGACGTTCCTCGCCACCGCCGAGATGGGCGTCGCGGAATGGACTACGGCCGCGCTCTATCAGATTGGCTTCGCCTACGAGTCGTTCGCGACCGCGCTGCGCACGTCGCCACCGCCAGACAAGCTGAACTCGGACGAGACAGAGCAGTATCGTCAGTCGATCGATGAATTCGTAGTGCCGATCGAGGAACGTGGTCTCGAAGCCTACGAGAGCGGCTGGCAAAAGGCGGTCGAGCTCGGTATCTTCAATGCCTGGACCGCAAAGATGCGGGAGGCGCTCGGCCGTCTGAACGCGGAGCTCTACCCCCCGCTCGAGGAAACTGGCTTCGCGCTTCGTGCGCGCGGCAGCACCAGCCTGCCCGCTTTGATTGACGGCACCCGCCGTACGAGCGGGGGTGGCAGCGAAAAATTCTTGATTTCGAACGCGATGAAGGCGGGAGCCAGCAAGTGATCGGTCGGCGCGGGAGCGCGTTCCTCGCGATGGCAGCCCTCGTTTCCGGCTGTGCCACTCCGCACAAGCGGGCCGAGGCCCCCGCGCTGCCGCCCGCCAATCCAAGGGCCGTCAGTAAGCTAGTCGAGGGCGTCGAGAGCGCACGCGAGGCGGCCGGGAAAGAACGCGCGATCAACCTGTTCCAAGATGCGGTCAGCGCGGACCCTGGGTTGTGGGAGGCGCATTACAACTTGGGTGTGCTCTTGGCGGACAAGGGCGACTTGAACGCCGCCGAGCGCGAGCTCAAGCAGGCCGCCCGACTCGCGCCCAATGCGGAAGACGTCGCGGTGGCACTGGCCGAGGTGCGACGGCGCGCGGACGACGCGGGCGGGGCGATCGAGGCCTTGCGCACGTTCGTGACCCAAAACCCGGACGCCAAGCTGGCTCCGATGGCGCTCATCACGGTCCTGCGCGAGGGCGGCCAACTGAGGCAAGCGGTCGAGCAGGCACAGCGGGTGCTTGTCTATCACTCCCGCGATTCTCTCGCGTTGAGTGAGCTTGCCCTCGCCAACATGGATCTAGGCGAGGTCGACACGGCCGAGCTATTGATCGGTGAAGCGCTCAAGGCGGATGAAAAATCCGCGGTCACTGAGCGCGCGGCGGGCTTGGTTCTGCTCCGTAAAGGCGATGACGCGGTCGCATTCACGCACTTTCAGCGCGCGAGTGAGCTCGATCCCAAGGACACCACCGCGCGCCTCAACACCGGCACGGTGCTCCTTGAGGCCGGCGTGTACGACCGGGCCGCGCAAGAATTCCGCGCCGTGCTCGGGGTCGAACCGGGGAGCACGGATGCCATGTTGGGTCTGGCAGCGGCGCGGCGCGGACAGGCCACGCGAGAGGATCAATCTGGTTATCTAGAGGCTGAAAAGCTCCTCCAGGCGGTCTTGAATCGCGAGCCGAAGAACTTGGATGCCACCTTCAATCTGGCGCTCCTTTATACCAAATATCTGAAGCGACCAGCGGACGCGGCCCCGCTTCTACAGCGCTTCTTGGCGGAGGCGCCAAAGACGCATCCGGGCCGCCCGCGGGCTGAGCGGTTGATTGCCGGCGCCCTAACGTCGAAATAGCGGCCGCGGCCCGTCCGAGCGCAGAGACGCTCATAAACCTTGCAATCTCGAACGTATTCTTGCCAACCTCGGCCGCGATGCCAGGGTCGAAATCCAAACTCCCAGCCGTGCTCGCGTTGCTCGCGTCACTCCTCGGCCTATTGTTTTCATCGAACTCCACGCTCGACTATGCAAAGCATCTCGATCGGCGGCTACACGACGTGCATTGCAGTTTCATTCCCGGCGCGCCCGCCACATCGGAGGCTGAGGCCTGCCGCGTGGCGATGTACAGCCCGTACTCCGCGCTCTTCAAGGAGCACTACTGGGGCGGCGTTCCCATCTCGCTCTTCGCGCTCGGAGCTTTTGCGTTCTATGCCGCGTTCGCCGTGTACTTATTGGCGTACGGCTCGCGCGCGCCGAGGCGAGCCTGGCGCTTCTTCGCGATCGTGAGCTTAGTTCCGCTGCTCGCCTCACTCATCATGTTTACGATCTCGGTGACCAAGCTCGGTACCGTCTGTAAGACGTGCGCTGGTATTTACATCTCGTCCGTGCTGCTGGCCGTGGCCGGCATCCTCGGCGGGCTCTCCAGTGGGACTGATGCCGCAGATGAGCCCCGCGCGGTGGTGGGTCCAGTCCTCCCGCTCATTTGGCTGTTCTCTTTGGCGGTCGTCTCCCTCGTTCCGGCCTTGGTGTACGCGGCCAGCGCTCCTGACGAGCGCCCCTACCTCACAAAATGCGGCGAGCTGAAGGTACCGAAAATCAAGAACGATGAGTTCGTGAAAATCGCCACAGCTCGGCCCCTACAAGCGACGCTGCTGTTCGAAGACCCGTTGTGCCCCACGTGTAAGGCGTTCCACGAACGCCTGGTGGGCGAGAACATCGTCGAAAAGCTCGACGTCAACTTGGTGCTCTTCCCCCTCGACAGCGAATGCAATTGGATGCTCGATTCCGCGTTGCACCCAGGCGCGTGCATCGTGTCGAAGGCCGTGCTGTGCGGAGGAAACCAGGCGCGGCAAGTATTGGAATGGGCCTTCGACGAGCAAGAATACCTGACGCGCGCCGGCAAACAGGGACCAGACACCTTGCGTGCTGCGATTAAACAGAAGTGGGGTGATGTCATGCTCAAGTGCGTGGACGACCGAAAAACCGATACGCGCTTGAACAACCACCTGCACTTCGCTTCTGACAACAACATCCCGGTCTCGACGCCGCAAATGTACCTGGGCAGCCGCCGCGTGTGCGACGAAGACACGGATTTGGGGCTGCGCTTCACGCTCGGTCAACTGGCTCCCGAGGTGCTCAAGTAATGCCGCCTCTCACGTCAGAAGAGCGCGCTGCGGCCGGCTCGCAGATGCCCGTGGCGGCCGCTGCCGGCCTCGGCGCGGGCGCGCTGTTCGTGATCGGCACTGCCATCGCGGTGCGCATGTGGGTCGCCGGTGCCGCGGAACGCTTGACCACACCGGAGGCAGAGCAGCCGAAGGTCGCCGTAGCGGATCAGTCGGAGGTCGGCTACTGCACGCCTCAGTTCAAACAGGTGTTGGAGCGCGTGCTGCATTCCTGCGGCCTGGCCGAGGGCGATTCGCGCCGTGGCTGCCAACCGGCGGACGTAAAGACCTTCGCCTCGATCAGTGACGAGGATTTCAACGCCCTCTTCACGCCGCTCAAGGAGCGAGGCGCCGTGGTCATGTTCGACGAAGGCGAAGACAAACTGGATGCAAAGGCCCAGAAGTTGCTCGAGGACAAGTGGTTCGCCCGCAAGGGGGCTCGCTACTTTTTCGTCGTGGCGCGCGCTTCCAAGAGCGGTAACCAGGCCAAGAACCGCGCGCTCTCTCACCGCCGAGCCAACTCGGTGATGTTTCACCTGAATGAGGTGGCGAGCGACCCGGAGATCGAACAAAAGGTGGGCCTTCTGTGGCTCGGTAACGAGTTCGCGCAGCTGTCAAAGGACTACTGCGCGTGGCCCAGCTCTCGCGGTGACGTCAAGTGCGACGAGGAAGCCATCAACCGGAGCGCCTTCGTGTCATGGGTAGACTGCAGACTCTGAGTTCTAGCTGGCTCCTCGCATGGTCGATCGCTAGCGTCGCGGCAGCGAGCGCGTGTGACAGCGTATCTCAAAAGGACGCGCCCATGGCCACCAACACGCGCAGTCAAGCGATCGCGCAAAAAGGACCGGTCCCCACCAGCGCTCCGATGACCATCCCCGTTGCCGCGCAGTCGACGGCACCCAAAAAGGCGCGCAGCCTATGTGGCGGACGGCTCGGAGAATCCGCGCACACGTTCCCGAAGAAACACCTATCGCGCGCGGCCGGCAAAGACGCCGCGGACCTGCCCGAAGCCTTGCCCGTCGGCTCGGGCAAGTGGACCTGGGTGAACTTCTGGGCGGCGTGGTGCGCGCCATGTAAGGAAGAGATCCCGCGGCTGCTCGGGTTCGAACGGAAATTCGCGGCCGCGGGCGCGCCGTTTCGCTTGTCGTTCGTGTCGCTCGACGACGACCCGCGCCAACTGCATGATTTTCTCGACACGCAGCCCGCCGCCGGCCTGCACGCGAGCTACTGGCTCAAGGAAGGCAGCGAGCGCGAGGATTGGTTGAAGGCCGCGGGCCAGAGCCCCGATGCGCCGTTACCATTTCACCTGTTGATCGACGCACAAGGCAAGATTCGCTGTGCCATCCAGGGCGCGGTAGAGGACTCTGACTACTCGGAAATTTCGGCGATCGTCCTGGGCCACTGAACGCCGACCTGGAAAGCGGGTCCCAGGCTCGGTATGGCAGGCATCGAGCACGCCTATTTTTGGAATAAGCGTCGCATTCTCTGGTAGCGGTTTCATGGCGCGAACAGTTGCCTTACGCTGAACCGCGTAGATGGCTCATCGCACCGACATCGCTGAAGTCGCGAAGCATGCCAAAGTCTCCAAGAGCACGGTGTCGCGGGTCATCAACGGCGGCTATGCCAGCCTCGAGGTCAAAGCGCGCGTTGGCAAGGTGATCGCCAAGCTGGGCTACACGCCGTGGACCACGGCGCGGAACTTCTCGCTCGGCCGCGCTGGTTGCTTCGGCTTGGTCATGGAGGATAGTCAGAGCGAATGGATCACGCAGATCTTGGGCGGAATCGAGGAGGAGCTGATGGCCAAACACATCTCGCTGTTGGTCGGCAGCTTGGTGCTCAAGGGCGTTTACGATGCCACGACCGTGCTGTCATGGATTCGGGAGCGCCGTATAGACGGCTTGATTTTCGCGCGGCCCGGGCGTCGAGAGCGCGGCGTGGTCGAGGTAGCGCGTAAGGCCAAGGTAGCGCTATCTCTGATTACCCCGGATGAAAGCTTCAAGTCAGGTGCGGTCTTGCGCAGCAACAATCTCGACGCGGGCCGCGAGATAGCGGACCACTTGTACGAGCTGGGCCACCGCCGCATTGCCTTCGTGGGCGGGCCAAAAGAATCCTGGGATAGCCAACAGCGCCACGAAGGGCTCGAACGCGGCCTGAGCGGACGCAAGGTCAAGCTCCTACCGAGCAACGTTCAATTCGCGCCGCGCTATCACCTGGAAGAAGGGAAAGCCTACGCAGAAAAATGGCTGAAAATAGCGCGCGCCCGCGCGCCGACGGCGGTGGTGCTGGCCAACGACATCATGGCACTCGGCTTCATGCGGACCCTGCATGCCCAGAGCGTGGCCATTCCGAAGGACGTATCGGTCATCGGCTTCGATGACATTCCGGCCGCCACGCTCGTTTGGCCGGGGCTCACCACGGTTCGCCAGCAAATGCGCACCATGGGCGCGGCGGCTTGTCGCGCGCTGCTGAGCGCCCTGATTGAAGAGCCAGCGGAGCGCTCAGTGCTCGAGTTCCCGATGGACCTGATTGTCCGGCAGAGCACCGGCCCCGCCCCGAATCGCCCGGTCGAGACGTGACTGCGCAATTTTCGGGTCCGTCACTCGAGTTGCCCGGGCAGCTCAAACGGGGCCTCCAAGCCGGCCACCCCTGGGTTTACCGCGATCACGTCCCACGCGGTTTTCAGGCGGCCTCTGGCACTTGGGTCAAGGTGCGCTGCGGAACGTATACGGCGTTCGCGCTCTGGGACGAAACGTCCAAGATCGCGCTTCGGTTGTTTTCGGAGCTGGTCGTGCCGGATGCCGGCTGGGTGCGCGAACGCGTCGTCGCCGCGCTCGAACTGCGGCGCTCGATACTGCACGAAGACACCTCGGCTTACCGCTTATTGTACGGTGAGGGGGACGGCATACCGGGACTGACCGTCGACATCTACGGATCGTTCGCCGTGGTCGTCACCTACGCTGATTCGCTCGAGACGGTCGTGCCCTGGGTGGTCCGTGCCTTGGCCGAACTCTTGAAGCTCCACGGCATCGTGCGCCGCGCTCGGGTGCGGGACGGTGAACCGCCGCGCTTGGAGGTGCTACACGGCCGGCTTCCGCCGCGAGACTTGATCATTGCCGAGCATGGTCTCCGCATGCAGGTCGATCTATTTGTGGGCCAAAAGACCGGACTCTTCTTGGACCACCGAGAAAATCGGCACTTCGTCGGCGGCTTGTGCAAGGGCAAACGCGTGCTGAACCTCTTCTCGTACACGGGCGCGTTTTCCCTGTACGCGGCTCGCGCGGGCGCATCGCGCGTGACCAGCGTCGATATGTCGCAGCCCGCTGCGCGCGCGGCGCGCGTCAATTTCGAGCTGAACGGCATCGACGCGGATCGGCACGAGTTCCTGTCGGAGGACGTGTTCGAGTTCCTGGAGCGCACGCGCCAAAAAGGCCTGCGCTACGACGTCGTGATCTGCGATCCCCCGAGCTTTGCCAATTCGCGCGATCAACTCAAAAATGCGCACCGCGCCTACGTCAGCGTGAATAGCGCCGGGCTGCGCGTGCTCGAAACGGGCGGCGTGTACGCGGCTGCGAGCTGCACCGCGCAGGTCAGCCACGACGCGTTCCGCGGTATCTTGGCGGAGGCTGCCGTGAACGCGAAGCGGCGTCTGCAAATATTCCACGATGCGGGGCACGCGGCCGACCACCCGCTGTTCGTCGGACACCCGGAGGGCCGATACTTGAAGTTCCTGGCTGCCCGCGCTTTGCCCATTCCGTGAGCGGCGCCCGAGGCCGGCGCGAGCCTCACGCCCAGGCGCGACGGGTATCGTTGAAGCTCGATACCAAATCATGCGCGCCACTCTGGCGCGCCACGACGATGGCCTGCTCGATGTAGCCGATGGCCTCGGTTTCACGCCGCCGCCCGTGCGCGACGTGAGCCAACGCCGAGAGTACGCGGGCGCGGTCCGTGCCGCTCGGGCCGGCCACATCGAGCGCTTCTCGCAGCACGCCTTCAGCGTCTGCAAAATTACCAGCACGCGTCAGCGAAGCGCCCAACTTTCGTCCGAAGATCAGCACTGCGCGCAGCGGGTCGTCGAGCTCGCCGCGTGAGATTTCTTGGCGGGCAATCTCCAGGCCGCGGCGCAAAGCGAGCACCTCCGTTGCCGCATCGCCGCGCGCGGTGGCGCGGTCCGCCACTTGCTCCAAGAGCAGCAAGGCCTGAAAAGAATCGCCCGCGTGATAAGCGTGTTGAGCGCGCGCTTCGATCGGCGCGTCGATCCGCTCACAGGCCCGCAGCGCTTTCGCGTGAAGCTCCTTGCGCGCCGTGGCGGGCACTCCAGAGAGCACGATCTCGCGCAACAAAGGATGAGACGTGGAAACGCGCCCGGCTTCTAGCTCCACCATGCCGGCGCGCTGCAGATCGGCGAGCGTGCCGTCTAGGTTGTCGGTCTTCGGGAGCAGCTCGAGCACGGTTTCTGGCTTCATCTCGTCGCCGATCACGGACAGGGCTTGCAGCGCGCGGCGCGCGTTCGGCTCCAGCGTATCGACACGCAGCGCGATCAAATCGGCGAGCCGGCTCGGCGGATCACTGCCCCCCTCTTGCGCGTAGCGCAGCACTTGCTCGACATACATGGGCAGCACACCCTTGCTGTCCTCGGGCACGGTGCGTGTGCCGTTACGACCAGGGCGTAGCAAGCGCGAGACCGCTGGCGGCGGCAAGCCCGAGAGGACGCGGGCGGCGGCCTCGGCGCCCCAGCCCGCTTCGAAGCCGGGGATGTGCGTTCCAAGCAGCAGCGCGGCGCACGCTGGAGGCTCGCCGACTACGTCGGCAAAGGCGTTGCGACTTGGCCCGTCGACCCGGTAGATGTCGTCGATGGCTAGGATCACGCGCTGCTTACCCGCGCGCCGCGCCGCGCTCATCAGCGACCAACGCAGGGCTTCCGCCAGTGCGTGGCGCCGCTCCGCGGGCGAGCGGACATCGCTCCGCGCTGGCGCCCCCGAGAACACTTCCTCGAGCCCGGATTGCGCGTCCGGCGCCGCGCCGTCGAAGCGGCGTTCTTCGATCGCATCGGGGCCGACTTGGGACAGCTTCCGGATGGCTTCGCGGAGCGCATAATAGGCGACCTCGGCGTAAAACGGATCCGGGCCGGTGAGCACGGTGAGGTCGCCTTCCGCACGCGCGCGACCCAAAAGCTCACGTAACAAGCGTGTTTTGCCCGCGCCTGGCTCGCCAACGAGACGCGCTCCGGCCAGGCTCCCCCGCACACGCTGCCGGCGATCCTCCAGCCAATTCAGGTCTTCTTCCCGTGCGACGAGCGGCAAAGGCAGCTGAGGCAGTGCCGGATTTTCCGGGATGCCCGTGCGCAGTGGAAGCCGCGCGCCGCATTCCAGGCAGAACTTGGCCATCGGTACGACCGACTGGCACGAGCTGCACGTGATGGTGCCGAGCAGCGAGCCCGGAGCTAGCGACAACCGCTGCTCTGGACGCACGCTCTCGGCCAAAATCAAAGCGCTCTTCAACGCGTCCGAGAACTCGGCGGCGTCCTGGTAACGCTTTTTGGCGTCCTTTGCCAGGGCCTTCCGGACCACGTCGACGAGGGAGTCGGGGATGTTGCGCTCGGGCGCGACTTGACGCGGATCGGGCACCGGAATCGTCAGGTGCATCATCACGACCTGTGTCGGGCTGTCGGCTTCGAATGGCAGGCGCCCGGTCAGCAGTTGAAATAAGACGACGCCCATCGAATACAGATCGCTCCGGCCGTCGATCGCATCGCCACGACCCTGCTCGGGCGCCATGTAGTCTGGAGTTCCGCACACGATGCCCGGGCTCGTGACGCTTGGGCTCTGGGCATCGGCGCGCAGCTTGGCCAAGCCGAAGTCCACGACCTTGACGAAATCCCCGCCGCGCCGAAGCGGCTCGAGGATGATGTTTTCCGGCTTCAAATCGCGGTGCACGATGCCGAGATCGTGAGCTTCGCTGAGGGCAGCCAAGGCTTGGCGCAGGACCTCGACGATGCGCGCGAAGGGCAGTGGCCCCTCTTCGTACGCCACGCGCGCCAGATCTTTGCCGCGCAGGAACTCCATCACCAGATACGGTTGCCCGTCGTCGGTACGGCCGAAGTCGAACACGGCGATCGAGTTGGGATGGTTCAGCTGACTGGCGGCCCGCGCTTCGGTCATGAATCGAAGCGCCGAGTTTTCGTCCGACAGCAGGTGCGGATGGATGATCTTAACGGCGACGGTGCGGCCGAGCGCAGCCTGCTCGGCGCGGTATACGCGGCCCATGCCACCGACGCTGATCAGGTCGAGGATGTAGTAGCCGCCGGGGAGCGACTTGCCGACGAACTTGTCGTCGGTGGTCGAGCCCATGGTGCCCACCGGAAAGCCGCACGCCGGGCAATACTGATGCTCGGCATTGCAGGTGGAGCCACAGTGCGGGCAGATTCGACTAGACGCTTGAGCTGACAACCAACGACTCCGGAGGTACTGGCTTCGTCCGCCTGCTACCCGGCCGAAGTACGGACACTGCGCCATTCTAAGCCCGCGCGGCTCCCATAAACCAGCATTTGTCCGCCGAGACGGGGACGGCGTGGGGGAGCGTGCGAGGCGTGCGGGCCCTGTAGGCATGACCCGTCGCCGAAGCGCACGCTAGGAGCACGGCTAAAGCGCGAGAAACTGCGCGAGTTTTCGAGGACTGGGCTAGGATTTGCCCATCCATGGTCCCTGTACGCGTCCGGCTGGGCGAGCTCTTGGTCGAGGCCCAGATCGTGAGCCGCGCGCAGCTCGAGGAAATACTTGCTGCGCAAAGGCGTGACGGGCGTCGCATCGGGACGCTGCTGGTCGAGGCCGGGCTCGTGACCGAAACACAAGTCACTCAAATTTTGAGTCAGCAGCTCAGCGTGCCCTGGGTGTCGCTCTATCACATCGATTTTTCTAGGCAGTTGCTGAACCTGGTGTCGCACGAGCTCGCAGACCGGTTTTGCTTGGTGCCGATCTTCGTGCGTCGTGTGCGCGGCCTCGGCGAAACGCTGTACGTCGCCATGGACGATCCGAGTGACGAGCTGGCCCAGCGTGAGGTCGGGCAATGGGCGGGGCTGCCCGTGCGGGCGATGATCGCACCCCCTACCGACATCCGCTCGGCGATCCGTGTTTATTACGGCGTCGGCAAGGACACCGCGTCGCTGTCGGAAGCCGTGGCGCAAGTCGACGCGGAAAATGCGGCTGGCGCTCGTTCGCAAAAATCCACGCGACCCTCGAGCGAGGAGGTGCCACCTTCGAGTGAAAGGACCCCTATCCCCGGGACCTTGCATGTCTTGAAGCCCCAGGATGCCCCCCCCGTGACTGTCGCATCCGTGAGGCCGCTCGAGACGAGCGCGGCGCCGGCTGACGAGCAGTCCCCGAGCTCGGAGCCGCCCGAATCTGGCCCGCAGATCGAGGCGCGTGAAATCTCGATGCCGGCACCCAAGAAGGGCGGCGCGCGCATGGTCACGTTGACGCTGCTAGACGGCACGAAAGTGAACTTGCCGGCGCGCGAGACGGCTGCCGAACGAAGCGCGGCGCGCCCGCCGTCGTCGGTTCCCCCAGCTCAGTCCGATGGCGCGGAGCTGACGGCCCGCGATCTCATCGCGGCGCTCCGTGCCGTGTCTCACGGTGCTGACGCGACGGAGATCCTCGGCAACGACGTGCGTTGGGAGGCGTTGTTCTCGGCGCTGTTGTCGCTCTTGCTCAAGAAGCACTTGATTGCCGATTGGGAGTTCGTCGAAGAGTACAAGAAGGTATGAGGGAGCAGCGCGCTGCTGCTCACCCGTGCTGCAAAAACGTGCGACTAGACACCGGCGCGTCCAGCGCCTCCGGGTCCAAAGGGTCAGGGCCCCCGCTCGGACTGAGACTGCGAGCAAAGCGCGCCGGAACTCCCGCGACCAGCGTATTTTCCGGCACGTCCCGGGTGACGACCGAGGCGGCCGCGATGATCGCTCCGGCCCCGATGCGGACGCCGGGTAGCACGACGACGCGCGACGCCAACCAGGCGCCGTCGCCGATCTCGATGCAGCCAAACTTACGGCGACCCGAGCGCATCTCCTCTGGACCAACGTCGTGGTCGATGGTGAGTAGAGACACGTCGTGGCCAATGCGCACTCGATTGCCGATCTTGATCGGCGCGCCGATATCGACGTGCAAAGCGCCGCTGATGAGCGTGAACGTGCCGATCGAAAGATCCTGGCACGGGTTGCCAGAGCCCGTCACGCGCAGTGGGCCTTGGATCAGGGAACTTGGACCGATGCGAACGCCGGCCGCGCGCAACATGGCCGTACGCGTGCGACTGAATGCCTGGCTGGGAAAGCCGGCAGCAAGCTGGGCCAAGAAGCGGCGCGAAGCGAGCGGCTCCAGCTCTTCCCAGGCAACCTGCTTCACGTGCGGCCAAAACCCTTTTTCGTACTTCAACTGGTGCTCCATCGGTATCGACTGGTTGCGCGTGTCACCCGGCGGCAAAGCGCACCTAGTCACAGTACCCGGATTCCGCGTTCACCGCTCGATATTAGATGAGTGTTCAGCCTAGGCGGCTCGAGCTTTGCGTTTTAGTGCGCGGAACATCCCATCCGCACGGGCTTCTGGGAGCGGATTAGCCGCGCTCGGTTACTCAGACTCGTACGGTGCCGGACGAGGCCGCCCTCGCGCAGTTTGCAACAGGGACCCCGTGCGCCCAGCTCCAAGCGCGGCTGGGGGCGAAGCTGCGGTTACACATCACACGCCGAAAACGCCGGTCATGATGTTGCGGATGTTGCGCAAACGTTTCTTGCATCGTGAGCCTGCGCGCTCGCGCTTCACTGATGAACGGCACGGGCGAATGATTCTGAAGGGCGCCCGTTCATGGGCGGCGCGCGCGCTTCTTGAGCCCGCCCAAGTGAGTTGGAATTTGTGAAGACGTCTCTTCAATCACACGCGCCGGCGTGCTTCGACGTGACCGGCCGGGAGCGCAGCATTGGAGCGGTGCGTGCGCGAAGCTCGGAGACGCGGCGAACCCGCGGCGCGTACGGCGCCTGCCGAGGCGAGTGTCGCCATCGACTTCGGCAGCGTCCGACCCGAGCTCGGGTATCGACTTGAGCCGCTCAGGATTTGCGGGCCAGCGCCGTTAGGTGAGCGCAACGCTCCGAGAGCGCGCGCGACGCGCCTGCAACCGTCGCGTTGAAAGTTTCCGCAAATATACGGAAATTAACTACAAATCGGTCGGTTCAGGCGCACTAAGGCACAGCCACAGCAGCGTTTGGACACTACGTTCAGGGGCATACCTCTATGTTTAATTTCGCTCGCAGCTCGCTCCTAGCGCTCGCCCTCAGCTCGTTTGGCTGTGGCTCAGGCGGCAGCTCGGAAAATTCTCCTGTCGCTTCTTCTCCTGGGGGCAGCAACAGCAGCGGCGGAGCGGGGAGCCCCGGTGGCGCGGAGTCTATCGGGGGGAGCGGCGCAGAAGTAGGCGGCGGCGCCTTGGTGGGCGCGGCTGACGGCGGTGGTACCACTGTAGGTGGCAGCTCTCCGACTGGCGGCGTGAGCGGCTCGTTTCCAGCCGACGGCGGCTCGCCGGCAGTCGTCGTCGATCCAAACAACGTCGTTTCAGACGTCCCGCTGTCGACGCTCAAGCCGGCATTTCAGAGCGCTACTCACTCGCTCAAGCCGCATGCGGTTTTCGGCGGGCACGCAGCGCCGCTGCCGACGGATGCGTTCTGGGAAAACATGGTCGTTGGCAACGGTGACTTTTTGACGAACGCCTTTCCCTATCACGTGAACGCGCAGGCCGCGGGCGTCGCGCTGTCACGTCCGGAGATGCTCACCGTTTCCGATAAGTACGTGTACGAGTCCTCGCCCGTGGCCGTGGTGCTCGGCGCCGCGGAGGGGTTTTCCGCGCACACCGTGAGCAGTTGGGACGCGCTCTCGGTCACGCTCAAGTACACCGCGGCGGGCGGCTCAATGAGCGCGCCCGTGGTGTACGGCATGGCCTACGCCACCGGCTTGTACGACGGCGTCACGCCGAAGATATCGCTGCCAGTCGGACTTGGCATGGTCAACGGCATGGCCTCGGGCGGCGCTCAAGGCACGCGCTTCGAGCTATCCTTGAACAACGGCCAAAAGTGGATTGTCTACGTGTCGCAATCCGTGAGTGTCAGCTGGGCGAACAATGCCCTGACGTTTTCTGCACCGCTCAAGGGTTCCGTGCGCGTCGCCCTGCAGACCACGAAAGTGCCGGCGGCTCTGCTCGACGCACACGCCGCCGCAATCCCAATCGGTGGCTCATTGCGGCTGTCCGCGACGGGCGACGCGGGGGTGGTCGAGTTCGCCTGGAAGAAACAAGGCACCGGGGAAATCCTGGCTTTCGCGCTGCCGCATCATCAAGATCACTTGGCCGCGCCCAACCTGGTAACCGCCGGGTTCACCAGCGTGCGCGGGCAGATCCGCGGCGTTTCGGGCGATCGGTGGCAGCTCCAGTACGCGCTCAGCCCGGCCCTGCGTGCCGCGCCGCGGCCCGTCGATCCGACGCACAAGGCCGCGGTTTTGGCGGCGCTCAACAATGAAAAGGGCGCTCAACCGAACGCCGGCGATTCCTACAGCTTCGGCAAGCAAGTGGGCCGCGCCGCGGAGCTCTTGCTGATCGCGGAGGCGCTCGGTGAAAAGGCGGTCGCCGATCAACTCCGCTCTGCCATCGAAAGCTCGCTCGGTACTTGGCTCGACGGCAAGGGCAGCGACGCCCTGCGCTACGACGAGACTTACGGCGGTGTCGTAACCAGCAAGGGCATCGGCGGGCCGGGCAATGATTACGGCAATGGTTGGTACAACGACCATCACTTTCATTACGGCTACTTCATTTATGCAGCTGGCGCGGTGGCCAAGGGCGACCCCGCCTGGGCAGCAAAGTACAAAGAACCGATACTGAGCCTGATCCGCGATATCGCCAACCCGAGCGCGAGCGATCCTTACTTCACCCAGTATCGCATGTTCGACTGGTTCGACGGCCACGGGTGGGCAGCTGGCTTGTTTCCCTTCCAAGACGGTCGCGATCAGGAGTCATCGTCCGAGTCCTTCAATGCTTGGGCCGGCATCGCGCTGTATGGGGACGCCATCGGTGACAAAAATATCCTGAATTTGGGGCGGATCATGCGCGCCACCGAAGCCGCATCGGTGCAGCGCTATTATCATATCCGGAAGAACAGCGACATTTACCCGCAGCCCTTCGCGAACGGCATGGTCGCAGGCGTGCTCTGGTCGGACAAGGCGGAGTTCGCGACCTTCTTCAGCGGCGGCTCGGCGCAGATCATCGGTATTCAGCTGTTGCCCATGACCATCGCTTCCGAAGAGCTGATCGACGCCGCCTGGGTGACCGACGCGTGGCCAGCCATGCAAGCCGCAGGCGGCGGCGACAGTTGGGGCGGCTTGATGAATATGGCCCACGCCATCGTCGACAAGGCCGGCGCCTGGAATGCGCTCAACGCAATGGGCGGGGTCGAAGGCGGCAACAGCAAGACCAACACGCTGTACTGGGCCGCCACCCGCTGAGGGACGCGCTGCCGCTCGGCCCAGGCCTGCGGGGGGTAGAACGCTCGCCGCCCGCCTGAAGGTGGTTGAAGACGATGGGGGCGACCCTCTCCAACCGGCAAGTGATCAGTGTCGCGGGCCGAAACGAGTCAAGTTGGCGACGACGGCCAACAGCTCCGCCGGCTCGACCGGCTTCGAGAGATGCATCATGAAGCCCGCATCCATCGCCTGGCGCCGGTCCTCCGCGCGCGCGTAAGCCGTCAGCGCTGCCGCGGGAATGGCGCCGCCTTCCTCTCGAGACAGAGCGCGCACCTTGCGTATCAACGAGTAGCCATCCTCCCCGGGCAATCCGATGTCCGACACGAGAACATCGGGCTTGTGCGCTCGGAGCTGAGCGAGCGCGTCGCTAGCGCTGGTCGCGGTCAAGACGATGGCGCCGCAGCCATTCAAGATGGCGACGAGCAGCTCGCGAGCGTCTTCTTCGTCCTCCACGAGCAGGACCTTGAGACCGTTCAGCTCCGGCCGGCTCGCGAACGTTCCGGCGCCTTCGACAGTGCGTCGGCGTGACGGCGCGTAGCTGCTCCGCACGGGCGAGATTGGCAAAAGCACCTGGAAGGTAGCACCCATGCCTTTGCCTCCACTCTTCACCGAGATGGAGCCACCGTGCAGCTCGACGATGTGACGGGAGATCGCTAGCCCCAGGCCGAGGCCACCGTAGGCTCGCGTCGTCGCCCCGTCCGCCTGCTTGAATCTCTCGAAGACATGCGGCAAAAACTCGGCCTCGATCCCGCGGCCGTCGTCGCTGACGTTCAACATCAGGTTGGAGTCGACCCGCTCCACCGCGATGTGGACACGCCCCCCCTTGGGCGTGAACTTGATGGCATTACTGACCAGGTTCCACACGACCTGCTGTAACCGGTGCGGATCGCCCATTATCGGCCCTGCGTTTTCATCGAGCGCCATCAGCAAACGCACGTTCCTGGACTCACTGGCAAGCCGCAGGGCTTCGACCGCTTGCTCGACGATGTGAGAGAGCTCCACCGATTGCACGTCGAGCCGTAGTTTGCCGCTAACGATGCGCGAGACATCGAGCAAATCTTCGATGAGCTGGGTTTGGGTCACCGCGTTGCGCTCGATGGTCTCTAGGGCGCGCTGTACCTTGTCACCCGCAAGCTCGCCGGCGCGCAGCATGCGAGTCCAACCAAGCATCACGTTCAACGGAGTTCTGAGCTCGTGCGAGACCGTCGCCAGAAAGTCGTCCTTGGCCCGGTTTGCGCGGTCGGCGTTTTGACGTGCCGTCTGCTCGGACTCGTAGAGCCGCGCGTTGTCGACCGCGAGCGCCGCCCGGCGCGCAAACTCCTCCGCGAATTGTAGGTCGTCGAGCGTGTAGTGGCGACCCGACTCGGCCATCACGAACGTCATCGCGGCCAGGGTTCGGCCCCGTGACTTGAGCGGGACGACCAGCGCCGACCTCAATTGCAAGGCACGCGCAATACGCAGGTGTTCCGCATCGACGGCGCTAGCGATCAAGAGCTCGTCGGAAATTTCGGGATACAGCTCCGACTCGCCGGTGCGAAGCACGTGCGCGGACCCCGACTTCGCGTTCGGCGAGGGCGGATAGCGCTTGCCGAGCTCTTCCGCGAGCGCGACCCTGGCCGGATCGGCATGAGCTACCGTGATCTGTTGGACCGTGACTCCGTCCTCTCCGACAACGTCGATCGTGCACCAGTCTGCGAGCTTGGGCACCGCCAGGCGCGCGAGACTGCCGAGCGTCTTGTGAACGTCGAGCACTGTCGCGAGAGCCGTCATGGCCTCTGCCAAGAACTCCTTGCGATCGGAGGCGGCCTTTTGAGCCGTGACGTCTCGGAACACGAGCACGACGCCGGTCAGAGCACCGGCGTCGTCGTGAATCGGCGCTGCGCTGTCCTCCACGAGGATACTCTTGCCGTCGCGCGCAATGAGCGCCGTGTGGCCCGCGAGCCCGACCACCACGCCGTGTCGCAGCGCCTTCGCGGATGGGCTCTCAACCTCCTTGCGTGAAAGCGCGTCGACGAGGCGAAATACCTGCGCGAGGGGCCGGCCGAGCGCTTCTTCGACGGGCCACCCGGTCAATGCCTCCGCGACCGGGTTCATGAACGTGACGCACCCCGCGTCGTCGGTCGCAATCACCGCGTCGGCGATGCTTCTCAGCGTCGTGGCCAGCGAGGCCCGCGCGACTTGCTCGAGCTCCAGGAGTTTGGCCCGGTGAACCTCGGCTGCGCGCCGCGCGGTAATATCGCGCAAAAAGCCCGTGAACGCGGTCGACCCTCCGCCCGCGACCGGAGTGATTGAAAGCTCCACGGGGAACTCGGTGCCGTCCGCGCGCAGCGCCGCCATTTCGAGCCGCTTACCGAAGATCGCGCTGCGGCCGGTCTCGGCGTATCGCTTCAGGCCCTGGCGATGTTGCTCTCGCCACGCCGGGGGGACGAGCAGCACCGCCATCTCATGGCCCAACACGGCTGCGGAATCGTACTGGAAGGTGCGCTCAGCGGCCGCGTTGAAGGCAGTGATGTAGCCCCGTGCGTCGATACCGACGATACAATCCATCGACGCCTCTAAGATGGACGCATTGCGATGTTCTGTCTCCGCGCGCTCGGCGTCCGCGCGCCGCCGTTCAATGCCCAAAACCACGACGTCGGCGACCGAAGCGAGAGCTTCCAGGGTGTCCGCGGGCAGCGCCACTTTGGAAAACACTGCGAGGACGCCCAGCAGACGGTCCTTGGCGAGTAGGGGCAACGCCGCGAAGCCGACGACCCCCTCACGCGCCGCCCAAGCCGGATCGCATAGCTCGGGGTCGCTCTGAGCGGCGTTGCTCAGGCGTGCCACGCGCTCTTCGGCGACCTGTGCGATCGCGCCCGGATCTGTCGAGGGTAACCGGTCCGATTCACCGCCGCTGGCGCCCAGGCCAGCGCTCACTTGCAGCTCTAGCGCGGGCCCATCCAAACTTGGCGTCCAAATCTGCGCCAGCACCGCGTCGAGATGGCGAACGATCGCGGCTGCGCAGACGGACAACGGATCTTTCAGTGGCTCGACCCCCGTCAGCGCCTTGGCGACATCCGCGGCCAATAAGGCGCGGCGCAGCGCGATCGCTAGATCGAGAGCCAATTTTTCGGCGCGCTGCTTCGCCTGGACCTGCTCTTGGTCGGCCTTCTGGCGCGCTCGCAGGACCGCAGTTGCGTTCTGCAACGCCACCGATCTCAGCAGCTCTTCTTCTTCGCTCGCGCGCAAGCTAGCCCCCACCGAGCGTTCGCGCGGCGAGCTCGGTCCCCACGACGCGCGCGCGGATTTTCGCGAAGGCCGTATCGCGGCTCGTCGACGTGTCATCACTGAACGGAGAAAAGCCGCAATCGTCGGTGGTACCCAGGCGATCGGCCGGGATATATTTCGCGGCGTCTAATATCCGGTCGCAGACCTCTTGAGCCGTCTCGAGGCGCGGGTCGATGGGAGAGGTGACCCCGATGAACGCTCGCTGATCTGCCTTGAGGTAGCGGGCGATGATCTTCTGAACTCGCACCCGATCCGGTTCACCGGCGAGAGCGATGTAGAAGTTTCCGCACTGGAGCTCGAATAAGCTCGGAAGGAGCTCGGCAAAATCCACGTCCGCGCTGTGCGTAGGATCTCGGTCACCGCCAGAGCAGGTATGCACTCCGATCCGCTGTCGATCCGCAGCAGAGAAGCGTGACAGCACCAAATTGTTGAGGTCGATGAAGTCATTCAGCAGCTGACCCGAAGGATCGATTTTGACCGCGAGGCGGCCTTCGGTGAAATCAATTTGAACCTTGTGTGCACCCTTGCGAAGGCAGCGTTCAATTTCCGTCTCGTGCTCCCGCAGCAGGTCGTCCAGAAACTCCTCGCGCGAATAGCCGGGGAGCTCGTGCGACGGGTACATCAAGCTCAACGCCGATGCGGAGATGATGGCCTGTTTCAGCGGCGCGTGCGCGTAACGCTGCGCCACATCCAGGAAGCTGTCGGCGTAAACGCGATAGCGAAAGGGGCCGGCGGTGAGCTGGGGCATGCGTCGCGTGTGCCCGGCCGCGAACGGAATCTTGAATCCATCAGGCGCCGTGTTCCGAAGGCCGTGAACGCAATACGTCCAAAAGTTGTGATGCTTCTTCTGCTCCCCGTCGGTGATGACCGGCGACCCGGTCGCCTCGAACCGTTCGACCGTGTCTCGAACGGCCGCCTCGTACATCCGGTCGAGCTCGGGGTCGTCCTCCGCGCGTGTGGCGACCGCCGCGATGAGCTCCAGCGGTCGCGGGATGCTGCCAATTGGCTCGGTCGCGATCGTGAGCCGGCTCATGGACGGACCGTATCGCAGGGCGGCGATCGGTGAGGGCTCAACCGGCGGGCCCCGTGATATCATTGGCTTTATTGAATGGGCGGCGCCCGCGGGGAGCACGGGTTCGTAGCGCGCCCGTCCGGCTTTCTTCCCGCGCGATCTGGCCGCTGGCCTTGCCTTGATGGTCACTTTGGGCAACGCGCCTCGCCGTGGCCTTCGGCGCCGTAGGCGTCTGCGGGCCTGTGGCCCCCACGCACTCGACTTGCCGCGCGGGCGGCGTGTGCACGAACGACCCGATGCCGGATGTCCAAAGGGACTGCGCTCAGGGGTACGTGAGGCCAAACTTCAGCGCGAACAGCGGGGTGTAACCCGCGGCGTGGATGTTCGGCTGGAAATCGAGCTTGGGCCAACTGTGGCTGAGTTTGCCCGTCGGCTTCACGGCGCCGTACAGACCCTTTAGTACTACGCGCCGCACGCGAAGACGCTCCAGTTGATATCCAGGTCGTGGGTAACTTATTGCAAAGAACGCGCGTCCGGCGGTGGGACTATGGCTGGCTTGCAAACATGCCGGAACATTCCGGCGCCGGCGCTCGATTTCCAACAATTGCCGAGCCCGGCCGGCGCGCTGCTGGTATACCGCGGCCGGTGCGCGGGCCGGAATTGGTCGTCAGTGTCTTGGAGCTCGACCAGCGTCTCAGGCGATCAGTCGAGGACGCGTCCGCGGGCTTGTGGGTCGAGGGCGAGATCAGCTCGTTCAAGCGAGCGCCCAGCGGTCACGTTTACTTTTGCCTCAAGGACGAGGCCGAGGACGCGATCATCGAGTGCGTGATGTATCGCTTCAATGCCCTGCGCGCGCGCCGGTTTTTGAGCGAGGGTGCGCGCGTGCAGCTGTCCGGGCAAGCGACGGTCTGGGCGCCGCGTGGCCGCCTGCAATTCGTGGCCAATGAGCTGAGGCCGGCAGGACGCGGCGCGCTCTTGGAGGCGCTCGAACAACTGAAAGAACGCCTTGCCGCCGAGGGCGTATTTGCGCTCGAACGCAAGCGGCCGCTGCCGAGCGAGCCCCGGATCGTGGGCGTGGTCACGAGCAAGGCCGGTGCGGCCTTCCGCGACATCGTGAGCGTCGCGTTCCGACGCGGTGGCGTTAAAATCGTGCTCGCTCCCGCGCTCGTTCAAGGAGAGAGCGCGCCAGAAAGCTTGCTCCGCGCTCTGGATTTGATCGAGCGCTACCCGGGGCTGGATGTGGTCGTGCTTGGGCGCGGCGGTGGCTCGGGTGAAGACTTGATGGCCTTCAATGACGAGCGCGTCGTGCGCCGCGTCGCGCGCATGCGCGTGCCGGTGGTCAGCGCGGTGGGCCACGAAATCGACGTCTCCCTGACCGACCTCGCGGCAGACGTGAGAGCCGCGACGCCCTCTCAGGCGGCGGAGCTCGTGGTGCCCGAGCTGCGCGCTCGCGCCGTGGCCTGGCAGCGAGCGCAGGGCGCCCTCGAGCGGGCGATCTTGGCGCGCTTGCTGCGCTTCCGCGCGCGCATCGAGCGTGAGCGGTCGCGCCTGTCGGATCCGCGCTTCACGATCGCCGAGCGTCAACAAGAGCTCGATGAGCTGAGCACCCGCTTGCGGCGCGCCACCGTCGCCACGCTGTCCGTGCAGCGCGCGGCGCTCGGCCTCTCGACGCGCCGCTTGTACACCCGCCACCCGCGCGCCGTCCTCGCCAGCGCCCGGGCGGACCTCGGACCCCTGAACGTGCGCCTGGAAAGCGCGGCGCGCCGGCGGTTGGCTCGCGCTCAGGGTCGCTTGGCCGAGCGGGCCGCTCAGCTGCAAGGACTTTCTCCGCTGACGATCTTGGCCCGCGGCTATGCGATCGCGACGCTGCCTGATGGACGAGCCCTGCGCTCCGCGGACGAAGCGGCCGTCGGTGATCCGATCACCCTTCGCCTGAGCCACGGACGGCTCTTGGCTCGCGTGCTGGACACGCAAGTCAACGCTGAGAGCGCGCTCTTGGCGGCCCAGGGCCGGGCCGGGCAAGATCCGTGAAAACAAACGTGAATCGCCGCTTCGGGTTGATCGGTCACCCGGTCGCGCATTCGCTGTCGCCCGTGATTCACGATGCGGCCTACCGCGCGCTCGGGTTACCGCATCGCTACGAGCTCCTCGATTGTCCGGACGAAGCGTCCGTGCACGGCGCGGTCGCTCGGTTGCGCAGCGGTGAGCTTGCTGGCCTCAATGTCACCATCCCTTGGAAGCGCCTGGCGGTGCAGTTGGCGGACGTGGTGACGCCCGCCGTGCAGCGGGTCTGCGCGGCCAACGTGCTGGCGCGCGGCGCCGACGGCGCGATCATCGCTCACAACACCGATGTGCCCGCGCTGGTCGAAGAGTTCTTGCGCCTCTCCGGCACGGTTCGCCGCGTGCTCGTGATCGGGAACGGCGGGGCGGCGCCTGCGGTCGTCGCCGCCGCCACCCACGCCGGAGCCGATCGCGTATTCGTCAGTGCCCGTCGCTTTCAGGTGGATGAGCCGGAGAGCGCTTGGCCGCACGGCGCGAATTTTCTGGCCCAGGGCGCTCGGCTCTTGGCTTGGCCGGACGTCGACCGCGTGGCGAAATCTCGCTTCCGCGAAGTGTCCGCGCGCCTCGACCTGATCGTCCAGTGTACCAGCGCGGGCATGCACGGCGCCGACGATGGGCAGGCGCTGGCGGCGCTCGTGCCGTGGGAGCATCTGCCTCAGAGCGCGCTCGCCTATGATCTGATCTATAATCCCGCGACCACTCCCTTTTTGACCAGCGCTCGCGCGTGCGGACTCAAGGCGGAAAACGGGCTCGGCATGCTGGTGGCCCAGGCCGCGCTGGCGATAGACGTCTGGCTTTCGGTTTCCCCACCTCGCACGCCGCTGCGGGCGGCGGCCGAAGCCGCCTTGATCGCCCGGAGGACGCTCTGAAAGCGCGCGACGCAAAACGCGGTGACGGACCCTGGCCGTTCGTGGAGACGCATTCGGATCTGCAGCCGGCAGAGCAGGAGTGGCTACACACGAACGGCGCGGGCGCTTACTCGATGAGCACGGTCGCCTTGATGCATACGCGCCGTCACCACGGCGCGTTCGTCGCTGCACTGTCGCCTCCGCTCGGCCGACACGTGATCGTCAGCCACGCCGAGACCAACATCACCGTCGACGACGACCGCCGGACGTATCGCTTGGCCACGCATCAGTTCCCAGACGTGGCGCCGACGCCGGGTTATCGTCTGCTGCAGAGCTTCGCGCAGGATCCGGTGCCGCGCTGGGTGTTCCGCTTGGGAGCCCACACCCTGGAGCGCACCATGTGCCTGGCGCGCGGCCGAAATGCGCTGATCATTGGCTATACCTGGCGGGGCAAGGTCCCGGCGCGGCTCAGCATGCGGCCGCTGATGCCGATGCGGCCGGTCGATAAGTTGGTCGTCGAGCACGGGGCCATGAACCAAGTGGTGATGCTGCGCGGGGGTTCGGTGGAGGTTCAGCCGATCGCGACGCTGCCGCCGATCGCCTTTCGTCACGATGGCGTGTTCATGGGCTCGCCGGACTGGTGGCGCCGCTTCGAGTACTTGGAGGACCGACGGCTCGGCCGGGCTTTTCAGGAGGACATGTGGACCCCGGGCGTGTTCGAGCTGCACCTCGAGCCCTTGCGTACCTGTTATCTGCTGATTGCGGTCGGCTCGTTGCCTTCGGAGTCAGCCGAAGATTTGTTGGCGGAAACGCGCGAGACGCTGCTCGCCGAAGATCCCGGTCCGTCGCGCGCTCGGCGTGTCCGGCAATTGTTCGTCGCCGCCGAGCAGTTCTGCGCGGATTCGGTGCCGCACCCGGTGATCCTCGCTGGCTACCCGTGGCACGCCGTGTACACGCGTGACTTGGTCTCGTCCATCGTCGGCTTGCACTTGGTGCGCGGACGGGTGGACTTGGCCCGCCGCGCGCTCAGCACGTTGTTGGCAGAGCTGCGCTTTGGATTACTGCCCGAAACACTGCTCATTCCCGGCGCAAAACGGGCCAAGCCGGTACCGGACGCCACGTTGCTCTTGTTCGAGGTCGCCCGTGAGCTTCGTCAGCGCTTGCCCGCTGCTGATCCGCTCTTGAAGGACCAGCTCTACCCGGCACTGGTGCGCGCGTTCCTGCGCGTGCGCTCCCGACGCAAGCGCGTCGTGTGGCTTTCGGCGGACGGGCTGATCGTGAACGGCAGCAGCACCGTCGCACTGACCTGGATGGATGCGCACGTGGGCACTGCCCTCGTCACGCCGCGGCGCGGCATCGCCATCGAGCTCCAGGCCATGTGGAGTCAGGGCGCGCAAACGCTGTCCAATCTGGCGCGGGAGTACGGTCATGCGCGCCTCGCCGAGTTGGCCGAGCGCGCCTCGCTGATCGCGCGCGCCTCGTTTCGCGCGCGCTTTTGGTGTCACGAAACCGATTATCCGTACGACGTCGTCAGTGAGGCGCGGGACTCGGCCGAAGCCTGGGCCGACCCAAGCGTGCGCCCGAATGCGCTGATTGCCTTGGCCGTCGATCCCGAGCTGTTCGAGCCGTGGCAGGCGCGTCGCATCTTGGACCGCGTGCGCAGCGACCTGCTCACGCCGCATGGCGTCCGCAGCCTTTCGCCCAACGACAATCGTTACATCGGCAACTTCTCGGGGTCGGCGGAAGAGCGCGAGCTCGCCTATCACCAGGGCAGTGCCTGGGCGCACTTACTCGGTCATTATGTGCGCGCGTCGCTCAAGTTCGAGCCCGACGATCTCGATCTGCCCGGCGAGCTCCGCGCGCTCTTGGAAAATACCTTGGAGGGCAGCGCGTTACTCGGTCAGATTTCGCAACTGGCGGACGGCGAGAGCCCGTGGCGTCCGCGCGGCTGTCCGGCGCAGGCGGCTAGCGTCGCAGAGGTCTTGCGCTCCTTGGTCGTCGATCTGCACTCGTGAAATGTGCAAGAGGGGGCGATCGCAGGTCTCCCGACGCGAGACCGAACCGCCCTAGCGCCTCGGGCCGCGGCCGCCGGTTCGCGCCGCCGAAGGCTCGGCCGGTCACGCCGTGACGCGTGACCATCGCACCCGATACATTCCTCTCGACTCAAAACTTCAGGTCCAAGCTGGCCAAAAACGAGCGCCCGCTTTGGGTGATGCTGCGCTGCGTGAATTCGGTGCTGACGGGCACCGCATAGCGCCAGTCGAGCGCGTTGTAGACGCCCAGGGCGTAGTGCACGCCGTAGCGTGCTTCTTCCCCGGTGAGGACCAAGTCCCAGATGGCCGATGAGCCCGTCTTGCCCTGCGCGGGGTCGGTGCTGCGTTCGTACCGATCGTACCGTGGCCCTTCGATCGTCAGGCGAGAGGCGGCGCTCAGGGCGCGATTCAAGATCGGGATCACCGCTTTCAGGGAGGCCAGGTGCACGGGCGAGTTTTCGACGGAGCGCTTGTTCTGGGCGCCCGCCACCGACAACAGATCGCGCGCGCTGTCGCTGGCCAAAAAATTCGCTACCGAAATCCCGTAGCTTAGGGCGAGCAACGCGCCGCGGCGAAATTCGCGGCGCAACCCGAGCTCGCCGCCCAGCACGAGCAGCGGTGTGGCTTCGTTCTCGTAATGCAGCGGGTCGGCTTGCGTGCCGCTGCCCAAAGTCGTGATCAGGTGTGCCGCGTAGTTACCGTACGCGGCGGCGGTGGCCACCCAGCTCGGTGAAAAGCGGTGCGCATGCTCGACCTCCAGCGAATACAGCGATTCCGGATCCAAATGCGGGCTTTGGACCTGCGTGTTCCCGCCGTCCTCGTAATACAGCTCGTAAATGCTCGGCGCGCGGAAGGCTTTGCCGCCGATGATCTTGGTATTGCCCCGCTCATACGGCTGCAAAATGAGCGCCACGCGCGGGTTGAGCGAAGAGCCGAAGGTCGAATAAGCATCCAGGCGCGTGCCGACCGAGAGGCGCGCGCGGGGCCCGAGCGTGGCATCTGCCAGCGCATACAAGGCGCCGACTTGAAAGGGCCGTCCGTGGCTGCCCGTGTCGTTCAGGAACACGCCGTTGTCGTCCTGACCTCGTTGTTCCACTTGGTAATGGAGCTGGCCCTCGCCGCCGAAGGTCAGGCGAAGGGAGGGCAGGGGAGTCAGCTGTACGCGCTGTTCGAGCCCTATCCAAGAGCCGCGATAAGTATCGAGCTCCAGCCCTCCGTCGGACGGCTCGCGTGGATAGCTACCGCGGAAGGCATAGTGGTTCCAATGCAAGCGGGTCAGGACCGCGACCGTGTCCGAGACGTGCGGTTCGGCGCGCAGCTCGATGAACTCGCGGGTGTCCGTTTGCTGAGTGCGCGGGTCGCCGAACCGCGTGCCGTACTCGGCCGTGGGCAAATGCTTCTGGTAGCTGTGCGCGGACCACTGCAGAGACAAGAACTTCCAAAACACGCGTCCGCGGAGCGTTCCCGACCGAAAGCCGTCGACACCGCGCGCCACGCCCGAGCCGTCCGAGCTGGCGCTCGCGGCGTACTCGGGAAAGCGGAAATCCCGGCCGTTTCCCCGAGCCAAAGCCAGCGAGGCCCAACCTCCCGCGCTCTTGCCGAGAGCGAGGTCGGCGCGCACCCGGGCGCGCGCGACGCCGTCTTGGTTCGTGGAAATGCCAGCAGACACTCCCGGGGGGGCGTCCGAGCGCCCCACCACGTTGATCACCCCCGACAGAGCGTTGGTGCCGTACAACACGGAGCCTGGGCCGCGCACGACTTCGATCCGCTCGACGTCGCCGAGGTCGGACAAAGCGTCGTAGCCGACGTAGGACGAACCGATCCAATCGTCGTTCACCGGCTGCCCGTCGTAAGTCACGAGGATGCGATTGCCGTAGCTGCCCAAACGTCCAATGCCGCGCAGCCCCAGGGTGACGTAGCTACGGTCATCGGACAAGTACACGCCGGGCACGCCGCGTACGGCTTCGGCGATCGTCGGCGCGGCGAAGGCACCGAGCTCGCGCCCCGGTACGAGCGTGACCGAGCTGGGCGCGTCCTCGATTTGCTCGAGCGCGCGCGAAGCGGCCACGACCTCGTCCGATTCTTTCAAAGTCCCGGAGAGACGGGTTTCGGCCTGCGCTCGCACCTCGATCCGCCACTCTTCTGCGCGAAAGCCCTTGAGCGACAGTCGCACCCGATGTTCGCCGACGGGCAGGCTCAGGATCGCTGGCGTGAAGCCGCGGGCGACACCGTCGATCTGCACCAGCGCGCCGGGCTCGTCACTGCTGACGAGCGCGCTGCCGACCAGCGCCTCCAGCGCCGCGCGCAACTCGATGCGCTGGTCGGTCGTCAGCCGAAACGGGAGGTCGAGGCTCCGAAATCCTGGTTTTGACACGCGGGCTACGTGCTCCCCGACCGGCAGCGTGGCCGCACACGGGATGGCGCAGGGCGACAGGCTCGGCTGGTCCAAGACCGCGACCTGCGCTCCGAGCTCACCGCTGAAGGAGACGGCGCCCAGAATGGGCGACAACTGGAGCTCGAGGGTGACCTCTTGCCCGGCGCCGCTCTTCGGTAAGTCGACGATCTTTGGCTCGTACCCCGCAAGCTCTGCGATCAAGCGGTACTGGCGAGGAGCCAAACCCAGGATCTGCGGACTCGTGCCGCGCGCGCCCAAATCGCGACGATCGATGTACAGCGTGGCTCCGGGCGGGTCCGTGGTGACGCGCAGTACGCTGATGAAGTGCCGGATCTGAGTGAGGGCGTTCTGAATCTTTGCGCGTGCATCGGGGTCGGTCTCGGCGTCGCTGGCGAGCGTGTAGTAGCGGAACGACTCCGGATAATATTTGAGTTGCTCGTAGCTGCGAGCCACGTTGAAGAGCACGTTCTTATTCGGCACCAAGCGGTTCGAAATCAAGAAGTGCTCCAGCGCGAGCCGGTAATCCCCGCGCTGGTAGGCTTCGGCACCGAGCGAGAACTCGAGCTCGGCTTGGTCGGCGACGTCGTCGGCTCGGGCGGGAATCACCAGGGCCGTCAGCACGGCGAGCAGCACTGCGATCCGGGCGAACCGAAGCCTCACCCCGCCATGCTAGTCGACAAGCTTGGGATCCCTCAGCGCTCCATGAAAATGTCGGATCCCGGCGCGCTGCTCGGGCGCGGGTTCAACTTCGCGGGGGCTTTTCGCGGCCTGCTCGGCGCCACGCTGGCAGCAGCCGGGGCGCTGGCCGAGACGCCGGCGAGCTCCGGCGGGCTGGCGTTCGACGCGACCGGGCTGACCACCGTCCCGGGCGCGATCTGGACCGCGCTGGCGCCCGAAGGGTTCGGCGCGATCGGTGGCGGGGCCAGAGTGCGCTGACTCTGAAACGCCCAGCTTAGCCCGACCAACAGGCCCAGCACCGCCAAGCCGGCGCCGAGACGCACGCGGGGCATGCGCCAGGGCGCGGTTCCCGATGCGACCGAGCTCCGCGCGCCGTCGACTGGGTCGATGGTCCGCTCGCCGGACTGCGTCAACCGGGCACTGGCGACCGCGCCAGTGTTGCCGGTCGACAACGCGAGAGTGGGCGACTCGTGCAGCGACTGGTGGGCCAGCGTGTGGGGGGCGGAATGAACGGTCGCGTCGCTGAGTAGCGGTCGTGCACCCCTGTCGCTCTGGCCGCTCCACGGAGCGAGCGCGATGGCCAGTTCGCGCGCGCTGCGGAAGCGTCGAGAGGCGTCCTTCTCGAGGCACTTGAGCACGATCGCCTCGAGCTCCATCGGGACTTGAGGCCGCTTGAGGCGCAGGGCGGCGGGGGGATCCGCTGCAATGGAGGCACATACGCCGGGCAAGGTCGTCCCCTCGAACGCGGGGGAGCCACACAGTAGCTCGTGCAAGATCAAGCCGAGAGACCAAATGTCGGTTCGAAAATCGACTTTCTTGGCGTCGCGCACTTGCTCGGGGGACATGTAAAAGGGCGTCCCCAACACGCTGCGCGTTGCGGTCAAGCTGACGCTCTCTGGCTCGAGCTCGTGGTGCATGGTCTTGGAGATGCCGAAGTCGAGCACCTTGACCAAGGGCGTGCCGTCGCTGCGTTGCGTGAGGAACAGATTCGAAGGCTTGAGGTCGCGATGGACGATGCCCTGTGCATGTGCGCATGCGATCGCCTCCGCGGCCTGCCGCACGCACTCCGCGGCCAGCTCCACGGCCAAGGGCCCCCCGAGCTGCACCGTGTGCGCCAGATCTTGCCCGCGCAGCCGCTCCATCACCATGAATGGCGCGCCGCTTTCGAGCGTGCCCACGTCGTACACGCGCACGACATGGTCGGAGACGAGCGCCGCGGTGGCGCGCCCTTCGCGCAGGAAGCGCTCTCGCGCTTCCTCGCGCCGCGAGTCCTCCTCTTGAACCGTCAGCACTTTGATCGCGACCTCTTGCCCGAGGTCCAAGTGCGTGGCCGCGAACACCCGACCCATGCCGCCGATGCCCAAGACCGAATCCACGCGGTACTTTTCCGCAATCAGGTCCCCGATCGCAGGCGCGGCCGCGCCGTCGTCGTGCTCTAGATTGGCGTGCTGCTTCATGTCGGTGGATGCGTGCTACGGGTCGAGGACTTCGGAAAATGCCGGGGCGGTTCTCAGCGGACAAAAGAATGGCACAACCCGGGTGGCGCGGTAGCGGCGCCGCCTGTGCGCCTATAGAGTGCCCGCGCATGGCATCCCGGGACACTACCCCGCTCGGCTATCGCCGGATCGTGATCCTGTTGGTTTCGTTGGTGGTGGTTCCGTCGTCGTTGCTTCTCACCTCCGGCGTGGTGCTGATATTCCTCGGTGAGGCGCGGCTCAACCTGCTGATGGGCATCCTGGTGATGGCGCTCAGCGGGGCGGCGGTCACGGGCGTGGTCCTGGTGTGGGTGTTCGTGCGTCGGCAGGCGAACCTCTCGTTGTTGCAAAGTGATTTCGTGTCCAAAGTCTCGCACGAGCTGCGCACGCCACTGACCTCGATCCGCCTGTTCACGGAGACGTTGGAGCTGCGCCGCGGTGATGCCGTGGCCGAGCAGAAATGCATCGAGGGCCTGGCGCGCGAGAGCACGCGGCTCCAAGAGTTGATAGACCGCTTACTGGACTGGGGCCGCATGGAGAGCGGCCGCCGCGAATTCACCTTTCGCGAGACGGATTTGAAGTCCGTCATCTCCACCGCGGTCGAGGCCTTCGAGACGGTGCGCCAGCGTCGCTCGATCGAGCTGGAGGTCGACCTGCCGCCCGAATCTCTGCTGGTCCGCGCCGACCGGGGCGCAGTTTCCGATGCGCTCTTCAATCTGCTGACCAACGCCGACAAATACGGGGGCGACCCGGTCGCGATCTACGTCTTCGTCACCTTCGATGACCGTGAAGCCCGGCTCACGGTGCGAGACAACGGCGCCGGTATTCCCGTTGCCGAGCACAAGCGGATTTTTCAGAAATTTTATCGCTTGGACGACCGCTTGTCGCGCGAGCGAGAGGGCTCAGGGCTCGGCTTGGCAATTGTGAAGCACGTCATGAAGGCTCACCGCGGGCGCGTCGAGCTCGTGAGTCACCCCGGTAAGGGCAGCGAGTTCTCGCTCGTCTTGCCGGTCGTGAAGCATTAGGTTAGCGGACGGCCATGGCTGCCAACGGCAAACGGCACATCCTCGTCGTCGAAGACGACCCGAGCATCACCCTCGGCTTGCAGATGAATCTGGAAGCCGAGGGGTACGAGGTCAGCATCGCGGTCGACGGGGAAGACGGCTTGCTGCGCGCGCTCTCGGCCACGGTAGATCTGGTCATTTTGGACGTCATGCTGCCCAAGATGAACGGCCTCGAGGTCGTGAAAACGCTACGCGGTCAGCAGAACCACGTGCCGGTCGTCATGCTCAGCGCCCGCGGGGCAGAGATGGACAAAGTGATGGGGCTCGAGCTCGGCGCCGAGGACTACATCACGAAGCCCTTCAGCTTGGCGGAGCTTCTGGCGCGGGTGAAAGCCGTCCTGCGGCGGGATGGCATCGCGCGTCAGGCCCCCGAGCGGGTCGTCCGAGCCGGTGACCTAGAGATCGATTCCGCGATGCGCCAAGTGCAGCGCTCGGGCGAGCTCGTCGCGTTGACCGCCACCGAGTTCGACGTGCTCTGGTGCCTCGTGGAAGCGTCCGCGCGGGTGCTGACCCGCGAGGATATCCTGACCCGTGTCTGGGGGCCGGGCCACCACGGGACGCTTCGCACGATCGATAATTTTTTGCTGCAATTGCGCACGAAGCTCGAGGCCGATCCGGCCGAGCCGGAGCACCTGCTGACGGTCAGGGGCGTGGGTTATCGCTTCAAGCGTTAGACGCGCGTTCAGCGCGTTCCGGTTTTCTTGCGTTGGACCACGCTCTTGGGCGCGGTTCACGACGCCCGCTGCGTGTGCTAAACCCGCGCCGCCTTGGATCAGAATCTACTCCGCTCCTACTTTGCGACGGTCTACGAGCTGCCCACCGAAAGCGGCTTGTTGCGGGTCTCCATGGATGGAGAAATAGTGAAGGATACTCAGGGGTTACCGCCGCTGCTCCGGTCTAAGTTCGCGCTCCTCACCGCGTACAACCCGCGCTCCATGTTGTTGCCGCGGCGCGTGAACGACGGCCGTCATCAGGTGATGCGCGACATGCTGATTCTAGGCTGCTTTCGGGTCGAGCACTGCGTCGGCTACGACGAAGAGCCGGAGGGGGTGTGGCGCGAGCCCGCATGGCTCGTGCACGGCATCGAGCGGGACGAGGCTCAGATTTTCGGGCGGACCTTCCGGCAAAACTGCGTGCTTTATTGCCGGGACGCGAAGCCGGAGCTGATCGTCACCGACCCGACCTGCGACGACCTCGGGCGCACGTTCCCAGGCAACTGGCGCTTGCGCACGTAGCCCGCGTGTTATTCTAGGCGCGTGTCCCGCGCGCTCGCCTCGCCTCCTGTTCTGCCCAAGTGGCGTGTTCGGCGGCTGCCGTTGGCTTTGGCGGTGGGCTTGCTCGCCATGCCGGCCTTGTCCCGCTGCTTCGCGGATCGGCTCGCCAGCACGCTGGCCGCTGGCCTGACCCGCGCGTTCGAACCCGTGAGCGCGAGCGTGACCGACGTGCGGAGCGACGCTCCGCGCGACGAAGAGGCGATACTGAGCGAAACACCTGCGCTGCGTGCCGCCGTGCACGACGCCCAGAACGCGCGCCGGACGGCGCGTCCGGGCCGCCCACCGGTTGCCCACGGCCTGCGTATTTCTCGAGCGCAGGTCCTGGCCTTGGCCGCGCGCCGCGCCATCCCGCAGGCGGTGCCGGTCAAAGCCACGGCCTTTCACCCCGCAGGTCTATTATTGCGCGGGGTCTCGGCGCTCGGCGTCGGCTTGCAGGACGGCGATGTGCTGACGGAAGCAGCGGGTCAAAAGGCCTCCTCGGTGGGCGTTGTGATCGGCATCGTGCTGGCCGCGCGGGCGCGCCAAAGCCCGGAGATCAGCGGGCGTTTTTACCGCGCCGGCGTCCCCTATCAGGTCACGGTCGAGCAGCCGTATCCGAAGGCGGCCCTTCCGGGTTGACGAGGGCCGGGCGAGCGGGAAAGGTGCTGAGTCCCATGTCGCGAACCGTTCAGTGCGTGAAGCTCGGTCAAGAATCAGAAGGTCTCGAGAAGCCGCCTTTCAAGGGTGAGCTCGGGCAGAAGGTGTTCGACACCGTGTCCAAGACCGCCTGGCGGCAATGGCTCGAGCACTCGAAGATGTTGATCAACGAGTACCGCCTCGACGTCACGAGCGAATCGGGCCAGCGCGTTTGGATGACCGAGCTGGAGAAGTTCTTCTGGGGTGAAGGCGCCAGTAAGCCTCCGGAATTCGTAGCGCCCCAAGGCGATGATGCTGGCCACGGCGGGCACGGACATGGGCCGGGCGGTCACGGTCACGGTCACTGAGCTCGCGTGACGCGGGCTCCTTCAAGACCTGGGCGCGAATGATCGCGTGCCCGGCCCCGGCACGATGCTCCTCGGCGGCACGAGACTGAGCACGCCGGAGCTCGCCTCGCTCGCCACCCGCACGCAGTTGCGGCCTGCGCCTTTGGCTTCGTAAAGCGCGGCATCCGCCCGCGCGAGCCAGCTGTTGCCGGAGTCGCCGGAGGACAGCGAAGCGAGGCCGATCGAGACCGTGCACTGAATCTTGCCCTTGGGGGTCTCGATCTCGAGCTCCTCGATCGATTGCCGTACTCGCTCGGCGCGTAGCTCGGCGTTGTGTAGGGATGAGTCCGGGATGACCACCACGAACTCTTCGCCTCCGTAGCGCGCCACGAAGTCCTCGCGGCGTAAGAAGTTTCGGACCTGCATGTCCGCCACGCGGCGCAGGACCTCGTCGCCTGCCGGATGGCCGTAGGTGTCGTTGATGCGCTTGAAGTGGTCCACGTCGATCATCAGGATGCACGGGCTCGAGCTCAGTAAAAAAGCCAGATCCGCCACGCGGTCCAGGTGCGCGTCCAGGGCGGCGCGATTGAATAACTGGGTCAGCGGATCCAAGGCGGCCTGATCGCGCACACGTTGCAGCTCTTCGCGTAGCTCGCTGACCTTTTCGCTGAGCTCACCCAGCATGCGCTTCTGGCTTTCCGACCGCTTGGCCATGACCTCTTGCACCACGGCGACGATGCCCTCCGCTTCATAGCGAATGGCTTGCGAGTCGTTGGATTGGAACGCGCCGACCAGCTTGCCGAGCTGAGCGCCGACGCGTTCGTCCGCGGCGCGGTCCTCCCCGACCGTAGTCGTCAAGCAGCGGGCGAAGGCATGCACGGCTTCGCGCAGATTGCCCAGGCTGCGCCCGACGAACTCACGCTCATGGGCGCGCTGCGCCGCGAAGTAGCGCCGCACGCCGACGAAGTCCCGTTTGAACGGCTTCTGCTCTCCGTCGTCGCCCAGCTCGCTTCTGCCGCCTCCGACCGTGATGCGCTTGGCCCAACCCTCACATTCGGAGCGCGTGTCGCGGGCGCTCACGTTGTCCGTGTCGAAGGCGTTTTCACCGAAGTTTTTCAACAGGCTGGCGACGGCGTCGAGCGCCGCGTCTTCGCCGCTGGCCGTCGCTTGCGCCGATGTCGGTTCGTGTGCCGCGGTCGCGCTCGGTTTTTTCCAAAACATCGTCCTGATGCGGATGAACGGACGTAAGCGGCCAATCTTCAGGGTCTTGCTCGGGGGCCGGTACCCCCGTTTGCAGAACCACACCTGCTGCACTTAGGCCGCTCGCGAGTGGACCGTTTAGGGTGAAGACGCGCTGGGCGCCGAGCCTCAATGTTTCCTTACCCGAACCCCGACACGCTGCGGCTTTCGACGAACCCGCCGATTGCGGAACGAGCTGGTCGCATCCTGGTTGTCGACCCCGATGAGGCACGGCGGGCGTTCATCCGCACGATGCTCGATTCAGAGGGATACGAGGCAGTGTACCTGCCGGACGGGGACGAAGCGCTGCGCCTGACCTCGGAATACGAGCCCGACCTGATCCTGCTCGCCGAAGAACTGCCGAGTGGCAGTGGGCTCGAGTTGTGCGGCGAGCTTCGGGCCAGCGACCCGCGCCGCCACTACCCGGTCTTGATGCTGGGCGACGACAGCGAAGAGCACAGCATGGCCCGGGGCCTGCTCGCTGGCGCCGACGATTTCATCTCGCATCCGATCCGACCCGTCGAGCTGCGCGCGCGCATTCGGGTTCAGCTCAGAAACAAGCGCTTCTACGACGCGCTCGAGCGCTTGCGCGACGAGCGCGACACGCTGCGGCGCGATGCGCAAATCGACCCGTTGACCAACGTGCTGAACCGCCGCTCGCTCGAATTTACCGTGCGCCAACGCTGCCAGGCGCGCGAGCGCTTCGGCGTGCTGTTTTTGGATCTCGATCACTTCAAGCAGGTAAACGATCGCTTTGGGCACGACAGCGGGGACCGCGTATTGGTCGCAGTGGCCAATGTGATCAAAAACGGGCTCCGTCCGGGCGACGTCATCGGGCGCTACGGCGGAGAAGAGTTCGTGGCCATCGTCGCGGGCGCCGGTCCGGAGTCGGCGCGCTTGGTCGCCGAGCGCTTGCGCCAAGCCGTAGAAGAAATGCACCCGCCCTCGCCAGGGCCCACGCGCGTCACGATCAGCATCGGCACGACCGTTTACGACCCGAGGCAGCTCGACGAGACGCCGCAGGAGCTCGTTCATCGAGCGGATTTGGCGCTCTACGCCGCCAAGCGTGGCGGCCGGAACCGCGTCGTCATGGTCCCGCCGGGCGAAACGCTGCCCGAGCTCGAAGGCAAAGAATCCCTCCATCCGCCGCGCCCTAACCCGACGGGCTCGCCCGAGCCGCCGATCTTGATCGGCTGGGAGAGGCGCTCGGGATGAGCCGCAGCTTTCTCGAGTTCATGCCCAGCCAAGCGCCGGCGGGCGAACCGCCCGCGCAGCCCATCGTCCCGCTGATGGTCACGGTCGAGCCGACGCCAGAGATGTCGGAGACCGAGCGCGAGTTGGTCAAGCGGCTGCGCACGGGGCGCGCGGCGCTGCCCGTGCTGCCGCAAGTTGCGGAGGCCGCGCTGCGCTTGGCCAACGATCCGGACGCGCGCATCACGGATCTCGCGGAGCTCGTCGATACCGATCCGCCGATCGCGGCGCGCTTCATGTCCGTGGCCAACAGCGTCGCCTACTGGCGCGGCTTACTGACCTCCTCGACACAGTCGGCGATCGTGCGGCTTGGTCTGGCCAACACGCGCGATCTGTTGTTTCAGGTGGTCTACGCCGCGTCCTCGGGTGGGCTGAAGAAGTACCAGATGCAAGTGCAGCGCTCGTTCAAGCGCAGCGTGATCGCCGCGGTGGCCGCGCGCACCGCGGCGCGCGAGCTGGAGCTGATCACCGAATACGATTACATGAGCGGCCTGCTCCACGATATTGGCGAAGCCCGCATTTATCGCATTTTAGACGCGTTGCCCCGACCCGAAGACCCAAAACTCGTCCCCGAGCTCGTGCAGCGTTACCACACCGCCGCGGGCGCGGAGGTCGCCATGGCCTGGAAACTGCCGACGGAAATCGTCGACGCCTGCGCCGCTCATCACGACTCCCGAGCCATCGGCGTGCCCCACGTGCGGTTGGTGATGATCGCCGACGCCGTGTGCGACGCGCTGGACGGCGGCCGATCACCCAACCTAGAACGCTTCGAGAACCTGCTCGTGGACGTCAGCGTTGCCCGGCGCATCATCGATCAGACGAAGAAGGCGGCGCAGATGAGCGTCCGACCGTAACGGAGGGGGAAGTGAGTCGGCTGCGAGCGCTGGCGCACGCGGTCAAACCGGCTCGCCGCGGCGGCACGTTGGCCGCGAACAGCACGGTTCGCGAGTGCGCCCCGACTCGTGGTTCAGGCGAGCCGCAAGTCCCTTGAATTGAAGCCCATGAGATAGAGCAACGTATCCAGGCGCTCGTGATGGTTGAGGCTCATGCTGGCCACTTCTTGCAACTTGGGTTTGGCGCGGAAGGCGATGCCAAGCCCTGCGGTTTGAAGCATGTGAATGTCGTTGGCGCCGTCGCCGATGGCCACGGTTTGCTCGAGCCGGCACGTGTACACCTGGGCCATGTCTTTCAAGATCTGAGCCTTGCGCTCACCGTCGACGATCGTGCCGCGCACTTTGCCGGTGAGCTTGCCGTCCATGACCTCCAGCTCGTTGGCGAAGGCGAAGTCGAGCCCGAAGCGCGCCTTCAGCTCGTCCACGAAGAAGGTGAAACCGCCGGACACCAAACCGACACGAAACCCCAAGCTGTGTAGAACTTTTACGAAGCGGTCCGCGCCCGGCGTCAGCTCGAAGCGCTCGATCAACGAGCGCGCGCGGTCGAAGGGCAGGCCCTCGAGCAGCTTGACGCGCTCGGCGAGCGCTTGCTTAAAGTCGATTTCGCCCCGCATGGCGCGCGCGGTGATGCCGGCCACTTGTTCCTTGCAGTTGGCGAGCTCCGCCAGCTCGTCGATGAATTCGCCCTTCACGAAGGTCGAATCGACGTCCATGCACACCAGGCGCTTGCTGCGCCGAAACATGTCGTCGCGTTGCACCGCAAGGTCTACGCCGAGCTCCATGCCCAGCCTGAGCAGGCTGCCGCGCAAATCGCCGAGCTCGCTGGCAGAAAGCACCGCGCCTGGCGCAAGATCGACGATCAGCTCGAGCCCGTCGAGCTCGTGGTCGCTGAGCGAGCGGATCTCGCGGATGTTCATGGCACGCTTGGCCATGAAGCTCGTGATGGCCGCCGTCGCCACGCCGTTGCGCAGCGGCCCGAGCACGGTGATGCTGAGCGAGCTCACTTCTGCCGCCGACTCCTGGAGGGACTCGCTCCGGAATGGCGTCACCTCGAAGCGCAGTCCCATGTCCGCCGCGGCAAACAAAAGCCGGCGGAGCGCGTACGAATTGCGCGGGATGTCAACGATCGCCGACAGCATCAGGTAGCCGTGAAGCACCGATTGGCCGATGTTGATCAGCTGCGCACTTTCGTCTTCGGCGATCACTTCGGCGAGGCGCGCGGTGACGCCCGGGCGATCATTGCCTGCGATGTGCAACACCACGCGGTCTGGATGCTGAGTGGTCGTCATGAGGGCGCGCTAAGCTACTCTGGTCGACGTCATTTCGCTACGCTTACCGCGGTCCGGCGTCCGGCGGGCGCACTGAAAACGACGGCCATCAGAACGAGCTTGCAACCCCTCGGGCCGTGGTCGAAGCTCGACCGCGCAGCGTGAAATCCTCATTTTACTCGGGCGCTCCGCCGCGAAGTTGGCCGCGGCGGCTGGCTTTCGGGGTGTTCTTTTGGCTGGTGAGCGTGTGGTTCTTCGCTGTCCACGCCGGCGTGGGCCGGGCCGAGGAGCGCGGCGCAGGACCAAGTCCTTCGACGGCGACGGCCTCGCTCCCGGATGCCGCTGCGCCGGTCGCGAGCGCACCGGCCGCGGTGGCTGAGCTTGCGGCGACCACTCCGCCGGTGCCAGGGCACGGCGCTCTGCCCATTTTGCCGAGCCCTCTCCCCGTGTCCGGCACGGCCGCGCCCGCATCGGCGCCGAGCTCAGCGCCACCGAGCACCGCAGCGGCGGCCCCGGCCATGGTTCGCTTGGGTGACGCCCCCGTGTTCCTGCTGTCCGTCGCTCGTCACAACAAGACGCCCGAGGCGCGAGCGCGGGAGGCGAGCGACGCACTCCGCCGCGCGTTCGCGGTCGATAAGTCCGCGCCCGTCACCCACCACGCCGAGGGCGAGGCGCACGTCGTGCTCGTCGGGCAAACGCCCATCGTCCTGCTCGGTCAAGAGGACGCGGCCGCTGCGGGCGAAACGTCGCTGGACGTGTTTGCGGGCGGCGTTGTCGCCAAAGTTCGGGAGGCGCTCGACTCGGAAGGTCGCCGCGCGGCGATCGCCAAGAGCGTTTTTTCAATCTCACTCTTGGTCTTCTTCGGCTTAATCGCGTTTTATTTGATCGGCAAGGTGGGTCAATTCGCGGACTCGGCGCGGGCCTTCTTGGACCGGCGGCCCGATCGCGAGTTGTCGATCAAGGTCCAGAAGATCGAGGTCGTGCGCCCGGCCACGCTGCGCAGTAGCGCCGTGATGGCGCTCAGCATCGGCAAGTGGCTGGGCCAGTTGGGCATCGCTTACGCCTGGCTGGTGGTGGCCCTGTCGCTGTTCGACGCTACCCGCAATTACACGCAACGCCTCACCGGCTTCGTGCTCGGCCCCGTATCGCAGCTGATGGAGCGCTTGGCCGGGTCGCTACCGCTCTTGGTGGTCGCCGGGATCGCGTCCTTGGCGGTGTTCGTGCTGGTGCGCTTCGTGGGTCTGTTCTTCGTCAGCGTGGCGCGGGGCGAGACGCCCTTGCCGTGGCTGCCGGCTGATCTGGCGGCGCCGACCAGCGCGCTCTTGCGCTCGGCGATCGTGGTCGCGGCGTTGGTGTTTGCTGCGCCGGTCGTTACCGGTGATCCGAACGGCGCTCTCGTACGCTCCGGGGCGATCATCTTGATGGCGTTGGGCCTGGCTTGCACGCCGCTTTTGGCCACGAGCGTGGTCGGCGTGACGGTACTGTTCGGGCGACGCTTGAGGCTCGGTGAGTTCGCGGAAGTAAGCGGCACGGTGGCCCGCATTTCTGCGATCAATCTGCTCGAGGTCAGGCTGATCGACAGCCACCGTGCCGAGCTTCGGCTGCCGCACCTTTTGTGTCTGGTGAGGCCGCTCCGTGTGCTCGGGATGCGGCCGCGCCTGAGCATCGACGTGCCGATCGCCGCGAGCGCGCCGCAAGATCGAGCGCGCGAGGTGCTGAGTGAAGCCGGCAAAAAATGCGGCCACGACCCCAAGCTCGATTTGCTCCACTTCGACGTCGAGGCCGCCCACTACCGGTTGAGCGCATTGTGCGACTCGCTCGAGGGACGGCGTCTCTTGGCGGAAACCGCATTCGGCGATTTGAGTTCCGCTGGCATCGCACTCGGACGTGCGCCGCGTGCGGGGGGCGAATGAACGCAATCGCGTTTCTGCTCGGTCTTCTGGCGTTGGCCTATGTGGGCAGCATCTTGGTTGGCGGTCGCGCCATTCGCGGCTTTGGTCTGGCTTCCGGCGCTGAGTACTTGGTGCTTGGGTTCGTGCTCGGGCCGCAGCTGTTGTCGGTGGTCGGACGATCGCTGGTCGAAAGCTTCCAGCCCGTGGTGATGGTCGGCGTCAGCTGGCTCGGCTTGGTGCTCGGCGTGAGCTATCTGCGGGTGGCGGAGCGCAAAGTTCCGCTGCCCCGTGTCGTGCTGGGCATCGCGCTCTCCGGCGCCGTGAGCGCTGCCGTCTCGGTCACGGTATTTTTCGGCGCCACTTACTTCAGCGGCTTGCCCCCGCGAGAGATCATCGCCTTGGCCGCGGGCGCCGGGCTCGTTTGCTCCGAGACCACACGGCACAGCGTGCGTTGGATCGTTGAGCGCTATGGCGCGCAAGGCCCGCTCGCAGACCTGGCAGCGGACACGGCGCGGGCCAGCGCTTTGTTTGCGGCGCTGGCGCTATCGGTCGTGAATGCCTGGCTACCGGGCGCGGCGCTGTCCGGCTTCTCGGTGATGGCGCGGGTGCTCGTGTCGCTCGCGCTGGGCGTGGTCCTCGGGTTGACGGCGGCGCTGCTACTAGGGCGAGAATTTCGCCGCGACGAGAGCTGGGGCATCTTGCTCGGCACATCACTCTTGGGCACGGGGGCCGCAGCGCGGCTCAATTTGTCCCCCCTCAGCGCGACCTTCGCCTTGGGGCTCACGCTCGCCGCCGTGTCCCGTCATCGGGTCGACATCAAGGCCTTGGTGACGCCGACCGAGCAGCCCGTGATCTTGCCGGTGGTACTGCTCGCCGGGGCCTACGTGAACGTGAAGCTACCTCCCGTGATGCTGGTGTTGGTCGCGACGGCGCTGCTCGCCAAGCTTTCGGCGCGCGTGCTGTGCGGGACGTTGCTCTCCGCACTGTCGCCGCCGGCTCGCGGCGCGGGGGTTGAGCTCGGCATCAGCATGTTGTCCTCGGGCGCGCTCGGCTTGGCGGTGGCGCTGGCCTTTTGCGTACGGCACCCGGGGCAGGTGAGTGACACGGTGTTGCTGCTGGCCGCGCTCGGTGTGCTCGTGGGCGAGGGGCTCGGCCCGAGCGCCCTCCGCCGCGCGTTGACCCGCGCGGGCGAGATCAAAGCCGAGCCGGCACCGGCTAGCGAGGCCGCTTCGAGCCTCAATCAGGAGACCCTCACGTGAGCGCGCACGCCGCCGGCAAGAAGACACTCTCGACGCGGCTCATTCAGCTGTTTTCGTTGCTGGTCACCGTCGGTGTGCTGTTCGGCGTGACACGCCTCACCCCCGAGCTCGAGAGCCACTTGGGCACGGTCGCGGCCGTCGGCTTTTTGCTGCTGGCCGGCACGCTGATGAGCGAGCTGCTCGAGACCATCGGCCTGCCGCACCTCTCGGGCTACCTGCTCGCCGGCATCATCGGCGGGCCGCACGTGCTGCATCTCGTCGACCACCACACGGTCGAAGAGCTGTCACCGGTCAATACGTTGGCGCTGTCTTTGATCGCGCTCGCTGGTGGGGCCGAGCTGCGCGTGGATACCCTGCGCTCCGTGGCACGAGGCCTCGCGTGGGCCACGCTCCTGCAAAGCACGATGGTCCTCGTGTGTGTGGCCGCGGTGTTCATGGCGGTCGCGCAGTACCTGCCATTTGCTCGGCACCTTGCCTGGAAGCCGCTGCTCGGCGTATCACTTTTGTGGGGCGTGCTCGCGGTCAGCCGTAGCCCGTCGGCGTGCATGGGTATCTTGTCGCAAACGCGCGCCAAAGGCCCGGTCGCCACCTTCTCACTCGCGTTCATCATGCTCTCGGACGTGGTGGTGGTGATCCTGCTGGCCTTGATGATGATGCTGGCTCGCCCGCTGATCAGCGCGAGCGGCGGGATTTCGATCGAAGACTTCAGCATCTTGGGCCACGAAATCCTGAGCAGCATCGCGGTTGGCGTCACGCTCGGCTTGGGGCTGGCCATCTATCTGCGGCTAGTCGGTCGTCAGTTGCTGCTCGTGCTGCTCGCCATCGGCTTCGGGATGAGTGACACCTTCACGTACATCGGCGTTGACTCGTTGCTTGCGTTCTTGGCGGCGGGCTTCGTGGTCACGAACCTGTCCGATCAGGGCCCGAAGCTCCTGCATTCCATCGAGCAGACCGGCAGCGTGGTGTTCGTGGTCTTCTTCGCGACCGCGGGCGCCCACCTCGACATTCCGTTGCTCAAGCAGCTTTGGCCGGTGGCCGTCGCATTGTGCGCGAGCCGCACTTTGTTCACGGTGATCGCGGGGCGCATCAGCAGCCGCGTGGCAGCGGACGCGCCCATCCTCAGGCGCTGGGGCTGGTCGTCCTTGGTCTCACAGGCGGGCCTAGCGCTCGGTCTGTCCGTCGTCATCGAGCGCGCCTTTCCGAGCTTCGGCGCCGGCTTCCGCTCGCTGGCCATCGCCGCAGTCGCCATCAACGAGATGATCGGCCCGATCCTGTTCAAGTTTGCGCTCGACCGCGCCGGCGAAACAGACCGCCATGCCCCCGAAGTGCGGCCGAGCTTGGTGCCAGACATCGACCCCGGATCCGGATTTTGCCGTCGCGGCGCTTATCCCATCCGGGCGCGCCGTGGGGCGGGGGGATAGGCCCCCACAGCCACCGGACGGCGCTCGCGAGCTAATTTCGATGGCGAGTGATCGCTCGGCACAGACGGATCACACTCTATAGTTACATGCTGCTCATGGTGCCGCAGAACCCGAGCTCGACGCGCGCGCAAGACGAAGCCGCCGAGCTGACTGCGTTGGCGCGCTTGGCCGGCAGCGGGGATCCCGTGGCCACGCGCCGCTTCCTCGACCACATCTGGCCGACGCTCTCCCGGGTGGTGCAGGGGGTGCTTGGGTCGCAGCACCCCGAGGTCGACGACGTCATTCAACAATCGCTGATCGCGGTACTGCAGGCGCTGAGCGCGTTCCGTGGCGAGTGTCATCCGGCGGGCTATGCGTCGCGCATCGCGTTGCACGTTGCGCTGCGAGCGCGACGCAACGTCGCCGTGCGTCGCGCCCGGAGCGAGTCTCTCGCGCAGATCTCGGCCTCCGATCCGGAGCTGGCGTGGCCGGGGTGTGAGCTGTCGGCCGAACGCCGCAAAAAAGCGCTCCGCGATTTACTGACGGTTCTTCCCGAAGAACAGGCGGACGCCCTGGCCCTTCGGATCATGCTCGGCTGGTCGCTCGAGGAAGTGGCGCGTGCCACCGGCGCTCCACTGAACACCGTGCGCAGCCGAGTCCGGCTGGCGAAAGAAGCGCTGCGTCGGCGCATCGAAGCCGACCCCGCCCTCGCCGACGAGCTGGAGGTCGCGCCGTGAAAGCCGTCGATATCCACCCCGAAGACCTGATCGAAAAGCTGTGCGAGGGCGAGCTCAATGGCGCTGAGCGCCAGCGCTTAGATGCGCATCTGGCGCAGTGCTCGGTGTGTCGTTTCGAGATTGGCGTGCGCGCTGATCTAGAGCGTGAAACTTCGCCCTTGTCCCAACGTCCACCGCTCACGCGCGTGGGTCAGCGTGCTCCCAGTCCGCTGCCGCTCGCGGCGGGGTCGTTGCGCTCGCGCAGTCGAAGGCGCTGGCCGTTGGTCTTGCTCGCGGCGGCAATGGTATTGTGCGCTGGCGGCGCCACAGCGGCGGTCCTGACCGGCGCGTTACCGGCTCCGCGCTGGCTCTCCTGGTCGCCTGTGCCGAACGCGAGCGGGCCGGCGGCGCCTGCTGGTAAAAACCCGGCCAGCGCGCGGAAGCGTGCTCCCAAGCTCGGGGTATCCGGCCCGGCCGTCATGCCGTCCGCGGGCAGCGCGGAGCTCGGGGCCGCGCCGAGTCCGACCCCGCAGCCCGTGCTCGAAGCGGGCGAGCCCGCCGCGCTGACCGAAGCTCGGCGCGCTCCGACCTTCGCACGCGCGTCCGCGCGGGTGGCGCGCCCGGCGGTGGATGCCCGGGCGCCAGAAGGCCCGATTGCCGCAGCGGCGCTGACCGCCCCCGCGCCGATACCGCCAAGCCCGGCCGCGGGCTTGTTCGCCGAAGCCAATCAAGCGCGGCGAAACGGCGACGTGGACCGCGCCGTCGGCCTGTATCAAGCGCTGCAGACGCAGTACGCCGGCTCTCAGGAGAGTCAGCTGTCGCGCGCGCTGCTCGCGCAAATGCTGCTCGATCATGGGCGCCCGGCGGCCGCGCTTTCCGGCTTCGAGCGCTACCTCGCTCAAGACTCGCCGGTGCTGAGCGCCGAAGCACTCGTTGGCCGCGCCCGCGCGTTGGAGGCGCTCGGCAAGCTCGAGGAAGCCGGGGTTGCATGGCAGCAAGTGCAGAGTCGCTTTCCGGGCTCGGTGCATGCACGCTTGGCGGCGGCCCGTTTGCTGGCTCTGGGGCGGTGAAGCTGCGGCAATCGGTCAGCCCGCTTCTGGCACTGACGTTGCTCGGGCTGGCCCGGCCCGCGCTCGCTAGCGAAGCTCCATCGATTGTGCGTGTGTACGTGGCAGGCCCGCCCGCGGCGGTCGCGGGCTCTCGCGACGCGATTCAAGACGTGTGTTCGCGCTCCGCTGTCCTCGTCGTAGTGCAGGACGCGGCCGGGGCGGATGAGGCCCTGCTCGCGACCCAGCATGCGCCTGCTCTCGCAGAAGCGTACATCGACTTGCGTCCCGGCTCTCCTACGCGGGTGGTCGTGGTCGATGGTCAGACCCGCGAAGATCTGGAGCGCCGCCTGCTGCCCGGAGGCTCATCGCTCGAAATTTCGATCGAAACAGTCGCTCACGTCGTGTGCTCCGCCGTGGAGTCCTCGCTCGCCGCGCGCGCTGCGCCGCCGCCGCTGCGCAGCCCTCCCGACAGCGGCGCTCACGCGCCGAACCGGCGCTCGTCGTTGACTTCGCCCTGGGGCGCGCGCCTCAGCTTGTTCGGCGCCGTACAAAATTTTGGTGCGGGCGTTCAAGGCGGTGCTGGCGGTGCGCTCGGCGTCAGCCACGGGTCCGGCGCATGGCACGCGGGGCTTTTGCTGTCGGTCGCGGACTACGCCGCGGCCGACGTCGAGTCCGGACCCGCCCTTGCCTCCTTCGGCGTAGTCGGGGCGCGCCTACTGCCGATGCTCGAGCTGCGCCTCTCGCCGACGGTCACCGGCTTTGCCGCCATCGGCGGTGGCGGCGATTGGACGCGGGTCAGCGCCGGTCGCCCCCCGCCCGGCGGTTCAGCGCAGCCCGCTTCCGCCACGCTCGATGCCATCGGCGCCGCCATGCTGGGCGCGGAGCTCCACGTCGGCTATGGCCTGAGCGCGCTCTTCGCGGTCGACGCCGACGTCGACCTGACACGCCACCGCTACGTCACGGCGTCCTCGCCCGGCAACCTCGTCGTCTTCGAGCCCGCTCGAGTGCGCCCCATGGCCTTGGCTGGTTTCTCGGTTGCGTTCGGAGGCTCGGGCGGCGTGGCCCCGAGCGCGCAGCGGGGGCGGCGTTGAGCCCGCGCCCCGCCGCCCTTTGGCTTCTGTCGGCGCTCTGGCTCATCGCCTGCAACGCCGGCGACATCGCGATCTTTGCCGAGGGCAGCGCGGGAACCCTCGCGACGAGCGGCATCGCGGGCAGCAACCCTGGCTCGAACTCGGGCGCAACGAACCTGGGCGGCTCGAGCCCGGGCGCTGGCGGCGTGGGCCCAGGAACCAGCGGTACGGGCGACGGCGCGGAGGCAGGCGCGGACGTGGCGTGCAGACACCGCGAAGATTGTCCGGCCACCTCGTTTTGCTTGAAGCAGGCTTGTGGTGACGCCGAAGGCGCGTGCGCACCGAAGCCGATGGTCTGCTTCGATACGAGCCCAGCCCCGGTCTGTGGCTGCAACAACGTGGTCTACTGGAACGATTGCCTTCGTCAGTTGTACGGAGTCGAGGCGAGCACCCCGGGCTATTGCGGTCCCGGAGCTCACCCGTGCTTCATGAGCAGCGATTGCAAGGGGGGCGCCAGCTGCTCCCACCTGCTGGGCCCAACCGACAGCTGCGGCGGGCCGCTGGAGCCGGGCACGTGTTGGATCACGCCGGTCGACTGTTCGTCGACCGGCGACAACCTGCGCTGGGCGCCGTGCCCACCGCCCGGAAGCTCCTCTGGCTCGGGGGGGCAATGCGTATCCACCTGTGAGGCGATCCACATAGGCCACCCTTTTGCGCCATTGGCGCCCGGCGCCAGCTGCCCATAGCTAAATGCGCCGGTTTGCGCGCTGAACGCCAACGCCATGTCAATAAACGTAGACGCGCGAGCTCACGTCCGCCGTGTCTTGATACGCGCGCAGACGTCCACTAGTCGGAGTCGTGTCGGTGGCTCCGAAGGTCAGCGATAGCCCTGTCCGCAAACAGGGCGCCTTTCGCGTACCCCGCGTGTTTACTTCGGAGTAGAGGACGAACCATGAAACGTAAAGCCAGCTTACTTGGACTCTTGGGAATCGCTGTACTGGTGAACTGTTCGAGCACACCCAGCGATACGACGGGGGCTCCGTTCGGGCAGGCTGGCATGACTGCGACGGCTGGTGCGGCAGGAACACTGAGTGGTGCCGCTGGCGCAGCAGGCGGCGTGCCCGCAGGCGCGGGTGCCGGTGGTTCGATGAGCGCAGGGGGTGCGAGCGGTGCAGCCGGAGCGGCGCCTACTGCCGGAGCAAGCGGCGGCGTGAGTGCTGGTGCGGGGGGCATGAGCGCGGGCGGCGCGCCAGCGGTCATCCCCTTCCCGACCGCGGCATGTTCGATGAAGACCGCAGCGCTACTTACCACGATGTCTCGCAAGGAGAAGGCCGCGCAGATGGTCATGGCCGGTAACGCGAACGGCTCACCGCCAGACCCCGCAGACATCACTGCGCTTGCGCCGGGTGCGGTGTTCTCCCCTGGTGGTGCCTCGCCGCCAGGGGGTATCTCGCCGGACAAGTGGGCAGCCATGGTTGACGGATATATCGCCGCCGCCGCTGCGAGTGCGCACGGCATTCCGATTTTGTATGGTGTCGATGCCGTGCACGGCATGAACGCCTCCACCGGCACCGTGATCTTCCCGCATAACGCGGGGCTCGGTTCTACGAACAATCCCGCGTTGCTCGAGCAAGTCGAGCGTATTGCGGCTCAAGAAGTCGCTGCGATGGGCATCACGTGGACGTTCTCGCCCGTCGTCAGCGCTGCCTGGGATAACCGCTGGGGCCGTGTGTACGAGAGCTTCAGCGAAGACCCCATACTCACCGGGGTGATGGGCGCTGCCGCAACGCGCGGCATGCAAGGCGCGACCGGCCTGGGCACGGGCAAGCCCGGGATCGTTGGATGCAGCAAACACTGGGCGGGTGATGGACAGGCCAGCCCGCCTTCTGCCAAGCCGCCCAGCGGCATTGTGGATCGCGGCGACATCAAGTTGGACGAAGCCGAAATGCAACAATTCGGCATCGCCCCCTACCTGCCCACGATCGCGGCTGGCCTCGGCTCGATCATGGTCAGCGACGCAACTTGGAACGGCGCGAGCCTCAGCTCGCACAAGCACATGATCACCGAGTTGCTCAAGGGGACCTACGGCTTCAAAGGATTCGTCGCTACAGACTGGAACGCAGCGGACACCGCGGGCGGCTTCGCTGCTGAAATTAACGCAGGCGTAGACATGCTCATGCAACCGGGCGTGAACCCTGGCGACTGGAAAACGCTCATCACGTCGATCGCGAACAGCACCCTCAGCGACGATCGTCTGAACGACGCGGTCACTCGCATCTTGAACGTAAAATGTACGGCGGGCCTATTCGGTTACAAGCGCGACACCACGCTCATGGCTAGTGTCGGATCCGCCGAGCACCGTGCAGTTGCGCGCAAAGCAGTGGCGGAATCGCTCGTGCTGCTCAAGAACGAGGCCGCGGTCCTGCCACTCGCGAAGACCACGAAGGTGTTCGTCACGGGCAGCGGCGCATCCAGCCTCGCCAACCAGTGCGGCGGTTGGACTCTCGGCTGGCAGGGCATCGGTGCAACCAACACCGCGGGCACCACCATCTCGGCTGCCATCGGCAAGGCGGGCACGGTGGTGCAGAGCCAAGGCGACGCAGACGTCGTCGTCGTTGTGCTCAGCGAAAAACCGTATGCGGAGTTCCTAGGCGACAGCTCGACTCTGAACACCCCCCAGATTGTGGCCGATCTCGGACTAGTCGACTCCGCCCGCCAAGCCGGCAAGAAAGTAGTCGGCATCGTCGTGAGTGGTCGCCCCATCGTGCTCACCGCCCATGTCGCCAACGCGGACGCCTGGATCGCCGCGTGGCTTCCTGGCACCGAAGGCGACGGAGTGGCCGACATCCTCTACGGCACGGTCAAACCCACAGGCAAACTCAGCCACAGCTTCCCAACGGCCGACAACATGCCCAACGTCCACGCCGCCGGCTATCAAGCCCTTTTCAAGTTAGGGGCTGGGCTTTCGTATCCCTGATCCGATGCGAGGGTTACCGGCGCCGACTTGCTGCGCTGGGCTCGGTGTACGCGCCCCCTTGTTCAGGCACGACGATGATCGAAGAGCGGATGCGGACCGTGGTTATTGCGCGGCGTTGGGGCAACGCTGCTTGTCTCGGGCTGCATGAATCGTAATAAATGGCTCCCAGCCCGCGACCAGCGGCCGGGTCGTGACGAACGCTGTATGGCACCTTCTCGGAGGTTGACTCAGCGGCGGTCGCGCAGGCCATGCCCCAATGCCCCGAGCGTCCGAGGCGTGTCGTAATTGCCGCAGCGGTCGTCTTTGGCGAATGCGTGTCCACCTGTGAGCGATCCACAGAGGCCACCATTTTGCGCCATTGGCGTTCGGCGCCAGCTGCCCGTAGCTAAAAATGCGCTGGTTGACCGCCCCGTGAGGTAGCCGCTAATAATTCGAGCATTTGGTGATCGCTTTTCACTCGATCGTCACACAAACGATACGTGACAAGGGCGATTCGCTGCTGCATCAGGAGCGCTATTTTCTCGTGTGCGTGCGGCGCAATCTTCGGCTGCGGTAGCACAGGCTCAGCGGGGACCACCGCATCCGCAGGGGGCGCCTCGACGGCGGCGGGGCCGGGCGACTCAGGTCAGCTGGTTGGCTCGTTTCAGCTCAAGCTCACGCCCGCCAGCGCCGAGATCACCGCGTCCTCAGCGCTCGTCGGCAAGGTGTATGACGGGCCCACTCCGAGCGCGATTGTCTGGGGCGATCCGCAGGTCGATGGCCGGTGCACACTGACCACGCCGCGCGTTCCGTTCTGCAGCACGGCCTGCGGTGGCAGCAGTGTGTGCGCCGAGGACGACACCTGCCAGGCCTACCCGACGGCGCGCGGCGTCGGCGCCGTCACCGTAACCGGGGTGAAGACCGCCGGTGGCGACTCGTCCTTCGTGATGTCGCCGATTGCGAATACCTACCAGCCCCCGAGCGGCGTGTCCCTCGCATACCCCCCCTTCGGCGACGGCGACGCACTGACCTTGAGTGCCAGCGGTGATTACTACCCGGCCTTTACCCTGACCGGTCAGGGCGTGGCTCCGCTCGCCCTCAGCTCGGCTTCGATCACTTTGCAGAACGGCAAGCCTCTCACGCTGACGTGGGTCCCGAGCGCCGAAAAACATTCGAAAATTCACGTCAAGCTCGACATCAGTCATCACGGCGGGTCGAAAGGCCAGATCGAGTGCGATGGCGAGGACAACGGGGAGCTCATTCTCAGCGCGAGCCTGCTGAGCAAGCTGCTCGATTTAGGCGTTGCTGGTTATCCGACCGTCATCGTGTCGCGGCATGCCGTTGGCTCGGCCGTGATTTCCGCGGGCCGGGTCGAGCTCGACGTCTCGTCCGTGGTTGAGCAAGCGGTGAGCGTCGAGGGCTTGATGTCGTGCACGGATGACACGGATTGCGTGGACGGCACCACTTGCCAGACGGACTTAACATGCAGCTAAGGCTCACTCAGACGGCGGCCGTCCTAACCATGGCCCTCGCCGGAGGCTGCGGCGGGACCTCCAGCCCGGCTCCGGGTGAAGCCGAGGCCAACGTCAACGCCGGAGCGGGCGGCCTCGGGTCGGTCGGCGCAGGCATCGGCGGAAGCCCGGCCGCGGCCGCCGCCGGCACCTCTGGTGTGAGCGGTAGCAGCGCTGGCGGCGCCGACGCGGCCTCGGGCGGCTCGAGCAACAGCGAGGGCGGAAGTGCCGGTACGGGCACGAGCGGCGGCGGGGGTGCGGCCGGCAGCGCAGGCACGGCCGGCCTCGCCAAGTTCAGCTTTTTCGTCACGAGCTTCGCGGCGCTGCAGCGCTTATCGGGCTCTGCCGATGGCTTCGGCGGCGATCTCCGGTTTGGTCAGACTGGCGCGGGCGCTGGCCTGCGGGGCGCCGATATGATCTGCGCGAGCGTCGCCGAGAGCAGTCTGCCGGGCGCGGGCGTCAAGGGCTGGCGCGCGTTTTTGAGCGCTGCGAACGACGGCACCGGCAAGCCGGTGAACGCCATCGATCGCGTGGGCAGCGGGCCTTGGTACGATCGTCTGGGCCGTCTGTTCGGCAATAGCACCGCCGACATCAAGAATACGCGCCCCGCCAATGCGGACGCCGCGATCAAGAACGACTTTCCGAACGAGGACGGCGTGCCCAATCACCAGCCCGACCCAACCGCTGGCGCCGTAGACAACCACGACATGCTCACCGGCAGCGGTACCGCCGGTCAGCTTTACGACAAGACCGCGACCTGTCTCGACTGGACCAGCGCTATCGGTAACATTGCCTCGGAAGGCAAACCACGGGTCGGGCACTCCTGGCCGCGCAGCGGCGGCGGGATGGGCGACTCGAACAATTGGATGAGTGCCTTGACCGAGTCAGGCTGCAAAGCCGGCGCAAACCTACTGAACCAGGGCGGCCCGCTGAAGGACGCGGTGACGGTAGGATCGGGAGGCGGTTACGGCGGCTTCTTCTGCTTTGCGCTGACCCCTTGAGTGCCATGACCTGCAACGCGCGAAAGTACCTCACACTGCTCGGCCTCTTCGCCGGCGTGCTCGTCGCATCCTGCAGCAAATCGGCGAGCTCCGATGCCGCCACGGGCGAGGTCGTCGAGGGCGTCTGCGAGATCGCCCCAGGCGACATCGACCAGGAGACCGGCCGTGCGTCCACGGAGTTCTTGAAGCGCGTCGGGTGCAGCGCGGACTTCGACGCGCTGGCCTCGGTGCCCATCGACGCCAGCATCCCGGGTGCCCGTTCGGTAAAGGTCGTGCTCGACACCGCCGACGGTGACAACCAATACTTCCAAAACAGCGTCCTCTATCAGGTGCACTATGATTTCGTGTCGACGCACCTATCTGGCAATGGGTTGCCGGTGGTGGCGTCGCTGGCCGAGTTCAACACGGCCCAATATTATCGGCCTGACCGGCGCTTCATCCTCGGCGCGGTGACCTATTACGAGGGGCCAAAGGTCTGGGCGCTCGAGCTTGCGCCGTACGACACGGCGAGCGCCGGGATGATGGAAACGCTGTTCCGGAGCGTGAAAGCGCACGCCTTCTTTGGTTCAGGCCTGAAGCTGCACCCGACTTCGGACGCCATCGCCAGTGAGGCGAGTCATCTGCCCTCGGACATCCCGCAGGTCACGACCAGTGAGCTGTACGAGGGCATCGACTATCAACCGTTGGTGCTCTCGACCGGCGTCGGTCGCCTGCGTTTCGAGACGTTGGCCAGCATCGACGAGGCCGCCATCTCCTTTACGGACATCGTCGTCGTGGACAACGCACCGAACGACATCCCCGTGGTGGAGGGCTTGATTTCTCAAGAGTTCCAAACCCCGCTGTCGCACGTGAACGTGCTCTCGGCCAACCGGAAGACTCCGAACATGGGGCTCCACGGCGCCCTTCGCAATGAGAAGCTACGAGCCTTGGAGGGCAAGCTCGTGTCTCTTACGGTGGGGGCCACGGATTGGGACGTACACGAGGTCGCCGAGGGCGAAGCGCAAGCGTTCTGGGATGCCCACAAGCCGGCCCCGGTGACGCTGCCCACCGTCGACATCAGCAGCAGTGAACTGAAGAACATCGAAGACGTCACGCCCGAGCCCGAGGCAGGGGGGTCCTTGCGCGACAACCTAAAGGCGGCCGTGCTCACGTACGGCGGTAAAGCGGCGCATTATTCGGTACTCGCGCGCACCACACACGTGCCAATCGAGAAGGCATTCGCGATACCCGTGTCTTGGTATTACGAGTTCATGGAGCGAAACAAGCTGTTCGAGCGGCTCGACACCCTGACCGCCGACGCCAGCTTCCAAAGCGACTCTCAAGTGCGTTTTACGAAGCTCGCAGAATTTCAGGAAGCGGTGAAGGCTGGGGTCATCTCGCCGGACTTGCAAGCGCTGGTCATGGCGAAGATAGCCAAGGACTACCCCAATCACGTGATTCGCTTTCGCACCAGCACCAACAGCGAGGATCTGGACGGGTTTCCGTGCGCAGGCTGTTACGACTCGGCCAAGGGGGATCCGGCCGCGGGCGCCGACGACGTGATGAATGCGATCAAGTTCACGTATTCCACGGTCTGGAAGTTCCGCACGTTCGAGGAGCGCGCCTACTACAGCGTGGACCACAAGAGCGTGGGCATGGCGCTCTTGGTGCACAACAATTTCCCGGATGACTACGAAAAGGCCAATGGCGTCGCGATCACCGGCAACCCGTTCGACGAGAGCGGCTTGGAGCCCGCGCTGTACATCAACGTGCAGTACGGCGGCAAGGTAGAGGTCGTCGCGCCGGCGGCGGGCACGACGAGCGATCAGATCCTGTACTTTTTCGACAACCCGAACCAGCCGATCACGTATTTGGCGCACTCGAACATCGTCAGCGCAGGAAGCACCGTGCTGAGCCGCGATCAGATCCACACGCTCGGTGTGGCGCTCGACGCAATCAACACGCGCTTCTCGCCCGCCTACGGCCCCGCGGCGGGCAACGCCGGCTTTTACGCGATGGATTGCGAGTTCAAATTTTCGAACGAGGC
>CAXSGJ010000022.1:87006-94061 GCA_964236865.1 uncultured Polyangiaceae bacterium
AACACGACCGCCGTGCGGTTCGACTGACGTCGGATGCCTGCGGTGGTCGCCAGCAACGTTGCTTGGCTCGCCACGCAAAACCCGAGCAAGCCTGCGACCTTGTACGTGAAGCAAGCTCGCCCGTACCCCGGCCGCGGCAATTGAGCGAAAGGATGGCGACGACCCTCTTCGGCGCGGGCCCGCTGGCACTCGACGGCGAAGCGGCGCTCGGGGATCTTGGCGAGCGCGTGCGGCGCGGCGCGGGCTTCTCAGAGCCCAGGCCCTCGGCCACACCCCAAATCCGTACTACGTTCGAGCGCTTCGAGCTGAAGTATTGGCTGACGGAGCCCTTGGCGCGGCGGGTGCTGGCATTTGCGGAGCCTTATTTGAAGCGCGACCCGCACAGCGAAAGCTACGATTCACAGCGCAACACGACGCTCTATTTAGATACGCGCGGCTTCCAATTTTCGGAGCATCATGAGCTGCTGTCGCCGGACCGCAGCAAGTTGCGCATCCGCGTATATGGTAGGCCGCTCGGTCAGCTCGCGTTCTTCGAGGTCAAGCGCAAGGTCAAGACCATTACACTGAAGGAACGGTTTGCCTTGCCGGTGCCGCAGGTCGCCAATGTGCTGAGCCGGCGGCCCGTCACCTGCGCGGTGGCGCCGGAGGCCCAGCGCACCTTGAGCGACTTCGTCTTTCAGATGCTCCTTCACCGCGCCGTACCCAAGCTCTACGTCGCCTGCCATCGGGAGGCCTTCGAGTCGCGCATGGCCGGCGAGGACGTGCGCCTGACGGTGGACCGTGAGCTCGTATACCAGCGCGCAGACAGCGTGCATTTCGGGGTCGACGAGCGCAAATGGGTCGATATCAGCGAAGCCGGTGACACGAGGCCCCACTTCGGCAGGCGGCGCTGTATGTTGGAGTTGAAGTTCGACGGCAGCCCACCACGCTGGATGGTGGAGCTCGTCCGTCACTTCAATCTGCAGCGTGAAGCGTATTCCAAGTACACCACGGCGGCCATGCAGCTGCGCGGGAGAATGTGATCATGGGCACCCGCGTCGGCTGGGACATTGCATTGGCGTCGTTACTGCTGTCGTTCGCGACCTCCATGATCGTCGCCACGGTCTACACCATGACCTATCACGGCATCGGGTATCTGCGCAGCTTCGTGCAGACGATCGCGCTCAGCGGCTTGGTCGCCGCGCTCGTGATGCTGGCCATCGGTGACGACGTCGCGCGCGGCCTCGGAATGGTGGGGGCGCTCACATTGATCCGTTTCCGCACCACCCTAAAAGATACGCGAGACTTGATCTTCGTCTTTGCGTCGCTCGGTATCGGGGTGGCGTGCGGGGTGCAGGCATTTGCGGCGGCCCTGATGGGAACGCTCATGTTCTGCTTGGCGGCGGTGTACCTGTCGTGGTCGGAGTTTGGATCGCGCTTGCAGTTCGACATCATGCTCCGTTTTCAGGGGCCTTCGGACGAGGAGCACGGCAATCAGGTGCGAGCGGTGTTGAACCGTTATTGCCGCGGGCTCTCCCTGATTGATCTGCGGAATACCGGCGAAAATACGCAAGAATTCGCGTACCACCTCAAACTGAGCAAGTCCGGCACCGAGACGCTGCTGATGCGCGATCTAGAGCGCGTGCCCGGCGTAGGCTCAGCCGCCCTGTTCACCCGTGACGCGTCGTTGGAGCTGTAAGTGCAGCTGGCCTCTGCTTCACCCTGGCTCGCGGCGGTACGAGCGGCGCCTCGCCGGTTGTTTTACGCCATCACCGTGGCCGGCGCCGCCGTCGGCTTCGTCGCGCTCACTCATGGCAAGGGCCTCGGCTCCAGCGGTAACGCCGTCGCCTACGTTGAGGCCATTCATTACTCGGTATCTGCGATCGCGCTCGGCCGCATCGACACGCTGCTCGTGCGCGTGGGCGACCGAGTGAAGCAAGGCCAGCCACTAGCGGTGATGGACGCTCGAGATCTGACAGCCGCGCGCGAAAAGGCCTTGGCGCAATTGGCCCAGCTCGAAGCTGCCGTCATCGCCTCCGCGCAGGACGAAGAATTTCAGGTCACGCGCAGTGAGCTCTGGGTCCTGAAGGCGCGCGCGGACGAGCACGGTGATCGCGCGCAGCTTGCGGAAATAAGCGAGCGCATGGCGCGCCTGGACGCGCTTCTGGACCAGCAGATGATCCCCGCGGCGCAGGCCGAGGCGGCTCGCGAGAAGCAGCGTGAGCTCGCCGCGCGTATCGAGACCTTCGACCAAGCCAAGACGCGTGGTCAGGCCGGGCTGGGCCAGACCGGCGCTGGCAACCACGAGCACCGCCGCGCGGTGGACGTGCACGTGGAGCCGGTGCGTCGCGCGGTGGCCGTACAACAGGCGGCCTTGCGCCAACTCGATCTTCAGATCGAGCAGCTGACACTACGCGCCCCGACCGAAGGCGTGGTCACGACGCTCACCCATCGTGCGGGAGAAATCGTAGCCGCCGGCAGCGAGGTCCTGTCCTTGGTCAGCACTCGGCCGGGGGTGCTCACGGTGGAGCTCTCCGAAGGCATGGCGAACCGCGCCCGGCTTGGCCAAGGCGTGACCGTTCGCTCCAAGGAGCTGTTCGCACGCGGTCTGCACGGGCGCCTGATCGAGCTTTCCCCCGAGGTGGATGAGATGCTCTCCCGCGCTCGGCCCTCGCCGGGCATCGCGGCCTGGGGACGGCGCGCGACGGTGCAACTCGACGGGGGCGGCGAGGTGCTGCCCGGTCAGGCATTCAGTGTCACCCTCGAGTGACGGCCCGGGTTGGTTTGGTCGACGGCGCAAGTCGGGCCTGATCCCGGCTTGCGCCGGCATGGTGGCCTGCGCGGCGCTGATCGTGCCCATCCGCGTTCCCCGTGAGCTGTCGGAGCGCGTGTCACTCGAGCTCTCCGGCGCCGTGTGGTCGCCCACCTTGTCCCGCTACATCCTGATCTCCGATGACGTGAACGAGGAGGGCGAAAAGCACGCGCCCTTCTTGTTCGCGCTGAGTGAAGGCGGTCAACTCGACCCCGCGCCTATCACGATCGACGGCATCGGCGATCTGAATGATCCGGAGTCCATCACGGCGGCACCGGACGGCACGCTGTTCGTTGCGACCTCGCACTCGCGGAACAAGAAAGGGCACTTGCCGCAGGGCCGCCGCCGTCTTCTGCACTTGTCGCTCGGCGTCGACCGCAAGGCGAAGGTCATCGGCCAGGTCGATTTGACGACCGCGCGCACGGTCGATGGTAGCCCACCGTGGGGTGGTGACCGGCTGGACGTCGAAGGTTTGGCATTCCGCGATGGCGCGCTGTACATCGGCCTCAAATCACCGCTGCGGGCCGACGGCGGCGCTACGATCTTGCGTCTGCCGGATGTGGTCTCCGTGCTGAGCTCGGGCGTCATTCCACCTGGCGCCGTCTCGGTTTGGACGCGCGCCCGGCTGTGCGTGCCCCGGGGGGGCGCGGACGTGTGCGAGGGCGTTGCGGATCTGGCGTTCCTCGATGATGGCAGCTTACTGGTCGCCGCGAACGCTCCGAAGGGCATGCCCAGCGATGGTGGCGGGTGCTTGTGGAAGCTCGCTGGCCCCGGCAGGACGCCGGTGCTGCTCAAGCGCTTCGAGGGGCTGAAGCCGGAGGGCGTCGCGCTGGCGCCTGATCATACTTCCGCGATCGTGGTCTTCGACACGGATGGTCAAGAGCCGCTCTGGATTAGGTGGCCGCTCTCGCCATGAGGCGCGCTTCGCTGCTGCCAGCGCTGCTAGCGCTTGCCGTCGTCCTGCGAGCGGGCGCCGCGGAGGCCGACTCCGCGGCGAGCGCCACGAGCGCGACCGCCGCATTCAAGGCAGACGAAGCGGCCCTCGTCCGGTCCGCGTTCGAGCGCAACCCCGACTTGCGCGCTGCGCGATGGTCCGAGGGCATCGCCAGCGCGGACGTCGAGAGTGCGTCCGCGCTGTCCAACCCGGTCGCGCGCGGAGAGTGGCTGCATGTGCAATCCCCGAGCGAGTACGGCTGGGGCGTCGGGCTCGAGTGGGCTCCGCCGCAGCCCGGCGTGTATGGCTCGCGTACCGCAGCCGCACAGGCCCGAGTCCTCGCGGCCAAGCAGGATTTCAACGAACGCGCGGCGGACTTGGAGGCAGAAGTCCGCCTCAGCTACGCGCGCATCCAGGCATTGGAGCGGGAAATCGAGCTCGCCGGCAGGTCGGTGGACACGCGGCGCCAAGTGCAAGCAGCCGTTCAAGAGCGCCTGAAGCGCGGGGCGGCCAATCGCATCGACGTGAGCCTGGCCGCCGTGTCCATGGCGCGTGGCGAGCAAGAGCGCGATCTGTTGGTGCTGAGCCGCAATACGCAGCTGGCTGAGCTTCGGGCGCTGGCTGGGCTGCCTGCAACGCAGGAGCTCGAGCTCCGGCTGGAGCCCAGCGCCGCTGGCACGGCGGCCAGCACTGCGAGCTCGACGCAGTTGGCCGACAGCACTCTCGAGCAGCGCGCCATCGCCGCTCGCCCCCTGCTGCGCGCCGACGCCGCGCGCACGGAGGCGGCGGATCAAGCGCTGTCCGCCGAGCGCGCCAAACGCTATCCGTGGCTCGAGCTACAAGCGCGCTATCGCCGTCACGACCAATCCACGTATCCCAATGACGTCACGGTCGGGGTGGCCGTGACTCTGCCCATCTTCAGCCAAAATGCCGGTCCAATCGCGGCTGCCGAGGCGACTCGGCGCGAGCAAAGGGATCTCGCCGCCGCCCACCGCGCAGGCATCGAGCGCGATGTTCGAGTATTGCGCCGCGAGAGCGAAGAGCGACGGCTGATCGCCGAGCACTATGCCCAAACCATCGCGCCCGTGTTGAATGAGCATGTCGCATTGGTCAAGCAGGCGCTGGTCGGGCTGGAGTTGGACGTCACCTCACTCTTGGCAGCGGAGGATCTAGTCACGCGCGGCGGCATCGAATATTTGGAGGCGCGCCTCGCGCAGCGCAGCGCAGAGATTGCACTGGCCCGCGCCCTCGGCGCTTACGGGCATCTGCCAACGGCGAGTCAGCGGTGAGCCGCGCGCTTTTGATGATCGCGCTCGTGGCGTCCGTCGTGTTGCCGGCCTGTTCGGGCAAGCCGGACGAGCCCAGCACCGGACCCGACGCCAGCGCCCAAGCGGGCAGTAGCCTCACGTCGCCCCTGGGTCTAGATTTGGTCGCCGAGAAGAAGCTGTCGAAGCTGTTTTCCGAAAAGACAATCGAGCACTACGAGGCCAGCGGAGTGGTCGCCTCAGGCGGTACGCTGTACGTCGCATCGGACAATACCACTCGCATCGGGCGCATCGATACCTCGCTGAACGACGGCGTGCTCGGCCCCGGCGACAACCGCGAATCGCAGTACGAGGCCATCACCGCCACCGATGACGGGCGGTTCTACGCCATGGTCGAGAGCGCGAGCGCTGACGATCCACGGGCCAAGGTGGTTGAACTGAGCTCGAGCGGGGCCGTCTCGAGCGAGGCCTTTACCGACGTCAGCTTCGATCATCCGAACAAAGGCTTCGAGGGCGTTGCCTGGTTGCGGGTCGAGGATACTGAATACTTGCTCGCGCTGTGTGAAAACAACGACTGCAAGGACGACGACAGCGCGCCCGGCAAAGGGCGGCTCAAGCGGCTCTCTCTCGTGAACGGTGTTTGGGCGACTCAGGGAACCTTCAAGCTGCCGAGCGGCGTCGCTTTCCTGAATTTTTCCGACCTTGCATTGAACCGGAATCAGGACGGCACGTTCGCGCTGGCGGTTGTTTCGCACAAATCCTCGGCGTTGTGGCGGGGCACTTTGTCGGCGCCGAGCGGAGCTGGCTCCGCATGGGCGGTGACGGGTCCCGGAACGTTTTACGCATTTCCCCGCGCCCCAGACGGGGCGATTCAATACTGTTCGGTCGAAGGTGTGACCTTCCTCGGCCCGAGTGTGTTTGCCGTCGTGTCCGACAAAAGCGACGGCAGCGCTAACTGCAGCGATGAAGAAGAGTCGGTCCATATCTTCCAAACGCCGCGCTAACCGTCCTACCCATCAACGACCCCGAGGCATGAAATGCGCCCGCCCCTGATCACCATCGTCTTGACTGCCCTGACCATCCTCGGCTGCTCGAACTCCAGCGCCCCTGCGAGCCCCAGCACCATTGCCTTCAATGAGATCAGCGCCGCGGGCGATGAGTGGCTAGAGCTGTACAATTCGAGCGACGGCGACTTCGATCTCGGCTCCTATGCGATTGCGGACACGGACAAGACGACCGGTGCGGCACGCACGACCAAAGCCCTGCGTTTTCCCGCCGGCAGCAAGCTCTCGAAGCGCGGCTTCGCCCTGATCCTGATGGGTAAGAGCAACAGCACCCCGGGGCCCTACTCCGCCGACGCTTGTTTACCAGGCGTCGCCGCCGGCTGCTTTTATGCCCTTTTTTCGATCAGCGAGACGCGTGGCGAGGCGCTGCACCTACTCGCGCCCGACAACTCAGAGGTCTCGAGCGCCATCTATCCCGCGGATCTCGCGTTCGAAGCAGGGGCGGGCCTGACCGCGTGCCGCATCCCCGATGGAACAGGCGACCTGACGACTTGCGCCGCCACGCCGGGTGAGGCCAATCAAGCGCCATGAAGCGGTGGCTCGCGACGGCGCTCTCCGCTGCCTGCATGCCGCTGGAGTCGCGGTGGGCCGGGAGCAGAGCCGGAGCTCGCTTCAAATAGCAGCCAAGATATCATTCAGGGTTCGGCTCGGGCGCAGCGCGGCGCTCACCTTGGCTTCATCGGGCTGGTAATAGCCGCCGATGTCGACGGGCTTGCCCTGCGCAAGAATCAACTCTCGAACGATCACTTCTTCCGCCGCTTTCAGCTGGGCGGCGACGGGTAAGAAGACCGCTTGAAGCTCGGCGTCGCCGCCCTGACGGCCACGGTGATCGCCGGGCAGATCGTCGCGTCGCTCGCCCTCGACCACTTCGCGGCGTTCGGCCTGGACGAGAAGCCGATCAACCTTTCGCGCGTCGCCGGAGCGATTCTGGTGATCGGCGGCGCGATCCTCGCCCAGCGGTCCTGACCCCGGAGCATCTTCGATGGCCGACGCGGAAACCG
>CAXSGJ010000022.1:94071-95052 GCA_964236865.1 uncultured Polyangiaceae bacterium
CGCCGCCCTGCGCGGCGAGCGCCTCTGCCCAATACAGGGCGAGGTAAAAGTGACTGCCGCGGTTGTCGATGCCGCCCACTTTGCGAGAGGGTGATTTGTCGTTCTCGAGGAACTTACCGTTGGCCGCGTCCAACGTTTCGGCCAACACCTTGGCCTTGGCGTGCTGCAAGGTGATCCCCAAGTGCTCGAAGGAGGCGGCCAGCGCGAAGAACTCACCCAGCGAATCCCAACGCAAGTAGCCCTCTTCAACGAACTGCTCCACGTGCTTCGGCGCCGAACCGCCCGCACCGGTCTCGAATAGCCCGCCGCCGTTCATCAACGGCACGATGGACAGCATTTTGGCGCTGGTGCCGACTTCCAGGATCGGGAAAAGATCAGTGAGGTAATCTCGCAGCACGTTGCCAGTCACGGAAATGGTGTCCAGACCGGCCTTGAGGCGCTCGAGCGTGAAATCGCAGGCCTGGGCGGGCGGTAAAACTCGAATGTCGAGGCCCTGAGTGTCGTGCTCGGCCAGGTACTTGGTCACCTTGAGTAAGATCTGCGCGTCGTGCGCGCGCCGTTCGTCCAGCCAAAAGACGGCCGGGGTCCCGCTTAGGCGAGCGCGGCTGACCGCGAGCTTGACCCAGTCTTGCACGGGCAGATCCTTGGTTTGGCATGCCCGCCAAATGTCCCCCGTGTCGACCGTGTGCTCGATCAGCACTTGGCCCCCGCTGTCCAGCACGCGCACGCGGCCCTTGGCGGCCACCTGAAAGGTCTTATTGTGTGAGCCGTATTCTTCGGCGGCTTGTGCCATCAATCCGACGTTGGGCACCGAGCCCATCGTCGCGGGGTCGAAGGCGCCGTGGGCACGGCAGTCGTCGATCGCGACCTGGTAGATGCCCGCGTAGGACGAGTCCGGGATCACGGCCAGGGTGTCGGCCTCTGCCCCGTCGGGGCCCCACATGTGCCCCGAGGTGCGGATCATCGCCGGCATCGAGGCGT
>CAXSGJ010000023.1:0-72928 GCA_964236865.1 uncultured Polyangiaceae bacterium
CGACGAGCGATCTGCAGCTCGCGCTCCTTCTCGAGGTCGACCAGCGGGGCGACGCGCAGCATGTTCGCGCGCTGCACCACGCCCAGGCCCTTGGCCTGCAGCACCACGTCGAGCGCTTGGTCCCATGGCACGTTGCGCATTCGGATCGTGATGGTGCCGGCGACGTTGTCTGCGGTCACGATGTTCACCTGGCCGACGTCGGCCAACAGGCGCAGCACATTGTGTACGTCGGCGTCTTTCAGGTCGAGATCGATGCGCCGACCCGTGAAGGCGCGCTTGGTCTGGCCGAGCAGGTTCGGAGCAAACGCGGAAGCCTCGGCGGGCGCAGAGGAAACCTCCGTATCCCCGGACGACTTGGCCAACCGTGAATCGGATTCCGAGCCGTCACGCACCAGCGGAAAGTCCTCCGACTGACTCTCCACGTGGACCGTGCGCGAGCGCCGCGCGATGCCGCCGTCCAAGCCGACCCCCGTCACGGACGACGGCTGCGAGCCGGGTTTGGCAAAAGACCAAACGAGCGTCGTACCGCGACGCGTGACGCGAGCGACGGCAGCCCGGTTACCCTCGCTTTGAATCGTGACCGACGTTGCGTCCTTGTCGGATACGTAGCTCGAGACCGAGGTCAGCTCGCCGGCAAAGGCGGAGACATCGAGCGTGCGCGTCAGTTCCTTCGAGATCGTGGCGCCCGACAGGGTCAACGCGTTCTTTCCGGGCCCCATGCTGGCCTGGCGGTACTCGGGCAGCTCGCTTAGATCAATCAGCACGCGGTCTTCGATATCGGAGTGCTCGTAGCGGATCGCGTTCACCGTCACGGGGCCGGTCGAGAGCTTCTGCGCGGCGCGCAGCGGAACGTTGAGCGCGCCCGCGTTTTTAGCCAGCGACACCACCAAATCGGTGCCGTCGATCGTCACGGCATATTTAGCCGGCTCGAGCAACGTCACGAGCAGGCGAGTGGTCGACCTACCCTCTGCCTTGAAGGCTTGGGTCATCACGCCGCCGACGACGCCCAAGCGATCGGTGAGCGCGGCGGGCGCGCCGACTATGTCTGCGTCCGGAACGTCGACGACCAGGCGCAGGCCATTCCGTTCGAGTCGGGCCGTGAACGTAGGAATCTGACTGAAGCCGACCACGACGCGCACCACGTCACGCTCTCGGTCGCGCACCAGGCGCACCGTGGTGGCGTGATTCGCCCGATCTTCGGCCTCTGCCCGCTTGGGGACGGCCAGCGCGGTGAGCAAAGCGAGCAGCGATGTCGCCGCAATCGTTCGGGACGAGGTCCGCCTCATGGTGTGACTCCGGAAGGCAAGCTGACCGGCTTAATGCTTGTAATGGCGTTCACTACGGTTCGACTCGAAGCGTATCTGGTTGTGAGCGAACCGAACAAATAACGCGCGGTCTCCGCGACGCTTAGATAAGAGCTAGGCTCGGGCGGCAGCGCTTACTTGGCCGCTGGGGCGGGCAGCACGACGCCTTCCGGGATGTCCGTCACCGGAGCCTCGTCTGGGCGCAGGGGGATCACGCGGGTGGCACTTGGGACGTCCGGGTTCGATGGGTCTTCACGGATCAACACCACGTCGCTCGATCGAATTCGGTCGACGCGCCAGTTGATCTCGTAAGTCGCGCCCGATGATCCAGCCGCCTGCACGACATCCGCGCGACCCACGAAGTTACCGCGTTGAATCACATAACCCTTGCCCGTTGGATCGACGAGCATGGCCTTGGCGGGCTCGGCTCGCGTCACGATGCCGATCAGCTTCAGCTCGTCAAGGGCGTACTGGCTCAGGATGACCTGACGCTGTGAATGAACCTTGGCTTTGGAATCTTCGACGAAGCTCGCGGCGAAGGAGCGAAATGGGTCGCGCGACCGCTCGTTTTCGGTGAATTCATGCTCCTGGACCTCGATTTTGGGCGGCGGCGTCAGAGCCGTGCTTGCCGCCGACCCCGAAGCAGCCACGGCCACGACCTGAGCGGGCGCTAGAGTGCCGGGGACGAGGGCGCTGACCGAAGCGGATGGAACCGCCGTCACGACCGGCGGATCGCTACATGCCGCACTCGTCAGGGCCACCGCCAGTATCGAAAACTGGCGCCCGTTCACTTCTTCCCCGCGATCGCCGCACCGCGCTTGTCCGCCGTCGCTGCCGCGGTCTCGTCCAACGCGCGGAACGCGGTAGCCAGCGCTTCGGTCTTCACGACTACGTCGTCGCCCTGGATTTTGGGGTCGGTCAGGGAAATATTTTCCATGTTGATGATTCGATCGAGCTGACCCACGCCGTAAAAGAACTTGGCGACTTGATGATAACGCCCGACGAGCGTCACCTTCATCGGCACGCGGCTGTAGAACTGCTCGGCGACCTCGGGCTGGGGTGCCCACGCGGTGAGTCCGATGCCGGACACGTTGGCGACGGACTGAACGGCGCTCAAAAAGGCGGGGTACTCGGTGTCGACCGGCAACACCTTGTTCAGCTCGCGCTGGCGTTGCTGGCGATCGGTCAGCTCGGCCAGGTCCTTCTGGTACGCGAACTCATTCTTGTGGGCATCGCCCAAGTCATTGCGAAGCGCTTGCTCCTGCCCTTGCGCGGCTTTGATCGAGCTCTCTATATCACCGTAGAACACGACGAAATAGGCGACGCCGAGCAACAGCACGAGACCCGCGCCGACGCCGATACGCGCGATCAGCGGCAGTTTGTTCAGCACGTTGGTCTGGCGGGCCATCAGTATTTGACCTTTGCTTCGAGCGCAAACTTGACCACTTCGACCTTGGTTGTCGCGTCGGTCATGCGGTTGGCCGGTAGCAGCACGACATCCGCGAAGTAGCTCGAGAGGTTCATTCTGCGCGCCAGCTCACTCACGTCCTCGCCGTCTTGCGCGAAGCCCTCCAGCTTGAGCTTTCGGTGGTCTTCCGAAAATTTCGTGAGCCACAGCCGCCGCGCGTCCCAAGCCGGGTTGAATACGGCGAGCGGGTTGTCGCGCCGCAACTGGCTCAAGCGGTCCGGGTCGACGCTCGGGCCGCGACCCTGAGTGAGCAGCCGAGCCAGCTCGAGCAAAATTGCGGTCGGACCGGTGCGCGCGCTTTGCAGCTTGCTGATCGCCTCCTCACGCGCGCGGAGCTGCGTGAGCTTCTGTTTTACAACGGTATGGTCGGCGACCGCGCTCTTCGATTGATCGATCTGCGCCGTCAGCTCGGCGTTTTTACGGCGCTGATCGTTCAGCTCCTCGTTCTTGAAGCCATGAAACACGAACAGCGCGGCAACCTCGGCGAGCATCACCACCATCACCACCGCGAGCCAGAGTTGCGAGCCGTCCCGGCGGTCCGAACGCCGCTTTTGCGGCACCAAGTTGACGCGAATCACGCGCGCGCCTCTTTTTCTTTACGGAGCGAGAGGCCGAGCGCCACGGAGAGTTGCGCCGAACGTGTTTGCAGCAAAACCGGGTCCACCTCCTTGGCCTCGACGGTCAGCTTTTCGACCGGCGACCAGGTCTCGACCGAGACCCGCGCCCGGCGTTCGATGGCGCGGGCCAGAGCGGCCAGATTGGCGGAGCCGCCCGTCAGGTAAATGCGCGCGATTTCGCCCTCGCCGCTCGTGGCCATGAAAAAGTCGAGGCTGCGTTGGATTTCGGCGGCGATGGTGTCGCTGACCGCTTCAATCACCTGCACCACCTGCTGCGGGATCATGCCGGCTTGGTTCGGGTCGCCCGAGCCGCCGCACTTATACGCTTCAGCCTGGTCATGAGGCACGTTGAGCTGCTTCTGGATCTCCTCCGTAATGACGTTGCCGCCATTGGCGATCTCGCGAGTGAAGGCGCTCACACCGTTGGCGATGATATTGAGGGAAGAGAGGCTGGCCCCAACGTTGATCAACGCGATCGTCTGGTCGACCGGCAAGCTGCGTGAATACTCGAAGAGGTTCTGGACCGTGAACGCGTCGATGTCGCAGACCACGGGCCTGAGCTTCGCGTTCCGCGCCAATTGCAGGTATTCCTCGATCTGATCGCGCTTGGCGGCGACCAGCAATAAGTCCATTTGGCTCGCCTCGGCGCGGCGACGAAGCACCTGATAGTCGACGTGCACGTCCTTGATGTCGAAGGGAATGTGCTGCTCGGCCTCCCACTGAATCTGCTCCTCGAGCTCGGCCTCGGTCATCATCGGCACGGTGATCTTGCGGATGATCACGCTCTGGCCAGAAACGCTCAACGCGCACTCCTTCTGGCGAATCTTGGCGTCCTGGAAGACCTTTTGCAGCGTCTCGATCACCGCCGCCGCGTCCATCACCTGGCCGTCGACGATCACTTGGGGCCCTAGTGGGGCGTAACCCAGGCGGACCAAACCCAGCCCTTTTCGGGTCTCTTTTACCTGGCAGACCTTGATCGACGCGGTGCCGATGTCGACGCCGACCAAGTTTCTTCCTTCGCCCATGATGCCTCTCGAAAACCGACTCGCAGAAATGCGTGCCGTAAAACTTTGGCATTCGCGGACTCAGATAGCCAAAAAAGCGGGGACTCCTCGCGTCGGCTGGTCGCGGGGTACGATATAAACCGAGACGGCGGAGACACGAGTTGGGCACCTGCGAGCTCAACAAAACTCCGCGCCGGCGCGTGTAAATATTCGATTTAATTCGTTATTACGGTTTTGACCCGGGCCTGGGTAAAATCAGACCCGCTGGATCGCTTGTCTCAAACAGAAGCGAAATCACTGTCAAAAGCTTGGCCAGATGGGTGGCAATCCAAACACGCTCTAACCGTGGGGGTCGACGCTGACCCTCCCCTTAATTCCGCTTACACGCGGCTTTTCTGCGCAATTAGCGCGTTTTTGATGTGGCACGAGCGCTGCAAAGAGCCGGGTCACACCACCGGAGAGCCAGTCCATGCCCACGATTTGCGAAAACCGAGCTCAGTCGTCAAAAGTGAAGAGCGCTCGCACCGTCAAAGCGAAGCCCCAGCCCTCTCTCAGCAAGGAGACGCGGATCTCCGTGGCGCCGCGCGCTCGTGCCTCTGTCGCGCCGGGCGCGCTGACCGCGGCGGTGGCTCGGCCGTCCTTGGCGCCTCGTCCCGCGCGCCGTCATGCCCCCTTGGCCGCGCGTGCGGCTCATCGGCCCGCGGTGACCTCGCCGGCCACGGTCGTTGCTCGCGGGCCGCGTGTGAAGAAAGCGCGCGGCATGGACCCGCAGATGAGCGCAGAGCTCTTGCTTCGCTATGAGCCCTTGGTGCGCAAGATTGCCGGCGGCTTTCAACGCAAATTGCCGCGCAATGTGCTGCGAGAAGATCTGATCGCAGCCGGCATGAGTGGCTTGTGGGACGCGATCCGCCGGCATCCCGACGGGCCGAGCGAAAGCTTCGAATGGTACGTACGCGTCCGAATCCGTGGCGCGATCTTGGACGAGCTGCGCGCTCAAGACTGGTTGCCCCGTCGTGCCCGCGCCGCCGCAGAGGCCGCCAGCGGCACGGACGCCTATGTGCCCCCGCCGGCCGTCGTTCGCTTCGACGATGTAAGCGAGTGGGAGCAAAACCGCTGCCTCGCGGACGCTTCCAGCAGCGAGGCCGCCGTGGCGGCCAAGTTCGCGCAAGAGACGCTAGCCAAAGCCGTCGAGCAGTTGCCCGAGCGCGAGCGCCACATCGTTTCACAACATTACTTTCGCGGCGTGAAGTTCAAAGACTTGGGCGTGGAGCTCGGGGTCAGTGAACCTAGGATTTCTCAGCTCCACTCGCGAGCCATCCAACGACTCAAAGTGATCATCAAGTCGGCTGCTTGATCGTGCGACGGTGAGCGGTGCCCGTGGTGCAGTGCCGCTCGCGCGTGAACGATTGATCGATGCCGCACGCGACGCCGAAGGCTGAGTGCCCTTCGGCGCGCCGAGTGACCATTAAAAAATTTGGGGCTGACCTGCCGCGAGTTCGAATGAACCTCAGGGAAAGATTTCGCGCTCCGTGTAGACTTGAGTGATGCGCTGCAGCGCCACTCCGTAGCAGGCGCGGCGATAGTCGCAGCTGTGCAGCTTGGCGAAGCGCGCCATGCGATCGTAGGCGTCGTGCATGGCTAGCTCCAGGCGCTGATCGACCTCTTGGATCGTCCACTGCTCGCTACGCCGGTTTTGGACCCACTCGTAATAACTGACGGTCACGCCGCCGGCGTTGCACAACACGTCCGGGAGGATCTCGATGCCGCGGCGCTTGAGCACCTCTTCGCCTTCGGGTGAGCACGGGCCGTTGGCGCCCTCCGCGATCAGCTGCACCTGCAGCGCTTCGGCCTCCGCCGGCCCGACCTGATTTTCGAGGGCGGCGGGCACGAAAATGTCGGCCTGCGTCCCGAAGAATTGCTCGCGCTCGATCTTGGTGCCGTTGGCGTAACCGGCAATGGACCCGTTCTGCTCGACGTATTGCTTCAAGCGGTATGCGTTGAAGCCTTCCGGATTGTACAGATACCCGGTGTGGTCGCCGACCGCGACTAAAGACACGCCCAACTGGCTCAGCAGTACTGCCGCATTGGAGCCCACGTTGCCGAACCCTTGCACGATCAACTTCTTGCCTTTGACGTCGAAGCGCGCGCGATCCGCCCAGTCGAGGATGCAGTGGACGAGACCTTGACCGGTTGCTTTTTCACGCCCGTAGGTGCCGCCGCTGCTGACGGGCTTGCCGGTGACCACGCCCATCACGCTCTGTTTGGACACCATGCCGACGGAGTTCATGTACGTATCGAGGGCCCAGGCCATGGTCTGCGCGTTGGTGCCCACGTCCGGCGCCGCGATGTCGTAGTCGGGTCCGATGTTCGAGCCGAGGGCGTGGAAGAAGCGGCGTGTGATGCGGCTGAGTTCGTGCCGCGACACGCCGTGCGGGCTGAACTTGATGCCGCCTTTGCCGCCGCCGAACGGTAGATTCATCAAAGAGCACTTCCAGGTCATCATCGCCGCCAACGCCTTGAAGTCGTCGAGCGACGCGCTCTCGTGGTAGCGCATGCCGCCCTTGTAGGGCCCGAGGATATTCGAGTGCTGGATGCGGTAGCCCTTGAATACGCGGTATTCACCGCTATCCATCCGCACCGGGAAGTGGACGATGATCTCGTTTTTGGGCTGGCTCAAGATGCTACGGATGTACTCCGGCATCTGAATCAGCTTGGCGGCGTCATCCAAGTAGTTCTGAATGACCTTGAAGAATTCGTACTTTTGGGGCTGGGAGGTGGACGTGGACAGCGGAGGAGCGGACTGCATGGTACTGATTGTTCCAGTAACGGTGGCCGACGGCAAAAAGGTAAGGTTCGTTTCGTGCTCGGCATGCGGGCCGGCCAAGGCCCGCCTGGAGTGTCTATCACCCTGCGCGCCGTCCCACAGCTGGGCGCTAGGGGCGGAGCGGCGGCGCTAGACGACCGGCGCGAGCCACAAACTGTACAAATACACGATCGGCGCCACGATGATTAGGGCGTCGATCCGATCGAGCATGCCGCCGTGGCCGGGCACGATTGAGCCCGAGTCTTTGATGCCCGTCGAGCGCTTCAGGAGCGATTCGACGAGATCACCGAATTGCCCAAACGCGCCGGCGACGAGCGCAAGCAAGACGACGTCCAAAAGCGGGATGCTGCGCAGATAAAAGAAATGGCCGAGCAGTCCCCCAACCTCGGCGCCAAGCAGTGCGCCCACAAAGCCGGCACGGGTCTTCTTGGGACTGACCGCTTCGTACAACTTGCGTTTGCCCAAAAACCTTCCGAAGAAGTAGGCGCCGGTATCAGCGAGCCAGGCGAACGTCAAACACAAGAGCACGTAACCCGGGCCGGCGGCGCCTGCATCGCGCCTCAGTAAGGCCAACGAACTGAGCAGGCCCCCGATATAAAGCGGCCCGGCCACCGCGGCGAAGGCGCGCAAAGCGGCGCTCGGGATTTCGCCGAGCCGCCAGAGTGAACCCATCAGACCGAGCAACGGCACCGCAAATGCGAGCGTGAGCAAAGCGCGTGGATCGCGGCTGTATGAATACAGGCATGCCGCGACGCCCAGCGTGGTTCCGATGCCAATCGCCCGCGCGACTCCGTCGTTCGGGTGCGTCATGCGAAAGAGCTCGTCCGAGGCGACGGCCGCAGCCAGCAAGACCAGCAGAAAGAATCCGTACGCGGGGCCTCGAAAGAGCAGCCACAAGAGCGGGGGGACAACGACGGCAGCAGTCAGCAGTCGAACTTTGAGGTTGCTCGCAGCCAAGACGAACTCGGGGTTAACAGTCGGCAAGGCGCGTCACAAGGGGGGGCGACGCGAATAATTGCCGCGACTTGCGTCAACGGCGTGCCGAAAGTAGACCCGCCGAGCTTTCGCCATGAAGTTTCCAACTGCCTTCCTCAAACGCCGTGGGCTGTTGCTGGCGATCGTGGCGTTAGTGAGCACCGGTCTACGCGTCCGCGCGCCCAGACCGCCGGAGCGCACGGTGGAGGGCTTGGCTAAGCTGCTTAGCGGCGCGATTTCCGGCGCCGTCCAGCCCGAAGAAGTGATCTGGGAAGAGAGCCCGGGCGCCCTCGTCGAGCTCCTGCTGGGCCGGCCGCTGCTCTTCTTGGGCGCGCCGCGGCTCGGTGCGGCGCGCGATTTGTACCGCGCGCGCGTACGGGTGACGCTCGACGGCCAGCCCTTATCGGTGAGCCAGGTCCGCAACTTGACCGACACGCCGGTGGGTGACGACGCGGCGCTCGAGGCGCGGGGGGATCGCGCGACCTTCGCCACGCTCGCCTTTGGCCGAATCCAAGGTTTGAGTGTGCTCGAGCTGAACGGGATTCGGCCCAGCGATCAACCGGCGAAGTGGTTTGACCGTTGGCTCCTGGCGATCAACTCCTATCAGGCTACTGGCCGCTTTGCTGGCCTGGGTCGGACCACTATCGTGCTCGACGAACCGGCGGAGAGCGCGAAGCTGACGCTCGATCCGCCGAGCCTCGACATCGACTTGGGTGAGCCGGACCGCGGTCTTCGTTACCAAACCGAGTTACGCTCGCTGCACTCGCTGAACGGTGGCGAGCCGCGCGCAGCGCGCGTGGTGCCGGAAGTGCACGTGCCCAAGCCGCTCGTGCTGTGGCTAGTGGACACCGTGCGCACCGAGCTAGGTCCGGAGCCAGTGACGTGGCTCGAAAGTCGGGTTTTTGGCGCAAAAGACCGCTTGCAGCGCGCCGTCTTCGCGGTCTTCTCCTCCCAGCAAGAGCGCGCTCTGAAGACCGTCGGCGCCGAGCCCGTGGTAGCGAAGGTGCTCGACGGCAGCGACTTCGAGCACGCGGCGGATTCCTGGCCCCCGCCCCCGGTACCCTCGCTGTGGAAGGATCCGAAGCCCGGCGAAGGGGAATGGACGGCCGTGACGTACGGCTTCTTGAAGCCGATGTTGGGCGTCCCGGATGGCGCGAAGCCGCCCGCCTACTTCTATCGCACGGTGATTCGCCCAGACCCCGAGCGTCCGTACTCCGAGCTCGTGCTGGTGGCGATGGACATGCGGCAGCTCGAGCTCGGAATGCAGGCCGGTTACGAAGATCCGAAACCCACGACCGGCTCGCCGGGCGAAGGTCACATCCCGCAAGACCCGGCGGTGTACAGCCGCGTCGTCGGCACGTTCAACGGCGCATTCAAAACCCAACACGGCGCCTACGGTATGATGGTCAATCGACGCGTGCTGATCCCGCCCGTGCAAGGCGGCGCCACGGTGATCGTCAACGAGGCCTCGGAGGTAGGCCTCGGCAGCTGGCCCCAAAGCGCGGAGATTCCCGCGGATATCGTGGCTTTTCGCCAAAACTTGGACCCGCTGGTGGAGGACGGCGTGGCCAACCCAACGGGGCGTCGGCTGTGGGGCTGGCAGATTGAGGGCACGAGCGTGATGACGCAAAGGACGGCGCTCTGTGTCACCGCGGCTGGCCACTTGTACTACGCCTGGGGGGAAGAGATAGACGGCCCGACCCTCGGCCGGGCACTGCGCCAAGCCGGCTGCTCGTACGCCATGCATCTCGACATGAACCCAGCGCACAGCGGGTTCGTGTACACGGACGTCGTGAACCCGAAGCAGGCCGAATACCACCTGAAGCTCGCCGACGAGCGCATGACGATTCCACCCGACAAATTCGTGCGCTGGTCGGCCAAAGATTTCTTCTACGTCACGGTGCGCGACGCGACGCCGCACGATGCCTCAGGTATCGTCTGGCTCACCGATGGCGGCACGCAGCCCACGCCGGCGTGGCTGCCTGGCGTGTATGCGAGCCAGCTCACCTTGGGCAGCGTGGCCGTGGATCTGACGAGCTTCGAGCCCGGGCATCTGGAATTCCGTTTCGTCGCAGGGACGCGGGAGCCCGTCGCACCGAGTGCGCCGGGCCTAAAAACCGCCTTGAATGAAGCTTCCGCGCACCGCGTCCTGGCGGCTATCGGGCTCGGCCACACCACGGAGGCTACTCGCTACGGGTTTTCGTTCGGCCCTCTGGCGCCCATCGCGCTGCGCTCCGGCTACGCGACGCTCGTGCTGTCGCCCGGCATGGCGCGAATCGAAGCCCCGGGCGTCATCCCCGCGCTCGGCACGGACGAGGAGGCAGTCCAGCTGCCATTGTTGGTCGAACGCGGAAAGCTCGAGCCACGCGCACGAGAGCGCGGCGACATGCGACGCCGCTCGGCATTGTGCGTGACGCCGACGAATCGCTTGGTCGTCGCCTCGGCCACCCACGACACCAGCGATGCGGTCGCCGCCGCGTTGCTGCGCGTCGGCTGCCTGCGGATCGTGGAGCTCGACCGTGGTTCGCATCATCCTGCATTTCTGAACCGCGCCGGCACGGCCGCACCGCCCATGGCCAGCTACGAGACCAGCGTTCTGTATGCTCTCGGCCGTCCCATGCAGCCGAGGGCATTCCGCTGGAAGCCGAACAATGCCGTCCCTTCCGCCAAGGTAACGAGCTACGACTACCCCGCCCCGGACGCGTCTCAGGCGCACCGCAAGCGTCACCGCCGGGAGCCCGCCGAGCAAAGTCCGACGACCCGGCCGCCGGCGCCCGAAAATTGAGCCTTTTTGCCCGAAAGCGGCGGGCCGCATGGAATGCCCTAAGCTCTGAGCGTGCCGCCCGATGCCAGCTCGAGCCTCGCACTGCTAGGTCCAACCAACACCGGTAAGACGCATCGGGCCGTCGAGCGCATGCTCGACCATCAGAGCGGCATGATCGGCCTGCCGCTCCGACTTTTAGCCCGTGAGATTTACGATCGCGTCAGCGCCCGCGTCGGCGAGGACCGCGTGGCGCTGATCACCGGCGAGGAGAAGCGGCTACCACGCCACCCGAGCTATTGGGTGTGCACCACCGAAGCCATGCCGCTCAGCGTCGAGGTCGACTTCGTAGCCGTCGACGAGGTTCAGCTGGCGACGCACGACGAGCGCGGACACGTCTTCACCGAGCGTTTGTTGCATGCGCGAGGTCGACGTGAGACCTGGTTCCTGGGCGCCGGCACCATGCGCCCTTTGCTCGAGCGCTTGGTGCCAGCGGCCAGGCATGAGGAGCATCCACGCCTGTCTCGCCTTTCATTCGCGGGCAGCAGCAAGTTACAGCGGCTGCCCCCGCGCAGCGCCGTGGTCGCGTTCTCGGTGCCCGAGCTCTATCAACTCGCGCACCGCTTGAAGATTTTACGCGGCGGCGCCGCCGTCGTGCTCGGCGCGCTGTCGCCGCGCGCGCGGAACGCTCAAGTAGCCATGTTTCAGGCGGGAGAAGTGGACTACTTGGTGGCGACCGATGCCATCGGCATGGGCCTCAACCTGGATCTCGGGCATGTCGCATTCGCTTCGCTCCGAAAATTCGACGGCCGCACGGCGCGCCACCTAGAGGACGCCGAGCTCGCGCAAATCGCAGGCCGCGCGGGTCGTTACCTGCGGGACGGGAGCTTTGGTACCTTGAGCCCTTTGGAGCTGCCCCTACACTCGGCCCAGCGCATCGAGCAGCATCACTTCGAACCGGTTCGGCGCGTGCGCTATCGGAACGCTGCGCTCGACTTCAGCTCCCCGCGAGCCCTGCTCGACAGCCTGGAGATGCCGCCACCGGCCTCCTACCTGGCCGCCGTGCCCGACGCGCTCGATTTGCGCTCGCTCCGCGCCTTGCTCGAAGACGCGGAAGTTGCGGGACGCGCCAAGCAGCCCGAGATCCTCGAGCTGCTCTGGGCGGTCTGTCAGGTCCCGGACTTTCGTCACATTCTGTTCGAGGTCCATCTGGACCTCTTGCGCGAGGTGTTTGCCGCGTTGAGCGTGGGCCCTCTGTCGAACGACTTCTTGGCCACACGCACGCGCGAGTTTGCGCAGGAGGACGGCGACGTGGACGGCTTGGTGGCCCGCATCGGGCGCCTGCGAACGTGGGCATTCGTGGTCAATCACGCTGGTTTTTGCGCCGAACCCAAGCTTTGGTCGGCGCGCCTGAGCGAGCTCGAAGATCGGCTGAGCGACGCGTTGCATCTCGGCTTGGTCTCGACCTTCGTCGAGCGCAAAAATAAGCCGCAGCACGCCGCGCGCCGCGGCGATCGCAAACTACCGAGCGCGTGCGAAGAGCCCACCGTCGACCGGCATCACCCGTTCGCCGCGCTAGCCAAGCTGAAGGTTCACGCGCTGCCTGCGCCATCCACCCGCTCGCCAAGCAGCCTGTCGGCGTTGGCGGACGCGCCGCACGAGGCCTTTGAGCTCGACCCGCGCGGGCGCGTGTTCGCGCACGGCACCTTGCTCGGCCGCCTGGTACGCGGCGGTAACGTCTCCGCCCCCAACGCCGAGCTTGCGGCACGGAGCGAGTTGGGCGCGGGCGTGCGACTTCGACTCGAACGCCGCCTACTGGCATTTGCGCGCGATTCGGTCAGCCGTTACCTGAGCGCGCTCGAGCCCTTGCGTCATTCGCAGGAGCCGACGCTACGCGCCATCGTCTATCAGCTCGAGCGCGGGTTGGGCACGGCGAGCGCGCGCGATCTGTTGCCTTCACTCAACGTGCTGGATGAAGCAGCGCGTCGCAAGCTCGATCAGGCCGGCATCGTGATCGGCGAATTGGCGGTGTTTTTGCCGAGCTTACTGCGCCGTGGAGCGCTCGCGCAGCGCGCCACTCTGACCAAGGTGTTTCAGCCAGAGCTCGAGCTGCCGCCGCTCGGCAAGACCAGCTACGAGGCGCGGCCGCTCTCCGCGAGCACCTGGCGCTGCCTCGGCTATGTCGAGCTCGGCCCGCGCGCATGCCGGGTAGATCTCGCCGAGCGTGCCGCTCAGGCGATCGCCGGAGGTGAATCGGATCGCGAGGCCCTGCGCTGTCTGTCGGTCGCGCGCCGCGATGCGCTGGGCGTCGCGCGCGCCCTGCGCGAGCATCTCGGTCCGAGCGTGCACGTCGCGTAGTGCTCTAAACCCGGATGCGCTTGCGCTTCACCAGCTGGTCGGGCTCTACGGCTTCGATCCCATCCGTAATCAGGCTTCGGTAGCGCACTTGGCGCACTAGGCGCCCCTGCGCAAATAGGCCCTTGCCCTCTTCGAAAAAGAGCCGTTCTTCACGCTTCTGCTGACGCTCGAGCGCCGCCCGACCCGACTCCGAGGCGTCGTCAACGCGCCACTGGCCGAGATCGCCCGGGAGCGGCTCGAGCACCCCCAAACGTTCCTCTGCGGCGCCCGGCACCAGCTTGAAGATAAATACCAGATATACGCCCACCCCGAGCGCGGCAACGAGCAGCAAAAAACCGTAAAACACAGGCAAGACCTGACTTTAGCGCGCGGCTTCCAGCGACGCTGCCGCGAAGTCTGCGCGGTGCGCGCGCGCGGCCTCGATGACGTCCGGGATGCGCTGGGTCTCGATCCCGCGCCAGTAGACGTTCCACTCCGCCAAGCGCACCATGCCGTCGCACACGCTGGCGTACCAAGACGCGATCGGGTTGTCCGGTCGCCCGCGCCAATACAAGGCTGGATAATCGCGCGAGATGGCCTGCCACAAATCACGCCCCATGCCCTCACCCTGGGCCTCCGGCTCCACCGCGAACTTGCTCAGGTAGGGCACGGGCTCCCCGTGCGAGATCACCGCAGCGCCGCGGTAATCCGCCTCTACGTAGACCGCCAGCGGCGCACGTTCGAAAAAGCCCGCGTCCAACGCGCGACCGAAGCTCGCCTCGAGCAAGCGGCGAAGCCGCGTCGTGTCGAGCTTTGCGTAGGAGCGGTGCCGCGAGACGGCGCTGCCCTCTTTGATCAGCGTCCCTGCGCCTTTGACCGTGAACAGCTCTTTCAGCAAATTCAGCGGCGAGGTGATGCTGGCGAGAATCGGCGTTGGCTGGGAGAGCTCAATCAAACGCGCGGCCGCCGCGAGCAGCTCGGCGTCGCGCTTCGGTAAAATCTTACCCGCCACGATCCCTTCGCGATCCGTACGCAGGTTGATGATCGAGATCCTTCCGGATTCGGTCGGTAAGTAGTAGCCCGGGGCGAGCTCGAGCTTGCCGCTGCGCAAGGGTTTCAGCCCACCGCGCCGTCGAAGCAGCACGAATTTGCGCGTATCGAGCTCCTGAGCAAGCGCGCCCAGCTCATCCAGACGCTCGTCGATGCCCTGACCCTCCTTCGGTCGAAAATGGACGACCGGCAACTTCTCGGCGAGCAGCTCGCCGCGAACGATCTCCGCGAGGCCGGGCTCGCCCATCTCGTGCCAGCGCGCCTCCACCCCAGCCGGGGGCAAACGCTTGACCAAGCGGTCGGAGCTGGCCGCGCCGCGCTCCGGATCATAAAGACCAAGCACCACGGGCGCATAGAGCCCGAGGTCGGCCAAAAACTTGAGCTGCTCGACCAATGAATCGAGCGCGTAACGAATGACCGTCGCGCCCGGCGCGATGATGCCGAAGCTCTCCTTGGGAAGCTTCAAAAACAAGCGGAGATAGAAGTCCGCCTCCGAACGGCGGCCCACGCTTTCCAGAAACGTGAGCACAGCTTCGGCGGCGGCCGAGGCGGGAGCAGGCGCGGACACTCTCTACTTGATCTGGTTTTGTACGTAGTCGACGAGCTCCGCGCTACCCACGGCAGCCGGCGCGGAGAGTTTACGCGCATACCAGCGCACCGTCCAATGCAGCGCTTGGCCGGCGGCCAAGGTTTGGACCGCGCCTTGATGCTCCATCTCTACGTACTTGGGCGCGGCGTAGATTTCGATTTCCGCTTCGTTCTTGGCGGCCGCCCCGGCGGGCAGGTCAGCAAAGCTCTTGATGAGCAGGAGATCACCGTCCGCGTGGGCCAGCCAGCCGTCTTTGCCGTCCCCGAACAGCTTGTACAGGGTCATATCGGTCGGGTCGTGCCTGTACCAAGTAGCCCCCGCAAGGTCACTCGTCGCCAAGAGCGGCGTGGCTTGCGTATAGGGCGGCGTGGCCGCGGGGTAAAAGGTGATGCCACCAGGCGCGACGCGGGTGATTTCCCACGGGGCCGTCGTCACGGGCTCAGCGCCGCCATTGGTCATCGTGTAGTCGATGACGATGGCTTCCTTAGCCAGGTCAGGGGAAAATTTCTTGATCACCGAGAGCTTCGGCGCGGTGCTGTTGACCGAGCTGGTCAAACTGAGCGCGCTGCCTTCCAGTACCGCGGTGTACGGCAACGTATTGATGGCGTTGATGCTGTTCGCCGCCGTGGGCGGCCAAACCCATGTCTGCGGGCTGGGCCAAAAAGTCGATCCCCAGTTGTCCGCCTGCCCGGTAACGGTCGAATCCGCGAGCAGGTTTGGGCCTGCGCTACCACCCACGCGGAGCGCGGTGAGGCGCGCCCCGTTCGCCGGATCGATCTCCAGATACGTGCTGCCCAACGTGAGCACGTATTTGCCAGCATTCGTCGTCCACATCGCGCTGATCGCACCTCCAGAACCGCCATTACCACCAGCGCTGGCGCCTCCGCTACTACCGGCACCAGCGGCGCCCGCGGCCGCTCCCAAGCCGGCATTTTCGGCACTGCCGCTCGTGCCACCCGCTCCACTGAGGGCCCCTGCGCTTGCCGCCGTGCCGCCCATGCCGAGTGCGCCCGAGCCGCCCGCCAAAGCGGCTGGCGCGCCGCTGCCGCCGGATGAGGCTGGATCGCCTCCGCCGCAGGCGGCGATCGAGGCGCCCAGGGGCAGCCCAACGGCTAGGCTGAGGGTGCCGATCCGCAATGCCTCGAAGCATGCACGAGAACGTCTGCCTGCGACCGCCATGCTTGATTTCTCGTATCATCCGCCGCCAGTCCCCGCAATGAGACCGCCCTCGAAAAACGCGGCGCGCGCAACCACGATTGCCGAGGGTGAGCCAATGGGAACTCGTCTTTCCCCATTCTCTGCTCACCGCCACGCGGGTCGAGTAGGATAAGAACATGCACTTCGGTCCCGCGCACGACATCCTCCAAGGTCTATCCGAGTCATGAAGCATGTCGCCAAACGCGCCTTGATCGCATTGCCTGCCGTGAGCCTCCTGCTTGCGTTCGGCGCGCTTGCCAGTGGTGAAACGGTAGATGCATTGCTGCGCAGGTACCCATACGATCCGGCCTGTGCCTGGGGCCGCGTCGGCAACGGCAAGGGCCTGATCGTGCGCTGCCTGAGTGAGCCGGAAGCGCAAGCGCTGCGCTCGGGTGCAATAGCCGGCGCGCTGCCCGCCGCCGGCGCTTCTGCTTCAGCCAGCGCGACGCCGCCCACCACAGTTCCGGCGCCCGCGGCCACGACCGACGACGTGAGCGAGCCAGACGCCGGCGCACCTGTGTTCACGGATGAAAAGCTCGACGTCAGCGTGGGACCGGTCACGGCGGATAGCGGAACGCTCGGCATTGGCAAGCTCGGGGCGCCCAAAGACAAGTACGTCAAATGCATCGGCGATAACGGCGGCCTGAAGGAGGCCACGGGCGAAGTCCAAGTGCGCTTCCTGCTCCGCGCCAAGGGTCGAGCGGAAGGCGTCTCCGTGGTCAAGCGCAGCGGGGTGACCGCAGAGGCGGCTCGCTGCGTGTCCGAGATCGTCGACCGCCGCTTCGTTGGCGTGCCCGACGCACCCATCGTCGGCGCCACCGTGGTGATCAAGTTCTCGAGGTCCGCCAAGTGACTGAGAAGTGTCGGTCGTGACGCCACCCCTGGCTCAGGAAGCGGAGTATGGCGCGCGCGAACAACGCTTCAACGCGGAGGCCGATCGGCACGCCGCGCGCTCGCGCAGCGTTTCGAATCTGCGCGGGCTCGCTTTTGCGGTGTTCGTCGTCAGCTTATTGCTGACGATTTTCGGGGAAAAAAGCGTTTATTACGGGCCGCTCACTTTGCTTTCGCTGGCCGCGTTCATGGCCTTGGTAGTGTGGCATAGCCGCATCATCGCGGAAGAAGACTTGGCGCGCCGTTTCGCGCGCGTGAATCGCGATGCGCTGGCGCGAAACACCGGGCGGTTCGCGGAGCTGGCCGAGACCGGCGCCCGTTTCGTCGACGCCGCTCACCCGTACACGAGCGATTTGGACGTGTTCGGTCAGAGCTCGCTGTTCCAGCGCGTATCGGTGGCCCATACGCGGGTGGGCCAAGAAAAGTTGGCGGCATTTTTCAACCAGCCGAGCCCGATCGCCGCCGTTCGTGAACGCCAGATCGCGGTGCGCGCTCTAGCGCCGCTCTTGGATCTCAGGCAGCGCATCGAGGCGCTCGCCCTCGGTGTGGTCGATCCGGCGAGCAAGCGTAAAGAGCCGCCAAACCCAGAGCCGCTACTGCGCTGGGCCGAAGAGAAGCCCGTGCTCAAACATTGGCTCCATGTAGTGTGGGCGGCGCGCATTCTGCCGTTTTTCACCGTGGGCGGCATGGTGCTGTGGTCCACGTTTCACTACTCGTGGCTCTTTTTTACCGTGCCGGCCGTGCTGTCTATGTTCACGTTGTCGTTGGCGAACGCGGTCACCTCGCGGGTCTTCCACGCCGTTTCGGAGACGCAGGGTGCTTTCCTTCGCTATGGAACGCTGCTCGAAGAATTGGAACGGCTGGACGTCGATGCGCCGCTGATCCGCGCCGCCCAGAAGCGCTTGCGCCAGAGCGGCAAAAAGCCGTCGGAAGAAATGCGCCGCTTCGAGCGTGTGGTTGGCTTCTTCGAGCTCAAACACAACGGCATGATCTACCCGGTCGTGAATTTGTTCCTGCTCTGGGACGTGCATTGCGTGCTGGCCCTCGAGGCATGGCAGGAGTCGGCTGGTCGTTACGTGCGCGAGTGGCTCGACGTAGTCGGCGAGGCCGAAGCCTTGTCGTCCTTGGCCGCCCTGGCCCACGACGAGCCCGGCTTTTGTTACCCAGAGCTGGGGAGCGAGGCATGCTTCCGCGCGACCGACCTCGGCCACGTGCTGATCGACCGCCGAATGCGCATCACGAATAGCGTGGAGCTCGCCAGCGCTGGCACCGCGCTGCTCGTCACCGGCTCCAACATGTCTGGCAAGAGCACCCTGCTGCGCTCCATGGGCCTGGCCAACGTGCTGGCATTTGCCGGCGGCCCGGTGTGCGCGACTCAGCTCACGTTGACCGAATTTTCGCTGGTAACGAGCATTCGGATCAGTGACTCCCTGTCCAGCGGCGTGAGTCACTTTTATGCGGAGCTCAACAAGCTGAAAGCGGTCGTCGATGCCACAAGTGGCGGAAAGCCCGTATTCTTCTTGCTCGACGAGATTTTGCACGGAACCAACTCCTTAGAGCGGCAACTGGGCGCTCGCTGGGTGATCGGCGAGTTGATCCAACGCGGCGCGCTGGGCGCAGTATCGACGCACGACATGGGCCTCGCCGAGCTCGAGCCGAAGCTCATGGAGCGCGTGACTCTGATCCACTTCCGCGAGACCGTCCGCGACAACGAGATGAGCTTCGATTACAAAGCCCATCCGGGCCCCGTTCAGGCCGGCAACGCACTCCGCTTGATGCGCCGCATCGGGCTGGATGTACCCCTGGCGTAGCCGAGACCTCAGGCGCCACTGTGCCGTGCTCTACAAGTGTTTGGCGCTGCTGCTTGCTCCCGCGGCGCCCCCAGATAGCTCGGTTGATGGGTTGATGGGTTGATCGGTTGATCGGTTGATCGGTTGATCGGTTGATCGGTTGATCGGTCGTGTGCAGTCGCGCCAACTGGTGCACACTTCATGCATGAAAGCTTCGAGCGCGGTGCCAAGCTACCGATCGTGCAACCCCGCTGCATTCCATGTCGCGCGGGCTGACCCAGCGGTTCGTCGAAGAGTGGAGAAGAGCAATCCCGACGGTTGATTGTCGAACGGGACCTGATGAAGACCGATCTGCCCTTCGCCGACTTGCCGTGGTTAGGGGCTTACTTCGCGCCACCAAACAGCACACGCCCGCGATGAAGGACTTCTACGTCTGTTCGACGAGCTCGCCGCCCATATGCTGGCGGCGGACGATAACCGTCGGCATAATGCCCGCTCGTGCTGGGCCTTACACGCGGCCGAGCGCAAGGTCACGGCGCCAGACACTGCGGCGCCCGCCCCATGTCTTCGACCCACGTCGCTGTCGGGCCATCCAAAATCTCGAAACGACTCACGCTCTGGTGATGGTTCGGACCACCACTGTCAATTCGAAATCTTCTGTCACTCTCGAAGTGGTGACCCGCGGCCTCAGACCGTGCCGCGGGCTTTGCTTGCGACGTCTTTTCGGTACGAGCCCGGTGTTTTCTGGGTGACCTTTTTGAAAGAGCGGATCAAGTGATGCTGCGATTGAAACCCGCAGGCTTGCGCGATTTGCTCGGCTGATAGCGTGGTCGTGCGGAGCAGCATCTTGGCATGCTCAACGCGCACCGCGCGCAAGTACGCGAGGAAGGACGTGCCCGTGGCTTGCTTGAAAATGCGGCTGAAGGCCGGCACGGAAAAGCCGGCTTTGCGCGCGACGCCGGACAGCCGGAGCGGCTCGGCGAAGTTATCCTTCATGTACTGCAGCGTGGTGTCGAGCCGCATACTCTTCGGCCCTTCGAGCGCGCGCGAAGCGAACACGCTCAAGCGCTGCAAGGCCTCTTTGAACGTCTCTATCACCTGATACACGCTGGGCGCTTCTTCCAGCTTTTGGCTCAGGTCGTCGGCCAAGTGCTCCGCCACCTCGCTGCGCAATAGGTGGCGCCTTTGGATGTTCTTGATCAGCTGGAAGAGCATGGCCAAGAACTGACTGCGCAGCACCTCGATGCGCTCGTTCGACCAGACGAGGACCATGCGCACATAGTGGTCGCTCGCGACCTTGATCTCGTCCATCGCCACGCGGTCGAAGGCGTCTGCCAGCTCGGCCGCGGTGCGGTTCAGCTGGGAGTAGCGCATCTGGTCTTTCGACGTCGTCTTCTCGTCGTAGAACAGGATGTCCTTCTCGATTTGCACGCACAGATGCAGCGCCAAGACCGCGTCGTGGTGCGACTGATACAGCGGCTCCCCGGGCGGCATAGTGCGGCCGATGCCCACCACGGTGTGAACCCCAAACTTCTCTTTGACGAATGTTTGGAGTTTTTGCGCGCGCTCGCGCAGCTCGAGCTTGGCCCGTGCCGAGTTCTTGCCGGGCGCCGACGAGGTCAGGAAGGACACGCCGTAGTCCTGCAGTTTGTTGGCGCCCGTCTCCGGCATTTGGCTGGCGAACGCGACGCACTCGCGCTGAATCTGGTAGTTACGAACCATCACCTGCACCGGGTCGAGCGCCTGGTTGCGCGGGTCGACCGGCATCAAGGCCATGGCCGTGGTCGGCAAACGGCAAATGCCCATCTCCTCACTGCGCCACTCCGACAGTTTGCCTTCGTAGTACCAAGGGGTCAGCGCGAATTTTTCGGGCGTGATGCTGCGATCGACCCAATCATTGTTCGGCCACGCGCGGTCGAAGACGTCTTTCTTCAACTTCTTCACGCGCTCGCTGATCTTCAGGTTGGCGTGGTCCTCCGTCAGCAACTGGCTCAAAAGACCCATGAACTCCTCGACGGCGGGCATCACGGGTGCGTCGATCACCGGCAAACGCAGCGCCATGCGTACGAAGCGCACGAAATCCGGGTTGGCGCTGGCCGGCAGCTGGCCCGTCAGTTCACGCCAACGCCATGCGATGCCGTCCCAATCCAAAGGGTCGGTCAGAAATTGCCCACCGAACAGAAACGTCTTGCCGCGCGGGTCCGCAGGCATGGGAAAAAAGAAGTCGTTGAAACCGTGCAGCTCGCCGACCTCGAACTTGCCAGTCTCACTCACTCGCTTCATCGTCTCGGCGTAGTAGGTGTCGCGCTTGGCTTCTTTGCCGTAGAAAATCTCGAAGTGGAAGGGTTGGATTTGATCGACGGTCTCGTTCAGATACATCCAATCGATCTGCTTTTTGCCGTCCCACTGGATGATCCAGAGCGGCAGCTCGTCGTGGATCCGAACCATGTTCTGGACCCAGTAGTAGTTGTTGATGCGGTCGAGCCAGCCGGGCTTGCTGCGCGGCTTTTGCGCCAACGCAGCGCGCGCTCCTGCTTTACGCTCCATCGATGCTTCGTCGGACTCGACCATGGACGATTCGGCTTTCACGGCGGAGAACCTTTGCAAAACGAAGAGGAACGGCGCGCGCTGCGGGCACACCGGCTCCCCGCGCATGTTCAAAACTTAGCAGCGCGGCGGTTGGTCTGATGTTCAAATATTATCAGACGCGCGGCGCTTTTATCGCATCGCGCAAAAACCCGGCGAATTCGCCTCATTTCCGGCGGTCACTCGAGCTGCATCTCGGACGCGGCCAACACGAAGTTTGCTTGGTAATAAATATCGGGTTCGGTCGCCGCGTACCAACCGTTGTTGTATGAATCTTTGGCTGCGAAGCCGCCGTCCCACAGGTCAGACTGCTCCCAGTGCCACAGGCTATGAGCGGGTAGTCCGGAGGTCAGGCGCTCCGGGTTGTCCCAGAGCAAGGCCTTCGCGGGGGCGCCCGGCGCAAGCAAGCCCAATTGCACCGAGTTCGGCCCGCCAACGACGAAGCCGGGCGGCGGCGGATCGGCATGACCCCACTCCATGGAATAAATTCGGTCGGGGCCTTTGCCCACGCGCGTGACCATCGAATACCCGTTCGGATTGCGACCGAGGATCCAATGCCACTGATCCTGCGCCGCTCTCGCGAGCCAAGTGCGGCTTGGGTCGAGCCGAGCCGCGAATGACAGCTCATGCGCCTTCTCCAACAGGTTTGCGTTGTGGCCCCAATAATAGCCCTGGAGCGTAGTGACGCAGCGGTAGCCGTCTGCGGCGATGTCCGCGCGCAAGGTCTCGACTGCGGCGAGCAACCGCTGCTTGGCTAGAGCGCGCAAATCCGCAGGCGCCTGTTCGTCGCTCGCCAGGCTCATGAAGGCAAAGCGACTCAGGTTGGGCCAACCGCCCTCAACGAATTTTGCCGGCTGCGTCTCGGGATCGTCCAAGTACGAGCGCACGCGAGCCAGCGCTTGGGGCGAGCGAAAAGAGCGATACACCTCGACCGCCGCGGTGAACCGGGCGCCGACCTCGTGATACTCCGCGCTATCGTCCCAGAGTGGCTGTTCGCTCCCTTTGCCGTCCACGAAGATGCGCTCGGGGTGCTGCTCTAAAAACGCGAAACCCGCCCTCGCCGCGGCCTCGCAGCGGGCCGCGAAGGGCGCGTCGAAGTGTCGGTAGACGCGCGCGGCTTGCGCCAATACGGCCGTGGCCTTGGCCGTGCTGGCGGTACCCACGCCGGCTACCCAGCGCGGCTTTCGTTCCTTGACTGGATCAGGGTCGGACCACGCGAACACCGCCTCGCGCGACCGGAACGCGCCCGTCTCCGGCTCCTGCATGGCTAAGATCCAGATCAGCCCCCAGCGCACTTCGTCCAAAATGTCCGGCGTGTGGTTGTGGGATTCCGGGATGTTCGAGTCGTCACCAAACAGCGCCGGGTGTGATTCGTAGGCGATCAACAGAGCCTGCGCGCTGGGGCCCGTCGACGGAATGTACATCTCGAAATTGCCGGCATCGTGCCAGCCGCCGACCAGATGCCACTTTTTGACCTTCCTCGGGTAAGTTGCGTAGTCCCACGCGACGTCCTCATGCACGTGACAGGCTGCGGCGCGCACGTACGCCTTACCCTCCCAAACCGCGTGCGGTTCGAGCAGCGCGGTGCGGCAGCGCTGAAAGTAAAATGACTTCAAGCCCGCTTGCAGGGCGCGCGCATACACTGCCTGCCCGATGGAAAACGAGTCGGACTTTGCCGCGCCATTCTCGATGGAGTAACGCCCGGGCCTCGTGAGCGCGCTGAAGTCCAATTGCCAGACCAAGTCTCCGGATGCACGGTCGCGACCGTGTGGCCGCACGTCTTGCGCTCGAAAGGCGTAAGCGGCCTGCCCGGCTTCATTGCGAACGAGCGCGCCTTTGGGCTCGATGTTGAAGATCGCGAGCTTTGGCCAGGAGCTCGGGTAGCCCACGGTGTCTACCTTGATTGCGGGCACGTTGATGCCGGGCATTGCGGGCGCGGGGACGGGCAGCGGATGCGCTTGGGCCGAGGCTGACGCGGCGGGCGCGGCCCCGAGCCGCGGCGCCGGGGGCGGAGGCGAGCACGCGGAGGCCCACGCTAGACCAAGAAAAGGAGCCAGCCGGCACGTGCGGCGCACGACCGACTTCACAACGCTGAGTGGCGCTATTTTTTGACGAACGAGATGTCGTCGATCCAAAGATCCATAGTCGTGCTCAACCAATCGAACTGCAGCGCGAACACGTGGCTGCTGTCCAAATTCTCCAGTTTGTTGTCGCCCCAGCCCGCTTGCTTCAAGTCGGACAAGAGCACGGTTCGCTCGGTCCATTGCGTGCCTATCGGCGGGAGCTCGGCGGCAAAATGATCATAACAGAGGCCGTGTACGATGCTGCCGCCTCCCGTGCAATTCGAGGCCGACAGGCAGCACAGGCCACCGCCAGGATCCGTGTGCTTGTCCAGCACCGACAGGCGGACCACGTTGGGCGAGCCGGCCTCGACGCGGCTCCAGAAGCGCACGGCATTGTACGAGCTCGCGTCGTAAGGCAGGCGACTGGATCCCTTTCGATTCAAGTCGACCCCCACTTGCGCGCCCGTTTTATAGCCGGCCGCCGTGGTGTGCAACGCGGCAAGGCTGGCTCCACGCCCACCCACGATGGAGCTCATCACCATGGTGGAAGGCGTTTGCTTACCGCCTAGAGTGCCGTCGTTGGCCAGGGACCAGAAGCCCTGCCGCCCGTCGACGTTCGGAATGTACGGATCAGTATTCTCCATGTCATCAATGAGGGAGAGCGTGAGATTGACGGCGGCGCCCGCGGCACCGCCCCCGAGCTCACCGGCGCCGCTGCCCCCCGATGCCGAGCCGCCCGTGACTGCCAGCGCGCCGCCAGCACCGCCGGAAGTATCAGAACCGCCAGCGCTTGCAGGGCTCGAGCCCGCGCTGTCCGTGCCCGCCTGACTGCTGCTATCACCTCCGCTGCTGACGCCACCACTTGCGCTTGCAACTGCGGGTTCGGCCCCGCCACTCGACGGAAGAATCAAGCGACCGGTGTCCCCGCCCGCCGCGTCAGCGAGCGAAGCCGGCTCGAGCAGCGACGAGTCGTAGACGCTGCAGCCCCCGATTGCGAAACACGCACTCCAAACCATGACCGCGGTCACCCCACGAGCTTGCACTTCGAGCTTGCGGTAACGAGACAACTGCCATTCGAAGCTAGAGCTTGGCGTGGCGTTTGAACGAGAAATACCCTTGATTTCCCTACGCAAAATAACAAAGCGGCGCTTCGCCACGTGTGTGTTTTGGCTCATTCGAATGACCATTTGTACCGGCGTTGATCAAAACACGAGAACAGTAGCGAACCGATTGCTAAGATGTTTCTCAGGATGACAATGGAACCCCGCACTCAATTTGAACGCGAGATCCTCGAGCAGCCGCGCGTGCTTCGCGAGCTACTCGACAAGGGTCGTGCTGCCGCGGAGGAAGCAGCCATCGCGATAAAGAAATTTGAACCTCACTGGGTATTGATCGCAGCGCGTGGCAGCTCGGACAACGCAGCTCGCTACGCGCAATACTTGCTCGGCGCGCACAACCGCTTAGGCGTAGCGCTAGCGGTGCCCTCGCTCTTCACGTTGTACGAGTCACCGCCAAATCTGGCGCGCGCGTTGACCATCGGCATCAGTCAGTCGGGGCAGTCGCCCGATATCGTCAGCGTGCTGGCCGAGACACGCGCCCAGGGCGGCGCAACGTTGGCCGTCACCAACGAGCCCGAGTCACCCTTGTCGCGGACGGCCGATCACACGCTGCCCCTGTTGGCGGGGCTGGAAAAGGCCGTCGCGGCAACAAAAACCTACACCACGGAGCTGTTCGCGCTGGCGATGTTGAGCGCGGCGCTCGAGGGCAAGCCGGAGCGATGGGCCGCGCTCGGGCGCGTGCCCGGCTGGGTCGAACAGGTCATCGAGACGAGCTCAGACCTCTCCCAACAAGCGGCGCGCTTTCGCGGCGCGCAGAAGCTGGTAGTCCTCGGCCGTGGCTTCAACTACTCGACGGCGTTCGAGATCGCGCTCAAGCTGAAGGAGACGAGCTATCTCGTCGCCGAGCCATACTCCGTTGCTGACCTGTTGCACGGCCCGGTGGCCATGATTGACCGAGGTTTCCCAGTGATCCTGGTGGCACCCAGCGGTCGCACGCTGGCTGACATTCCGGCTCTAATGTCGCTATTGGAAGATCGCGGCGCTGAAGTGCTCGCGCTCTCCGACTCTCCCGAGATCCTCGCGCGCGCCAAGTCACACATCGAACTGCCAGCGGGTGTCCCGGAGTGGCTTTCACCGATCGTGAGCGTCGTGCCTGGGCAGTTGTTCGCCGGCGCGTTGGCGCTCAGTGCGGGCAACAATCCAGACAAGCCGCGCGGCTTGTCCAAGGTCACGATGACGCGCTGATTCGGTGCCGAGCCCCCCGGCTCCAGCTCGCTCGGCCCGGCCAACCGTCTCAGATCGAGCCACCGCTGGCCGGCGCGGTGCAGCCGGGCCATCGCGAAGGACAACCGCGAGCGTGCGTCAGCCGCCGCTTCAGTGAACCTAAATCCTCGATTCAGCTGGAGAAAGCGTAATTCGGAGCGCCCACGCCCGCGGACGGTGGCCTACCCGTGACATGAGCGGGAGGTGGTTGTGGGTGGTCGGATTGCGAAGGCGGCGGACGCGCTATGGAACTGAAGTAGAGTCGTGCAGGAGCGGCAGGCGACAGCGCCGGAGCAAATGGCGGCGGCACGGCTTGGCGAAAACTTCTGGCCCGAGCTAACTTGGAGTGTTCGGCAATTACATGGAAATAAGTCTCGACGGTGACCGTTGCACTAGCGTGCCTCAGAGCTTGATACCATTCCGACGCGGCTGAAGTTGCGCGCGAGAGGCCGCGTTTCGTGAGCGAATACGACGAAAAAACCAGAGTCACCCAAGTCGTCCAGGCGCCGCCGCCAGACGACGGACCCAGCAACGATTGCCTGGTGGTGATCTATACGGCCGAGCCGGGGCTGCTCGGGAAGCGCTTCGTGCTCGACCGGAGCCCCCTCCGGGTCGGCCGTGGCGCGGACAATCACATCGTGCTCGAGGGCGACTCCGTGTCGCGGCGGCACGCTCATTTCGAACGCCGCACGACCGCCTGGTACGCGGTCGACGACGGCTCGACGAACGGCACGTACTTGAACGAAGAGCAGATCGCGCGGGAGGCGATCCTCACCAACGGCGATCGGATCAAGGTCGGACCGTCGATCTTGAAGTTCTTGTCGGGCGCGGACGCCGAAGCGAAATACCACGAAGAGATTTACCGCATGACCATCGTGGACGGGCTGACCCAGATCCACAACAAGCGCTACCTGTTCGAGGCGCTCGAAAAGGAGCTGATCCGGGCACGGCGCTACGAGCGTGATCTGAGCGTGCTGATGTTCGACATCGATTTCTTCAAGCGCATCAACGACCAGTACGGTCACCTCGCCGGTGACCACGTGTTGAGGGAGCTCGCGCGCATCGTCCAAGATCGAATCCGCCGGGATGAAGTGTTCGCGCGCTACGGCGGCGAAGAATTCGTGATCGTGCTGCCGGAGACGTCCCTAGCCGGCGCCGTCGCCCTGGCCGAGAACTTACGTGAGCGGGTGGGCACGCACGGCTTCAGCTTCCAAGGTGAGCAGATCCCAGTTACGATCAGCATCGGCGGCGCGCTCCTTCAGGACGACAAGGCCGCCACTGACCTGATTCAACGAGCCGACGAGAAGCTCTATCAGGCCAAGCGCAGCGGCCGTAATCGCGTGTGCTCTTGAGCGCGCTCCGCCCCTGGTGATACCGCGTCGGACGCGTATAGTTTCGTGCTAAGCGCCTAGTCTGCGCATGAGCTTCAGCGAGATTCCGCCACCCGTCGAGCTCGTCCCGGGCCAAGATTTGCCCGACATCAAGACCCGTCCGCCGGGGCCGTCTTCCCGCAGCTGGCTCGTGCGCCAAGCCCATCGCAGTGCCCCCATGGGCGCGAAACCCCGCCACGAGCCGGGCGATTTACGGGCCCCCCCCGCCGGCATCGTGTACGCGAGCGCGAAGGGCTCGAACGTGATCGACGTCGATGGGAACCGCTACGTCGACTTCGCTGCCGGCTTTGGCGCCATGCTCGTCGGTCATTCCCACCCGAGTATCTTGCGAGTCGTCGATTTGCAGGGGCAGCGCTTGCTCATGGCGCTCGGCGACGTTTTCCCCGCAGACGCAAAGGTGGCGTTGCTCGAGCGCTTGGCCGCCCTGCATCCAGACCCGAACGCGCGTGTTATCCTGGGCCAGTCTGGCGCGGACGCGGTGACCGCCGCGTTGAAGACGGCCATGCTATTTACGGGCAAGCCGGGCGTGGTCGCCTTCGGTGGGGCGTATCATGGCTTGAGTCACGCGCCGCTCGCGGCCTGCGGGCTGCGGGAGAGCTACCGCGCGCCATTTGCGGCGCAACTGAATCCGTACGTCACCTTCGCTGACTATCCAGCGCAGGCAACGGATTTGGACCGCGTGCTCGCCCAAGTTCGGGCCGCGCTCGTCACGGGCCTTGTCGGAGCGTTGTTGGTGGAACCGGTCTTGGGTCGCGGGGGCGTGCTGGTGCCGCCGTCTGCTTTTTTGCCGGAGCTCGCGCGCTTGGCGCGCGAGTTCGGCGCGCTATGCATTGCAGACGAGATCTGGACTGGTCTTGGGCGCTCCGGAAAGATGCTATTTTCGGCAAGCCCCGACTTCTCGCCCGACCTCGTGTGCCTCGGAAAGGGGCTCGGCGGTGGGCTTCCAGTCAGCGCGCTCGTCGGGCGCGGCGCGGTATTGGAAGCTTGGCGCTGCGAGGCGGAGGTCGTGCACACCTCGACCTTTGCGGGCGCGGCCCTGTCGTGCGCGACGGCCTTGGCCAGCCTGGATATCATTTCACGAGAGCAACTGCCCGAGCGCTCGGAGCGGCTCGGGGCAGCGCTCTTGGCCTTGCTGGAGGCTCGGCTCGCGCGCTTTTCGAAGATCTCCGTACGCGGCGTGGGGCTGATGATCGCGGTCGACCTCGGTGATCGGCCGGGGCGCGCGACGCAGCTCGCGCAAAAGCTGCTCGAATGCGGTTACATCACCTCCACCGGCGGAGGGCGGCGGGAGGTCTTGATCTTGACGCCACCGCTCACGCTCGGTGAGTCGTTGTTGGACGGATTCGTGGACTCCTTGGTGCTCTGCGTCGGAGCGCTCGGAGCATGACGCGAAACGCGCGGTCGGATGCGCTGCACCGGGCGGTGCGGGGCTTCGCGGCCGGTGACCGGAGCCGCAGCTTCACCGACTTGGCGCTGGACATCGCGGCGTTTCAAGCCGAGTTTTCGCCTGGTTTTGCGCGTTTACTCGCGCGGCAGCCGGGTCCATTGTCGGTGCTCGAGCAGATCCCGGGCGTGCCCTGCGACGCGTTTAGGATGGCGCGCGTGGCCGTTCACCCCGAAAGCGAGGACCGCGCTCGCTTCTACACGAGCGGCACGACGAGCGGGGCGCGCGGCGTGCACGTCATGCGCACGCTCGACACCTACCGCGCGCTCGCGCTGCGCTTCGGTCGTTCCGCACTGCTGGCCAGCCCCGGGCCGCACCACGTGGTCGCGCTGGCGCCCCCGCTCGATGAAGAAGCAAGCTCGTCGCTCGGGCAAATGATGGCCATGTTCATGGTCGACTTCGAGGAGCGGGGCGAATCAGAGGTCCGTACCGCCGAACGCTGGTTGATCAAGGACGCGTCGGTCGATGTTGTCGGCCTCGAGCGAGCGGCGGCGCGAGCGCGGCAGCGCGAAGAATCACTGTTGGTGTTGGCGACGTCGTTCGCCCTGGTGGCATTGTTGGACGCCCTCGGGGGCCGCGCTCTATCGCTGCCAGCCTCGACGGTCGTGATGCAAACGGGCGGTTTCAAGGGCAAGAGTCGCGAAGTAGAAGCGACGGAGCTGCGCTCCCAGGTCGCTGCGGCGTTTGGCATTCTCGAAACACGAATCGTGAGCGAATACGGCATGACCGAGCTCACGAGTCAGCTCTACGAAGCCACGGTCCCGGGCACTGCTTTACAAGGCCAATGTCGGGGCCGTACCGGCGTTTATCAGGAGCCGCCCTGGCTGCGCGTGATCCCGGTCGATGCGGTCACTCTGCAGCCGGTGGCAACGGGCGACATCGGCATCGCGCGCATCGTGGATTTGGGCAACGTGGACTCCGCGGTGGCGATTCAAACGCAGGACCGCGTGCGGCGCGTCGCCGACGGGGTCGAGCTTCTGGGACGAGCTCCCGGCGCCCCTGCGCGCGGTTGCTCGTTGGCCGTCGAGGAGTTTTTGGGGGGGCATTGTTGATCGACCCAGACCCTCGTCGGGCGCGGCTCGAGCCGCTGCTCGCGTCCGCGCGTAAAATCGCCGATGCGAATTCGGAGCTCGGCAAGACGGCACGCCAGCGCTTGACGGCCTCGAGCGGCTTGTCCGTAGAGGGCGTCGAGCTGGCCCTCGCCCATTGCTTGGAGACCGCACCTTCCGAGACCGAAATCGAGACCTTGATCCGCGCGACCCCGACGGCGCAGGTCGCCCACGTCCTGCTGTCGGCAAACGTGTTCGTGGCGGCGCATCGCGCCATTGCCATCGGTCTCGTAGCTTCAGAACGCGTGCAAGTTCGCGCCTCGCGCCGAGAGCCAGACATGGCCGAGCTGCTCTTGGCCGGGGCGCCAAGCTTGTTTCAGCTCGTGAGCGAGCTCTCCCCCCACGCTGGCGACAGGCTATGGGCATACGGCAGTGATGCAACGTTGGAAGACATCGCCGTAACGCTGCCTCCTGGCGTAGCGTTTCATGGTCACGGCTCGGGCTTCGGCGTGGGCGTGATTCACGGTGAGCTCTCCGACTCGGCGCTGACGGAGCTCCTGCCGCGGCTGGCGGAGGACATCGTCTTATTCGATCAACGCGGCTGCTTGAGCCCGCGCGTGCTGCTCGTCGACTCAGACCCTGAGCGCGCCGGTGAAATCGCGCGCGAGCTCGCCACCGAGCTCGAGCGTCTGCAGCGGGCCGTACCTCGGGGCCTCATGACCGACCAAGAGTTGGCCGAAATAACCGCATACCGCGACACGACGAGCTTCAGCGGAGCGGTCTTCGCCGCGGGCCCGGGCTTAGTTAGCGTGGGCGACAGCTGGTTGCTGCCGCCGGTTGGGCGAAACTTGCACGTGCAGGTGACCCGCGACGTGCTGGGCGTCTTGAGCGCCCGACGGCCGATGATCACGAGCTGCGCGTTCGCCGGCAGCGCCGCCGAGCGCCGAGCGCTCGCTGCTAGCCTACGTGGCGCTCGCCTGTGCAGCTTCGGCGCCATGCAGCGCCCTCCGTTCGATGGCCCGGTGGACCTCCGTGATCAGTAGCCCGCGGCGCCCCTCACGACACGAGCCGAAGCCGCTTCCGACCGTCGCTCAACTCCGCCGGGCTCAGCACGGAACCGTCGCCCCCGCCCGAGTTCGCCGTGCCAGGTCGGACGACGACACTGAGCGGGCCTCCGGGCAATGGCAAGTGCTGGTTCTTGGCGTAAACGGGGTGGCGACCACGCGTTTTGTACCACTCGGCAACCGTCGCGGTCTGCTTCATCTTCTCGATGATTTGGCGAAAGCCGACCCCGGTGTTGTAGGCGCAAAACGAGATCTCACCCATCTGTGTGCCGTAAGGAATGATGCACATCTCCGTGCGGCGAAAGTCGTAGTTGAAGAGGTCCTGAAACCACATGCCGGCCACGAACAGAAAGCGCCACTCGAACTTGTGCGCGTCGCCCTCGCTCTCGCCGACCTTCGATCCGTTGGCGCCGATCTGACTCAGGAATTGCCGCGCAAACTCGGTAAAGCTGTAACCTGCCGGGGCCTTTTCCGGGTCGAAATTGCGGAGCAGCGAGAGCGCAATGCCCGTGACGGTTTGGGCGCGCGCCTGGCCCGCGTCCGCGATACCCTGCAGGTCGAGCAGGACCTGATCCAAGTTCAGAAATTGAGAGACGGGGACCATCTGCTTGGTGCGCTTGTTCACCAGCAGCGCGGTACCGATCCCGCAGTTGGGGTGGCAGCCGCACTTGAGCGCGCCGAACTCTGCGCTTTGACCCAATAACAAGTCGACTACGTCACTGAATGGGTTCATCGCCGAGAGCGGAAACCAGTCACGCATGGGCTCGGTGACGCTCAGCTGGTCGTGTAGATCATGCACCAAGTGACTCAATGTGTAACGCTCGCGCTGTCGGCGCTCGTCCGTCACGTCTTCATCCCGGCCGGTGAAGCTCACGGGCTGGAAAGAGACGACCGTCACCTTGTCCGCGTTGTCGATCGCGAACCTGACGATCGGCCCGACTTGCTCGTTGTTCACACCGTTCACCACGGTCACGACCAGCACCACGTCGATACCCGCTGCGGCCAGGTTTTCGATGGCGCGGAGCTTTACGTCGAATAAGTTGCCGACCTTGCGGTGGCTATTGGCCTCATTGGTGACGCCGTCGAACTGCAAGTAACACAGGCGCAAACCGGCGCGCTTGGCCGCGTGGCACAGCTCGAGGTCCTGCGCGAACAGTACGCCGTTGCTGGCACACTGGACGCAGAAGTAGCCAACGTCCCGAGCATACTTGATTGCCTCCAGAAAGAACGGGCTGAGCGTGGGCTCTCCACCCGAGAACTGCACGCTCAACTGGCGACGAGGCTTGATGTTCAAGCTGTCATCCAAAATCTGTTTGATGTCGGCCCACTCCAGCTCGTGCACGAAGCCGACTTGGTTGGCGTCCATGAAACACGGGTCGCACATCATGTTGCAGCGGTTGGTGAGATCGACGGTGAGGACCGAGCCGCGCCCGTACTTGATGGTGGAGCTCCCGTGATTGCGGAGCTTGGTCTTCGGAGCCTCGAAATCGCGGCCGGGAAACAAGCCCTCGATACGAGCCATGAACGCGGGATCCACGCTCATGACATCCTCGAATGCGCCATGCTTCGGGCAGCTCTTGACCATCAATACCTGGCCGCCGCGCTCGATGATGTCGGCCTTGATTTCGCCCGGATTGCCTTCCACGAAGGCGCGCAGATCTTCGGCGCCGGAGAGCACCGCCTCTCGCACTTCCTTCACGCACTGCGGGCAAAGTGAATCGGTTCGGCGCGGCCAGCCGAGCTCGGGCTTCGTACGCTCTTTCTTGCGCAGGAGCGGGGCGGGGGCCCACTTGGGCTGAAGACGGCCGCCGGGGAAACGCTCGTTGTACTTTTGGTACAGCGGCCAGACGCGATTTATGGCTTTGCCGACGAGCTTCTCGGTCTCGAGGGTGATGCGTTCCAAAGCCTTCTGCATGCACTCAAGCATACACGCGCCCGCTTCCGGGCCAATAGGATTCGGTCGGCGAAGTGCCGTGAATACTGGCAAATTCCAGGGCGTTTTGCCACGTCGCGCAGAGGCGTCGCGAGTGCGTTGCCGGCTACGCGCGGGGCCGGGTGTCGCGAACTAGAGCGCGCGCGCGAAGGACGATGCTAGGCTGCGGCTGATCGGATTTTGGACGCTTCGATTCGCGTTCGTCGTCATGCGGCCCCTCATCGTCACCAGTGACCTGCACTTGTCGGCCGAAGCCTCGGCGGGCACAGTGCAGGATCTGACGCGTCTGCTCCGTGACCACCCCGGCCACGAGCTGATCCTTGCAGGTGACGTCTTCAATTTGTCCTGGGAAGCCCCGGGCCACTCTGCCGCGTCCGCCGTGTTGGCGGTGCTCTCCGCTTATCCCGAGCTCGGCCGCGCGCTGCGAGCTCACTTGGCGGGCGGCGCGCCGGTCGCGTTCGTCGCCGGCAATCACGACGCCGGACTGTTGGCTCCGGAGCTCCGTGACGCGGTGCTTCAAAAGTTGCAACTTTTGCCGGACAGCGCGCTAGAAATTGCGCCGTGGTTCGTGCGCCGGGGCCACGTCCATGTCGAGCACGGGCACTTCTACGATCCGGACAACGCCCCCGCCCACCCCCTGGCCGAGTGGACTCCGGAGACCGAACCGCTCGGTATCGCTTTGACGCGCCGCTTCGTACGCCCGAGCGGCGCGTATCACTTTTCGCACGCGCACGAGACGACGCCGTTGGCGGGCATCGCCAAAGCCTTTCGGGTGTACGGCGCGCGCACTCCGCTGATCATCGCGCAATGGTTTCAGATCGCCGGCAAACTGTGCCTAGAGACTCGGCAGTCCAAGCGGTTCGAGGCAGAGCTCCGCCGGGGTGACGCCGCTCTAACGGGCTTCGCCGAGCTCGTGCAGTTGGACGCTGACACATTGCGCACGTTGCTGGCCTCCGGCGCGGTGCCGACGCACCGTAATTTCCGCAAGACGTTCATGCGCCTGTATTTCGATCGCGTGTTTGCCAGCAGCGGCGTGCTGCTCAGCGCTGCGGCATACGTTGCGTGGAAGAGCCGCGCCGCAGGCATCGCCAGTCTGCTCGCCGGCCTTTATCTGATTCAATCCGTGCAGCGCACAGGCAACCGGTACGAAGATCTACCCGTCGAACGCTTGCGGGCGGCCGCCCAGCGCGTGCGCGAGTTGACCGCGGCAAAGGCCGTGATTTTCGGGCACACCCACCAGGTGGACGAGGTGCCCGGTTACGCAAACTCCGGCTCCTTCGGTTACTCTCAGAGCGGTCGCCCGTACGTGCGGGTGGACGAGGCGGGAACGCTGCGTGTGGAGCGCATTTGAGCTGAGCGCCGGCCGCACTGGTGCAAGCGTGGCCCCTTCGAGGCAACCAAAAATCAGGGACGAATGACTTGAGTGCCGGGGGGCGGCGTGAAATTGAACTCGCCGCCGGGCGCCTTCGTGTTGATCTCGGGGTTCATAAAATCAAAGCGGTTGCGGTTGCCTTGCGCATCCAACAAGAGCACGCGGCGGACCTGGTAGGTGGCCGCATCCACGTATAAGATGATCGACTGATAGGAGGGCGACGCTTCGAGCGGATCGCCGACGATCACGTAGCCGCCTTCGAAGCCCATTTGCTTGGCGTCGCGCTTGCTGAATTTGAATGAGCTCTTCAAGTTGCCGCCGCCGACCAAAAAAGACAGGGCCGCGGGGTATTGGCTCTTGTCCAGCGGTTGCTCATACATTTGCTTGTTTTCTTTTTCGTAGACCTTCACGAGCTTGCCGTCGGATACCACGCGGTTGCCGTTGTTCGTGTAGCGCCAGCTCATCTTGCCCGGCTTCTCGAACACCACCTGACCCTGGCTGTCGATGACTTTGTCGTAGGCGCGCACTCGGTACTGTTGCTTGAAGCCGGCGCGGAACGTGTGCGAGCGGTCGTAAAAGCGCTGAACGCGTTCGGCGATCTCCTCGGCGTTGAGCGCCGCCGCCCCTTTGACGACCGGCGCGCTCTTCACTGGCTCCGCGAACGCCGCCGCTGCCGGCATGAGGACCGACAGTAGACCGAGCAAACCGAGTGAGAGTGGGCGGCGATTCATGTGGGTAACCTTGGTTCGCTGGTGCCGCTCGGGCCAGCCGAGTAGCGGGTAAGCTTGATGGCAGCATCCTGCCAGCCTGGCAATCCCTTCACGCGCTTGATACGCGGCGCGGCTTTCCAGCCTTCCCGGGCATTGTCGTCGGCACGCGCCTTTTACGCTTACTGGAACATTGACCCAGCAGCCAGGTGCCGCGGTGGCGACTCGCGCTCAGCGGATCCGGCTGAGCTTCGGAAGCTTGGGAGCAGCGGCCCGCGTGCGACGCTTCTTCCCGAGCAGGGCGCGGAGCCCACTGTTGGACACGCGCGGCTCCCCGATGCCGTCCTTGGGACGCAGCGCTTGGATCAAGCTGCCGATGCGTAGATGCGTGATAGCGAGGGCGAGCGCGTCGGAGGCGTCGGCGGGCGGCAGCGCGTCGAGCGCCAAAAGCGCGCGCACCATCATCGCGACTTGCTGCTTATCGGCCTGACCCGACCCGGCGATCGTGCGCTTGACGCGAGCCGGCGGATACTCCGCGATTTCGACGCCAGCGCGGGCCAGCAGCAGGAGCACGACGCCGCGCGCGTGGCCGAGCTTGGACGCGGCTTGTGCGTCCTTATGGAAGAACAGATTTTCGACCGACCCGACCTCCGGTTGGTGTCGATCGATCACCGCCCCCAGCTCGACCTCGATGCGAGCGAGGCGCGAGGCAATGGCCGTCTTGCCATCGAGATGAATCACGCCGTGGGCGATGTGGCACAGGCGATTGCCTTCACGCGACACGACGCCCCAGCCGAGGTGAAGTGTACCGGGGTCGATGCCGAGCGCGAGCACAAGAGTCACATAGCCCGTCTACGCGCAGATGGAAAGAGAGCTGCGATGCGCGCGGTGTCCGCCGCGTTCCGGTGTACTCTCGTCCCCGTGCGCGACCCAGATGTGATCGTGATCGGCTCGGGACCAAACGGCCTGGTCGCCGCCAACACCTTGGCGCGTCGGGGCTTTCGCGTCCTCCTGGTCGAGGCCAATGCCAAGCGGCCCGGCGGCGCGCTCGGCTCCGAAGAGCTCACCCTGCCGGGCTTCGTGCATGACGTAGGCGCCGCGTTTTTTCCTTTTCACAAGTCGAGCCCCGCGTTCCGCGAGCTCGACCTAGAGCATGCAGGGGTGGCGTGGACGAACCTTAAGTTCGAGAGCTGTCACCCCGCGCTCGACGGCAGTCATGCCTGCATCGCGCGGGATAGCGAGCTCGGCGCGCAGCACTTCGGTTCGCCGCGCGACGGCGAGGCGTGGCGGAAGCTCGCGGCCTTTCACGCGCGGATTGAGCCAGACTTGCTGCCCCTGCTGCTCGGGCCCTTTCCATCGCTCAGCCCGGCACTGAGGCTTGGGCTGCCAAATTTGCTCAGGTTGGCGCGTTATTTGGCGCGGAGCAGCGGAAGCTTGGCTCGCTCATTGTTTAGAAGTGAATCGGCTCGACGCGTCATGCCTAGCCTCGGCTTGCACGTCGATGTAGGTCCGGAGGACTGGTTCGGGGCGGCCGTGAGTTACGTGCTCGGCATGACGGCGTCGACCGGTGGTTATGCCGTACCTGCGGGCGGCGCACAGAGCATCACCAATGCCCTCGTCACGATGTTAGAGGCGTGCGGCGGGCGCTTGCGGCTGGGGGCCAGCGTAAAACGCATCCTGGTGCGGGAGGGCCGCGCAGTTGCCGTCGTGCTCGAAGGCGGCGAAGAGCTGCGCGCGCTGCGCGGCGTCGTTGCAGACACGGCCGCCCCGACCCTGTACCTCAAGCTGCTCGAAAGAGCCGACGTGCCGCCCTGGCTGATCCGCAAAATGCTGGGATTTCGGCAAGGTTTTGGCACCTTCAAAGTCGATTACGCACTCTCCGATCCGGTGCCTTGGTCGGTGGGGGTCGCACGCGAAAGCGCCGTCGTACACGTCACGGAGAACCTCGGCGATCTCGGCCGATTCACGCGCGAGGTGCGCGAAGGCAAGCTGCCCACGGAGCCCTACCTGGTCGTCGGTCAGCAAAGCCTAGCAGACTCGCGGCGCGCTCCGCCCGGCCAACACACGCTCTATTGTTATACTCACGTCCCGTCGCAAATAGCGGGCGGCTGGGCGCAGCACCGGGAAGCCTTCGCCGATCGCGTGAGTGACCGCCTCGAGGGGCTCGCGCCTGGCTTCAAAGCCACCGTGCTAGCGCGTGCCACTAGCGCGCCGCCGGATCTGGAGCTGGCCAACGCCAACCTGATTGGGGGCGACTTGGGCGGAGGAACCAACGCCTGGCATCAGCAGCTCTTGTTTCGTCCAGTTTTTCCGTACTTCCGTTATCGCACTCCGCTGAAGGGACTGTACCTGTGCTCGAGCTATACGCACCCCGGGGGCGGAGTGCACGGCATGTGCGGGTACAACGCGGCGCTGACGGCCGCGCGCGATTGGGCTTGATTCAAGCCGCCGGTTCCGGCTCCGTGGCGACCGCGAACTTACCGGGAGCTTCCGCGTCCAGGTGCAGCGGTCTGGCCTCGCCGCGAGCCACGCGCTCGATGAGCTCGTCCACGCACGCGAACAGGATCCCGTTGTCTCGCGACGGGTAACTCTGCAAGTGATCTTGATACTCATCGACGCGCTCCAAGAATTGCTGCAGCGGCTCGAGCTCCAGCTCACGTCCCCAGGCTCCGTAGCCGAGTTTTTCCAGATAACGCGCGTTCAGCTCCTGCTCGTATTGATGCGCGACCGGGACGGAAAAGAGCGGCACTCTCAGGCTGACGGCTTCGCTCAACAGGCTGAAGCCGCCACCGGCTATCGCGGCCCGGGCCGTCCTCAGGTCATCGAGGAAGCCCACCTCGGAGAAGCCGCACAAAGTGACGTTGCCCTCCTGCCCTTCACGACCCATGCCGTACACGCGGAAGCGGTAGGGCAACTTGTTCAGCGTGGGCACGAGCTGACGATTGCTGGGCGACGTTTGATAGACCAAGACATGCGCGCCCGGCTCCCGCTTGGCGGCGATGACCTCCGGCCGCAAAATGGGCGGCACCAGAGTGGTGTATTTTTTGCGTACTTCGGGGAAGAAGAAGCTCGTCACCAGGTAGTGAAACGCGCCTGGCATTTTAATCTTCACGGCCAAGCGGGCCAGGTCGAAATCGAAGCCCTTGCCGGAGGTGACGTCCTGTTCGTGGCGAGCGCGGTTGATGACCTGCATATTGTCGATGCTGACCACCGGTACGCGGTGATTGAGTCCATACAGCGCCGCCCAAGATTCGAAGTCGCTGATCACGAGCTCGGGCAAGAAGCCGCTCTCGGCCACGCGCTGGTAGACCTTGACGTTTTTTCGTAGACCTTTGGGGGCCTTGCGCAAGTTTTCAAACAAGCTCTTCGATCGGTCGAGCGAATTGCCGAAGTAGCTCAGGGTCAGGCCGTGAATTTCCTCGATGCTCAGGTTGGTGTAGCCCGTGAGCCGCTCGACTAGAAAGCGATGGGCTCGCCCGGAGACCACGACGCGCACTTCATGGCCGGCGCGCAGCAGGTGCTCCAAAACGACGCGGCTTCGCGTGGCGTGGCCCATGCCCTCCCCTACGACTCCGTACAGAATACGCACTGCGGTTTGCTCCGCGGCGGAGCATGCCATAGTCTGGTTACGCTTTGGTGACTCCGCAGAGCTCTACGAAACTAACCGGCAAACAGCGTAGCTACCTCCGCTCGCTCGCGCATCCGCTCAAACCGATCGTGCAAATCGGCCACGGCGGCCTCACCGAGGCGGTGCTCATCGCCATCGACGGCGCGCTCTTGGTGCACGAGTTGGTCAAGATCAAGGTGACCGGCAACGAGGAAGTCTCAGCCGCGCAGATCGCTCCCGAAGTCGAGCAACGCACGCGCTCCAGCGTGGCGCAAGTGATTGGCAAAACGTTGGTCCTCTACCGCGCGCGCAAGAAGGATCCGGCAATCATCCTGCCGCAAGCGGATGGCACGCCGGGTAAGCTCAAAAGCCCGACGAAGACCAGCAAACCGAGTACGGGCGCGAGGCCGCCCAAGTCGACGACCTCTAGAACGGGCGCCAAGTTGCCGAGCAAGTTCGTCAAACCAAGCAAGTTCGGCAAGCGGGGCTAGCCATGGCGGAACGCATCGTACGAACGCAGAAGGACGGCAATCTGGCTTGGCTAGACTTGGAGATGACGGGCCTGGACGCGCAGCGCGACGTCATCCTTCAGGCAGCGTTAATCATCACGAACAAACATCTGGAGCCGCTGGAAGAGTATGTGTGCGACATTTGGCAGCCAGACGAAGCGCTAGCCCGGATGGTGCCGTTCGTGCGGTCGATGCACGAGACCACCGGCCTGACGTCTCGCGTGCGGGCGTCGAAAATCGACCTAGGCGCGGCCGAACGTAAGTTGCTGGAGCGCGTCGCCGGCTGGTGCGGTTTTGGCGCCATTTTGTGCGGCAATACCATTGGCCAAGACCGCCGCTTCGTGGATCGCTGGCTACCCGGACTGAGCGGCTACTTGAGCTACCGCACGGTCGACGTCACGTCGATCAAAATCTTGGCCAAGCTTTGGTACGGTGAAGCCGGTGTCTTTCCCAAGCCGACGCAGGGCGAGCACGACGCCCTGGTCGACATCAAGAACTCGATCGCCGAGCTCACCTTTTACCGAAGCTTGCTGTTCAAAGACAAGCTCTGATCACGGCGCGCCGACGGCGATGGCGAGCGGCACGGGTGACAGCGCTCTGGCTTTCGCCAAGAGCGAGATGAACTCGTGGCGGTCGCCGGTGGGGTCTTGGCCGACGGCTCCCTGAGCCAAGCTGCGCGCGGACTCGAGTGATGCGTGCGACATGTCAGGCGCACCGCGCAGGATCAATGCCGCTTCGGCCACGGCCGCTCCAAAGCGAAAGTCGTTCGAGCTTTGCGCCAGGGGCAACGCGTCGTCCAGAACGACACGGGAAAACTTCGAGCTGACTTCCGACGACGGTTGCTTGTACCGGACATTGACGGTCAAGAGCTCGTCGCTCGCGGCGGCGGGGGCGATCGCCGGAGCCGTTTGGTATTTCAGCGGGTCCGTCTTGGGAGCTTGGCTCGAGTCGCCCTTCGGTACGACCTCGTACAGAGCGGTGACGGCGTGACCGGCCCCGAGCTCGCCAGCGTCTTTCCGGTCGTCATTGAAGTCTTCTTTGGCCATAAGTCGGTTTTCGTAGCCAATTAACTTGTAGCTGCCGACCCGCGCGGGGTTGAACTCCACCTGAAGCTTCACGTCCTTGGCGACGGTGATCAGCGTGGCGCCGGCTTCACGCACGAGCACCTTGCGTGCTTCGGCGATGGAGTCGATGTATGCGTAGTTGCCGTTGCCTTTGTCGGCCAGCATTTCCATCGTGCTGTCTTTGGTGTTGCCTTCGCCAAAGCCGAGCACGGTCAGGAACACGCCGGACTTGCGCTCCTCCTCGATCAAACGCTCCAGCTCGCCTTCGCTGGACGTCCCGACGTTGAAGTCGCCATCCGTCGCCAAGATCACGCGATTGATGCCAGCCTTGGTGAAGTGCTGGCGCGCGGTGGCATATGCCAAGCGAATGCCGTCCCCACCGTTGGTCGAGCCTCCGGCCTCCAGATTACCCAGCGCGTCCAACACGCGACCTCGATCGGCGCCAGTGGTGGCCGGCAGAGCCAGCCCTGACGCACCGGCGTACACGACGATCGAGATCGTGTCTTTGGGCCGCAGGTTATCGGCGAGCAGCGCCAGCCCCCGCTTCAAAAGCGGCAACCTGTTTTCGGGCATCATCGAGCCCGAGACGTCGATCAGGAACACCAGATTGCGCGCAGGGGTCTCTGATTGAGCGATTTGCTGAGTCTTCAAGCCCAGGCGAACGAGGCGATGGGCCGGATTCCAGGGGCATGCAGAGACCTCGCTCGTCACCGAAAACGGCTCCTTGGTCACGGGCTCTGGATAGCTGTAAGCGAAGTAGTTCAGCCACTCCTCGACGCGTATGGCGTCTTTCGGAGGCAGCGTGCCGCCGTTCAGGAAGCGACGTGAATTGCTGTATGAAGCGGTGTCGACGTCGATCGAAAACGTGGAGAGCGGCTGATCCGCGACAGACAAGAGCGCGTTCTCCGTAAGGTGCGCGTAGCTCTCGGTGTTCATCTCCGCGTTGCGCTGCAGCGGAGCGGCAACCCCCGGCGAAGCATGCGAACCACTCAGCCGACCCCGAGCGCTGGCAAAGCCGGCGCCGCCTCCGATCGTCACTCCGCCGCCCCCCATCCCGGTGCCACTCAGACCTAGACCGCTCAGGCCCTTGCTCGGCGCACTCGCGGCCGCCTTCGCGGCTCTACGTGAGTCGATCGCCGCCGGCCCGGTCTCCAACGGGGCGGGCGGCGATGTCCGATCGAGCTCAGCGCTGGGCTCTGCTTCATCTCGCGGCGGCTGCGCGCGACTCGAGACTCCGTCTGGGAGCGGTGCAGTCGGCGTGCTCGGCGGAGGAGCCGGCGACAGGTTTGGCTTGGAGGTGTCGCGCGAGGGCAGACTCTGCGAACAGCCGCTGGCGAGCACCAGCAGAAGCGCGGCGCTCCGACCGAGTAGAGAGTGAACCAGTGAACGGGACGACTTCGACGGGCTAACGACGATCATGCCTGATGTGACGCCGCAGGAACGAGAAAGTTCTCTCGCCGTATGACGATTCGAGCATTGTCGTCCGGCGCCCCCGAGAGAGCCGACTCGAACGCCCCGAGGTCGAGCCGAGGAAGGTTTCGCCTTTCTCGGCGTAAGAGCGCCTACTGAACCTCGAGGCTGCAGCAGCCGGACGCGCAACAACTGCTGCCGATCGGGCACGTCTTCTTGCTCGACACGCAGGTGCCGGCGTTGCAGGTAGAGACGACGCACGTGGTCCCGCCGATCGGCGCGATCAGCGTGGCGACGACGCCGCTCTGGCAATCAAGATTACTGCAACATGCCGCACAGGTCGTGCCGCAGCAGAGCAAGCCCTTGGCCGCGCACACCTTGGCCACGTTCTTACACGTGTGGGTGCCCAAATCGCAGCTGTCGGTCGTACAATCGCTCTTGTCGTCACATTGCGTATCAGTCGTGCATTGAATACAACCGCCGTTGGCAGGATCGCAGGTGGGCGTGGCCTTGGTGCACAGGCTGCTGTCTGCCTTGTGCGAGCAGACGCCGCCGTTACAGGTGTCGACCGTGCACGACACGTTGTCGTTACAGTCCGCGTCGCCGCAGCAAGCTTTACAGGTTTTGTCCGAGCAGCAGTTCGTGCCGGTTGCGCAGTCGGCGTAGCTGCACTTCCCCGAGACACAGGACGCCACTTGACAGCCACTGCCCGGCGCGCAATCGCTCGCTTTGGTGCACTTGTCGGTCACCTGGCAGCCCTTGACCGGGTCGCAGGCGTAACCCACATGGCACTGCGTTGGGTCTGCGGTGTGACCGCACGCACCCTGCGCGCAAGAATCTTTGGTGCAGCTAACGGAGTCATTGCAATCAGCGGCCGAACAACAAGACCCGCAGGTCGCGGAGGTTTTGTCGGCGGCCGGGCAACATTTGCCGTCCGCGCAGAAGTCGGCGTGTTTGCAGGTCCCGGCCGAGCATGAGTCCTTCGTACACGGGTCTTTGTCGTTACACCCAGCGTCGTCGCAACACTCGGCGCAACCGACGCCGGGGCAGCACACGCCATTGTTGGGACAGGCGGTGGCCACGTGATCGCAGAGCGACGCGGCGCAGGCGTCGTCCGTGCACTTGTCTTGGTCGTTACAATCAGCCGCGACCGCGCAAGCCTCTTTCTTGCGGCAGTCGTTGGTGACCGAGCAGTATTCGTCCGCCTTGCACGTCGAATTGTTTGCCGCGTGCGTACAAGCGCCTGCGAAGCAGACGTCGTCCGTGCATTTGATTTCGTCGTTGCAATCTGCTTGCGCGCAGCACTGACCGCAGGCGCCGTCGCAACATTTTTCGGTCGGGCCGCACTTGGGGGAGGTGGCACACACGCCGTCTTTTCCGCAATCATCGAGCGTGCAGGGGTCCCCATCGTCGCAATCTTCCGGACCCTGACATTTGACTTTGACGGTCTCGCCGCCCGACGAGAAATCACCGCCGTCACCGGTTGCGCCACCGCCGCGGGCAGTCATGCCGCTGCTGCCCGTGCTTCGCCCACTACCGCCGCCATCGCTCCCGCCGCCCGTGGCGGTGAATGTCGAGCCGCCGCATGCGTAGGCCGTGAACGAGCAAATGGCGAGCAAGATGCTGGCGCGTAACCATTGACTGAGACGGCTGGGCTTCACGAATAAGTCTCCCTGGAAAGTGACGACGACTATAGCAATCCTCGCCTAGAAATCGATCTGCCGCGATGGCTCAGGGGCCGAGCGCGGCTGGTTTGGAGGTGCCGCACATACACCGCGTTCGATGACACTGGAGACGTCGCGGTCGCTTCGTATGGTCGAAGTGGGCCGAGTTGGACATGGCCGGACCACCCAATCGAGCGCAGAATGCGCGCGCCGATGCCCTCGACGCCAGCGCCCCTTCGGCTCGAGTACGCCCGCGAGCCGAACGTCTCGGCGGCGCTCGATCGAGAGCTGCGTGAACTGATCAGCGGCTGCTTCGATCGACCTCGGCAGGCGTTCTTTCGCGAGCGCCGCTACGCTCAGGAAATGCCGCTGCACAGGTACCTGCTGCGAGCGCCGGACGGTCGGCTCGTGGCGCACGCTGCGGTCCATGAAAAACGAGTCCGCGTCGGCGGCGCCGAGCTGATGGTCGGCGGCCTGGCCGAAGTGTGCGTCCACGCTTCCCAGCGCCGGCTCGGCCACGTGCACCGCTTGCTGAACAGCGCCCACGGCGCGCTCATCGAGCGCGGAATCGAGCACGCACTTCTGTTCGGCGAGCTCGTGGTTTATGCCTCGCTCGGCTATCGGGCGCTGGACGTCGCAGTCCGCCGCTTCGACCCTGACACCCAAGCTCATGAAAACGGCGAGATGCCAGACCTTTTGCACCGAGCATTGACCCATGAGCCCTGGCCGGCGGGCTCTATCGACTTACTCGGGCCGGTGTTTTGAGCGATTTGACCCAAGCCTCGGTGCAGGAGGCCGCAGCCGCGTTGGCCGCTCGAGTTGCGGCTACGCTTTCGGTCGGCGAGCAACGGGCATGCGAGGCGGAGCTTTCGGTGCTGCGCCTGGCCTGGAAGCGCAACCCATCGGCATTCCCGCCCGAACTGCTGGAGATGTTGAAAAGGATTGCGAGCCTCTTGGCGGAAGGTGCGGTCCGGCACAAGGAGAGCGACCCCGCCGCGGTGTTGAAGGAGTGCTTTGGCTACGATGCCTTTCGCCCGGGCCAGCGCGAGATCATCGACACCGTGTTGAGCGGCCGTGACTGCATCGGGGTGATGCCGACCGGCGCAGGCAAATCCATCACCTATCAGATCCCGGCCCGCATTTTGGGCGGGCTGACCTTGGTCATCTCGCCGTTGATCGCGCTGATGAAGGATCAGGTGGATGCCATGACCGAGGTGGGCGTGCGCGCCACGTATCTAAATTCGACGCTGTCTCCGGAAGAGCGGCGTGCGCGCGTCTCGGAGCTGCGCGCGGGGCGCTACGAGCTTTTGTATTGCGCTCCCGAGGGCCTCGAAGCGTCGGTCGGGCGCGCGCTCAGCGAGCTGAAATTGAATCTGATCGCGGTGGACGAAGCGCACTGCATCAGCCATTGGGGCCATGACTTCAGGCCCGCTTACCGCACCCTATCTGGGCTCAAGGCAAAGTTTCCCCAAGTGCCGGTGCTAGCCCTGACCGCGACCGCCACGCCACAAGTCACGGCCGATATCGTGCAGCAGCTCGGTATGCGCTCACCGGCGCGCTACCGAGGCTCCTTCTTCAGAAAGAACCTGCACCTGCATGCCTTTGCCAAGGGCGACTCACTCGGTCGCACGGCCAAGGAGGCGGCGTTGGCCGTCGTCCGAAGCCGGCCCCGTCAAAGCGGCATCATCTATTGCTTATCGCGGAAGACGGTGGAGAGCGTCTCCGAGTTCTTGAAAAAACACGGCGTCCGCGCCGGTCACTATCACGCTGGGCTAGAGGCCACGCAACGCGCCGCGGTGCAAGACGCATTTCAGAACGACGAGATAGACGTGGTCGTAGCGACCATCGCCTTTGGCATGGGGATCGATAAGTCGAACGTGAGGTTCGTCGTGCATCACGACATGCCCCGCTCCGTCGAAGGCTATTATCAAGAGCTCGGCCGCGCGGGGCGTGATGGTTTGGAGGCTGATTGCGTGCTCTTGTACTCATGGTCGGAGGTCAAAGCGTACGATCGCTTCGCGGACAACAGCGACGACGACGCCCAAGCCGATCGAACGCGAGCCCAAGCACGCGAGGTCTTTCGCATGGCCGAAACTCGCACCTGCCGCCACGCGCAGCTCGCTCACTACTTTGGAGAAGATCTCGCCGCCTGCGGAGCGGCCTGTGACGTTTGCCGAAATTTCGAGCTGTTCTCGAAGCCGCCAGCGCGCGCCACGCCGGAAGAACGGGCCCAAGCCCGTGCCGCACGCAAACGCGACCGTCCCGAACCCTCCGAATCCGCGCCCTTCGACCCTGATCTGTCCTTGTTCGACCGTCTGCGTGCGCTCAGAAAGGACATCGCCCGTGAGCGTGGCGTACCTCCGTACGTCGTATTCTCGGATGCCACGCTGCTGGAGATGGCCAGCACCAAGCCCCGAAATAGCGCGCAGCTCCTCGGTATCTCGGGCGTCGGCCCGACGAAGCTCGAGCACTATGGGGAGCGCTTCTTGAAGGCGCTAGGGGAATGATCGCGGTCGATCGGCTCGCACCGTCGCTTCGCTCTGCAACGTGACGACGCGACCCGCGGAGGTTACATCGTTCGCGGAGGTCGTTCGCTCACGCCCCGCGGAGGCGGACGCGAAACACCGCGCCGCTTTGCGTTGGGCCCAGGGTCACCGTGCCGCCCATGCGGCCCACCGCGTGATGGACGAGCACCAAACCCAGACCCGTGCCGCGTTCGCCCTTGGTCGTGAAAAACGGGTCGAAGATCCGTTCCCGGAGGGTGCTCGGCACGCCTGGGCCGTTATCGCGCACAGAGATGCGAGCTTCGTGCCCCGCGCCGTAAACGCGCACCAGAATTTGAGGGTTTTGAGTGTCGCTCGTCGCATCGACGGCATTTTGCAGCAAGTTTACGATCACTTGTTCGAGCAGCGGCCCATTGGCAAAGCCGCGAACGTGGCGATCCCCCGCCAATTCTACGCGCATGCTGGAGCCCAGGGCCGCGATCGCTCGCTCGGCGGAGTCCCAAAGCGGTATTTTTTCCAGCACGGGTTGGGTACCGCGCACCAGCGAGGTGACAGCGCCCATCACGTCTCGGATGCGTCGTAGGGCGATCGCGACGTCATCTACGGCGGCGGATCGCTCGCCTTCGGACAAGCGTCGTGTGAGCTCCGGCTCACGCAGGCATTCCACGCTGGCTAAAGCGGCCGCCAACGGATTTTTGATTTCATGCCCAATCGTCGCCAAGACCGATTCTAGGATTGCGGTTGGCATGCCCCGCGCTTGATCGAAGACGTGGCGCGGCTGACGTTGTTCTTCGTCATGGCTGCGAAACCGCCTGAGACAGAACAGGGCGTCGGCCGTAGACAGTGGCCGGCGCAGAGTGAGGGTTGCACCCGCCGCCAGGGCGGGGCCCTCTGGCTCGTCAGGGCCGAGCAAGGCCAACGCCTGCAGCGCCGAGTCTGGCCGAGAGATACTACGCAGCAAGTCGAGGGCGCCGGGGACCGCCAGCTCGATGATCGCAAAGCGAGGCAGGAAAGCCAAATCCTCGACACGCGCCGAAGCTGGCACGAAGACCATGGTGAAGCCCGCGTCCTCCAGCGCGTCGGCGGCCGAGCTCAGATCCTGGCCCGGGCTCGCAAACACCAAGACCGCCGACTCGAACAATTGAAAGACGCCACTGTCACTGACGTCGGGTGCGTCGCCGCGCGCCTCGCGAGGACCACGGGGCGGGCGGGAGCGTGAAGCGCCTACATCGGGAAAAGCGGTCATGAGAAACGCCAGGTGGCGCAACGCTCATGAACGGCTCCCGTCTCCGAGCTTTAAGAGGCAGGCGTTTCAAAGTGCCCCACTCGCCGTGCAGCTACTCGGACGATCGACGAGCAGAGGTCGATATCTCATCCGGGTTCGAGTGTCGCGGGCCGGGCTTGACGTAGCGTGAATGCTCGATCAGGCGGCAGAGCTCGGCCTCATAGAGCGCCCCGTCGAGTGGCAGCTCAACCGTGTGTTTGGTGAGCCCGGAATAGAGCATGGCGTTCGACAACTCTACGCTGCGGATGCCCTCGCTGGCAGGCGCGATCAACGCCTCGCCGTCCAAGATTGCATTCACGAAGTTCGTGATGATCGCGTTGTGCTGGCCCGTGCCGGGGGCGAGTGCGAAAGCCTCCGTGCGCGACGGGGGGCGTCCGTAACGGTCCGGGCTATTTTTCAGGTACTCCATCGTCGAGGCCTGGTTTCGGGTCAGCTCGAGACCCCGGCTGTCCAGAATGACTTTGCCCAGGTCGCCCACGACCTCCAAGCGATTGGTGCCCGGCGCCTCGCCCGTGCTGGTCACGAAGACGCCGCTCGTCCCGTGTGCATATTCCAAGTAGGCGGTCACTTGGTCCTCGACCTCGATCTCGTGAAAGGTGCCGAAGCCGCAAAACGCATGCACGCGCTCGGGCATACCAAACAGCCACTGCCACAAGTCCAAATTGTGCGGGCACTGATTGAGCAGAGCTCCACCGCCTTCCCCGGCCCAGGTCGCGCGCCATCCCCCACTCCGGTAATAGGCCTCGGTTCGAAACCAATCGGTGATGATCCAATTCATCCGTCGCAACGTCCCGAGCTCACCGCCCTGGATCAACCCGCGCAGTTTAAGGAACCGAGGGTCGGTACGTTGATTGAACATCTCGGCGAAGACCTGGCCCGGCCGGGGGCGTGCGTCGTAGGCGGCCAACATGCGCAGGCAATCGGCCTTGTGCACGGCCAGCGGCTTTTCGGTCAACACATCTAGCCCGGCGTTCAGCGCTGCGATCGCCAGCGGGGTGTGATCGTAATGCGGCGTCGCGATCAACACCGCATCGGCGAGGCCCGACGCGAACAACGCGGCGCTATCGCCGAACGTGGGGATTCCCGGGAAGGCCGCCAGTGCCTCGGGCTCCGTGTCACACACCGCAGCCAGTACGGCCCTCGGAATGTTGGCAAGTGAGAGTTGGCGAGCGTGCCTCGCACCCATACTGCCCACTCCAATCACCGCGACCCGCACGCTAGTGTCCTCGACCATCGTCTATCGACCTCGCTCAGAATTTGGTCAGCACCACGACATATTCCGTCTTGGGGAATTCTTCCTTGGCCAGCGCTTCGACGCGCGACTGCACTAGTTTCGGGTCGCCGAGCGGTAAGTGCTCGAGGCGAACCGTAACGGTCGTCGAGCCGTACGCGGAGCGCACGTTCACGCTCGCGTTCGTGCCGAGCTCAGTTCGAATTCGGGACCGGAGCTGAGCGAGCGCCGCAGGCTCGCCGTGAAACCCGCAACCCGCCAGGGCGCCCCAGCACAGCGCGCCGAACAGCAACGCCCGCTTTTTTTGCGACGGATCGCTGGCTACGCCGCTTTGCACAGGCCAACTACTAGCATTGCCGCTCGCGCGATAAACCGCGACCGAGCATCAGAGCTTGCAAAATTCGCCGCGAAGTCCGATGACCATCAACGCATGGAGCGCTTCGACTACTTAGTGATCGGAGGCGGCAGCGGCGGCCTGGCCGCCGCGCGGCGCGCAGCCTCTTACGGCGCGCGGGTGGCCTTGGTCGAAGCCGGAAGCTTGGGCGGAACGTGCGTGAATGTGGGCTGCGTGCCCAAAAAGGTCATGTGGAACGCGGCGCAGGTGGCCGAGGCCTGCCAGGCCGCCGCCGGGTATGGCTTTGATGTCTCAGTGCGTGGCCACGATTTCGGCGCCCTTCGCCAGCGCCGCGAGGCGTACATCGCGCGTATGCGAGAGGTTTACGCGAAAAATCTCCAGCGAGACAAGGTGGCGCTGGTCAGCGGGCGCGGGCGTTTCACGGGTCCGCGTGAGGTGAGCGTCGGCGGGCGCTCCTTCAGCGCTCCGCACGTACTGATCGCGACCGGGTCTGCCGCGAGCATCCCGGACGTAGCGGGCGCCGAGCTCGGCTCGACCTCGGACGGGTTTTTCGCGTTGGAGGCGCTGCCCAAGCGCGTTTTGATCGTAGGCGCGGGTTACATCGCGGTCGAGTTCGCGGGCGCTCTCGCTGGCCTGGGCAGTCAGGTTACGGTCGCGATGCGCCACGAGCGCCCGCTCCGCGGCTTCGACCACATGTTGGGGGACGCCCTGCGTGAGTGCATGGAGCAGGCCGGAATTACTGTGCTGCACGGGGTCAATGTGACCAAGGTGGAAAGTGCAGAAGGAGGATCCCGCATCGCCACGCTGTCGGACGGCAGCGTGTTGCCCCCGGTCGACGCACTGTTTTGGACCATCGGGCGTCACGCCAACGTGATCGATCTCGGTCTCGAGGTGGCCTCCGTGCGGTCTGACGTGACGGGCCACGTGTCGGTCGATGAGTGGCAAAATACCAGCGCACCCGGCGTGTACGCGATTGGCGACGTGACCGGCCGTGCAACGCTCACGCCGGTCGCAATCGCCGCGGGGCGCAAGCTCTCGGATCGGCTCTTCGGCGGTAAGCCCGACGCCAAGCTCGACTACGAGGATATCCCGAGCGTGGTGTTCAGCCATCCCCCGATCGGCACGGTGGGCCTCAGCGAGGCCGACGCACGCGAGCAGATGGAGCAGGACGTGAACGTTTACACGACCCGCTTCAACAACATGTTTTACGCCGTTTGCGAGCACAAGCAGCCCACATGTATGAAGCTCGTTACGGTGGGTAGGGAAGAGCGCGTAGTCGGCGTGCACGTGATCGGTCGCGGCGCCGACGAGATGATCCAAGGCTTCGCGGTCGCGGTAAAGCTTCGCGCTACGAAGGCAGATTTCGATCGCACGGTGGCGATTCACCCGACCGCGTCCGAAGAGCTCGTGACCATGCGCTGAGGCTCGGGCTCAGGGCTTGCGAGCCAATACGATCTGCTGGGGGGCGCGGGCCGTGTACGACCCGCCGGAGAAATCGCCGTAACGCGCCTGCAGGACCAGCCCCGCGCGCCGCAACAGCTCGTCGATCTCGGGAGCCAAGAAATAGCGCTGTGGGATCGCGATCCGGTGGGCTTGGCCGCCGTCACGCGGCCGATAGTCGTACGTGACGTCCAAGCGCTTCCGAGGCCGGTTCACCCGTGAACGTTCGAGCACGTCGTACGTGCGCCCGCGGTGAGCTAGAGTCACCACGGGCTCGCGATCATCGACGCTGCGCGCGCTCCGCGCGCGGTCGAACGCGGCGGCGTTCCAGACGTCGAACGCGAACACCCCGCGCGCCTTTAGGGCGGACGCGACGCATCGAAAGCAGGCGAGCGCGTCCCGCTTGTTGAGCAAGCAATACAGCGCATTGTAGGGCAAAAGCACGCGTGCGAAGCGCTCGGAGAACGCGAAATGCCGCAAGTCGCCTCGCACGAGCCGCACCGAAGGGCGTTGAGCTCGGGTGAACGCGCGCAGGTTACGCCGCGCTAGTGCGATGAACGCCGCGTCGCGCTCGAGTCCCACGACCGAGCGCTGGCCGTCGGTCAGCGCCGCGAGCACACGACCGTAGCCCGAGCCGAGCTCGAGCACGCTGCTGGCACCACGGCAGACCCGCCGATAAAACTCCAGGTCTCCGAGATTGCCCCGATGAGTGAGCGCGTAGAGCTCAGCCTCCGCCGTCACTCGCTCTTCTTCCGCTCCAACTCTTCCCAACGATGCGTCAGCTTTTCGACCTCTGCTTTGGAAAGCTCGAGCTCGGCGCCGACTTTAGCTATCTCCTTTTTGCCCGCCGCATAGGTCTTCGGGTTGGAGAGGGTCTGCCCGAGCTCAGCAACGCGCCGTTCGGCCCGTTCAATGGCGTCCGGGAGACCAGTCAGCTCCCGCTGTTCGGCGTTGCTGAGGCCCTTCTTGCTCGCCGAGCGGCCCTTGTCCGCCGGCGCGACCGACGCCGTCTTTGCGGCGGCGGGCGGCGGGCTGCTCGGTTTGGGAGCGCTCTCCCGCTCCGCACGCAGGCGCCGATAGGTCTCGTAGTTGCCGGGGTAACGCGTGGCGCGGCCGCCTTCTTCGAACGCGAGCACACTGGTCGCGACGCGATCGAGAAACCAGCGGTCGTGGGTGACGACCAGCGCAGTAATGCCAAAGTCGACCAACATGCTCTCGAGAGCGCCCAGCGTCGCGGTGTCCAGGTCATTGGTGGGCTCGTCCAAAATCACCAAGTTGGCGCTCTGACGGAGCAGCCGCGCGAGGGCGACGCGCGCGCGTTCACCGCCCGATAGCGAGCCTACGATTTGGCGCTGCTTGTGGGGATCGAATGCGAAGCGCTCCAAGTAAGAACGCGCTTCGATCACTTCTCCGCCGAGCTCGATCTTCGATTGATCACCTGCGACGTTGTCGAAGATGGACTTCGTGTCGTCTAGGCCCGAGCGGCGCTGGTCGAAGTAAGCGACCTTGGTGTTTTGACCCAAAACCACGCTGCCTGACGCTGGCTTCAGCTCGCCAAGCAGGGTCTTCAGCAGCGTGGTCTTGCCGCTGCCGTTCGGCCCGACGATTCCAATGCGCTCGCCCTCGGTCAAAAAAAGGCTCAAATCATCGATCAAGACGCGGCCCCCGATTTCGACGCGCAGGTCCCGTAGCTCGAGGATGGTCTTCCCACTGCGCACCACGTCGAGCTCTAGTGTCGCCGTCCGATCGAGCTTGGGGGCATTGACGGCTTTGGCGCTCTCGGCCCGATCGATGCGGGCTTTTTGCTTGGTGCTGCGCGCCTTGGGCTGCCGGCTCAGCCACTCCAGCTCTTTGCGCAGAAAATTCTGCCGGTTTGACTCGGTGCGCTCCATGTGCGCCAGGCGCTCCGCCTTTTGTTCCAAGTAAAGCTGATAGCCGCCGTCGTAGCTGTAGACCTCGCCGTTGGCGACCTCGACGGTGCGCTGAGCGACGCGGTCGAGCAGGTAGCGATCGTGGGTGATGAGCAAGATCGCGTTCTGATATTCGTCGATCAGATACGTTTCGAGCCATTCAATCGTTTCGGCATCGAGATGGTTGGTGGGCTCGTCGAGGATCGCGAGGTCCGGACTCGAGATCAGCACGCGCGCCAGCGCAACGCGCCGTTGCTCCCCGCCGCTCAAGCTGGAGACTTTGGCCTCCGGGCGACGGATACTGAGATGATTCATGAAGGCGAGGACGTTGTGCTCGCGATCCCAGCCGCCCAGGCGTTCGACATCCGCCTGCGCCGTAGCCTGCTGCTCCAGTAAAAATTCGATGTTACCTACGCCGCTGGACAGCGCGAGGCTCGCGGCTTCGTGACGCGCCACTGCGTCCGACCACCCGAGCAGGCCGCTCGTGACGGCCTCGAACGCCGTCGGGTCACCCTCGAAGCTCGGCACCTGCTCCAAGTAGGCAATCGACGCGCCTCGGCGCCGGGCGACCGTGCCCAGATCGGCCGGCTCGGTTCCCGCCAGGATACGCGAGAGCGTGCTCTTACCTGCTCCGTTCAGACCAACGATGCCGATGCGCTCGCCCGGATCAATCGATAGGTCTGCCGCGCGCAGCACGGTATGGTTTCCGTAAGCCCTATGAACGCCTTGTGCGGTGACGATGGACACTGGTGGGCGCCGCCCTAACACCGATGCGACTCGGACGCGATGGGAGGTGACGGCCTCCGACTTCGTAGGCGGGCGCCGCCGTGATAGCTTCGCGGTACATGGCGAAGCGCACGTTCGCGATCGGCGATATTCACGGTGAAACCAAGCACCTATACAAGCTGATGTCGACCCTGCCGGCGCTCACCAGTGAAGACACGATCGTCTTCTTGGGCGACTACGTCGATCGCGGCCCGCAGTCCGCGCAGGTCGTGGATTATGTGCGCACCTTGAAGGACAAGACGGCCGCCAAGGTCGTGGCGCTCCGCGGCAATCATGAAGACGCCTGGCTGCGCGTGATCGAACGGGGCTGGGACGAGTTCGTGACGCCACCGAGCAACGGCTGCCTTGCGGCGTACCGTTCCTTCGTGGGCGGCGCGGTGCCGCGGGAGCAGGAGCACCCGTCGCAAGGTGAAGCCATGATTTTCACCTCCGGCGACTTCTTCCCGGCCGAGGTAGTGGACTGGTTTAGCGGCCTACCTTACTGGTACGAGGACGACCACGCCATTTACGTACACGCAGGCCTTCCGCGCGGGCCAGACGGCTTCCTCCACCCGAGTGCCGTGACCGATCCGATCGTGCTGTTGTGGTTGCGAGATGACCATTTTTTTCGCAACTACCGCGGCAAGCTCGTGGTCTTCGGGCATACCCGCACCGAGTATTTGCCGCCCGAGCTGTCCGGGTACACGCCGGAGGACCCGACCGATCTCTGGGCGGGTGAGAACGTGGTCGGCATCGACACCGGCTGCGGCAATGGCGGTTTTCTCACAGCGCTGGAGCTTCCGGCGATGAACGTTTACGAATCCCGGGACTAACGGCGGAGTCAAGACCGGGTGAGGTCCAACCAGTGATCCGCTTCGTACGCCGTGCCCGGCGCATCGTCGCGCGCCACATAAGCGATCGCGCGGCCGCCGTTTGCCAGCTCGATTTCGCGACGAACGTACGGCGGCCCTTCGAAGGCGTCGAGCGCGGCCAAGTGGGCCACCGGCAGCTCGAAGAGCTCGCCTCGAATGCACCGCGCGCCCGGCACGAGCACGGGGTAGCCCGACAACACCCGCAGCGCGAAGCGCGGCGCCGTGCGCGTCTCGGCCAAAAAGCGGGCGGGGCCGAGCTCGTGGTGGTTCGAGTGCCCGCGTCGCAGCGAACCGTAGACGAACAACAGTGAACTGCCGGGGTCCCCGGGCGCCATGGTGGTCACGGGCCAGCATAGCGCCTGGGTTCGCGAGCGTTCAATTCGGGGGCAAGTGATGAGTGAGGATGACGCGGCGCTGGAAATCAGTCGCGCCGAGATTCGCCTCATGGCAGCTCTTGCACTGCAAAGCCGCGCCGTGACCGGTTTCGAAATCTGCTACGAGCCGCGTGGTCATCCACTCCACCGCCCAGGATGTCCGGCGCGGTTCGCCCAAGATTTTAGCGACGGCCTTTCCGTTCACTGTATGGCAATCCTCGCACCACGGCGGCGCTCCGTCGTGTTTTTGCAGCGAGGGAATCAGCTCGGACGCCATCCAGTTGGCGATCTCCTTTCGGCGGGTCATCGCCGCGTAATCCGGGACCAAGTGGCAATAGTCACACTTCACGCCCAGGGCCTGCGTCACGTCTCCCATGATCGTGTACACCTCCCGTTGGCAGCGAGCCTTGGCGGCGACCCCGGTATAGGCGCGCACGAGCGGCTCAGGCGGTGGCTGGCCGGGCTGCGTTTCGCAATCGTCGAACGTCGGCGCCTGGGGCCGGACCGCGCTCGGCGCTGAGGCAACGAACGCGGGCGGCAGCGGGGGAGCGCTGGACGCGCGCTCCGGCGCGCCCCCGCATGCTCCAAAGACTGCGCCTATCATCAGCAGCGGCGGCGCCAGCCGTAAGTGGTTCACTCGAGCACCCATGCCCGACATCTTAAGCTTCGACCATGCCTGAACTAGTCGCCCTTTCGACAACTTTCAGCCACAGCGGATGGGCTGTTGCTGCGCGCTTGCCCTTGGTCTAATTCGCTGGCCCGTGACTCATCAGCCGCCACGGATTTTGCCGTGCACTGACACTCAGCTCAACGATAAGTTTTCCCCAGAAGTGGTACGGACCAGCGATTGGCGCGATCGGTCGCCAAGTCGGTTTTACTCAGGAGTTATTCGAACATGGCACGAAAGAAGATTGGCCTCATCGGCGCGGGTAACATCGGTGGCGAGCTCGCTAGCCTGGCCGCGACCAAGCAGCTCGGGGATGTCGTGTTGTTCGACATTCCGGCGAAGGAAAAGTTCGCGCAAGGCAAAGCCCTTGACCTCGAGCAAGCCAGCGCACTTTCGGGCAGTGACGCCAAGATCACCGGCACGTCGAGCTGGGAGGATCTGGCGGGTGTGGATGTGCTGATCATCACTGCCGGCATTCCACGAAAACCAGGGCAGTCGCGTGACGACCTCGTGGGCTCCAACCTGCCGATCATCCAGAACGTCGCCGACAATGCCAAAAAGCATTGCCCGGACGCATTCGTGATTGTGATCTCGAACCCGCTCGACGCCATGGTTTACGAGTACAAGCGCCGTGTGGGCGCCCCACGCGAGAAGGTGGTGGGCATGGCTGGCGTATTGGACAGCGCCCGGTTTTCCTTATTTTTGGCGCATGAAGTCGGCGCCAGCATCAAGGATGTGCGCGCCACCGTGCTGGGCGGTCACGGCGACGACATGGTGCCCGTGCTCGGCTACACCACGATCAACGGCATTCCCGTGCAGCAGCTGATCAACGAAGAACGCCTGAACGCAATCATCGACCGCACGCGCAAGGGTGGCGGCGAGATCGTCGGCCTGATGGGCACGAGCGCATATTACGCGCCCGCGGCCAGTGCGATCGCCATGGCCGAGGCGTACTTGTACGACCAGAAGCGGATCATGCCCGCGGCCGCTTATCTCGAAGGCGAGTACGGCTACAAGGATCTGTACCTGGGCGTGCCGGTTGTCATCGGCGCCGGCGGCGTGGAGAAGATCCTCGAGATCGAGCTATCAGCGGCCGAAAAGGCGATGCTCAAGACCAGCGCCGACAGCGTGCAAAAAGTCGTCGATATCGTCAAAGCCAAGTGACCCATGAAAATTCACGAATACCAGGGCAAGCAAATCTTTCAGCGCTACGGCATAGCAACACCCAAGGGTTATCCGTGCTTCACGGCCGCTGAGGTGGAGACCGCAGCCAAGAAGTTGATTGACGAGACCCAAATACCGGTCGTGGTCGTCAAAGCGCAAATTCATGCCGGCGGTCGCGGCAAGGGCGGCGGCGTGAAGGTCGTAAAAGGCGGACCCGCCGACGCAAAAGCGGTGGCCGAGCAAATCCTGGGCATGCAGTTGATCACCCACCAGACCGGTCCAGAAGGCCAAAAGGTTCAGCGCCTGTACGTCGAGCAGGGGCTCGACATCGCGCGCGAGCTTTATTTGGGATTGGTCGTGGATCGTGAGGAGCGGCGCATTGCCGTCATGGCGTCCACGGAGGGCGGCGTGGAGATCGAAACCGTGGCCGAGCACACGCCCGAGAAGATCATCACCGTGCACGTGGATCCGGTAACGGGCCTGAGCGCCTACCAGGCACGGGACTTGGCGTACGCGCTCGAAATCGGCAAAGGGACCCCCAGCCCGAAGGAGACGATCAACGCCTTCGTGAAGCTCGTGCAGAAGCTCGGCGAGCTCTTCGAAAATGAAGATTGCTCGCTGTGCGAAATCAATCCGCTGGTCGTGACGAAAGACGGCAAAGTGGTCGCACTCGACGCCAAGATCACCTTCGACGACAACGCGGCGGGCCGCCACAAAGAGTGGGCCGAGCAAATGGACAAGGCCGAAGAAGATCCGGTCGAGCTCGAAGCCAAAGACGCGGGCCTCAGCTACGTGTCGCTCGACGGCGACATCGGCTGCTTGGTGAACGGCGCAGGCTTGGCGATGTCCACGATGGACATCATCAAGCACGAGGGCGGCGCGCCCGCCAATTTCCTAGACGTCGGCGGCGGCGCCACCAAAGATCAGGTCAAAAAGGCTTTCTCGATGATCTTGTCCAGCGCGAAGGTCAAAGGCATCTTCGTCAATATCTTCGGCGGCATCATGAAATGCGACGTGATCGCCGAAGGCGTGGTCGCCGCGACCAAGGAGCTCGGCCTCAAGGTACCGCTCGTCGTGCGTCTGGAAGGCACGAACGTGGAGCTCGGTAAACAAATTTTGAAGGATAGCGGGCTGGCAATTCAGGCCGCTGACACGATGTCCGACGGTGCCAAGAAGATCGTCGCCGCCGTGCGCGCTGCGTGAAGAAGGTTCAAGAGCATGGCAATTCTGGTCGACAAGAACACCAAGGTCCTGGTTCAGGGGATCACCGGCTCGGCGGGGTCTTTCCACGCCAAACAGTGCATCGCCTACGGCACGCAGATCGTCGCGGGCGTTACGCCCAACCGCGGTGGCGATCAGTTTGAGGCCGAGGGGCCGGGCGGCAAGCGAGTGGTCGTGCCGGTATTCGACACGGTCGCCGAGGCAGTGAAGCAAACTGGCGCCAACACCTCCTGCATCTTCGTGCCGCCGCTGGGCGCGGCGGACTCGATCTTGGAAGCGTTCGATGCCGAGCTCGCCCTCGTGGTGTGCATCACCGAGGGCATACCGGTGATGGACATGATCCGCGTGAGGCGCGTGATTGAAGGCCGCAAGGGTCGCCTGATCGGGCCGAATTGTCCGGGGATCATCACGCCGGGCGCTTGCAAAATCGGCATCATGCCGGGGCACATTCACCGCGTCGGCAAGTATGGCGTCGTGTCCAAGTCTGGCACGCTGACCTACGAAGCCGTGGGGCAGTTGACCGCCCTCGGCATGGGTCAGTCCACGTGCGTCGGCATCGGCGGGGATCCGGTCGCGGGGATGGATTTCGTAGACGTGCTGAAGCTGTTCAACGACGACCCAGACACCGAAGGTGTGATCATGATCGGCGAGATCGGCGGCAACGCAGAAGAGCGCGGCGCAGAATACATTGGTCAACACATGAAGAAGCCGGTCGCGGGCTTCATCGCTGGCACGACGGCACCGCCCGGCAAGCGCATGGGTCACGCGGGCGCGATCATCAGCGGTGGCAAAGGCACGGCAAAGGACAAGATTGCCGCGTTGGAGGCAGCTGGTGTGCGCGTGGCGCCGACGCCCAGTGACATGGGGACGACGTTGAAGAGCCTGCTCAAAAGCTAACAACCTGCCGCCTCATGCCGAACGGGCCTCGGGCTGGCGGCGAGCTAGCTCCGAGGCCCGTTTTAAACCGCCGCAGCGCCGCGCCGAGGAGTGATCGCCTCGCACGCGAGTGGCGCTAGGAGGGCACGGTCAACCGCCCTCACATCCCCAATTGGAGCCATTGCAGAAGCAGGCGACGTCTGAGTAGTTGCAGGCACGGACCGCCATGCACGCGGCGCCGTCGTTGGGCTTGTTCGCCGGGCAAACGGGCGCGGGCGGCTGGCAGCTCCATTTGGCCTCGTTGCCGAAGCCTTGGCACGCGCAGAAATTAGCGCCGGGGTATGGGCACTCCGCTCCGTAGTTCGCCTTGCAAGAAAGAGTGGGCGGCACGGCGGTGGGGCACTTCTCGGGTGTGCCGTAGCAGCCCCACCGACGCGGGAACGAGGCGGTGCCGACCGGAAGGCAGCTGCAAGCAAGCCCCAAATAAAAGCAGCTGTCGGGCGTGCTCACGCCGCAAGCATTGCCTGGCGTCGGCGCTGCCGCGGGGCAGCCCGTGCCGCCGCCTATCCCGCCGGTGCTCATGCCGCCCATGCCGCCAGAGCCGGCCGCTGCGCCGCCCGCGCTCGCGCCCGCGCCCGCGCCCGCGCCGCCGGTGCCGGCCATGCCCGCCACTGCTCCGCCGGAACCTGCCGCCGTTCCACCGGACCCGCCGGCGGTGCCGGCAGTGCCGGCGTGCGCCGCCCCCTCACCACCGACACCCACGGTTTCGCTGCCTGCAATGCCGCCGCTGCTTGCGCCCGCGACGTCGGTCTCTGTGCCCGCAACGCCGAGCACGCCTGCCGCAGCGCCGGAAGCGACACCGGACGAACCGGACGAACCGGACGTGGCGCTGCTCGCGCCCGCATCCGAGGCGCTAGCGCCGCCTTTGCTGGAGCCAGCGGAGATCTCAGAAAAAAGCCCGGTGTTGGCCGAGCCGCAGGCGGCGCTCAGCAGTGCCGATACTAGGGCCCACGACGCGATCGAAAAACCACGCACGAAAGTCATATGTGCTCCGAAAAACTACACTCAACGTACGACCGGCAACAGCGGCCGCGCACGAAACCTTAGAGTGGTTGTAACCGCTATAGCCTTCTTCAGGCAGTGCGCGAGGAAATTCACGGCCGGCGCCGAGCCGACCGGGAAAAAGCCCGCCACTTACAACTAGGTTCAAGCTTGATGTGATGAGTGCAAGCGCTGACTACACTTAGGCATACGCGAGTCCGCGCCAACGCCCAGCCGGGCAATCCTACTTGGCCGTCACGACGCGCAGGCTAATCATGTCCAACTGCTGGCCTGCGCCCGGAAATTTCCCCCAAATGCTGACTTCATAACGGCCCGCCACCCCCAGGCTGCCGAGCGGGACGTCGATGCTGAAGTGCTTGCCGTGTACGACGACCGGCTTCTTCGTGACGAAGCCGCTTGGGAAATATAAGTCCTGCGGCGATGGCACTGCATACACGTATGTGGTGTTCAGGTAAGGCGCAGTGAGTGGCTGTCCCAGATCGATGCGGCCGATGCCGACGCCACCAAACACTACGTCGCCCTTCACTTCGCCCTCGACATGAAGCAGCGCGCCTGGCTTGGCGGACTTGGGTAACGAACCGTAGTCGCCATGGTCGTCGACGAATTCCTGCGACAAGCACGCAAGATCGACTCCGGCCGGCTTTGCAATGCCCAATCCGAGCGCGCTGTGCGTCGGTTTGAGAATGTTTTTTCGATGGCCGTCGTGCGGCGGCTTCTCGTCCATGAACGCGTGCTCGACACGCTCGAGCTGCCGCGCGTCGAAATGGGGGGATGTTTCGACGACACGCTTTTTCGAGTCCGCCAAACAGCCAGCGTTTTCTTGGACGAAGTCCGCACCGCCCGATTCCGAATAGCGCTCCTCCGGAACCGAGCCGTCCGTGCCCCAGTGCGCGGTGTAGCCAGCCTGCGCCATGTCTTCGGCGTGACGCTGACCCGCGCGCGTCGCGGCTTCATCCAGCACCAACGCCGGCAGCCCGTATTCCGAGCGATCCCGATTCACCAACGCCAGCACATAATGACGGGCTTGTTCGAGATTGAGGCGGCCGGGCGGCGAGGACGACGACCCCGGTGCGGGCGCCGCTTGCCCTGGCACCGCCCCGCGTGGTGCAGGCGGGTCCGCCATCAGTGACCGTTCGTTCGAAGCGGGCGTAGCGGCACAGGCGGCAAACCCCACACCCATGACCAGCCCTAATAGCGGGCGATCTCTTCTCTGTGCACACATCCCGGAACGCTATCGCAGGAACGACGAAAGGCCAGTACGACTCGATTGCACACTGGCCCTCCAGCCCGAAAGGGTGACGCGGGCCTACTCGGCGACTTTGTGGTTCGCGAGCTGCTCGAGTGCTTGCACCATGCCCGAGTGGTCCCACGCAGCCCCGCCATTGGCGACGCAGGATCCGAAGAGCTGCTGGCAGATCGCCGTCACGGGCAAGGCAACGCCCAGCTCCCGAGCCCCCGCCAGAGCCAACGAAAGGTCTTTCATGTGCAGGGCGATGCGGAACCCTGGGTTGAAATTGCGCTTTAAAATGCGCTCGCCGTGCACCTCCAAAATCCGGGAGGACGCGAACCCGCCCATCAATGCTTGCCTCACCTTGGCCGGATCGGCGCCGGCCTTGGAAGCGAACACCAAGGCCTCACCGATGGCCTCGATGGTGATGGCCACGATCATTTGGTTCGCGACCTTACAGGTTTGCCCCGCGCCACTATCACCCACGAGAGTGATATTTTTGCCCATCAGCTCGAACAAGGGCTTCACGGTGTTGAACGTCTCTTCCGGACCGCCGACCATGATCGTGAGCGTCGCGCCTTTGGCGCCGACTTCTCCACCGGATACGGGCGCGTCCAGGTAGGCGGCACCGAGCTCATTGATGCGCGCGGCAAAGCGCTTGGTCTCGAGCGGGGAGATCGAGCTCATGTCGACGACGATCTTGCCCTTGCTCAAGCCGGCGGCGACGCCTGCGGGGCCAAACAATGCGGCCTCCACGTCCGGCGTGTCGGGCACCATGGTGATGATGACCTCGGCCTGTTCCGCGACCTCTTGCGCCGACTTGCATGCCTTGGCGCCCGCGCTGACGAGCTCCGCCGGCACGTCATGCAGGGTGTACGCATAGAGCTTATGGCCAGCGGCGAGCAGATGCCCCGCCATTGGCTTTCCCATGATGCCCAAACCAATGAATCCAACTTTCATGTCACTTCTCCAAACGGCAAAAAAGATCGCGAGCCAACCATCAGCTCGAGGTGAGACATCGAACGTGCCCGCGGGCGCCAGTTCGGAAGCCCGGTGTCACTGCCAGCTTCATAGATACGGCTTCAACCAAGCCAGGCCGTCCAGAGTGTTGGTTTTCGGCTTGTACTCGCAGCCGATCCAACCATCGTAGCCAATGTTGTCCAGAAACTGGAACAAGAATGGGTAATTGATTTCGCCCGTGCCGGGCTCGTTCCGACCGGGGTTGTCGGCCAGCTGCAGATGCGGAATGCGCGAAAGGTTCTTTTGGATGGTGAGCGCCAAATCTCCCTCCATCACTTGCATGTGATACATGTCGTATTGAAGAAACAAGTTGGGCGAGGCGACCTCATCCATGATGGCCAAGGCCTGCTTCGTACCAGTCAGGAAGAAGCCAGGGATGTCGCGAGTATTGATGGGCTCGACCAGCAGCTTGATGTCGGCCGCGGCAAGCTTTCCTGCCGCGAACTTCAGATTGTCGATCAACGTGCTGCGCGCTTGTTCGGGGGAGACGCCTTGCGGTGTGATCCCGGCCAAGCAATTGATCTGTTTACAGCCGAGTGCGGTGGCATAGTCGATTGCCTTACCCACGCCGTCTTGAAATTCGGCCACGCGGGTTGGGTTCACGGCGATACCGCGTTCACCAGCGGCCCAATCACCGGCGGGCAGGTTGTGCAGTACTTGGACGAGCTTGTGCTTCGATAACTCTTCCGCCAAGCGCTCTTTCGGGAAGGGATAGGGAAACAGGTACTCCACTCCTCGGAAGCCCGCTTTCGCTGCAGCTTCGAAGCGCGTCGTGAACTCCAGCTCATTGAAGAGCATCGTCAGATTTGCGGCTAATTTCGGCATAATTCAGACCCTTTAGGCGACGGCGAGACGATAACTCAGAGCATCTTTTTGAACTTGTCGGCCAGGCCCTTGCTCGCGCCGCGCAGTAAGCCCACGTCTCCGCCGACCGCCACGAACGTCATACCCTGATCCATATAACGACGCGCGTCTTCTTCGACCGGCGCCAAAATACCGACGGACTTCTTGTGCTTGGTGGCGGAGGTCAGGACGCGCGCCATGGCTGCTTGCACTTCCGGATGGTTCGGCTGACCCATGTAGCCCATGGCTGCGGACAGATCCGAAGGACCGATGAACAGCCCATCGATGCCGTCGACCGCGGCGATTTCTTCGGCGTTGTTCACGCCCTTGGCGCTTTCGATTTGCACCATGACCGAGATGTTCTCGTTGATGGTCGTGAAGTAATCAGGCACGTAACCGTAGCGGTTACTTCGGTGGCCCGTGCCCATGCCGCGCATGCCCTCTGGCGGGTAACGTGTGGCGGCCACCGTGGCTCGCGCCTGATCCGCGGTTTCGATCCAAGGCATCAAAAAGTTGTAAAAGCCAATATCGAGCAAGCGTTTGATGATCACCGGCTCCGCCCACGGCGGCCGCACGACGGGCGCGCTCGGGCTGTCCTTCAGCGCCTGCAACTGTCCGATGAACGAGCTCATGTCGTTTGGAGCATGCTCACCGTCGACCAGCAGCCAATCAAAGCCCGCGTACCCTAAAATCTCGGTCGAAATATTGCTGGCGAGGGAGACCCAGCAGCCCAAAAGTGGCTGGTTTTCGCGGAGCGCTTTTCTAAAGGAGTTCGGCATCGCAACGTAGGGAACGCTCATCTCAATGAATCTCCGGTTCTGGCACGCGACCGCGGCCCTCTAAAAAGTCGAAGTCGCAGCCCTCGTCGGCTTGACGGATGTGACTTTGGAACATTTGTCCGTAACCCCGCACGTAATACGGGGCTTTGGGCTTTAGCGCCGCGCGACGCTCAGCCAGCTCGGCCTCGCTGACATTCATGTCCAGGCGTCGTTCGGCCACGTTGAGCTCGACGACATCACCATCGCGAAGCAACGCAAGCGGGCCTCCGATGTACGCCTCCGGCGCGACATGCAACACGCACGCACCGTAGCTCGTACCGCTCATGCGGCAGTCGGAGATACGGACCAAGTCGCGCACGCCTTGCTCGAGCAGCTTTTTGGGGATCGGCAGCTGGCCCCACTCCGGCATGCCGGGGCCGCCCTTGGGACCGGTATTGCGCAGCACCAGCACGGAATCTCTGTCGACGGCGAGCGCGGGGTCATCGATGCGCTTGGCCATCTCGTCGTAGCTGTCGAACACCACGGCGCGACCGGAGTGTGCGAGTAGGCGCGGATCGGCAGCCGCGGGCTTCATGACCGCGCCGCCGGGCGCAAGGTTGCCTCGCAAGACGACGAGCCCACCCGTGCCGTAAATGGGCTTGTCCAAGCCCCGAATCACCTCGGGGTTATTGTTGGTCGCCGAGGCGATGTTTTGGCCCAGGGTCGAGCCGCTGACGGTCGGAAGGTCGAGCACGAGGAGTGAAGAGATTTCCTTGAGGAACGCCGGCAGGCCGCCGGCGAAGAAGAAATCCTCCATCAAGTACTGCCCGTTGGGCTTCAAGTTTGCGGTGACCGGGACCAAGCGCGACAGCTCGTCGAAGCGACCGAGCGAAAGCGGGATGTCTGCCCGACGCGCCATGGCAAGTAAATGCACGATCGCATTCGTCGACCCGCCGAGCGCAAGCAACGTCACGATGGCGTTATCGAACGACCGAGCGCTCAAAATGTCGGACGGCTTCAGGTCCTCCCAAACCATCTCCACCGCGCGCCGGCCAGAGAAAGTGGCCATGCGCTGGTGTTCGGCAGTGATCGCGGGAATGGCAGAGGCCAGTGGTAGGGTGAAGCCCAACACCTCGGCGATGCTGGCCATGGTCGACGCGGTGCCCATGGTCATGCACGTGCCGGCGGAGCGCGCGATGCCGCTCTCGATCTCTTGCCAGTCTTTGTTAGTGATGTTGCCGGCTCGAAGCTCTGCCCAGTACTTCCACACGTCGGAGCCACTGCCGAGCGGCTTGGCCTTCCAATTGCCGGGTTGCATGGGCCCCGCGGGCAGAAAAATACATGGCAAATCCATGCTGAAAGCGCCCATGAGCAGAGCCGGCGTGGTCTTATCGCAGCCGCCCATGAGGACTGCCCCATCGACCGGATACGAGCGCAGCAGCTCCTCCGTCTCCATGGCCAAGAAGTTTCGATAAAGCATGGTGGTCGGCTTTTGGAAATTCTCCGCCAGCGCCACCGCCGGTAGCTCGATCGGGAAGCCGCCCGCTTGCCAAACGCCGCGCTTCACTTCCTCCACACGTTGCTTGAAGTGCGCGTGGCAGGGCATGATGTCGCTCCACGTATTGAGGATCGCGATCACGGGCTTGCCGAGGTAGTCCTCACGGCTGTAACCCATCTGCGCGGTGCGCGAGCGGTGACCGAAGGAGCGCAGATCAGTCGCCCCGAACCAGCGGTGGCTGCGGAGCTCTTCAGGTTTCTTACGTGGACTCATCGTGTAAGGTATCGATTCACGCGGCGGTGGGATCTATTTCTTCGGCGACCGACGGCAGCGGCTTCTTTTCCGATTTACCGAGCCCAAGCGTCAAGATGATCAGCATCGAGACGCCCATCATGCCCGAGATGATCCACAGCCCTCCGGCGAATGAGCCGGTCACGGTCTCCAGCTTGCCGATGATCTTTGGACCGACGAAGCCGCCTAGGTTGCCGAACGAGTTGATGAAGCCGACGCACCCGGCGGCCGCGCTGGAGCTCAAGAACAAGCTCGGGAGCGTCCAGAAGGCGGGTTGATAGGCCTTGATGCCAGTCCGGGCGACGATCAAGAGCAGCGTGGTCATCGCCAGAGAAGCCGCCGAAAACGGCGTAAGTGCCAGCGTCACCGCGCCCAGCGCAATGGGGATCGCGGTATGCAGGCGCCGTTCACGCGTGCGATCCGAGCTCCAACCCACGAACCACTGCGCGCCCAAGGTGGCGACGGGCGGCACGACCATGAACAAGGTCAAGGTGTCGAGCTTCAGGTGGAACCAGCGCTCCAAAATGCTGGGCAGGAAAAATTCTGTTCCGTAGTTGGCGGTCACGACGAAGAAATAAGCCAGCGCGAGCAGGATCACTTTGGGCTGACGGAGCGCCCGAAACAGCGTCATGTGCTGCTTCTGAACCTGAGCCGCGCGCTCGCGGTCGATCGCGCTTTGAAGGGCGAACTTCTCTTCACCCGACAGCCACTTGGCGTCTTTGGGCCAGTCCGCGAGCATGAACAGGGTCATGAATCCCAATGCGATGGCCGGGATGCCCCAGAGCAGGAACACCCATTGCCAACCGTGCATTCCGAACAGGAGCGCGTGCGTCACCGTGGCCCCACCCACCACCTCCGTCATCCCGAATTTCAAGAGCGGATTACACACCAAGGGGCTGATGACCTGCGCTACGGGGGTGGCCATCAAGAACAGCGCCAACGCCCGCGCTCGATCTTGCGCGGGGAACCAGCGGGTGAGAAAGATGATCACGCCCGGGAAGAACCCGGCCTCGGCCAGGCCGAGCAGAAAACGGATCCCGTAAAACTGCATCGGCGTCTTGACGAACGCGGTGAGGCCCGCGATCACGCCCCAAGAGATCATGATCCGGGCGATCACCTTGCGCGCGCTCCAGCGCTCGACGGCGAGGGTGCCCGGGATCTCGAGCAGGAAATAGCCGAGAAAGAACAGCCCAGCGCCGGTCCCAATCACGTCGTTATCGAAGGCAGGCATGTCTTTCGACATGGTCAGCTTGGCGAAAGCCACGTTCACCCGGTCGATGTAGGCAACGACGTAGCTCACGAACAACAGCGGGATAAGCCGGGCGTAAGCCTTACGGCGCGCCCTTTCCAGCGCTGGGTGGGCGATGACAGCGACTTCAGTCACGTTCTGCTCCTGTCAGCCAACGGGCCGAGCCGTTCCGTGTTCGTGCAACGCGAGACAGTGGCGGGGGACGGCGTCCAATGTGCGGCCTGTTCCGACACCGGGGACTGTGTCCGCCCAGGGCCAAACTTGTCACGGTCGGCGCCGAAGTCTGGGTAAATTCGTGCATCGCCTGCCCCGTCGCCCGAGTCTCTCACGGCGCACGCGGCGGGCTCGGGCAACCCTGCAAAATTGGCCATAGTCTGGGGACGAAGTTGACAAGACGGACGGCCGGCGGTGCGCTCAACTGGTGACCATGATCCGCGGCTCCTCCCAGCTCTGCGCACTAGCCCTCTCCGGTTGTCTGACGAGCATGCCGAACGCCGCCCCGAGCGCGGCGCCTGCTGCCGAGATCGGCGGACAAAGGGCAGCGGAGTCCGCGAATCGTCCCGGATCGCACGCCGACGCACCCCCCACTCGTCGACCGATCCAACGCGTGGTTGGCTATTTCCCGGACTGGACGTACGCGCGCGATGCCAAATGCCGATTCACCGTCGAAGACGTCGACCCGACGTTGTTTACTCATTTGAATTTCGCGTTCGCCCGCGTCGACGGCGGGGATCGCACGGCGCCGAGCTTCAAGCTGGCACCGTTCGATAAGACCGACCTCGGCCCGACCGGCCAATACGCGCGCTTCGTCGGCCTGAAGAAAAAGAATCCGAACCTAAAAGCGTTGCTGTCGGTTGGCGGTTGGACCCACAGCGATCCACCCAACGATTGGATCTTCTCGACGATGGCCGAAACTGCCGCGACACGTAAGCAGTTCGTGGACTCGGCGATCAAGTACCTGAGGGAGAACGGATTTGATGGGCTCGACTTGGACTGGGAGTACCCGTCTGAGCCGACGCGCGGGGGACGCGCCATGGATACGGCGAACTACGTGAAGCTCCTGCGTGATGTCCGCGCTGGCTTCGAAGCCGAGAAGCTTCCTTCAGGTAAGGAAAAATTGTTGTTCACGGTCGCCGCGCCGAGCGGCGTGTACATCAAGTGGTACGATCTACCGAAGGTTCATGGCTCACTCGATTGGATTAATTTGATGAGCTACGACTACGCCGGGGCCTGGGACCACCGGACCGGCCACAACGCGCCGAATCCGGCGCTTGGTCCGGGAGTGGCGGCGAGCGTCTCGATTTACGAAGGCTTCGGGGTTCCGCCGGAAAAGATCGTCGTCGGGCTAGCTGCCTACGGTCACACCTTCGGCGGGGTGGAAGAAGCAAAAGTCGGCACGCCGTCCAGCGCGAGCGGCCCGAAGCAACGCTGCACACAAGAGCCTGGCCTCGTCGCCTACTTCGAGATGCAAGAGCTCCTGAGCAGCGGTCGGGCCAAGGCCGACTGGGACGATAAGGCCCACGTGCCGTTCGCCTATGACGAAAAGGCTCGCGTATTCTTCAGCTACGACGATCCGAAATCATGGGCGCAGAAGCTAGATTTCATCGAGGAACAGGGCCTCGGCGGCGCAATGATCTGGGAAATCGATCAAGACGACTTCAGGCGCGGCAATCCCTTGATCGCTTCGGCGGCCAGACGCGTAGCGAAAAACTGAGTGCTCGCCCGCCGACGCGGGCCGATCCACACGCTCGTCGTGTCGACCCTTTCGGGCTAAGTATCCGCTACATGCCGGTGATGTGTAGGGCGCGGCCGCTTGCGGAGCTTGCGTGCGCCCATGGCTGAACAGCTGTCGGTCTCAGGGGTTGAAGGTCTCGGCGCGGTCACCCGATACGCCGCTGAGATCGATCGCCTAAATCTCGAATCCAGAAGGCCCAATCCCTTCCTGTCGGCGGCCTTTCTTCAACTTTACGGCCTGCAGAGCGAATTCTTTGCGCCAGGCCAGGGCGAGCTGCTGCTCGTGGTCCGTCGGGCGGACCGTGTAGTCGGGCTGGCGCCGCTCCGGCGCACCGCGCGCAACGTTCTTCCGCGTTCGTTGGCGCCGCTGCGTTTGGGCTCCCAGTGCTTAGAGTTTCTCGCACCGGCCGACACCGAGGGCCCCGGCGTCTTGGCGGCGGCTGAAGACGAGGACTCGGTCGCCGACGCAGTGGTGGACCACGTGTGTGCGCACGAGCGCAGTTGGGCGATGTTCGAGCTAGTCAGTCAGCCCCGTGATGGCGCCCTGTACCGCGCGGTCCATCGGGTGCGAGACCGGCGTTTTCGCGCCCGCGATATCGCGGTCGAGCCCTACTCGGAGATTCAGTTTGCTTGGCCCAACCTGCGCAGTTACTTCAAAGCGCTCACGCGGAGCATGCGCTCCAGCGTGAGCCGACAGGCCCGCCGGCTGTATGCGGCCGGCGGGGTGGAGTTGATTTGCGCCCGCGGTCCGGGAGCCAGCAGTGCCTGGTTCGACGCCTATCTAGACTTGGATGAGCGCAGCTGGAAGAGCGGAACCGCCTCGTCGATTCAACGTCTACCGCGCCGGGTGGAGTTCCATCGTGAGTTGGTCGCGGGGCGCGCCGGACTCGACCCTTCATTCGTCGGTGTAGTGCTAGACGGGGTACTCGTCGCCGGGCTGATCGTCGGCTCGAACGAAACGGCCTCCCCCGCCCGACACGGTGCTTGGGCATTGGAGATGGCTTACGATCAAAGACACGCGGCCCTCGGACCGGGTCAATTGCTGTTCGTGCTCGCCGTCGGGGAAGCACTCGACCGCGGCGACCGCTTTCTCAATTTTATGCAGAATTTCGCGTATTATAAGCACCGCTGGGCAGCCCAGCCGGTTGATGTAGTGAACGTCCAGTTGATTCGCCAGCTCAGCTGGCAATCCGTGCGCGCCGGTATCGGCGACGCGCGTCGCCTAGTCGCGGCTGGCGTGAGAGAAGCGCGCGACGCGCTTGGGCGACGCGGACGCATCCCGGCCGCGGACGAACCGGATCGGAACGCCGCTCGCCCAAACTCAGCCGAAGCCGAGCCTGCTCACTCTTCGATTACGCCCGCACGGGCCGTGGACGGCGAGCGGGCGCGGCGACTGACCGCAGCCGCACTCGCTTACCCAGGCGCTGGCGTTCGTCGCCTCGATCGAGCATTGGCGCGCGCCTACCTGCCCTTCGACCTGGAGTAAAGCGAGCATGAGGCCGGTAGGTGTAGCGAGCAGAAGCTATCTATCGCGGAATGGTTCGACTCGGAGGCGGTCGACGAGCGCATGCCGGCGCAATTTTTTAAGAGCAATGGCGAGCTTGCCTGGTGCGAAGCAAAGCACGAGCCGCGAGCGGTCCGTGTTGAGCGGTCACAGGCCGGCTCGGCAAAGGGGGCTGCGTCCCGTTCCGGCGCTGCTGAGAGGCCGAACGGCCGCACTTGGTGATTGTCAAAGCGCCGAGTCTTGCTATGAGTGCGCGGAACAAATCGCCCCAGCAGGAAAGAGAACGATATGGCTCTCGAGCGCACGCTCTGCATCATCAAACCCGACGCCGTGGAAAAGCGGAAGCAAGGCGCCATCTTGCAGCGCTTACAGGAAGAGGGCTTCCGGATCATCGGCTTGCGCCAAGCCCAGCTGGCGCGGCAGACCGCGGAAGGCTTTTACGCCGTGCATCGCGAGCGTCCATTTTTCGCGGAGCTGTGCACGTTCATGACGCGGAGCCCCGTGGTCTTGATCGCACTCGAGCGTGACAACGCGGTGCAACACCTTCGCAACGTCATTGGCGCGACCGATCCGGCGAAGGCGGCCGAAGGCACCGTGCGCAAACAGTTCGGCTCAAATGTCGGCGAAAACGCCGTACACGGCTCCGATTCGCCCGAAAACGGCCAGCTGGAAACGAGCTACTACTTCCAGGGCGCGGAGCTGGGCTGAGCTGCCGCTGCAACGCTGTTCCTTGCGCGGTCGCAGGTCAGCGCTGCCGGCGGAACTGGTCTAGCCTAGTCCGCGAATGCAGAGCGGAAAGCCGCCCCCAGAATTCGGCGCCGACGCGGTCGGGCGCGCGGAGCTCGACGCCGCGCGCGGTACGTTGCGAGGCGCAATGAGTGCGCTGCGCAATTTTGCCGAACTGCTGCACTCGGTTCGCGTCGGCTCGAAGGCGCTGGTGTCGGTGCTGCCCGACGTCGCCGCGGGCTGCTCACCCATGCGTGCCACCGTCGATGAACTACTGCGCGCCGTCGCTCTGCGACCTGAGCTGGTCGAAGCGAGTGACGAACTGCAAGGCTATTTTGCCCCCCGTTTGAAGCGCTTGGGCGACGAACTCGAACTCGCGAGTCTCCGGCCGCTCACGGCTAAATCGCGGCTCGCCTTGGAACAAGTCATCACCAACTCATCGCTCGAGCTGGAGACCGCGCGTGGCCTGCTCGACCTTTTAGCGGACGCGACCGCCGGTCGCTCATTGCCGGTGGATCTCTTCGAGCTGATCCAACAAAGCTTTTCCGGGCCGCCCAGCGGGGGCTCCTGGAACCGCCAGCGCATCCTCGCGACCGTCAGTTTCGCTGCGGCGGACGTGGAGGTGGAGCTGAACCCGCGCATCGCGACAGCGCTATTCGCGCTCGGGGTAGAGCTCGTGGCACAGGGCGGCCCGGGCACACCGCATGTCTTAGTCGACCGCGATCCAGCGGGAGGCTACCAGGTGGGCATCGAGCGGCGGCAGGCGCCGCAAGGGGAGGATCTCGCGCTGATTGCGCGCGGCGTGATCGATCCGACGTTGACGTGTCTGCGAGCCGTGGCGCGCGTCTCCGGCGTCTCGCTGTCGTGGGAAGAAAACACTTCGAGCCTGCGTCTGACTTTTCCCGAGCGAGTGAAGGATCATCGCCACGGAGCGAGCTGACGGATGAAGACCCTGCGCGGGCTGGCTCTTGCGACCGTTCGGAAGCCCGCGTATTGAAACCCTATGTCCGCACCTGAGCTGCAATCGCTAATAGAAGCCGCTTACGCCGACCGCTCCTTGCTGGCCAAGGACGTCTACAAGGACGCCGTAGCACGCGTGGTCGACGATCTGGATCGAGGCGTTTACCGCGTCGCAACTCAGGACGGCCCAGGCAAGTGGACGACCCACGCCTGGTTGAAGCAGGCAGTTTTGCTGTACTTCGGCATCGCCAAGATGGAACGTATCGAGCTTGGTCCGTTCGAGTTCTACGACAAGATCCCGCTTAAAAAAAACCTCGACAAAGCCGGGGTGCGCGTCGTGCCGCCGGGGACCATCCGCTACGGCGCGTTCGTAGAGTCGGGTGCAATCGTGATGCCGGGATACGTGAATATCGGGGCTTACGTTGGCTCGGGCACCATGGTCGACACTTGGGCGACCGTCGGTTCGTGCGCGCAAGTCGGTAAAGATTGTCACTTGTCTGGCGGCGTTGGTTTAGGTGGAGTGCTCGAGCCGCCGGGGGCGCAGCCCGTGATCATCGAAGACGGCTGCTTCATCGGCTCGCGCGCGATCGTCGTGGAAGGCATGCTGGTGGAGCGTGAAGCAGTGATCGGAGCGGGGGTCGCGCTGACGGCTTCGACGGCGATCATCGACGTGACGGGTCCCGAGCCGGTCGAGTATCGCGGCCGCGTCCCCGCCCGAAGCGTGGTGATTCCCGGCATGCGCAGCAAGCAATTCGCGGCCGGGGTGTACCAGATTGGGTGCGCGTTGATCATTGGTCAGCGCAAAGAAAGCACCGACAAAAAAACGAGCCTCAACTCCGCCCTGCGCGATTTCAACGTGTCGGTCTAAGATGCAAACGCTGGCCGAAACGCTGCTCTGGCTGTGTCAGATCAAGTCTCCCATCGGCGAGGAGCGCGAGATTTGCGACCGCGTCAGCGAACGCCTGCGAAAGGTGGCGCTCGCCGCGCCGATCCGGCGCTACGGCGAATCGATCGTCGTGCCATTGACGCGCGGCAACGGTGGCCCGCACGTGGCACTGGCAGGGCACCTGGACGTGGTCCGAACGGAGCACGAAGGGCCCGCCCGCATCGAGGGCAACAAATTGTACGGCGCGGGCGCGGCGGACATGAAGAGCGGGCTTGCCTTGATGCTCGAGCTAGCCGAAGCGCCGAATCGCCCAACCGTGGACCTGACGCTGGTATTCTACGCGCGCGAAGAGGGCCCGTTCGCCGAAAATGAGCTCGGCCCCGTCCTCGAGCAAGACCCGGAGCTCAGCCGTGTGGACGTCGCCGTTGCGCTCGAGCCGAGCGATAACAAACTGCAATTGGGTTGCGGCGGCTCGCTGCATGCGACCGCGCGTTTTCGCGGCCGCACGGCGCACAGCGCCAGGCCTTGGCAAGGCGAGAACGCGATCCAGAAATCCGCCTCATTTCTGGCCCGGCTGGCCGCGGAAGCTCCCATCTCGCACGTGGTCGACGAGCTGGAGTGGCGAAGCGTGATCAGCGCCACGATGGCCAGCGGCGGCCGGGGCCGCAACGTCATTCCCGATGTCTTCGAGCTGAATCTGAATCATCGCTTTGCGCCCGGCACCGGCGCCGAGGCCGCACAGGGTTATGTGCGCGGTTTGGTTGCCGGCGAGGCTGAGCTGGAGTTCACGGACGTCTCGCCTTCAGCCCCGCCTCAACGCTCTCATGCGCTCGTGCGCCTGCTTGCTGAAAGTGGCGTAGTGAGCGTGGAGCCCAAGCAGGCGTGGACCGACGTAGCCCGCTTCGCGGGCCTCGGGATCCCGGCCGTCAACTTCGGGCCGGGCACCCAAGCCCAAGCTCATCAGAAGAATGAATGGACGGAGCTGCCCTTGCTCGATGTGGGCCGCGATATCTTGCGCCGCTGGCTGACCAAGGTGGCCGCGCACACGGCTTGAATCGCTAAAAACTTCAGCGCTACTGATACGCGCGCGGCATCGAAGACGGCCTATGCCTGCAGGCTGCCCGGCCCGAGCCGGGCGCGTGGGCTATGGTAACGTCCAGATCATGGGTCCGCGCCAACTCGCTCTTCTCGCGTTATCGATGTCATTCTGCGCGGCTTGTGCCGGCTCGCCGCCGGCCCCAGCCGACCCGAGCGAGGTCTCGCCAGCCACTGATTCGAGCGCGTCGCCGCTCGCGACGGCCGAGGTTGCACCCACACCAGAGGCTGACGGCAGCCAAGCCCAGACCGAGGACGTCGTCGAGCCGACCTTCACCGCCGATATGTCCGTAGAACAGGCGATCCAAGCCGTTCCGCAATCGGCCGAGCGCGTCAACGTCGATCAAGAAACGCTCAGCAAGCCCTTGCAGGAAGAGTCCCTCTACGCGCCATGCAAACCTGGAGCCGCGCGCTTCACG
>CAXSGJ010000023.1:72938-83693 GCA_964236865.1 uncultured Polyangiaceae bacterium
TGGCCATCGACCTGACGACGACTCCAAAGAATCCAAAGCTTGCTGAGTGTCTGAAGAACCGCGTTCGTGAGCTCACCTGGTCGGCAAAGGTGCCGTCCCTGAACACCGTCGAGTACTCACTGTGAGGGCGGCGAGCAGGCCTGGTAGTTCGAAGGTCGACCAGCGCCCGGCGAGCGGTCTTTTAGGTTCTGACCATGGCAGGGAGAGACGCTAGCCAACGCGGTCCAGCGGATCGAACGCGCTCTGCGGCATTTGTACTTGCTCGGAGGTCTTTCCGAACCGGCGCTCCTTGTGCCCGTAGTCGGCGATGGCGCCGGTGAGTGTCTCGGGCTTGAAGTCGGGCCACATGATTGGCAAGAAGACGAGCTCGGCGTAGGCCGATTCGAACAAGAGAAAATCGCTGACGCGGGTCTCACCGCCAGTTCTGATCAGAAGATCGACGTCGGGCAAGGAGTGCGTCGTCATCTCGCGGTGAAAGAAGGTCTCGTCGATCTCCTCGGGCAAGACCAGGCCGGCGCGCGCGCGGACGGCCAAGGAGCGGGCCGCTTCCACGATGTCTTGGCGGCCACCGTAAGAAAGCGCCAAGGTCAGGGTCATTCGGTCACCGTCCGCCGTGTACGCCATCAGGTCCTCGACGGCGTGGCGCGTCGAGGTCGGCAGGTCTTCGAGCGCGCCGATCACGTTCACGCGAATGCCGTTCTGGCGCAGGTCTGCTCGCTCTTGACGGGCGAACTCCACGAGCAGCCGCATCAAGGCTTCGACCTCCAGGCGGGGACGCGCCCAGTTGGCCACGCTGAAGGCGTACAAAGTCAGGTATTTCACCCCCACGCGCGTCGCGGTCTCTACTGCTTCACGGACGGCGCGCGCGCCCTCCGCGTGGCCCTCTGCGCGCTGGAGGCCGCGGGCTTTTGCCCAGCGGCCGTTGCCGTCCATGATAATCGCCACGTGGCGGGGAATGAGCGAAGTGCCGTTCGACCCGTTGTTGCCGCTGACCACGAAGACTCTCTTTCCAAGGCCCAGGCGGGCTGGGCCTTGTACAGGTTAAAGTTAAGAACCGACCGGGGAGGTGCTGACCCAAGTGACCGGCTTGACTACGTTTTTACACAGGGAGCGGCAAAACATTGTGGAGCTTTCATGGAGAACTGCAGCACAGAGCTAACCCGCTGTTTTTGTTGAATTATCACCGAGCTCTTCGCCCTTCCCTTCGCCGGCAGCGGCCAGTTCTTGGCGCGCGTCCTGAACCGCCTCTAGAAGGCGCTGGCTCGCTCGACGTCGCGCCGGCGGAAAACTGACGTGAAAGATGACTTCCGGCGGCCCCGCATTCAGCAGCTCGACGTGTCCGCCGTGCGCTTCGGTCACGGCCCGCACGATGGCCAAGCCAAGTCCGGTCCCCCCCTTGTCCGAGCGGGTCGTCACGAAGCGACGAAAGAGCCGCTCGCGTACATGACGCGAGATGGACCCGCGGCTGATCACGCGCAGGTTCACCCAACGCTCGCTGCGCGACAGCACCACGTCGAGTCGCGAGCCGATCGCGCCGTGGGTCAGGCCGTTCTCGATCAGGTTGACCAGAGCCCGGACGATCCATTGCTCGTCGCCACGAACGCGGGTGTCGCCCGAAGTGCGGAGGGAGACTCGCGCCTCGCCATCGCCCAGCGAGTCGATCGCGCGGCGCGTGAGTTCGGTCAAGTCCACTCGCATGAACGTCTCCACACCGCGCGCCTCGATTCGCGCCAGGCTAAGAAGTTCCCCCAGCAAGCGCTCGATCCTCGCCGTTGCTTCACGAATGCGCGCCACGAAGCGCCGCGCTTCCAGGGGCTCTTCCAACGCGCTCTCCTCGAGCACCTCGGCGCTCGCGCGAATGGCCGCCACGGGGTTTTTCAATTCGTGCGACAGATCCGACGCGAAAGTCTCGACGAACGGGCGGCCCTCCAGATCCCGGCGCATGGAATCAATGGCGCGCGTCAGCCGCATCACCTCGCGACCAAACGCGATGGGCGGGGCGCCGACCCGCTCGCCCAGACTCACGCGCTCGCCAAACACGCTCAGTGCTTCGATGGGCGCCGCGATAGCGCGCCCGATCCAGGCCGCGGCAAGCGCGGCGGCGGTGCCCAAGATGAGGCTGATGACCAGGACCGTAGGCGCAAAATCGGCGAGCAAATTGCGCATCGCGACGGTCGGCTTGACCACGCGCACCGCGCCGACTTCCACCCCGCGCAGGCGTATGGGCACGTCCACCGAGACGACGCCGCGCTCCTGGCGCGGCGCCCGGTTCGGAAATAAGCGGGCACCGTGGGCGTCGAGCAGCACCAATCGAAGGTCCGCGCCGCGACCGCGCTCGTGCTCTAGACGCGTGGCCAAGTCCGCGACGCTCACACCCGTGCGATCGAGCTCGCCGACCATCATGCCCGCCAGGGCGACGGCTTCATCCTCCGCCGCCTGAGAAGCGATGCGCACTGCGCGCGCTTCGATGCGGTCAATCACCATCACGCCCAGCCCAAAGGCAAAGGCGCCCACGATCACGGCCAAGGCCAGAAAAATTTGCATCCGGATCGACATCCCGCGCGTGCGCGTACGCAGCAGCCGAGACACCACGAACGCGACGAAGATGATCAGCCCGATGGCCGCCGCAGCGACGACGACGAGGCGAATCACGGCGCGCTGCTCGGCGCGTCCGCGACGCGATAGCCGACGCCGCGCACCGTCTCGATCAGCCCGGGCTCGGCGCCGGCTTCAGCGACCTTTTTACGCAGCGCTTTGACGTGCGAGTCGATGGTGCGGTCGGTGATGGCAAAGCCGTCGCCCCACACCCTACCGATCAGCTCGCTGCGGCTGTACACACGCCCTGGCTGCTCCAAGAGACACGCCAAAACATCGAACTCAACGCGGGTCAGCTCCAAATTCGAGCCGTTGGCGCGGGCGCGACGGGTCACTGTGTCCAGTGCCAGCGCGGCCACGCCCGGCATCGGGAGTTCCGCCTGCGATCGCCGCAGCACCGCGCGCACGCGAGCCACGACCTCCCTCGGCGAAAACGGCTTGGTCACGTAATCGTCTGCGCCAGCTTCGAGAGCGGCCACGCGGTCCGCCTCGCCGTCGCGGCTAGACAGGACGATGATTGGGGTCTGTTTGGTTTTTCGCCAGGCCGCGATCAAGTCGAAGCCACTACCGTCCGGCAGCATCAAATCCAAGACGACGAGCTCGGCTGCGTCGGCGAGCGCGCTGGCCGCGCTGGCCGTCGCGGCCACGGTGACCGAAAAGCCGTCCCTGCCGAGCGCATAGGCTACCGACTCTGCGATCGCCGGCTCGTCTTCGACGACCAATATGCGGGGGGACATATCCGCACACACGATAGCATTCGAGTACTGGAACGACGAAGAGCGCGCTATCTTCTGGCGTCATGAGAACGTTGCTCATCTTGCGCCATGGCAAAGCCAGCCAAGAGGACGGGCCAGATCGCGATCGCCCCTTGACCAAGCGCGGTAAGCGCGAGGCCGAGCTCATGGGCCAGCTGCTGGCCGACGAACACCTCGTCCCCGATCGCATCCTGAGCTCGAGCGCGCTCCGGGCACGGGACACGGCGGGCCGTGTCGCACGCGCAACTCGCTTCGCCGGAGCCGTCGACGAGCTGGACGAGCTCTACCTTGCTGGTCCGGAGGCTTACGTCGAGGCGATAAAGAGGCTCGCCGCCACCGCCCAGCGCGTGCTGGTGGTCGGCCACAATCCTGGCCTGGAGGCGCTGGCGCTGCGGTTGACCCGTGAACCCACGTCTCTACCGACCGCGGGCCTGATCCTGTGTGCGCTGCCGATCTCTGATTTTTCGGAGCTATCGCTGACGGTTACTGGGAAACTCGCCAGGTTCGAGCGTCCGAAGGACCTGACGGATTGAATCACTCGGTCCGGCGGCTGGCAATTTCGTGCGGGGGGCGCTAAGTAACGAGGCTCATATGGCTCCAACGGCTCGCCTTCCACCCAAGAAGGACGTCGCACTGGCGTTGCTCGAACAGGCGTCGATGTACGTTCACCTCGATCCGCGTGCGGAGGCCGTCCAGGTGCCGGCATGGTTCAAGAAGCAACCGCAGTTGGTGCTGCAGGTCGGGTTGAATATGGCTGTTCCAATTCCGGATCTGCACGTCGACGATCAAGGTTTATCCTGCACCTTGAGCTTCAATCGCGCGCCGTTTTTCTGCATGATCCCATGGCCCGCCATCTTCGCCTTGGTTGGCGAGAACGGGCAAGCGATGGTCTGGGCGGAGGACGTGCCCGCTGAGGTGGCCGCGCAAGCGCAAGCGCAGAAGGCCCCTGAAAAACCGCGCCCGCATCTGCGCTCCGTGGGCGCGGACGATGCCGCCGCTGCAGCCAAGCCAGCCGAAGAAGAGCCGGCCACCAAGGGCGCAGACAAGAAGCTCGCGGGCAAACCGACCAAGCCAGCCAAGTCGAGCGCGGGGCAGCCCTTGGTGGAAGGCGACAAGCGTCCCGGAAAGGCGCTGCAACGCTCAAAGCTCGAGCCCGGCAAGGATCCAAGAGCCGCGCCGCCCAAGGCGCTCTCGAAGCTGCCGGCCAACCCGAAAGTGCGCGCCAAGAAGGCGCCCGCCGAGGCGCGCCCGCCGGCGCCAGTCCCGAGCAAGAAGGCGCCCCAGGCAAAGCCCGAGGCCGCGCGCGCAAACACGGAGCACGGCAGTAAGCCGAAGCGTGAGCTTCCCCCGTACCTGCGCGTCGTGAAGTGAGGCTCAGCTCCCGCCCGCCGCCCCCGCGGCGGCGCTGAGGGGCGACTCACCCGCCGCGCCACTGGCGGAACTCGGGGAAGGCGCGTTTCTAGCGCCCGCCGCGCCGGTGTCCTCGACACATTCCCAGCGCTCCGAGCTCGAGTCACAGACGTAGCCACGGACGCAGCCGCTGAAACTGCAGTCGCCGGTGACGCACTGGCCAGCCGTGCTGCAGGTCTCGTTCACGCCGCACTCCGCGGGCTCACGACACGCGGACTTCGGAGCCTCCGGATAGCAGTCGCCGCTGCGGTCGTCGCAGCGAAAGTCGGGCGCGCAGTCATCGCTAGAGTAACAGTCACCGTCGTCGTGGTCGTAGATGGGGCAGCCGGGCAGCACCGCTACTGCGCCCAAAACCAGAGCCGTGAACACCGGTCGCCTCATGAGACTTGCCTCCGTAAGAGCTTCGTTTACGTGGCTCAGCCTAGCAAGCGACATGCCCAGGACAAGTAAACGGAAATGCGCTGATGCGGCGCCGCGATCAGCAGCCTACCCTGTAAAACGCCAGCGAGAACGGCATCGGGCCGCGTGCCTAAGATTTCGGTGGGAATTTCTCGACCATGCTAAGTTTTTGGCCCCTTCACCCCAGGCGATATGGACGTTCGTTGTAGTCGCTGCGGCACCGAGTACGAATTCGACGATGCCCTGATCTCCGAGCGGGGTACGACGGTTAAGTGCACGAACTGCGGGTTCCAATTCAAGCTATTTCCGGGCGTCGGTAAAGGCGTCGCGCCGGAGCGCTGGGTCGTCCGCACCGCGTCTGGGCGTGAGCTCGTCTACACATCGCTTCGTGAGCTGCAACGCGGAATCGCCGACAAGAAAGTGAGCGCGACCGATCTGCTCTCGCGCGGCAAGCAGCCGCCTCGCGCGCTGGCTTCCATTGCGGAGCTCGAGCCGCTGTTCCAGGCCGCTCCGACCGCTGGCAAGCCGCGCGCTCCCGAGCGGATGCAGCACACGCTCCAGGGCGTGGCCCCGCCCGCTAACTCCAAGGCGATCAAGGCACCGGCCGTACCAGAAGCACCGCCGGCCGCTGCCGCGATGCCGGTCACGGTCGCACCGGTAGCCGCGGCAGTGGCTCCGCCGGAAGCGCCGAAGTCGGCGGCGCTGACTCGCCCGCCGCCCTCGACGCGACCCGCTGATTTTGGGCCTCGGACCACCCTCCCCGACGGCTCGGGGGCGGTCGTGCTCAGCACCGAGACACCCGCAACGTCCGTGACTTCACAGACCTCGCCCGAACGGCTACCCGAATCTTCTCGCTCGTCCTTGCCGCTCACCCCCAGGGCTCCGTCCTCGTCTCGTCTCTCGGCTTTCGATTCCACACTGGATGTGCCGACGGGCCTACGGGCCCCCGTTTCGTCGCCACGCAACTTGCCGCCGATCGAGGTGGAGAGCATTCGCGACAGCTTCAAGTCGTACGATGAGCTACACAGCGAGACCGCGCCCGACCACGGCCACGCCCGGAGCGCGCGGTCGCGATGGATCGCTGGCGTGGTGGTTCTCGGAGTTTTGGGCTTGCTCGGGTCTACGGTTGGGCGGCGCTACCTGTCGCGCCTCACCGGGACCTCGGACGTAAAGGCCTCGAGCGACGCGCGTGTCGCAGGCTTTTTGAGCGATGGTAATCGACTGTTGGCGGACGGCGACTTCGAGGGCGCCAAGGAGCAGTTCGACAAGGCGACTGCGCTGGCGGACAAGGACCCCGCCGTCCTGACCGCCTTGGCCCGGCTGGAGACGAGGCGGGCGGATGTGTGGTGGCTCAGGTTGCGGCTGATCGACCCCAACTCGAGCGATCTGGTGCAAGCGACCTACCGCGAGCTGGGCCGGCGCGTGGGCAAGGCGCGCTCTGCGGTCGACCGCGCGTTCGCGGTTTCTCCCGAAGATCCCGCGCTGCTTCGCGCCCGCGTCGACGCGCTCAGATTGAGCGGCGAAGGCGACAAGGCTCGCGAGTGGCTGACGCCACTCAGCGTCAACGCGAGCCTGCCCGAGAATGCCTACGTGCTGGCGGCGCTCGACCTCGCGGAGCCGACACCCCTTTGGCCCTCGGTGATCGATCGCTTGCGCACCGCCGCGTCCGCCGAACGTGATCCAGGGCAGGCCCGGGCAGCGTTGATTTACGCCTTAAGTCGCGCGGGCCGGCTGAGCGAGGCCGCTGCCGAGTTCGCAAAGGTCGACGGGCGCCCCAAGCCGCATCCCCTGTTGGAAGAGCTGCGCACCTTCTTGCAGCGCGCCAAGAACTCGCTCGATGATAGCCCCGGCGCGCAGCTGAAGATCGTGACGCTCGACATGAGCAAGCTGCCCAAGCTCGATACCTCCCCTGCGCCCGAGGCCACGGGCGACTCTAGGTCACGCCTATCGCAGGCAGCGGCCGCGCTGCATCAGGGTGACCTCTCTCGAGCCGCGCAGCTGTACGACTCGGTGGTCGACGAACAGCCTCGAAACACCGAGGCACTGAGCGGCTTGGCCGATATCGCCGAAGCGCGTCACGATTCGGCCCTCGCCGCCAGCCTCTACGAGCGGATGTTGGCCGAAAATCCCGTCTATTTGCCGGCCCTGCTCGCCAGCGCCGACCAAAAGTGGGCCTCGGGCGAGCGAGCGAGCGCACTCACTCTGTACCGGCGGCTGCTCGAGCAGGCTGGGCCAAGCTCCGAGTATGGCGCGCACGCCAGCGCGCGTATTGCCGAGGCTGACGACAATGGCGAAGCGGTCTCAGGAGACGCAGGTTCGTCGAAGCCTGAAGGCGCGAGCCCACCCCCCCCTAGCGTCGACTCGACTGATCTGCCTGAACCAAAATGAAATCCTCCACGCGCTGGCTGGTTGCTCCCTTGTTGGTCCTCGCTTGCAGCGGGCGCCCGCGACACATGGATTCGAGTGCCACCCCCAAGGTGGCGCTCAAAGACGACGAGCCGCGGCTCATCGAGTTGGACCTGAGCGCCGGTGTGCCCGAGACGATCGACTCAGGCGCGCTTTTTCATACGCCCGCCGCGCAAACGTATACCGGATTGGTTCGCACGATTTTACGCGCCGGGACGGACGACAAGGTGCGAGGCCTATTCGTGCGCTTGGGTGAGGTAAATTTCAATTTCTCGCAAAGTGAAGAGCTCTCGCGCTTGCTGGCGAAGCTAAGGGCCAAGGGCAAGCCGGTAGTCTGCCACGCACACGAGCTCAGCAACTCCAGCGCGCTTTTGTCGTCTCGCGGTTGCAGCAAGGTCTGGCTGAGCCCCGCCGGTGAGGTGTCGACCATCGGTATTGCCGCGCAAATGGTGTATTTGCACGGCATTTTCAGCAAGTTGAAGGTCGACGTTGATTTTTTGCACATGGGCAAATTCAAAAGCGGCGCCGAGCCGCTGACACGTGAGGGGCCAAGCGAAGAGGCGCGCGCGTCACTCGTCGAGACACTCGCTGCCATCCGTGGGGCCTGGCTCGACGAAAGCACTGAGGTGCGCAAGGGCGACGCCCTGCGCGCCTCACTCGAGCACGGCCCGTTCAGCGCGGGCGAAGCATTGGAGCGCGGCTTGGTCGACGAAGTGGGCTTCGAGAACGAAGCGCTGGAGGCCGCCAAGAAGGCCGCCAAGGTCAGCGCGGTGGAAGCGGTGTTCGGACCGCGCGCCAAGGCCGGCGGCGGCTTGGACATCGGGCAGCTGCTGCGCCTGCTCGCGGGCTCGAGCAGCTCCGGCGAACACAAGCCGCACGTTGCAGTGGTGCCGGCCGAAGGCGCAATCACGATGGAGCCAGGCGGGCCCCTACAGCAAGGCGGCATCACCGCGACCGCGCTGGGCAAGACCCTACGCCGCATGCAACAGGATGACTCCGTGAAGGCGGTAGTACTGCGCATCGATTCGCCCGGCGGTTCGCCACTGGCGAGCGACTTGATTTGGCACGAGATGATGGAGCTGCGAAAAAAGAAACCCATCATCGTGTCGGTTGGCAACATGGCGGCGAGCGGCGGCTATTACATCGCCTGTGCGGGCCAACGCATCTTCGCGGAACGCACCAGTATCGTCGGCTCAATCGGCGTTTTCGGCGGAAAAATCAACGTTGCACCGGCGCTGGAGGAGTTTGGGATCCACGCCGAGACGTTTGCCGCGAGCCCCGAGCCGGGAGCAGCCGAGCGTGCCGCCTTCAACTCCCCGCTGACCTCCTGGGACGACGCGACACGCGAACGCGTGCGCGCGCAAATGCAAGGCATCTACGATCTGTTCATCGCCCGCGTGGCCCACGCTCGGCATATGGAGGTGGAGAAGGTGCGCGCTTCTGCCGAGGGCCACATCTGGAGCGGCGATCAGGGGCTAGGGCGTGGTCTGATCGACGAGATAGGGGGCTTGTCGGAGGCGCTAACGGCGGCGCGCAAGGCGGCTCACCTCGACGCGGAGATACCGGTGACGGTCGAAGGCGGTCGTGAAAGCCTGCTCGATAGCCTCCTGATCTCGGACGACGCCAGCGACGCGGATGCCGCTGCCGCATTGGCCCGGCAGGGCGCGGTGAAGAGCTTACTGAACGAGGTGCCGTTCGAGCTGCGGGCGGCGGTGTCGAGTTTCTCGCCGTTGACCGGTCGCGAGCACGTGGCCGTGGCCCTTCCCTACCGCCTGCTCATCCACTGACGCGTAAAGCCGGCCTAGTTGAACGCGCGGCGAACCACCGCGCCGGCCTAGCCCTACGGGTGCGGGCCGTGCACGTCGTGGGCGTGCTCGTGCTCATGCGGTACGGGCGGCACGATGGTGGCGAGCCACAACCGCGCGCCTTGTTGCCAGACTCCGAAGAGAAGCAGCAGGGTCAGCGCGGCAGCCGCGCGTGGTCCAAGGTCGCCTTCGGAGAGCGAGCCATCGAGCGCGTTGGCTGCGAGGCGCCAGCGATCCGCGGCCAGCCCTACCGCCACGCAGACGGCGCTGGCCAGCGCGCGTAACCGCGGAGCGCCGGCCAACCAGGCGCACACCGGCGCGAGCGTGGCAAACACCAACACGGCACCGGACGAGAAGCCGAGTGTGCCCATCCCGATCCCGATGAGAACGGCCGCAGGCGCCGCGACGGGCGCTAAGTTTGCGATCAGCGCGACGGCCAAGAGGCTCACCAGACCCCCCGAGCGCAGACCCCCGTCGTGCGCTGGCGCCGAAGACAACAGCGCGCCGAGCAAAAGCCCAAGCACGAGCCAGGGTCCGGAGCGCTCCAGCGCTTCCGAAGCGCGGGCGCGCCAGGGCGGGTTAGCGATCGACGCGGCGGGTGCCGGCTCATGCGGCGTCAGGCCGTGGGCGGCGACGGCCGCGCCCGTGAGAAGCAAACGCAGCCCGCCCGCGGTAAACCCGAATAGCGCAAGACTGAGCAAGACGCTCTCTGCACCAAGCGGGGCCGCGGGCAGAGTGGCGCGTGCCAATACCGAGCGCCTATCGGGTAGCCGCAGGGAAAATGCCGCAGCCAATAAGCCCACCAAGATCACGAGCGAAGTCCGCTCGCTGAGCTCGACCAGCCGACGGGCAAACGTGAGAATACCGGGCTCGCTGCTATGCCAAACGCCGAGCAAGCTAACGGCGACGCCGAGCACGGCAATGCCGAGGTCCAACAGCCGCGAAAACGGCGTGCTGGGGCGATCTTCGGTCAAGTCATGGGTGACCACGTGCAAGAGTAATCCCGCGGCCAGGGCGGCGATGATCGGCGCGAACCGCTCGATCGTGTGCGCTGAAAATAAAACGGAGAGCGCAATGCCGACCACGCTGGCGACCGCCAAACCCAGCGAGCGCACCACGGCCGAGCGCGCGCCGAACGTCGTGCGATACGCGAGTGACACGACCGCAATCAGCGGCACCGTGTGCGCCGCGAGCGCGATGACCACGTCGAGATGAGTGCCCTGACCCGCAGGCAAGCGCGTGTAAGTCCCGAGGCCAATGCCGTCGGCGACGTGATGCACGACCAGCCCCCAATACCCTGCTTCCAATACGGCGTGCGCCGGCCGGCCCTTGGTCGAGCGCTGGCCGACGAGATGCGCCGCGGCTGGGGCGAACCAGCCGGTCAG
>CAXSGJ010000024.1:0-5922 GCA_964236865.1 uncultured Polyangiaceae bacterium
TATTTGTACGCGGGTGAGGAGAATTGATGGCTAGCTACGTGAGATACCGGGACGACCTGGAGCAGATCGCCGACGACGAGAAAGAGACGATTGCAAAGATCATTGACGTCATGGCGAAGGGCCAGCGGGAGGTGGCGAAGAAGCAGGGGGAGACCGTGCGTATCTCGCATGCTAAGGCCCACACCTTCGCAAAAGGCGAGCTCACGGTCCTCCCAGATCTGCCGCCCGAGCTGGCGCAGGGGCTCTTCGCGCAGCCCGGCACGCACCCGATCATCGTGCGTATGTCACAAGTTCCCGGTGAGGTTCTCGATGACCGCGCGGTGTCATCGCCACGAGGCATGGCAGTCAAAGTCTTTGGCGCTGAGGGGCCAAAGCTTCCCGCACACGAGGGGGCGTCGACACAGGATTTCGTCTTCGACACGGGCAAGGTATTCGTCAACAGCGACATGAAGTCATTCCTGGCCAACTTCGGCGCGAACACGAAGCTTGCCCCGAAGTTGCCGGAGGCCGTCAAGGGCGCCGTCTCGAAAGCGGCCGAAGCCGCGAACGCCGTCCTGCACACGGTCGGCGCGGATTCCCCGAAGCTCGACGTCTACGGGCACCCTGCGTACCATCCGCTCGCCGAAGAGTACTATTCGCAGATCGCCCTGCGTTACGGGGACTATGTGGCGAAGATCGCGTTCATTCCTGCAAACCCCGCGCTTCGGGAGCTCATCGGCAAGCGCGTGGACATGCACGATCCGGAAGCACTGCGCGCGGCCACCACCGAGTTCTTCGCTAAGAACGCCGCCGAATACGAAGTCAAAGTTCAGCTGGCAACCGACCCACAGCGCATGCCGGTCGAAGACCCGATGGTCGAATGGTCGGAGGAGGAAAGCCCGTACCGCACGGTCGCCCGCATCGTGCTCCCTCAGCAGGACTCCGATGCGGCGGCGCTGCGGGGCGCGGGGAACTTCGACCTTGCGTTCGCGCCCGCGCACGCGCTCGCCGCTCATCGACCGCTCGGCTCGATCGGCCGGGCACGTAACGCGGTCTATCCGGTCATCTCGGCGATGCGACGCAGGGACAATGCTTTGCCTGTTTCCGAGCCAGCCACCCTCAGCGACGTCGAGCACACGATGCCCCAAGCGCGGCGCGCCAAACGAATTCTGCCCTCGAGTGACGAAAGGATCAGCATGAACACGAAGCAAATCGCCAATGGATTGGGATGGTTTAGTCTCGCCCTAGGGCTTACGGAAGTGCTTGCCGCCAAGCCGCTCGCGCGTGCGCTCGGCATCAAGAGCCCCGCGCTCATTCGCGCCTTCGGCGTGCGGGAAATTGCCGCCGGCGTCGGGATACTTTTGCAGGAACGCAAAGGCCCGTGGGTTTGGGCTCGGGTCGCCGGCGACGCGCTCGACCTGGGCGTTCTCGGCTCTGCGCTCAGCACAAGGAACCGCCAGCGGGGCAACGCTGCGCTGGCCCTGGCGGCCGTCGCACCGGTGGTTGCGCTCGATGTCCTGTGCGGCAAGCGGCTGGGGCTTTCCGCATAGAGGTAATCGCGCATCCTATCTTGGACCCCGCCTCGGCGCGGCGCACAGGATGGAACCGGGTCAGCCGCGCACAGGAGGGAATCCGGTCCGCGATTCCGACTGGTCAATGCGGGGCTGGCGCGCCGACCAGCGGAGCCTCGGCGGCTGCGACCTCACAGGCAGAAGCCGAAGGTGCAGCTGAGCTTACCATTGCACTTGTGCCCGCACGTGCCGCAGTTCTTCGCGTCCGACTTGACGTCAACGCATTGCCCCCCGCACGCCGTACTTCCAGAGGCGCAGACGACTCCGCATTGGCCCTCTGCACAGGTTGCGGCACCGCCGGCAACGGCGGGGCATGCCTTGTTACAGGACCCGCAGTTTTTTAAATCGGCGCTGGGATCGATGCAGTTGGTTCCACATTGGATGTACGGTTTTTGGCATTGGAAGCCGCATTTCGCGCCTTTGCACTCGGGTGTTGAGTTGGCCGGCGCTGCGCAAGCTGCCCCGCAGGCCCCGCAGTTTCCGGGGTCGGCCCCGGTGTCGACGCATGAATTGCCGCACGCCGTGGCATTCCCCGCGCAGGACGCAGCACAGACCCCCTTTTGGCAAAGCGCGCCCGCGGCACATGCCTTGCCACACGCGCCGCAGTTTTTCGGATCCGACCTCTGATCGACGCAGGCATTCGAGCAGCTCGTGTACCCCGCAGTACAACTGACGCCGCATTGGCCGCTGGTGCAGGTCGACACGCCATTTTGTGGAGTGCCGCAAGCGTGCCCGCAGTTACCGCAATTGCCCACGTCCGAGTCGAGCCTTTGGCAGGCCGGCCCGCACAAGGTGTATCCTGCGTCGCAGAGTGGTGTGCAAGTTGACTTACTGCAACTGGGGCTCGCGTGCGGGACCGCCTGACACATTTTTCCGCAACTGCCGCAGTTGCGTGGATCGCCGGCAAGGTCGACGCAGGCCGCGGAGCAATCTTGAGTCCCCGCCGGGCAATCGGATTTGCAAACGCCGCCGGCGCATACCTCATTCTTCTGGCACGCGATGCCACAGCCGCCGCAATTGCTCGGGTCGGTGTCAGTCTTGACGCAAGCGCCATCGCACCTCGCAAAGCCTACGCGGCACGTTGAATCACACGCTCCACCCACGCAGGTGGCGATACCATTAGCTGGCGCGTCGCACACATGCCCGCACGAGCCACAGTGTTGCGGATTGGCTTGCGTGTCGCTGCACACGTCCCCACAGTTCGTGAAGCCATCACTACACGCGATGTTGCAGCTCGCCGCGGCACAGGTGGCGCTGCCATGAAGCGGATGGGGGCACGCGATATCGCAACTTCCGCAATGGTCGGCCGCCACCGATAGATCCAGGCATGCGCCGGAGCAGTTGTTAAATCCGACCTCGCAACTGCTCTTACAGGCGCCCCCCGAGCACACGAGGTCGGATCCGCAGGCCTGCCCACACGCTCCACAGTTTTTGGGGTCGCTGCCCAGGTCGCTACACTGGCCGGCGCACGCCTCGAGGCCGCCCGCGCAACTAGACTCGCATTTGCCGGCGCGGCATATCGCCGTGCCTCCGTCGGGTGCTGTGCAGCGCGCGCCGCATCCGCCGCAGTTGGCCGGATCGCGCGAAAAAGCGACGCACACATCGCCGCAGGCCGCAAACGGGCTCGTACACGCGAAGTTGCACGAACCGTCGACGCAAACCGCCGAGCCATTGCCAGGCGAGGTGCACGTCGCTCCGCAACCGCCGCAGTTGTGCGGGTCCGAAGCCAGCGAGGTGCACTCACCGCCGCACAGTGCCTGTCCTTCGCCACACACGCCTGCCGCCCCCAGGAGCACGCACGAGTTCGAAGCTGAATCGCAAACATAGCCGGAGCTGCAGCGCAGCTGCTCATCACACTGCTTGCCCGCGAGGCTCGACGACAGGTCGTTTTCGCACGCCCAGGTCTGCATCCCCAGATAAACGAGGAAGGCAGCCCGAACGAACGGCGAGACGCGCATCAGAAACGGTGCTCCGCGAGCAATGCGCCGCCGCCGGGCAACCTCAGCGCTCCGACGCTCGATACCGGCGTAAGGCGTGTGTTGAAGAACAACAGCGCGGCGCCCGCGATCGTGACGGCGCTGCCCACGCCGAGCAACACGCGCGCGGCAGACTGTCGGCTGTTGGCGGCATTGTAGTCGTGCTCGTAGTCGAGTTGAGTGATGTCGTTGTGAGCGGAGCTCTGCGCAGAGCGGCGAGCGACCTCGAAGACCGCAGAAGCGCTCAAAAGTGCCGCCCCGACACCCAGCGTGAGGTAGGGCGCGATACCAAAGCGTCGGGAATGCGCGTCGGCGATGACTGGCGCTTTCTCGAGTGCGAGCGACAGATCGATCGCTGACAACGCGGGCAGATCGAAGTTGCGCTCGGCATCACTGAAGCCCCGCAGGCTGAGCGACGCCCGGTGCTTTCCCGGGCGCAATTCCACGGTGAGCGGCGTGACTCCCAGGGCCTTGCCGTCGATGGCGACCGTCGTGCCGCTCGGGACGGACAGCACGGTGACTTGCTGAATGCCTTTTCTTGCGAGGCCTTCACTCAGCGCGCTGACAAAGTGTTGCACCTCAGCGAGGTTTGGCGCGGAGGGATTGAGGCGCACGTAGTTGCGGTACCAACGCAGTGCTTGGGCGTCGTCGCCCACTTTCTCGTACGCCCGAGCAATGTTGTACGAGAGCGCTGCGCTGGGGGAGAGCGCGTCTGCTTCGAGAAACATTCGCACTGCGTCGGCGTACTTCTCGTCACGATACGCTTCGACGCCTTGCTCGTATTTCTGCTTGGCGAGCTCTCGGGGCAATGACGATTTTTGCGTCGTCGCACCCGAAGCGTCAGCGGCTGCGGAAACACCGGTCATCCCAAAGAAAAGCGTACACGCGCTGAGCAGGTGCGCTGCGCGCAGCGTGGCACGTTGCTTTTGGCGTGCCGCGCGCACGGTGGTGCGGCTGGCAGTCACGTTGCTTCGCGCGCGTTCGACACGGCGTCGTCAGTAGGGGGCGAGCAGATCAAGCGGGCGTTTTGCGGAGGACTTGAGTGCGCTGACCGGGGCGGGAGTGAGCGGCCCGGCTTGCCCGTTGGTCGGCAGAGCCGACAGCGCGCTGGCAACCGGAGTGGGCGCTGAAGCCAGGGCCGGAGAACTCGGCAGGACGGCAGCCCGCTTGACGCTGGCAGTCGCGGATTGCTTGGCGGTGGCAACCGCGCGCACCGCGCGCCGTGTGGCCAGTTCCGCATCGACCGCGGTGGACGTGACGGGCGGCCCCGCTTGCGAAACGGTCAGGGCCTTAATCGCTGTACCGGCTGGGGCGACCGGCCGGCTCGCCCGTTCCGGCGCCGGCGATAACAATGCAGCCGGCGCGATTGGCACGCTCGCCGCTGAATGCGCGCGCGCTTCGAGCAGTGCCACGGCTCCCATCATGGCGCACGCAGCGAGCACCGCCTGCACCGTTCGCGAGCGACGCCCGTTCCGGGCGCGCACGGTGGCGGTGAAGGCGCCGCGCGAATACGGCTCACTGGCGTCCGCGTAATTCGCTGCCGTGACTGGTGTCGTGGCGCGCGAGCTCAGGGATTGTTCCTCAGCAGAACCAACCACGACACGAGACAAGCCCCAGTGCGATTCCAGCGCGGTACCGGACGCATCCTCGAGCACGCCATTGCGCATGAGCCAGCTTGCCAGCGCGCTACCCAGCCCGCCGATTGAGGCGTAACGCTCCGCGCGACCCTTGGCGAGCCCACGCTTGACGATGGCCCACAGCGCCGCGTCGCCCGCGCCGCGCTCGATCAGCGATTGAGGCTCGTCTTCAACGATGGCGCGCAGTAAGGCGTTGTAGTTGCCCGCAGCAAAGGGTGTCACCCCCGTGATCGCTTCGTAGAGCACGACGCATACCGCCCAGATATCGGACGCGGCATCTACGTCATCGGAGCCTCGCGCCTGTTCCGGAGACATGTACTCGGGGCTACCGACGATGGTCCCCAAGTCTGTGAGCTTGTGGTCGCAATCGCGTGGGTCGGTCAGCTTCGCGACGCCGAAGTCCAAAATCTTTGGTTGTATGCGCTCCTGCTCTTGCGCCAGCATCAGGTTGTCCGGCTTCAAATCCCGGTGCACGATGCCGCGCTCGTGGGCAACCGCCAGCGCATCGATAATCGGCAAAAGGAGCTGGACAGCGGACACGGCGGAGAGGCGGCCGCGCGCGATCCTTTTCGCAAGGGTCTCGCCTTGCAGCAGCTCCATGACGATGAACGGATCTCCGAACTCGCTTTCGCCGACATCGTACACGCGCACGATCGCTGGGTGGCCGAGCTTCGCCGCTGACCGATTTTTTTTTTTCAAGCAGAAGCCGGCATACTACATAACGGAATGTGCCTGGATTCAGACGTGTGCTCTTCCGAT
>CAXSGJ010000024.1:5932-21926 GCA_964236865.1 uncultured Polyangiaceae bacterium
TGCCCCGCAGGGTGTCCCTGTCCAAGTCCGCGCGGATTAGCTTGATCGCAACCGGCAGATCGAGGAACAGGTTCGTCGCGGACCACACCGCGCCCATTCCGCCCTCTCCCAATAGGGTGCCCAGCCGATATTTACCCACAAGCACTACACCCGCAGCGTAACGGTCAGCGGGTGCCACCTGGATGCGAGGTACAACGCCGAGGCGGCCGAACTTGCCGTCGGGGCTGCCCTCGAGGCTGATCGTGTTCATCGCGTCCGGTTAAGCAACTTACGATCCAGATCGAGCGGGGCTGTTTGTGGCTCTTTTCGCGCCCGCTTCTGGGTTGCGAAGCCGCTCGCGATGCGAATTTGCACACCCGGTTTTTCACTGTGGAAGAATGGCGCAGCGCGGCGTTTTGCGCCGGGGCAAGGAAAAGTGCGACTTCAGAGTCGGGCCCTCGGCTGCTTCAGAGCGCCTCCGCCAAGGGAACCATGACCGGCATTCTGACTGGTCACCGCGGTACAACGCCTGGACATGGGGGTGGCAGTGCAACCGCCACCCATTACGACGCCGCGAACGTGCCTCACACGGTCGCCATTCCGTACACCGCCAGCTACTAATTCAATTCTGGAACTACATCATTGCCTTTGGCATGTAGAGCGCGGTTGCTTCAGAACCGCGCCCGGCGTCGTCTGTCATCTCGCCGCGCACCGCGGCGAAGCATTGCTCCGTAGACCTCGTTACCACTGTCGCCAAGTGGCGTCGGGCGGCGAGCCCGCCTGCGGCCAGACTCATGACGGGCGACGGGGCCGCGCACGATGGAGCGCCGCGTGCTCAATGCGACGATCGGTGCGGGTCGCCGTTCAGGCGACGCCGGCGTTCGCCCTCGCTTGCATGAAAGAGTCGAAGTCTCTTTGTTGATCTAATTTCGCGTCGGTCATCGCCATTCTGCTCCGGATCTCTGTTGATGGCAGTCGGCTTTACGCGTACAGCCCAGGCTTCAGACATCCTTCCCATCATCGGCCTCTAAACAGCCCGGCGATTCGGCGGGCTCTCGGCGGCAGAACCCGGATGCGATGTCTAAAAAGCGAAGAGAGCAATCCTCCGCATCGTCGCTCTCGCGCGGGCACATGTAGACGGCATCAAGGGCTGGCTGACTGGGTGATATCGGTTCGTGAGTGGTACGGCGCGTGCAAAACCGCGAGGCCGAGGACCCATGAAATCTCGAATCGTTTACGGCATGATGTTGATTTTGACATTGAGCGTTTACTCCGCCTGTGGCAGCGATGACGACACTACCGGTAACTCGGCCGGGGCCGGCGGAACAGGCGGGCGCAGTGCAGGAGGCGCGAACGGTGACGAGCTGGGTGGCGCTGACGACACGGGCGGCGACGGAGGCTTTGGCGGTGCGTTTGAAGGCATTGGCGGGGCGGACGGCGAGGCGGGCTCGGACGGCGAGGCGGGCTCGGGCGGCGAGGCGGGCTCGGGCGGCGCATTCTCCATGCTGACCGACGCAGAAATTGTGCAAGCCATGTTAACCGCCAATATGGGCGAGGTCTCGGCGGCCCAAGCGGCGAAGCCGAGCGTCCACGCGTCCGCGGTGCTGGATTTCGTTCAGATGATGATCACGGAGCACGGTGCTGCGAATGACCAGACCCTTGCTTTGGTCTCGACCAAGCATATCGCGCCGAAAAAGAGCGCTATCAGTCAGAAGCTGGAGGACGAAGGCGCGCTGTTGTTGGTCACGCTCAGCCAAACGCCGAGCGCGGATTTTGACCGGGTCTACATGCAAGCGCAGGTGCACGTCCACCAAGAGGTACTGCATTTGGTCGAAACCGAGCTCATTCCCAGCGCCACGGATGCAGACTTGCAGACGCAGCTAGCAGCCATGCATGCCACGGTTGCAGCTCATCTGCAGCACGCCATGAGCATCGTGGCTGCGCTGTAGTCTTCCGCCCGCGCACGCGGGCGCTTGCGTCGAGCTGTCCCGATGCCGCACCGCTCAACTCTTCCAATCCGATACAGCACCATTTCAGCGGCTGTGCGTGCCGACCAGCGGCAGTATTGGAACGGAATAGGCGCGGAGCAGTGCGCGAATTTCTTTGGATCGACGGATGAGCCAGCGGTTTAGTTCGGCTTGCAGCGCGGTGTCACCGCGCCGCACGCCGAGTGACATCTTGAAGCTGAAACGCAGGCCGGGCGGGGCTTCCGACTCAGGGATGACCGCGAGCTCGAGCTTCGGCTCTGAGCTCGCCGCGTAGTAACCCGCGAGCGGCCCCCAGGCGAGCGCGATGTCTATCTCGCCACGGCGCAACGCGCGAATCAGCTCGGACGGAGGACTATCGGCGCTATAGTCTCCATACACCGAGTAGCCGTGAAGATTGGGGATGAGCTGCCGGGAGGCGAGCGCAAGCACGGGCGGCGGGTTCGCGCCGTCGTCCCCGACCAAGGGCACCCCGATTCGGAGCGCGTGCAGCCCGGGCGCATCGAGCGAACGGATGTGCGGCGCGCCGGGGCCGTACACGAACACGTAGCTCGACCGGTAGTACGGCTGAGTCGTGAGCAACGCATCGAGGTCTTTCGGCACGCCCATCACGACATCGCAGCGCTTGGCATTCAGTGTGTTGCGAAGAAAGCCGCGCCGCTGCGGCGCCCATGTGTAATGAAGCTCGGCGCCTAAATCGCGCGCCAACATTTCCGCGAGCTTGTTCTCGAAGCCAATGCCGCGTTGATTGGAGAACGGCAGGTTGTTGGCGTCGGCGCACACCCGCAGTTGGCGGCTCGGGCGCGCGAAAGCGGCTGGAATTACGCCGTTCGCGATAACCAGGGTGGCGGCGAGCACGAGCCGCAAAGGCAGCCAGCGCGGCGCCTTGCGTTCAAAAGCCATGCTGCACCGGGATGTCGAGCGTGCGAGCAGCGCTGTGCTCGAAGTGAAAGGTCGCGCGCAGGGTGGTTCGGGTGGGAGCGTCGGTCACGCCGAAGAGCATGATGTGCTTTCCGCCGTGGGTGAGCGCGAGCGAGGCTCCCGCAGGGATGACGAAACCGCCCGGCGCGCTTCGCATCGTGGACAGCTCTCCTTCCATGATGACCTCGTGCAGTTGCGCGTCCGCCACTCCCAGCGCATCGACCCGCTCCAGCCGATCCGGGAGCGCGCCGTCGTTGATGAGGCGCACGTAGATGACCCCGACCCCAGAGGCCAGCACACGCGCGAACGGTGCCTCGAGGCGCAGACCTACGCCCGATTTTGCCCGCGCTTCCGAGCATGCACATAAAAGTAACAGGGCGAGCAAAGCCAAGCTGCTGGCGCGCGCGATCATGCCGGCTCCGAAAGGAGGCGGTGAGCTCCCTCGAGCAGCTCGGCGTCTGAAGCGTCATGTGCATAGCGCACGCGCAGACGGCCCTCGCGATCGATCAACCAAAAGCCCGAGGTGTGATCCATGCTGTAAAAGCGGGCGGGGTCACGGCTCCGGTTTGCGTACCCGTCCGGGGTCGGCAGCCGCTTCCTCACGGTTACTCCGTAAGCGGCGAGCACCGGCGCGAGAGCGGCACCTTCCAGGTAAACTCCCTCGAACCGCGGATCCACAGAGGCGATGAACTGCGCGAACGGTTCTGGCCGGTCGCGTTCGGGGTCGACCGTGACGTACGCAAAGCGCAGGCCGCTTGCCGCGCCGCCGAGCTTATTCAGCACGCGCTTCGCTGCCGAGAAAGTATCCGGACAAAGCTCGAGGCAAGAGGTGTAGCCGAATGAGAGCAGGACGACCTTGCCGCGCTCTTGTCGGAGGCTGAAGGGCGCGCCGCGAGTCACGCTCAAGCCGGCGATTTCCGGCGCGGGCTCCGGCTGTTTTGCCCAAGAAGCCGCTCCCGCTTCGTCGTTGGTGGCACACCCGACCATGAGCGCCGCCGTGCAGCCCAAGAGCGCCGCCTCCGAGAGCCAGCGGCTCAGCACTACTTTTTCCTGCTTGGTGGGAACTGCGTGGGCAAGGCCTTGATCACGTCGTCGGAGGGCTTTCCGCCTTTGCAGCTTGGGTGCCCAAAGCCGCTATTACTGAGCCCGTTTTGGATGTCGAGCACCATGTTGTCGTTCGAGTTCAGCGCCACACCCGCGGGCACCGCGTCCAGCTTGAGAGCGCTGCGCAGCTTCCAAGCGATCACGTGGTCCGCGCATGAGGTATCGCCGCTCAAGCCGATACCGCCGATGAGCTTGCCCTGCGCGTCATACAGCGGAAGCCCGCCGCCGAACACGATCACGCCGCCGACGGCTTTGCCCACGAACGGATCGTTCGGTTGCCCGTAATCGGCGGGGCTCCCCGAGTACACCGCTTGACCGTTGGGCGGCGCGCTCGTTGTTAAGCTGTAAAGGCTTTGACCGGGCTGCGCGCCGGCCCACAAGTTCGCGGTGGAAAGCGCAAAGTCCGGCGTGCTGAGGGCGTTGGCGGTGAACGCTTTTTCTGCAGCGATCACCCGGCTTCCGGGCCACTGGGCGCCGCGGTCCGGACCGCTGAACGCAACCGCGCAAATCACGCCATCACGGTTGGCGACCGCTACCCACTCTTGGTTGCCGAGGCCGGTGTTGGCGTTCTTGCCCTGTCTGATGATGGCTTGCAACGCGGCCCTCAGCTTGGCGTGCTCGGGCAAGCCCGCGCAGTCGGCCGCGGGCTTGGGCGCCGTTTCGGCAGAAAATGCGGTCGCGCCCGCGGCGACTAGCGCCACAATCGCGCCCAGCGAAAACCATTTGAATGTTCTACGCATCGTAAACTCCTGCCTTTGTTTGGGCGGATGAGCTCAGTGCAGCCCTTCCACGTAATGCGTCAGTGCTTGCAGCTCTGCGCCGCCGAATTGCGTCAGGTCCGGCATTTGCGAGCCGGGCTTGAGCGACTGCGCGTGCGTGATCCAAGCCTCCAAGTACGCGCGTGTTTTCGGGTAGCTGTTTGCGGCCAGCCCTTCACGGCTGGCAAAGTGTGTCAGATATGGGCCGACGCTGCCGAGCGCGCTCGTGCCGCGCACCGTGTGGCACAGGCCGCAAGCGTGGCTCTCGAACAGGGCTTTGCCCGCGGCGGCTTCGGGATCGCCCGGCGACGACGCCGGAGCGGCTTGATGCGCAAGCCATGCTTCGTACACGGGCAGCGGCTCGGCGATCAGCACGAAGTTCATCCGCGTGTGCTCGGAGCCGCAATATTCGGCGCACTGCCCTTCATAGCGGCCGGCTACATCTGCTTGAATCTGAATGTGATTCAGACGGCCCGGCACGAGATCGACTTTGCCGTGCAACGCAGGGACCCAGAAGGAGTGAATGACGTCTCGAGATTCCAACTCGATTTCTACGGGCCACCCGATTGGAACGTGGATCTCGTTGGCGGTGATGATGCGCGTCGCTCCCGCACCCCCGTCGTAATCCACCTCCCACCACCACTGGCGGCCCACGAGGCGAATGTCGGCGCGGTAGTGCGCCTGATCATGCAAGGGAAAGCGATTGGCCGTATGCAGCGTGCCGTACAGGATCACGCTCAGCACCAGCGCCGGGATCGCGAAGCCGCCGATCAAAATCCAATACTGGCCGCCGCCCACGTCGACGGGCGCGTGCTCCTGCAGGGTGCCGTTGCGCCGCAGCGAGGCCCAAACGATGAGCACGGTCACCACGACCGCAACGACGCTCAGCCCAACCATCACCCAAATGCCGAGCTTTCCGATGGCGCGCGCTGCCGGGCCCGCCTGAGCAAACACCGATGCGTAGCCGTGACAGCCACACAGCAGCGCTGCGGGTAACACCGCGCTAAAAAAGCCGAGCGCTCGAGTAAACCGGCTCATGGCGTGGGGGGCAGCGGCACGCTTTGATCGGGCTTGTCCGGCTCATCCGGCGTGCGCAGTGATTTGATGTAAGCGACGAGCTTCCACATCACATCATCCGGTAGCTTCGTGCCCCATGCCGGCATGCCATGCGCGCGGCCCTGCACGATGGAAGCAAAGATATCGGCGTCCTTCTCGCCGTAGATCCACTCGTCGTCGCGCAGGCTCGGGCCCATGCCGCCACCCGCATGGCCGCCGTGACAACCAGAGCAGTTGTAGCGGTCGAAGTAGATCCGGCCGGCGTTGAGCGTATCTCGGTCGGACGGGAACGGGTTCACGAGCACACCCGCGTCCAGCGCCGGGCCGGGCGTGGGCCCTACGGCCATGACGGGGTCGGTTGTGCCGGTGTTGCCGACCGCATCGGGCGGATGCCGATCGCACGCGAGCAAACAGCACGCGCTGAGTGAAACCAGCGTCAATGCGAAACTACAGCGCGAAGACATAGAGCAAGCCCCCGGGCGCGGTGTGTTGCTTGAGCTCTTTCATGGCGCCCACGATGCCGAGCGCGGCATAAGGATCGTCTGCCGAAATCTCGGGGAACGCGGCGGCGCCCATCCAACCGCCCACACCGGCATAGACGGCGATGTACTGCTTACCATCGGGCCCCAGGTAGCTGATCGGATTGCCTACGATGCCGGAGGCAAGCTTGTACTTCCACAGCTCTCGCCCCGTGCGCGCCTCGATCGCTTTGAACCAGCCCTCCATGGTGCCGTAAAAGACGACATCGCCGGCGGTCGCCAAAACACCGCCCGTGAGCGGGAATTTCTCGTCTTTGATGCTCCAGACTTTGCGTTGCTGAGCAATATCCCAAGCCACGAGCTCGCCTTGATAGCCGCCGGGCCCGGGATACATCTTCACGCTGGCGCCGAGATACGGCGTCCCGGCGATGTAGCTCGCCTCGGTTCCCTCGTAATCCATGCACGTGTTGTGGGCAGGGATGTAAAGGAGCCCCGTGCGCGGGGAGAATGCGCTCGGTGCGAACTCCTTCGCGCCGGTGGAAGAAGGGCAGATCCCCCGCGTAACGACGCCCAGGTGGGTGCGCTTGCTCGGATCCTCGTTCGGTTTGCCGGTCTTCAGGTCGTAGCTCGACGCCCAGTTGGTGGGCTCGAACTTTTCTGCGGACAAAAGCTCGCCCGTCTCGCGGTCGAGCACGTACATGAAGCCACTCCGGCCAGCATGCGCGATGAGCTTACGCATCTTGCCTGCCCACTCCATGTCGAACAGCACGTTCTCGTTGATCTCGTCATAGTCCCAAGCGTCGTGCGGCACGAGCTGATATGCCCAGCGCGCGCGGCCGTCATCGGCGTTGCGCGCGATGATCGAGAGCGACCACTTGTTGTCACCGGGCCGCAGATCGGCGCTCCAAACGCCGGGATTTCCCGTCCCGTAATAGATGAGATCGAGCTCCGGATCGTAGGAGACCCAGCCCCAAACGGTGGCCCCGCCGACCTTCCACTGATCCGTCGGCCACGTGGTGACGCCTTGATCGGCGCCTCGATCCTTGTCGTAGAAGGTGTGAAAGCCGGGCCCGATGCCGACGTCCTTGTCGGGGCCGGTGTTGTACATGCGCCAAGCCTCCTTGCCGGTCGCGACATCCAACGCGACGAGCTTGCCCCGCACGCCGAGCTCACCGCCGCTGTTACCGACGATGACCAACTTCTTGACCACGATGGGAGCCATGGTCGTGGTCTCACCGAGGTTCGTATCGCCGACCTTGGTGCGCCACACCTCTTTGCCCGTGGCGGCATCGACGGCAACCGTGTGCGCGTCCAGCAGGTTGTAAATGATCTTGCCATCCGCGTAGACGGCGCCGCGGTTGACGATATCGCAGCAGGCGATGCCCACGGCGCGCGCATCGGGGACGGGCCGGAAGCGCCACTTGATCTCGGTCGGGGGCTTGCTGAGATCGATGGCAATCAGATCATTTGGATAGGGCGTTACTATGTAGAGCGTATTGCCGACGACGAGCGGTTGGCCTTCGTGGCCGTGCAAGTAAGCCGTGGTGGTCGAGCTCGACAGCCGAAGCCCAGCCGCGTTTTCCGTCGTGATTTGGGATAACGTCGAGTAGCGCGTGTTGGCCGTATCTCCGCCGGGCTCTAGCCACTGCTCGCCGGCCGGCGGCGTGACGAGCTGTATCTTTGGTGACACGCCCGAAAGCGGCTGGGCGCGCGCCGGCTTCACCCCGAACGTCGCGTCGGCTTCTTTCCGACAACTGCCGGAAAGAAGCGAAAGGGCTAGTACCATCGATATGTAAAAGCAGCGGTTCATGAAGCCTCAGTCGAGCGTGTAGAGATAAGCCGCGACGTCTCGCGCCTCTTGGCGGTCGATGCCGAGGCTCGGCATCGCGGTGTTCGGACGAAGCGCGCGCGGATCCATGATCCAGCGCACGAGGTTCTCGGGAACATTGGGCAGCTCGCCAGCGATGAAGGAGCGCTTGGCAAAGGAACCCAGCGACTGAGCGACGGTGCCGTTGGCGCCGCGGATGCCCGGAATTTCGTGACAAGCGCCGCAGCCTCGCGCCGAGATCAGCTGCTGACCGCGGGCGACATTGCCTCCAGTGTCCGGGCGCCCTGCGGGCTCGCGTTCGCAGCCAAGCAAGACGACTGCAAAAATCAAGGGCAGGCCGGCCACCGGTGCGACCAGCGCGAACCATGATCGCGTTCGGGCCGGAGGGAGCGCCGGCAAAAGCCGTTGATAGCCGAGGGTGGTCATCGGCTGAGGTTCGGCAACACGTAAACGATGGCTACGACGCAGACCCAGACGGCATCGACGAAATGCCAATAGCGCGCGACGTTGCGATAGGCGTGATGCGGCGGCTTTCGTGCGGCGGACATCACCGGCAGAAAAGCGGTGTAAGCCAGCATCAAGAGCCCGAGCACCACGTGCGCCGCGTGGAACGAAGTGATGGTGTAAAAAATCGAGCCGTAAGCGCTCGTGAGCGGGCTCAGCTTTTGCAAGTGCTCGCGATACTCGAGCACTTGTAAAAGCAAAAAGCCGATGCCCAAAAGAACCGTGACGGCCAATGCGGCTCGTGCTTTTCGGCTCTGTCCGCGCTCCAGGCGCGCGCCGCCCCAATGCACGACCGCGCTGCTCAGGAGCAACACGCCGAGCATGGGCAACGCATAGCTCAGGCTTGGCGCGCGTTCGCCCCGATATGGGCCGAGATAGAAGTAGGAGAAGAACAAGAGCACGAAGAGCATCGCTTCTGTCGCGATCAAGAGCGCCATGCCCATGCTGCCGCGTCGCGCATCGAGCTCGGTCACCAGCGCGGGCTCGCTGGGCGCGGGCTCGAGCGCCGGAGGCTCCGGCTCTTCTTTGGGCCAAAGCCAGGAGCCGCACAAGAGCGCCGTGATCGCCGCGGCGGCAGACATGCCGGCAAGTGATCGCGCGAGCGCGGCGCCGAACAAAGCGGTCAACGCCAGCGCCGCGGCCAGAGGGAACAGTGTGTCCTCCGGCATTTTTGCGAGCGCGATGGGCTCACCGCCCAGCGTGCTCGTCGAGAGCGTGATTCGGCCCACACTCAGCACGCGCTCGTTGTTCTCGTCGGCCAGCTCGTCGTGCTCGTCCCAGAGCGGGTGGCGGGTGGCCACCGTGGGCAAGTGCACGAATGCATAAGACGGCGGGGGCGACGCGATCTGCCATTCGAGCGTGTCGGCGTGCCACGGGTCATTGCCGGCGAGCTTGCCGAGCTTCATCGAGCTGAAAAAATTCCAGATGCTGATCGCGATGCCCACAATCAAGATCGCCGCGCCGATGCTGGAAGCGAGGTTCAACCCCTCCCAGCCTTGCCCCGCGGCGTAGGTGAACACGCGGCGCCGCATGCCGAGCGCGCCCGCAATGTGCATCGGGAAGAACGTGAGGTTGAAGCCTACGAACATGAGCCAGAAGCTCACGCGCCCCAGGGCTTCATCCAAACATCGCCCCGTCATTTTCGGCAACCAGTAGTAAAAAGCCGCAAAAACCGGGAAAACGTTGGCGCCCACGAGCACGTAGTGGAGGTGAGCGACGACGAAGTAGGTGTCGTGGACTTGCCAATCGAACGGGATGACAGCCGTGACGACACCGCTCAAGCCGCCGAGCACGAGCGCGCTCAAGAAGCCCACCGCGAACAGCATCGCCGTAGACATCACGGGTTTGCCCAACCAGAGCGTCGCAATCCACGCGAACACCTGCACCGCGCTGAAGATCGAAATCGTCATGCTGGCAGCAGCGAAGAAGCTCATCGACACCTGCGACATGCCCGTCGCAAACATGTGGTGAACCCAGACGCCAAAACCGATGACGCCGGTCATCACGGTGGACAGCGCCACGAACGGATAGCCGACGATCGGCCGGCGCGCGAACACTGGGAGCAGCATGGACACCATGCCGGTCGCAGGTAAAAAGATGATGTAGACCCAGGGGTGACCGAAAAACCAGAACAGCTGCTGCCAGAGCAGCGCGCTGCCCCCCTTTCCCGGATCGAAGAAATGGAAATTCCATCGCCGGTCCAGCTCCAGGAAGACGCAAGCCACGGTCAGTGCGGGCAGTGAGAAGATGATCGACGCCGACGTCGTCAGCGTGCTGTACATGAAGAGCGGCATCTTGCCGACCGACATGCCAACGGCTCGATGCCGAGCGATCGTCACGATGGCGTTGACGGCGCCAGCGGTCGTTGAAATAGTCAAAAACAGCAGTGAAATTGCATAGAAATCCAAGCCCACGCCCGGCGAGTAGCGCTGCCCCGCATAAGGCACATAGGCGAACCAGCCGGCGTGCGGCGCCTCACCGAACAGAATGCTCGCGTACAGGAGGAGGCCAGAGAATAGAAACGACCAATAGGTGAATGCATTCAGCCGCGGGAAAGCCATGTCCCGCGAGCCCAGCATCAGTGGCACTAGATAATTGCTGAAGCCCGAGAGGATCGGTGAGGCGTACCAGAAGATCATGGTCACGCCGTGCATGGTGAAGATCTGATCGTAGACCTCTGCGCTCACGAGGTGCTGATCCGCGCGCGCCAGCTGGAGGCGCATTACGGCCGCCTCCAAGCCGCCCACGATCAGGAACAGAAACGCCGTGACCAAGTAGCGCTTGCCGATCTCCTTGTGGTCCACGCTGCCGAGCCAGCCCACGAACCCAGGCTGGGTATCCCATTCGGCAGCAAGGCGGTCCTCGACCCGAGTCACCTGCATGAGTGAAGCTGCCCCGCGCGTGGCGAGTTGGGACGCACAAGCGCCCCATTAGAGCCCACCGTCAGCTCGTAAAGCGTCATTTCTCTAGTCTGAGCAATGGTTATGCTCCTGAGTGGGCCTTCTGACGCAGTTGGCTCAAAGTCAGGCGCCATCGCGCGAGGTCAACAGCGCTTGGGCCATTTCACGTCGTGGGTTGGCGCGTCGCTCGCAGGGCGCGGCGGGCATGAAATACCCATACCTAAGCGGCCGCGGATCGTTCCGACGTACCTCGATTGGGTTGGGGCTGGCGGTGACCAGCCTCGCGATCTCGTTTGGATGTAGCGATTCCGATTCGAGTAGCTCGAACGGATCGAGCGGCGCCGAAGCAGGCTCCGCTGGGGCGAGCGGAGAAGAAGCTGGGGCCGCTGGAATGGGCGCCGCCAGCGGCGAAGCGGGCGCAGGCGGCGATACGGCACAAGCCCCGGCGATCGGCGCAAACCGACCGGAGCGGCGCGATTTCTCGCCCGAGTTGCTGGCGCAGCTGCGGCTCAAGCCCGGCTTTCAGGTTCGGGTCTTCGCGACCGCGGTTGCGGATGCGCGCATGCTCGCCTTGGGCCCCGACGGCAGCGTGTACGTCACCACGCCGATGACGAGCCAGGTCACCCGCCTCGTCGATCTCAACGCCGACGGCGATGTCGATGACGCCGGGGAGCGCATCATCGTTGCCAATGGGACCGATACTCCGGCTCTGGAGAACGTCCATGGCATCACGTTCAATCAGGGCAAGGTTTACCTCGCTTCGACCAAGAGCGTCGTGGCGGGAACGGTCGCGGCCGATGGCTCGTTCACGGGCCTGCAAGCATTGGTAACGGATTTACCCGACGGAGGTCAGCATCAATATCGCACGCTGGCGGTTGGTCCGGACGGAAAGCTCTACGTGAGCGTCGGGAGCGATTGCAACGCTTGCCGCGAAGCCAACTCCGAGCAGGCCACCATGCTCCGGTTGAACCTCGACGGCACGCCCGCCGAGAACCCCGCAAACATGGCGCACCCGATGTTGGCGCAAAATCCGCTGAGCAAGATTTCCAATCGGGTCTGGGCAAGCGGGCTTCGCAACACCATCGGCTTCGATTGGCATCCGGATACTACCGAGTTGTGGGGTATCGACCAGGGCTCGGACGGCCTCGGTGAAGAAACGCCGCGCGAGGAGTTCAACCGCCTGGAAGGCGGCAAGAGCTACGGCTGGCCCTTCTGCTACGGCGCTCGCACTCCCGACCCAGTCGATGATCCGCCGTCCGAGTTCGTTACGAAGGAACAGTATTGCCCGAGTACGGCGCCCAGCGTGGGCAGCGGCCTCCCCGCTCACGGATCGCCCATCGCGTTTCTGTTCTATCGCGCCGAGCAATTCCCCGCAGAGTATCGACACGATGCGTTCCTGGTGTTGCGAGGATCGTGGGGCCGTCTCGTACCCGACGGATACAAGGTGGTCCGAGTGCACTTCGAAGGCGGCAACTTGAAGGCGCTGCCAGGTTCTTCGCTGCCTTTCGAAGACTTCTTGGCGGGCTTCTTGATCGATCAGGGCACCGCGCATTTCGGACGCCTCGCGGGGCTCACCGTCGACGCTTCCGGCGCTCTGCTCGTCTCCGACGACACGAACGGAATGATTTATCGAGTCAGCTACAGCGACACTAACGGTGCCGGCGCGGGTGGTGCCAGCGCGGCCGATTAGGCAGCTTCGAGACTATCGCTGAAGGGCACCAAGAACTAAAGCCCAGTCATTTTCAACGCCGCCTCGGGCAAGCGTTCGCCCTTTACATTCACGGGCGCAAGCCCGGCGGCAATCTCGCGACCGCGCGTGATAGAGAGTTCAGAGTGTTTGCATGCTAGTAGACTGGGTATCGCCTGCCTTGCTCGCGGAGTTTGAGCGAGCGGTACTCGAAACGCAGGCGTGGGCCAAGCCGAGAGCCGCAGCGGCTGCGGTCGCGATTTGTGATTGGAATCGGATCGCGGCGGTGTTGCGCGTCGAGCCCGCGCCGGACGTCCTGGTCGTGGCGCGCGGTGAACTACGACCAGAAGCGCCGCCCGCCACGCTGCACCAGCTGCGGGCGCTCATGCAGCGTGGCCTGGGCATCTGCATTCGCCGCGCGGAGCGCTGCGACGCGGCCCTCGCCAGCGTGGCCGACGGGCTCGCCCACGAGGCGATTGCTTGTACATTCCCGCACGCTGGTGGCACATGGCCCACTGTGCGGAAGATTCGCTCTCGATATCGCTCGGCGTGAGCACCGCCGGCCGGAGCGAGCCGGGAGAATAAGCCGGCGCCGCTACTCTGGAACCCGGCCGCACACAGCTTCGGTCCACGAGCGCGAGCCGCATGCCGCGCAGCGACACACCAGGTGAGGCTTATTCAGAGCGGGTTCGATACGCCGCGCTCCGAGGCGACGAGCCCTCCGCGGGGCAACGAGTCGGCGCGACCGGCGCGGATCGAAAGCGACCCGGCCGCAATCTGCATGAGACCGAATGCAAGGAATCCGAGATCCCAGATCAGCTGCCCTTCGCCAGGGTGTACGTGGTGAATGCCGAGAAGCTGATGATCGATCATTCCTTCGATGAAGTTGAAGAGGCCCCAACCGAGAAGCAGCGCGCCCACGAAGGTGCGAGTCGACCAAGCCACGTCGGCGCGCTTGCCGACCGCCCAAAGCCGCCACACACCGAGCGCAACCATCAGCCACGTGAAGGCGTGGAAGAGGCCGTCCCAAACCATGTTGTACTTCATCGCGACCAGATCGGTCGGCGGTCGCGCGCTCGAAAGCATGTTGTGCCATTGCAGAATTTGATGGAGGGCAATGCCATCCACGAAGCCGCCCATGCCGGTGCCGAGCAGAACGCCTGCCGAGATGAGCGCTCCCTGGGGGTTCCTTTTCATTGCGCCAATTCCTTCATCGATCACTTGCTCGTCGGTGTGCAGCTTGCGTCAGCTTCCTGCTCGTCTTGCGTTCTGCGTTGAGAACGGCCGGAAAACTCGAGCCCGATGCAGACGCCGGCAATGAGCAAAAACGGCAGGAGCGCGGCGGACAAGTTGAGCGCGAAGCCATCATTCCAAACTTGGCTTCGCGCTTGCCGGCCGGCCGCGCAATTCGGACAAGCTGCCGCTGAGCTAAGCCAGCCGGCCACGGCAACCGAAACAATGAACAGGAAAGCCCCGCGTACCACTGAAGTCTCTTCGCAAATTTCGGGCCGCCGACAGCGGGATATCCCGCGCCGGCTCGAACGCGTACTGCGCGACCAGGCATATGGCGTGAGCTGCCCCGATCTGCCGCGCCCGGGGAAATTCGCCGCAACTTCCCGCCAAGCATATCGATTCCCAATCAGCTTTTGGCTTTTGATCTGAAGAGCCCTGGGTCCGCGGCGAAATGGAAGTACGCGCCGGAAACCGACCCGAGGGCACAAGGCATCGCCTGTTGTGACGTCGTCAACCGCGGTGCTTCGCTCGCAGGCGGGCGCGTCTACTTCAACACGCTCGATACGCAGAGCGTGGCCGTCGATGCCACAACCGGCCAGGAAGTCTGGCGGGTGAAGCTCGGCGACATCTCGCGCGGTGAGACCATCACCATGGCGCCCCTCGTCGTGAAAAATCAAGTGCTGGTCGGCAACAGCGGCGGGGAAATGGGCGTGCGCCGACGATCGCGGCGAGGCACGCAAAGTGCTGGCTCACGCCGATCGCAATGGCTACCTGTACATCCTGGATCGAGTGAGTGGCCAAGTGCTATCGGCCACACCCTTTGGCGCCATCTCCTCGAGCACCGGCGTCGATCTAAAAACGGGCCATCTACGGCTCGTTCCAGAGATGATTCCCAAGCTCGGCCAAGTCACGCGCAACATCTGCCCCGCCGCGCCCGGCGCGAAGGATTGGCAGCCCATGGCCTTCTCGCCGAAAACCGGGCTCCTTTACATCCCTCATCAAAATCTATGCATGGATGAGGAGGGCACGGAAGTGAACTACGTAGCGGGTACGCCGTACGTGGGCGCGACCGTGCGTTATCGCCCGGGCCCGGGCGGCTACCTCGGACAGTTCAGCGCCTGGGATCCCGTGCAGGCGAAGGCGGCCTGGACGGTGGAGGAGCGATTTCCGATCTGGAGCGGCGCGCTGGCTACCGCGGGCGGCGTCGTTTTTTACGGAACGATGGATGGCTGGTTCAAGGCATTCGATGCCACGAATGGCCGGCCGTTGTGGAAGTTCAAGACCGACTCCGGGATCATCTCCCAACCGGTCAGCTACCGCGGTCCGGACGGCAAGCAATACATCGCCGTCTTGGATGGCGTGGGCGGCTGGCCAGGAGGCATTGTGGTCGAAGGCCTGGATGCCCGCGATCAGTCCGCCGGCAACGGCTTCGTGCATCCCATGGCGGATTTGCCGAACGTGACCAAAAAAGGCGGCGCGGTGTAGGTGTTCGCACTGCCGTGACGAGCCCATGAAAGCGCATTTTCTCTTCGCTTTTGGCGCTCTTTGCGCCCTCGCGAGCTGCCAGCGTGAAGAGCGGCGCTTCCGCGAAGAGCCCAGCGCGAGCCGGCTCCGCGCGGACCCTAGCTCGGCTCGGAGGCACGACCACACAAGCCTCATCCGCTATTCGGAAGATGCCTGGGCCATCAGCGAAGGGCAGCGGCTCTATTCACAGATGAACTGCAGCGGTTGCCACGGCCACGGCGGGGGCGGCGGCATTGCGCCACCGCTCATGGACGCACGATGGTTATATGGCAGCGGCGTGGATGACATCGAGCGAACGATCTTGGCGGGAGCACCGCGCGGGATGCCCTCGTTCAAGGATAAACTGAGCCCGCAACAGATCTGGCAGCTCGTGGCTTATGTTCGCTCCCTGAGTGGCCATGCGCCATCCGCCGCCGCGCCGGTGCGGGACGATCACATGGCCGTACGTCCCCCGCCCTCGCGGACCGAGCCCGAGTCGCCCACCCAACAGGTCGATTGATGGCGCCCTATGCCGCGCACTCCGCGCTCGAGCCCGCG
>CAXSGJ010000024.1:21936-75970 GCA_964236865.1 uncultured Polyangiaceae bacterium
TTCAAGCCGCGCATATCCTCCGGCTGTTTTACGCTTATTTCGACGTCTCAGCGGTGGTGTTCACGCTCGTGATCGCCGCGCTCGGCTTTGCGCTCGGCCGGAAATCCGAGCCCGGCACCGAAAAGAAAGAGCCGACGAGCGCAACGGCTCTGCGCAAACGGCGCGCGGTGATCTGGGCCACTGCCGCCACCACCCTTACCCTGCTCGGCCTCTTGGTCGCGAGCGTCGCAACGGGGCACGCCATGGCGCTCTTGCCCGCGCGCGACCCGGTGCGCGTTCAGGTGATCGCTCACAAGTGGTGGTGGGAGTTTCGCTACCCGGTGGGTGGGCCCGCGACGCAGTTCAGCACCGCCTACGAGCTGCACATTCCCGTCGGGCGGCCCATCGAGCTCGAGCTCGACGCGCGCGATGTCGTGCACAGCTTTTGGGTACCGAGCTTGACCGGTAAGCGTGACGCCATCCCGGGCAAGAACAACGTGCTCCTCATGCGTGCCGACCGCGCCGGAGTGTACGAAGGGCAGTGCGCGGAGTTCTGCGGCACCGAGCACGCCAACATGCGCTTTCTGGTCGTTGCCGAGAGCCCGAAGCAATTCGCAGCTTGGCGCGATCAGCAGCTCGGCAGCCCCGCGCCGCCCACTGATCCGTTGCGAGCCCATGGCCTCGAGGTCTTCATGAAGAGCCGCTGCAGCAGCTGTCACGCGATCTCGGGCACCGATGCATTTGGCACGGTGGGCCCGGACCTGACCCATGTAGCCAGTCGCGAGCGCTTGGCCATAGGCACCGTTCACAATGATCGCGCTCACCTGAGCCAATGGATTAGCGATCCGCAAGCCGATAAGCCTGGCGTGCAGATGCCGAGCACGCCGCTGCCGCCAGAGGATCAGCGCGCGCTCCTGGCTTACCTTGGAGGGCTTCTCGGTCGCGGTGAACCTGATCGTCACGACGTTCAAGCACAAGGCGCCGGGCCTGTCCCTCGACCGCCTGCCCATCTTCGTGTGGGGCAGCCTCGTGACTTCTTTCATGGTCCTCTTCGCAATGCCGGCCGTGATCATCGCCAGCACTTGCTTGGCGCTCGACCGCTTGGTCGGCACTCACTTCTTCAACCCGGCCGAAGGTGGTGATGCGCTGCTCTGGCAGCATATGTTCTGGTTCTTCGGCCACCCCGAGGTGTACATCATCTTCTTGCCGGGCTTGGGCATGGTGTCCGAGATCATCGTCACGGCTAGCAAGCGCCCGCTCTTTGGTTACTTGCCCGTGGTGCTCGCGAACGTCGCCACTGCCATCCTGGCGTTCGGCTTGTGGGTGCACCACATGTTTGCGACGGGCTTACCGCAGCTCGGTGCAAGCTTCTTCACCGGAGCGAGCATCCTGATCGCGATCCCAACCGGCGTGCAGTTCTTCTGTTGGATTGCCACGCTGTGGGGCAGTAGGCCCAAGGTAGACACACAATTCGCCTTCGTTTTGGCCTTTTTTGCGACCTTCCTCATCGGTGGGCTCACCGGCGTGATGCTCGCGGCCGTCCCCATCAACGTTCAAGTGCACGACACCTTCTTCGTCGTGGCTCATCTCCACTACGTGCTGATCGGCGGGGCCGTGTTTCCCTTGTTCGGCGGCCTCGCGCATTGGTTCCCCAAGCTCAGCGGGCGCATGCTGAATGAGCAACTCGGGGAAATCTCGTGTGCGCTCGTCTTCGTTGGCTTCAACGTCGCCTTCTTCCCACAACATCTCCTCGGCTTACGCGGCATGCCCCGGCGCATTTACACCTATCTGCCGGAAACCGGGTGGGGGTTCTGGAGCCTCGTTTCCACGGTTGGGGCTTTTATTTTGGGATTGGGGGCGCTCGTATTTTTGATCAATGCAGCTCGCAGCATGCACAGCGGCGCGCGGGCGCCCGCAGACCCGTGGGGCGCAGAGAGCTTGGAATGGGCGGTGAGCTCGCCCCCGCCCGCATCGGCGGACCGCGAAGTCCCGGTTGTTGCCAGCCGCTATCCGCTGTGGATCGGCGAGCTCGGCCGCGTAGTGGGGCTCAGCCGCGACGAGCAGCTCGTCACGCGCGTGGTCGACGCCGAGCCCGATCACGCAGTAAAAATGCCAATCCCGAGCGTCATGCCGTTCATCACCGCCCTCGCCACCGCGGGCCTGATCGTCGCGTGTTTGTCACGCCATGGGGGTTGCCCGCGGGCGTCGTCTTCGTGAGCGCGGCGCTCATGGTTTGGTTTTGGCCGACCGATCGCCAGCCGGTCATTGACACCCGCGCCACCGTGGATGCCGAGCGCAGCCGCGAGGCAGGATGGCGATGGCGATGACGGAGGAAGCGATCCGCCGCGGCCCGGTGGTGGACGTGAGCGCGCTGCCGCGCACGGCCATCGGCCCTCGATCGCCGCTCTGGTGGGGCACGGTGCTCTTGATCGCCATCGAGTCCACCTGCTTCGCGATGTTGTTCACTTCCTACCTTTATCTGCGCAACAACTTTCAAGAGTGGCCCCCGGATGAGCGGCTGCACGGCCTTCCGGGCGCCATCTCCGCGCTCGGCCTCGCGCTGACCGCGCTGCCCACCTGGCTTTACCGAACCGCCGCCTGCAGAGAGCGCTTTCTGCCCATGCGCCGCTGGTTGGTCGCGGCCACGGCCGCCTCATTGGTGTCCATCGCGCTCCGCGTTTGGGAAATCCGCGAGGTTCCATTCCGCTGGACGGGAAGCGCGTATGCTTCGGTGGTTTGGATGAGCCTCGGCATGCACACCGTGGAGATCGTGACCGGCGCCGTCGAGAGCGTGTTCATGTGCGTAGTGCTGTTTCGACCGCGCGTGGAGCGCAAAACTTTCGAGGACGTCGAAGCGAGCGCACTGTTCTGGTTTTTCAGCGTGCTCGTCTGGTTGCCATTCGCATTCCTTTTTTATCTGGAGGCCGTGCCCCGATGAGCTCGCGAACGGGTGCTTTTCTAGCGCTGTGCTTGGGCGCGGTGGCAGCGCTGGGCTCTCAGATTTTTCCTGTTCGTCGTCGTATTTGGCTTCGGCATCCCCGATCTGTTCCTCGGAGCGCGTGATTGAGCATGTGCCTCGAAGCCCGAGAAGTCATGTCCTGGTGGACGCTCGACCCCGTAGCTCTCCTCGGCGTCGGCGTTTCGAGCGGCGTGTATACGCGGGGCTTATCCGCGCTTTGGCGCTCTGCCGGCGTCGGGGCAGGGATCGGCCGGCGCGAGGCCAGCGCGTTTTACCTCGGGCAGCTCAGCTTGCTCATCGCGCTGATATCGCCGATCGATCGCCTGAGTGATGTGCTGTTCTCGGCGCACATGACTCAGCATGAGATCCTGCTCATCGTGGCCCCGCCGCTGATCGTGCTCGGGCGGCCCTTCGTGGCTTTGGCTTGGGCCTTCGGCCCGGAGCGGAGGGGGCGCATCATGCGCTCGTTGACCTCGCCCGGGGTGAGCCGAGCTTGGCGGCTCGTGAGCGCGCCGCTCGTGATCGTGTTGATTCACGGGCTCGTGTTGTGGCTTTGGCACATTCCTTCATGGTTCGAGGCCGCGCTCCGGAACGAGTGGATCCACGCCGTTCAACACGGGAGCTTTTTCCTGACGGCGGTGGTGTTTTGGTGGGGCATCGTCCGTGGCCGTTACGGGCGCGGTGGGTACGGGCTGGCATCGGCGTTCGTCTTCGCAACCGCGATGCACACGAGCGTGCTCGGAGCGCTGCTCACTGTGGCTTCTCGCCTTTGGTATCCGCTGTACGCAGACCGCGGAAAGCCGTGGGGCGTCGATTTGCTCGAGGATCAAGAGCTTGCCGGGCTCATCATGTGGGTGCCTGCCGGGCTTTTGCTCGGCCTATTGGCTCTGGGGTTGTTTGCCGCGTGGTTTGGCGAGGCAGGCCGGCGCGTTGGGCACGCGGAGCGCCGGCGCTCAGCGCTGCCCGCTCCGCGTGACTAATTGGCCTGCAGAGCCCGATGACGAGCCAGGTCCTTCGCCTCGTCGATCTGAATGCGGACGGCGATGTCGACGACACGGGGGAGCGCATCATCGTTGCCAACGTTCACTGTTGCCAGGCAGCGTGCCGAGCCCGGCAACGATGAACCGAACGGCGCGCCACCACTAAAGCGCTCGACGCGCAGAATCACGGCATCCCGACAGGGCCGGCCACCTTGAGCTGTAGCCCGCTGCGCATGTTCTGCGCCGAGAGCGCCGTGATTGCGCCGCCCCTGCGCTAGCCCGTTTCTAGGTCGATGTCGAAGCCGGACGCGCGAGGTCGATCATGTTCTGCTTGTCCGCCGCCGACCCGTACGCGCCCGCCCATGCTCATGTAGCCGAACCCAGCGTGAGACCTGACGGCCGTTGCCCAGAGTCCGCTTGTCATGCTGCGTTTCCTCTGGGCATGGCGGGCTGAGAGCCCGTCTTGCCAATTCGATCCGACAGAGACGGCAATGCAACGTGCCGCGAGCCGGGATTGCGATACCCGGAACGCAAGATCACCCACCGCCGCGGCACTCCGCTTGCAGTATGCAGCCGACACAAACACAGTCGCGCACTCTGATTGATTGGGTCCGCTCGCGAGCGGGCCGCGTTTTTCAGCAAGCGGGCAGCAACACACAGGGAACTTGTATGGCAAAGCAACCGGCGAAAACGCAAGCGAAACGAGTCACGGCTGATGAGTCAACCCGCGACCCATCGCCGCTGAGCGGCGGCATGGCCGAGACCGGCGACAGCGAGGACGATGCTGAAGAAGACCACGTATACGGCTTGGCGAGCGTGCTCTATCACGCGCTACAAGGGGTCACCGCTGCGCGCCAATACACGGAGGACGCCCGTAAAGCCGGCGCGGAAGACCTAGTCGAATTCTTCGAGGAGTGCCGAGCGGAAGCAGCAGCACGCGCAAAGCAGGCCAAGGCATTGCTCGTGAGCACGTCCGACGAAACAGAAGGCGAAGAGGACGAAGACGAAGACGAAGACGAAGACGAAGACGAAGACGAAGACGAAGACGAAGACGATGAGGACGAGGACGAGGACGAGGACGAAGAGACATAAAAGCTGAGGCCATCTGCGCAGTCCGAACGCGAGTGGGGGGCCGCTGGCGCCCCCGCATCGCGGATCACGGGAAACCGTCAGCCGTTCGCGCCACCAAGGCGGCGATCACTGTATTAACCAGCCGCAGCCGATCGCGTAACGGACCAAATCGGCCCGCGTCTTCAGCTCGAGCTTCTCCATCGCGCGGGCGCGATAGGTTTCCGGGTGCGCGGGCTGAGCGAAATTTTTTGCGCCATCTCCTTCATCGTCAGGCCCTGAGCCAGCATACGGACCACCTCGGCTTCGCGCTCGCTCAAGTGCACCACGGTCAGCCCCGTGGAGGAGGAATAGCGGCGCGGGGGGATGCGCAGTAACTGTCCTGCGAGGGACGGGTCTATGTACGTGCCGCCCGCCGCGACGATGCGCACTGCGCGGACTAGCTCGTCGCAGGCTGATCGCTTGAGCGCATAACCGTCGGCGCCAGCGTCCAACAACATCCGCGCAAACGAGACTTCCTCATGCACCGACAGTGCGAGCACGGCTAGGGTGGGCTTCGCGCGCTTGATCGCACGTGTGGCCTCGGTGCCATTGAGCGCCGGCAAGGAGACGTCCATCAAGACCAGGTCCGGATGCAGGTCCAGCGCCAGCTCCACCGCCGTTCGCCCGTTGTCGGCTTCTGCGATCACGCTCAGGTCGCGTTCGGCCGAAAGCATGGCCTTGAGCCCGGCCCGCAGCACCGGGTGATCGTCCACCAATACGAGCTTCAGCATCGGAGTGGCGTTGGCCGCCGCAACTTTAATAAGCCGTAGATCCGAGGTTGGCAGGCACATTTCATAGCAAGGCGGTCCTGCGATGCAAGTTAGACGCGCGTACATCACTTAGTCAGTGAAAACACCGACACAAAAAGATCACCAACCGGACAGACAACCCCGCGCTTGCCCTGAGATAACGCGAATAATGGCCTAGCCACCACTGACGCCGGACGCAATAAGGAAGTCATGCTGCTTCACGAATTCATGCGCGATCACCGTGATGAGATCCTGGCAGCGTGCCAGTTCGAGCTGCGCGACGCACAGCGGACCGACCTCCTTCCCGACTACGTCCGCGGGTTCTTCGACGAAACGCGTCTGGCGGTGCAACGGGACTCAGGCGTGGTCGACTCCTCGTCGCCTCTTCCCGAGAGCAGTGAAACGGCCGCGCGCTTCGGGGCCGAACGACAGCGAGCCGACCTGCCTGTGACCCAGGTACCGATACTCTTTGCCGCTATTTCGCAAGCGCTCGGAAAAACAGGCGAAAAGTATGAGCTGACGATCTCGGCGGAGGGATACCGGCTGCTCAACCGCTGCCTCGACGCCGGCATTGCCACGTCTATCGAGAACTTTTGGCGCGCCAACAAAGATCGAGAAAACCGACTGATCACCGAGCGCTTTGGCTTCTTGGCTCACGAGCTGCGCAACGCGCTCGGCAATACCAATATGGCCTTCAAGTTGCTTCGTACTGGCGGCTTCGACGTCAACGGCCGCACCGCGGATGTCCTGGGGCGCAACTTGCTCAGAATGGAAGCGCTGGTCGCCCAGTGCCTGGCCGGCGTGCAACTGGAGGCTGGCATCGCGCCCGACCTTTACCCGGTGCGGGTGGCTCAAGTGTTGCGGAATTTGGAAGCATCGACGATCGCCGACCGTAACATCACCGTTCAGCTCGAGCTCGATGAGCAGCTGTTCATTGCCGCGGACGAGATGTTACTCACCTCCGCGCTCAGTAACCTGTTGCACAATGCCGTGAAGTTTTCCCCGCCGCGCGCGACGGTGCGGCTCAGCGTGCACACATTGGACGGGGCCGCTGTCATTGAAGTCGAGGATCAAGTCGGCGGGTTGACGCACGACAAGCCCGACGAAATCTTCGAGCCCTACGTTAAAAGTCGCGAAGGCAACCGACAGGGCACCGGCCTCGGGCTGTCCATCGCCAAGCGTGCGGTCGAGGCGATGCACGGCAAGCTGACTGTCGTCAATCGGCCGGGGGACGGTTGTGTTTTTTCGGCGCGCTTCCCGTTATTGACCCAATAGCGGGCCTATCTTCGTACGCGCGCGCAGTCCCTTGCATCGCTGAGATTCTGCGCGGCCCGCCCCGATCGAGTAGATTAATTCATGGTCGACGAACAGATCGTGTCCAGTCAAATCCTAGACCCGGACGCGAGCGAGGAAGAGCTCGCGGAAGAGCTCGACAACGCCATACCGGCGTACGGTTACCGGCTGACGCGCGTCGTGGGTCTCGGTGGCTCGGCGGGCGGCATTCAAGCCCTGCGACGCTTCTTTGCGGCCATGCCGCCGAGCTCGGGCATGGCGTTCGTCGTGATCTTACACCTTGCACCCGAGTACGAAAGCTCACTCAGCGCGGTGCTGCAGAAGGGCACCCCGATGCCGGTGCAGCAAGCGCTGGACGGCCAGAAAGTGCTGCCCGATCACGTGTACGTGATCCCCCCCGGCAAGCACCTGTCACTCACGGATGGGCACTTGCGTCTGACCGACTTGCCGCGTGAGCACGGCAAGCGCCTAACCGTCGACCTGTTTTTTCGCTCGCTCGCTCGCTGACACGCACGGCCCGCATGCGGTGGCCATTGTGCTCTCGGGCGCAGACGGAGATGGCGCCCTCGGCATCAAGCGCGTGAAGGAGCGCGGCGGGCTAACGATAGCCCAAGACCCCGACGAAGCCGAACACTCCAGCATGCCGCGCTCGGCCATCGCGACGCGCATGGTCGATTGGACCCTCAATGTCGAGCAGATGCCCGACCGGTTAATCAAATACCAAGAGAATGAAGAGCGGCTGCGCTTACCTCCGGAAGCGGGCCCCAACCCGGCGGCACCAGCGCAGCCGGCCACGTCCGACGAAGAGTCCGCCTTGCGGGATGTGCTCATCTTCTTGCGCACGCGCACCGGCCGCGACTTCAATTACTACAAGCGCGCCACCATCGTACGCCGCGTCGCGCGCCGCATGCAGGTGAACGAAATCGATACCCTGCCCGTCTATCTCTCGTTCTTGCGCATGCACCCGGGGGAAGCGGGAGCGCTGCTCCAAGATCTCTTGATCTCGGTCACCAATTTTTTCCGCGACCGGGAAGCCTTTCAAGCCCTCGAGCAGCAGATACCCGCGCTGTTCCAGAACAAAGGTCCGTCGGACACAGTGCGCGTTTGGGTCGCGGCATGCGCCAGTGGGGAAGAGGCTTATTCAATCGGCATGCTCTTGAATGAGTATGCGCGGACCTTGGAGGCGCCTCCCGCCTTGCAAGTCTTCGCGACCGACCTCGACGAAGACACGCTGATCGAGGCGCGCAACGGCCTCTACCCGCTCTCAATCGCGAACGACGTGTCTTCCGAGCGCCTGCAGCGTTTCTTCGTGAGAGAGCACCGCGGTTATCGCGTGCGCCGGGATCTGCGCGAGATCCTGCTGTTCGCGGTGCACGACCTGCTGAAAGACTCGCCATTCTCCCGGCTCGATCTCGTTTCGTGTCGGAACCTGCTGATCTACTTGAATCGCAACGCTCAACAGCGCGCGTTCGATATTTTTCACTTCGCGCTCCGGCCCGAAGGGCGGCTGTTTCTCGGCGCATCCGAGTCGGTGGAAGGTTCGCCGCAGCTCTTCCAGGTCATCGACAAAAAGCACCGCCTCTATTGCGCGCGTTCGACCGTTCGCACGAGCCTACCACTGCCGAGCGAGGCCAGTACCTTGGCCCAAGCGCTCGCGATACGAGACGCCGCTCCCATCGCGACGCTCGCTAAACGGTCGCCGGCCTTCGCCAACGCCGCCACCTTGCCATCGCTACCGCCAGCCACTCCACCACGCATCTCTTGGATCGAGTTACATTTGAAGCTGCTCGAGCGCTTGGGGCCCCCTTCGCTCGTCATCAACGACGATGCCGACATTCTTCATTTGTCGGAAGGCGCGGGCACTTTTTTAAGGTTCGCGGGCGGGGAGCCGAGCATGAATCTTTTTCGCGCCGTTCACCCAATGCTACGGGTAGAGCTGCGGGCAGCGCTATTCCGCGCTCGGCAAACCAGTCAGCCAAGCGTCGCGGCCGCGGTGCCCATCGAGCTCGGAGACGAGCGCCGTATGGTGGACATTCGCGTTTCACCCGCGCTGGATTTGGCGAACGACTTGTACTTGGTGACCCTCGATGCGCGGCGTTCAAGCGATTCGAGCCCGCCGCCAGCGCGCGAAGAAGACGAGCCCGTGCTCCGTCATCTTGAACGGGAGCTCGAGGAAACGAAGCGCCACTGGCGGGACATTGTCGAGCAACACGAGACATCGACGGAGGAGCTGAAGGCCAGCAACGAAGAGCTGCAAGCCATGAATGAAGAGCTGCGCTCGGCGAGCGAAGAATTAGAAACGAGCCGGGAGGAACTCCAATCAATCAACGAAGAGCTCACTACCGTCAACCAAGAGTTGAAGAGCAATGTGGATGAGCTCGGTCACAGCAACAGCGATCTCCGCAATTTGATGGGCGCGACCGCCATCGCTACGGTGTTTTTGGATCGCAGTCTGCACATCATGCGCTTCACGCCGCCCGCCGTCGGCATCTTCAGCTTCATCCCGACCGACGTCGGGCGCCCGCTCGCTCACCTTCGGCATCAACTGGCGTATCCTGAGTTGATCGCGGATGCGGCGCGCGTGCTCGACCAACTCGTGCCCATCGAACGTGAGGTCAGCGGCGCGGAGGGCCGCTTCTTCCTGTCGCGGCTTTTGCCTTATCGCACCAACGACGACCGCATCGCCGGTGTGGTGCTGACCTTCGTGGACGTCACGGAGCTGCACACCGCGCAGGAAGCCTTACGGCGGGCGCGGCAGGAGCTAGAGCGGCGAGTGGAGGAGCGCACGGCAGAGCTCGATGCCGCCAACTCGGCGTTGCGGCAAGAGATCGACATGCACCGGCATGCCCAAAAGGCTCGCCAAGAGCTGCAAGGTCGATTGGTCACTGCTCAAGAAGAAGAGCGGCGCCGCATCTCCCGAGAGCTCCACGACGAGGTAGGCCAACAGATCACCGCCTTGATGCTCGCCTTGAACGCGCTCGAGTTGGCAGAGCCCGGCCCACAAATACCAGAAAAATTGCGAGAGCTCCGCGCGATGGCAGAGCAGGTGGGCCGGGAAATTCATCAACTTGCCTCCGAGCTCCGGCCGATCGCGCTCGACGAGCTCGGCTTGTCGCGGGCGCTTTCGGGCTACCTCGACGCGTGGTCCGAGCGCAGCGGGATCCCGACGGACTTCGTGGCCGCTGGCATCGACGAACCACGACTGGCGAATGCGCTCGAAACCACGTTGTATCGGGTTGTGCAGGAGGCAATGAACAACGTACTCAAGCACGCTGCCGCCAAGAACGTCAGCGTGAGCGTGGAACGGCGCGCTGACACGGTGCTCGCGATCGTTGAGGACGATGGGACCGGCTTCGATCCCGACTCGGCCCTAGCTCGAGACGCCTCTCATTTAGGCATCGCTGGAATGCGTGAACGGGCCGGGATCCTCGGCGGCGAGCTCACCATCGAGTCCAGCGCCGGTGGGGGCACCACCCTGCGCATCCAATTGCCCGTGACGGCGGAAGCCGGTCAGCCGCCGCGCGCGGGCGCGAGTATCTCGAACTTGGACATGCGGTAGCGGATCTGATCCCGCGTCAGACCCAACAGGCTGGCGGCCCGCGTCTGATTGTTGTCTGCCAGCGCCCTGCCCAAATGCCGCCGACCCGCGCCCGCTTCGCCGACCAAGAGCACCGGTGCGCGCGATCTGTGCGACAGCTGCTCGAGCTGGATGCGCAGCTGCGTCATGGCCGAGCCCGAACCCATGACTGCATCGGCGTTCGGCGCCAGCGCCGGCCCCGTGGCGCTCGCTGCCGCCGCTTCATCGCTCGGCTCCCACTCGGCGATGTCCGCAAAGCATTGCATGATATCGCGCGCCAAGCCGTCGAGCCGCCCCTGAGCCGGCTCAGCGCTGCACAGGGTAATGAGCTCGTCGCGGCGCGTTTGCAAAAATTGCTGAAAGGACACTTAGTTGCTCCCGGAACTGGGTACTCCGGGCGTCATCGCCTCAGCGTCGGCCGCCGTCTGTCCGAGGATTCACGGACACAGATCTGCCGCGATCTGCGAAACTCAGATAAAGTCCGCGAACGCGAAAACTCCACGGTGTGTTCCGGTGCATGCGGAATGACACAAGCGGGCATCCGTTCGCGCGCTGCGGCCCAGAGGTCCAGCCGAGTCAGCTAACGACCAGCGCGCCTTCGGGCATGAGCTCGCCCCGCGCGCGCAGCTCGCGAAGCGAATCAATCACCGCTCTCCAAAAATGCCGGTCGGCGCGGCGCAGCGGCAAAATGCGCTGATCCAGGTATTCCTCGAGCTCGTCCTCTAGCGCTGGCTCGAGCCGTCCCTCCGCCAGCATTCGCGCGGCCGCGCGAACGAGCGGTTCCGGCACGGCGGGTAGAAGCGTTCGGACGTGCACCGGGTGATCGATGCACAACCGAAGTAGCTCCGGCAGACTGAAGAGATTCTCGAAGACCCAAGACAAATCTTCTAAAGTAGGGTGTGCCGCCCGCTCGTCGAGCCAAGCCAGGGCCAGCCGACTGATGATCGGATAGTCCTTGGGGCGCTGCGTTTTCTTTAGCTCAACCAGTTCCTTGATCCCGACCGTGTGTAGGTTGCCCCACCGGGTCTCGATGTCTCGTGAGGCGGCAAACGCGTCGTCGAAGCCACCGACTCGCGGCGGATTGCCCATGACGTCCAGAAAGATCTCGAGACCGTCCTCCGGGCTGGGCACGACGAAATGAAAGCCGTGCCTGTCGGCGGCATTGGCTACGGTCAGAGCGGGCGTCAGTTTGTAATATCGTGCCTGACTGTCCTGCAAGGCCGCCTTGAAGCGGTCGAAATTTTGTTCGGTCGGCGCGACCCAAAGATCGACATCTTCAGAGAACGTGGCGGCACCGTAGAGGATTGTGGCTTGGCCACTGATCAGCAGCCACTGGACGCCGTGCTCTTCAAGGTGCCGGAAAAAGCTTGCGATCATGAACACCCCGCGGATCGCAGAGACGGGCCCGTAAAGCCCAAGCGCGCTCCAGCCGCTCCGCTGGCGTCAAGCGGCGCCACTCTTCGACTTTGAACGGTGAGAGCACCGCTTCCGGATCGAGAGGCGCCAAGCGCTCGAGCTCGGGCAGCGTCGAGTTGTCAGGTGCGGGCGCGGATACGGGGCGCATGAGGTGAAACTAACACATCTCGCCAGCGGTCGCCTTCGTTGGCGCTTGGCCGCCCCTGCTAATTCGGCTGAGGGGTCGGGTTAGGAGGCAGCGCGTGGACGAGAAAGCTCGCAAGTCTCCGGACCGTGCGTGAGGAACCAAGCGTTCGGGCCTACCGCGCAATCGCCGAATGAACTCCAAAGCATCGTCGAGGGCGGTCGGCTGGTCCCAAATCCTGGAGTCCGTCACGACGACCTCCGAGCGCATGATGGTTTATCCTGTCGACACTAATGCACGTGCAACGCGCTAACGCTCACGGCGACCTCCTGGTAGCTTGCTCTCATAAGGGACAACGCAAATGACGGATCCATTCACCGCGTTCAAAGCCGCGCAGCGCGAGGGGTGGGCGCTCTTTGCGCCGCTGGCTACATTTACTGTGGCGCCAGCGGCGCATTTGGTTCGGTTTGCCGCCGTTCGCGCCGGAGAGCGGGTGCTGGATGTGGCGACGGGCACGGGGGTCGTGGCGATCACAGCGGCTCGGGCGGGGGCTACGGTGAGCGGGCTCGATTTATCGCCGGAGCTGATCGAGCGCGCGCGGGTGAACGCGAGTGTTGCGGCGGTCGACGTTGAATTCGTGGATGGGGATGTGGAGGCACTGCCTTACGCGGATGCTTCGTTTGATGTGGTGCTGAGCCAGTTCGGTCATATGTTCGCGCCGCGGCCGGAGATAGCGGTCGCCCAAATGTTGCGCGTGCTCAAACCGGGCGGGCGCATCGCATTTTCTACGTGGCCGCCCGATCAATTCATTGGCCGCTTGTTTGCGCTCATCGCCGAGTACATGCCGCCACCCCTCGGGGTCGCCGCGCCGCCCATGTGGGGCGATCCAAACATCGTTCGGCAACGGCTGGGTGAGGCCGTGCGTGATCTGTTCTTCGAGCGCGAGCTGATGCTCGTGCCGACGCTCAGCGTGGCGCACTACCGCATATCGATGGAACAGACCGCTGGTCCACTGACCAAGCTGGTCGCGAGCGCGCCGCCGGAGGTGCTTGCCCGTTTTCGCACTGAGCTCGACGCGCTGATCGGCGCTTTCTTGGTGGACAACCTGGTGCGCCAGCACTTTCTGATGTGCCGAGCGAACAAGCAATACGATGTCGAGCCGGCGCGCTAGCGTCCGCGTGTCTCCTTGTGGGCGAAGACGCGGCTGGACGCCGAAGGCTACGCCGGCGACTTGAAGGGCCCGGCGACCATCAACCCCCTGCCCGCGCGACGAGCCTGCTCGTTCGCGCTCACTGCTCGTAGACGCGCACGTAATCGATCTTCATGTGCGACGGGAAGGGCGTCGACGCGTCGGGCGCGCCGGGCCAATCGCCGCCGACTTGCAGGGAGAGGTTGAGCCAGAAGGGGTCGCCCGAGCCGGCGGCGGCGTCGATTGCGTCGTGTTCGGTGAGCGTGCCATCTACGTAGCGATCGAGGTCAGTCGCGGTCCATTGAAAGCCGTACACGTGATAAACGCCGTAGGCATTGCTGAGTGGATACCTCGATTCGGCGCCCGCCGCTCCCTCGATGAACGAGAAGGCGCCGCCAGGCACGGTGTGCGTGTAGCCGTAGTCGACGCCGTCCACGACCTCGAAGATGTCGAGCTCCGGTGGCCAGCGCACCGAGCTCGTGAGCCAATAGGCGGGCCAGAAGCCTTTGCCCGCGGGTAGCGAAACGCGAGTTTCGAAGTAGCCGTAGGTGAAGGTGCGGCGAGTCGTGATGCTACCGGAAGCGTAGGGTTGGCCGTCCGTGTTGCCGTGCGAATGGTCAGCGGTGAAGGACGCCGTGCCTTGCTCCAGCGTGACCGCCTCCGGAATGAAAGCCTGTAATTGGTGCGAATCGGCGTACCATTTGACGTTCCACGGCGCGACCGTATTCCACTTGTTCGTGTCGAGCATGGCGCCGGAAAACTCGTCACTGAACGCCAGGTGGTAACCTGGAGGCACGTAAGCCGTGCCCGGGTCTAGCGCGCCTGCCTGGCAGTCGAGCGCGGCGAGTGAGTAGCCAGCGTCGCATTGGCAGGTCGCTTGATCGTCGACCACTACGCATGTGCCGTGCCCCGAGCATGAGATGCCAGCGCAGGTTGCTGCTGCGGGAGCCGCGCCTTCAATCGTCAGCGCGAGCTCGACGTGAGCAGAATGTTGGAAGCCGAGTGACGGGAGGCCGTCGAATGCGTTCACCGTCCAGGTCGTGGCGCCTGCCGAGAAGCGGGCCGTGTCCACATTCGCGCTAAAGGCGCCATCGACATACACCGGGGCCTGAGCCAGCTGCACGCCGCTCGCGTCCCACACTTCAAGATCGGTGAAGCCAGGAGCGTGCCCACTGACGACTACCGTGCCGTGCACTGAGCTCGCGTTCGTCGGGCTGTCCACGGCGAGCGTGTAACTGTCGATATTGGCACTCTGAGGGAGGTACGCGGAGCCGCCGCCATTACTTATTCTTCCGGCCGGTGCGGCGAGGCCGCTGCTGGGCGCCGAGGGATCCGCGAGCGCCGGATCCCCAGTAACTTGCCCATTTCCGCAGCCCAGCGTCACGAGTGCAAGGCTCAGCAGCAGCGCCCCGGCGGTGCCGCGGGCATGCAGCCGCGCGAGCGCTATGTACGAATACTGATTCAGCATGGACAGGCCCAATCACTGTCAACCGCTCACCTCTGATAGAGGCGGGGAACGGTCCGAATTTGCTCGGCGAGCGCCAGCCGCGTCGTTGCCGACACACGCACACCTGAGCAGGTTATCGTCGCTGTGAACGCTGGCCGCGTTACGAACGGCTCACTCAGGTCTCTCTTAACTCACGCTTCCGCATCGAGCAAGTGCGCCACATGAAATCAGTACGCGGAGCGAGCGCGTGAGATGTAGCGCGAGGCGCGCACACGAGAGCCACGACGTAGCGTCTGTACTGGCGTATCGGCAACTGCCCCACACGCTTTGAAGAGACTCGAACGGCGCTCACCTGGCCGACAACCGCGGCGCCTGCGCGCGCACTACGCCGCGACGGGGATCACGCGCGAATCGCCTCTGCCGACCCGCAGCTCTACGCCGCTTGATCACGGCCGCGTCACGAGGCGCGGGTAATCAACCGCCACCTACGGCACGCGCTTCGACGTTGCCGGGCCTCGCGCGGCGTGCGCTGACCGTCGGGCCCGAGCGACGGCGACCACGCATTCGAACCACCCCGGGCTGATCGCCGATCTGGACCGGGAGGACTCTTTCAGCGGTCGCGGTTGACGGCCGGGCGCCACTTGCCCGCGGACGATTTAGTGCGCAAGCGTGCGCTTTTTGAGCCGTTCGGCAGGTGCTGCGCCTTTGAGTGGCATGGCGGTCCAGTCCGAACGGCTTTGGCTACGCGGGTGCATGCTGATGAGCCTGTGCTGCAATGTGGCGGGGTGCGGCGCGCGTGCCACGCACCCCGTAGATCTGGTCTCAGCCGAGCGCGATTATTATCTGCCTTCGCCGGAGCAGGGCGCCGCGTATCGCATTCAGACGCATGCGAAGGGCGCGAATCCCAAGAACAAGCTCGTGTTCGAAACGCCGATTGCGCCGGGGGACTACACGCTCGAGCTGAGTGACGACGCCGCGGCGGATCAAACGCTGGTGCTGAGCGTTCCACTGTCGAGCGGCCAATTTCGGTTCAAGGTGAGCGCGGCTGGGCATGCTCGCTACGACTTCGCGTTTCACGATGCGGGCCCCAAAAAGGAATACCGCTTCACCGTGCGCGCACCCGTCGAACGACGGGTGTTTGCGTTGAATATGCCTCGCCATGAGGGTTAGGGAGATAAGCATGCGTCACACGGTTCACCTCGGTTGGTGTCCGCACTGCCGCTGCTCGGCTGCGGCTCTAGCTCGGACACTGCGGGCAGCGCGCCGCCCGCCGGTGGCAGTGTGGGGTCAGGCACCGGGGGCGCGCTTGGCTCCGGTGGTTTTGCTGGTTCCGGAGGCTCGGCGCTGCCCGCAGCGGGGGGCGCTGCGGCGGGCGCAAGCAGCGCCGGAGACACAAGCGGTGGCTCGTCGAATGCGGGCGCCGCGAACGGCGGCTCCGAGAACGGCGGCGCGGCAACCGGCGGCGCCGCGGGGACCGGCGGGCAGGGCGGAGCCGGCCTCATCGATCCTGGCCCGTGCAAACCCCGCCCCGTGTCGCAGGCGGGCGACGTCGTGTTTTATTGCAGCGGAGTCGCGCAATGGGAGATCTACGACAAGGCCGCTTACACCAAGTACAAGGCCAACTTTGATGAGATCATCAAGCTGCTCGATCAGGGCTATGCCGCCATCATCAAGCGCACCGGGCCGACGACTTTGAAGCTACCGATTCAAGTCGTGATCGAGCAGGACACGTGCTGCGGCGGTTGGGCGGCAGGCGCCACGGTAGGATACAAGGACGGCGACTTCCAAGACGACACCGGGATGGATTGGATACGCGGCGTGGTGCTGGGTGAGGTCGTGAACGCCGTAACGGGCACCTACTCCGATAATTGGCCCAGCGATTGGTGGGTCAACAGCGTTTGGTACTTCCCTGGGTTCATCGCGGTGGACGTGCTGCGTGAGGTGTCGGGGCCAGAACGCTCGCTCAAATGGGAAACGGATGAGAAGTACCGCACCTACCCGATTTACAACCTGTTCGTGAGCCTAAAAAATGAAAAGACGTTCTCGCTTTATCAAACGTTCTTTGCCTCTGTAACGAAAGACCAGATGGCCTGGGCGCAGATTGGTGCCAACCCGTCCGCCATCAAGACGAACTACGTGATCGCGTACATGAGCATGGCGTATGGAATGAACCTTGGGGATCGTTTTTTGATGACCGGTAAAGCGCCCGGCACCAACACAGTGACGATCCAGGCCATCATGGACGCTCACGCGAAGCTGGTATCGGCCGACGCACAGGGCAAGGCCACCACCAGCAATTGGAGCAAGTTTCGCAAAGGCGACTACGCGGGCGCAGCCGCCGGCTTGTGATCAGCCTGCGCAGCGACTGAAGCGCGCGGTTCACGTACCGAGTGGTACTCGCACCGAAGCGGTGTGGTCGTTTGCGCTGAGCTTGCGTCCCGGACCGCGGAGAGCGGCCCGGGCGCGGAAGAAAGGCTTCGCTTACGCCGTGCGGCTCGGCCGCACCCGCTCAGCGCACGTAGACATCGCTCAAATCCAAGGACTTGGCGCTGATGTCGCCAGCCAGTGGCAGGTAGGGCAGAGTAACGCCGGCACTGCACGCGTCGCCTGGATCGATGATGCGCAAGTCGATGGTGCTCGCCCAAGACGCGTCGACCGGAATGTCGAGCACGCCGTCCGTGCTGGCGTCGTAACCGTGGTCCGTCGGGTCGAGGCCCCACGGGTTTCGCATCGAGATCATGGTCGACGCGTTTTTTGGGACGAAGACCGCGTAGCCGTGGGCGGTCACCGTTTGCAAGCCGCTCGCCAAGGCCTTGCCGTCGATGCCAAAGCCACCGCTGATTAGCTTGCCTGCGGCCAACGCGGCCTTGACCACGCGCGTAAGATCCGCGGGCTTGAGCTTGCCGCGGTCAAAAGCAAAGCTGCCGCCAGCGCCGGTGAACATGGGCGTCTGGTGCTCAGAGCCGATGCCGCCGATGTCCGCGACAACCGGAAACACTTTGACGTACTTCATGGTGGCCTTCTCGAGCACCGTGGCCCAGTCTGCCTCCCCTTTCTTGCCGGAGGCTGCGCCGAGCTTGTTTTGCGAGTCGACCAGAAACTGATTGTCGAGCGTTACGGTGATACGCTTGCCCATCGGATCGTACATTGCCACCGTATAGGTGCTGTTGCCGTTGTCCGTGATGAGCGACTTGACGAAAGGCGCATTGCTGTAGGCCATGCTCGCAAGTGCGGTATCGCCATCACAGTTGCCGATTGCATGCTGGTTGACGTCCGCGGGCGTGGGCAGCCCTGCGCCAGAGGGATAGAGCGTGACCGGCATGGCTTTCAGGTGCAGCCCGGAAGTAGAACCGGGGATGGGCGGCTGCTTCGAGGCGTCGTGCAGGAAGGCGAGATCGTCGCTCGTCATGGTGTGCTTGCTGGGCGTGTCATAGCGTGTGCCCATGGGCGTAATCTTCGACACCGTGCTTTGACTGGTCGACGACGCCAAGTCCGCAACGCTACTCGGGATACCCGGAGCGCAGGTCGGATGCAGTGGCGTACCGGCACCGGCACTCCCCGCGCTCCCGCTGACGCCACCCGAAGTCCCGCCGCTCGTAACGCTGGCGCCGCCGGCGCTGACGCCGCCGGCGCTGACGCCGCCGGCGCTCGCGCCGCCACTCGCGCCGCCGGCGCTCACGTCACCACCGCCCGCACCCGCGGCCGATGCTGCACCCGCCACCGCGCCGCTGCCGGCCACTGAACCTGAGCCGCCACCGCCTACAGCGACCGCGCCCGCACCGCCCGCCTGGGCCGTCAGGCCCCCTCCCTCGCCGTCAGCCGGACCGTCACCGGCCGCGCTCGAGCAGCCGGCAAGCGCAAACACTGAGAACATCGCATAACGCGCCGTCCGACCCACCTGTGGAAACCCGCTTCGCTGGCTCATGCTGTCTAGAAGCCCCTCGCGGCGCATTCGGCTCATCTTTTTGGTTCCTCATGCACGAGGTGATCCCACCGTTCAAAGACCGGCAGAATGTTGCACTAGAGGTGCGAAATCCGACCGGCTCTCCCGTTCGCGAAGACTGCAAAGCGCGACGAAGGCACATGCTGCCGGTGTGAACTGGGAGCAACGAAGCCAGCCGGGAAAGCCGGCTTGCATCGGCCGCGAGAGCGCTCGACTTCGCCATTCGAGCGCCCTCAGTGGCGCGCGGTCAAGGTGGAGTGGGGCTTGGTGGGGTGGTGTGCGGCATGCGTTGCGGCGCTCCCATCTGCGCTGCCATGGGCGGCGCTCCCATTTGAGGTACGGGCATCTGCGGGGCCCCTTGTTGGTCCATCTGCTTGAGCTCGGCGATCACCTTGTCGTAGTTGGTCAGCATTTGATCGCAGCGCTCATGCGGAAAGCTTGGCGTGCGTGCTTTGACCATGTCGCAGGTCTTAGAGCCGGGCGGGAGGTCTTGGCAGAGCTTGGCGACCAGCTTGTCGCACGAGGCCCGCGCGGCTTTCAGCTTGGCGAGGGTCTCGGGAATGGTGCCCAGCGCGGCTTCGCACGTCGAGGCGAGCAGGAGGTCGGTCGCGCCTTTGGCTTCTTGGCAGGACGCGGACTGCTCACCGGCGCTCGCGCAAATCTTCGACTGCCAAGCGCCGCACGGGCCCTTGGGCGCTCCGCTACCAACGGGCGCAGCCGCTGCTTCTGCGCGCAGTGAGGCTTTGGCCTTCTGAATATGAGCAAACCACCCCGCCGCGCCGCCGACGGCCAAGGCGATGAGTCCAATCGTGATCGCGCGCGCGGGCGGCTCGCTCGCAGGCTTGGGCGCAGGGGCGCTGGCGCGCGCCGAGTTACGGCCTTTGAGTGTCGTCTTTGGTTTCACTTTTGGCGGCGGCGGTGACTCTTCTTCGTCGTCTCGCTCGTCGTCTACAGAATCTCGATCGCTCATGGGTCGGCAGCCTAGGGTCCAGGCTACCTGAGTACAACCAGACAACGTCGTTATCGCTTGAATGCCGAAGAGACCGGCCCAGAGGTGCGGGTCGGGCGCGCGGCGATGCTCAGCGACGCGTCGTCGGGCTCGGCAGCGCTGCGTGCACGGCTTGTTGGATGTCGCACAGACGGATCGCAGTGAGCGGGACCCCGTCCGTGCTCACGAGGTCGAAGCGATCGCGAGCCATGCCCTGCACGGTCTGAATCTCAGAGGCCAGGATGCGCGTGCCCTGGCTGTGCAGGGCGTTGGTGATGGCGTTCAGCAGGCCCTGCGAGTCAGGCGCCTCGACGAGCAGCACGGCGTCACCGCGGCGTAATGCTTCGAGTTCGAAGTACACGCGCGTCGGCGCGCGGCTGGCCGGCGGTCTGGTGCTGGGTCGTGACGCCGCGAGGACGTCTTCTGCGATCAACTCCGACAGTGTTTGCACGAAGGCGGACAGCTCCGCGCCGCTGATCTCGATGCCAGCGCCAGTGGGCTCTTGGCGCTCGAGCTGAAACAGGTCCACGGCCTCCGCGCGGCCGTCCGCCCGGGTCCGACAATGAACCTGAGCGCTCGAAATTCCCAGGCCGTGCACGAGCAACGCATCGGTCACCAGAGCGAGCAAACCCGGCCGGTCGTCTGCCACGACACACACGCGCAGCGCCCCACGACCGGTGCATACTTCCGCGTGCGCGAGCTGTAAGCCGCGGCGACCCACGATGTCAGCGTGCTCACGCGCCTCACTCGTGGTGAAGGCGCTCGCATAGGCCGCTGGCATCGAATCCAGAAATTCTTTCATTGCACTCAGCTAATCAACTCTCAACCGATGCTCGTAGTTGCGCGGACCGGCGATTGCAATGGTGAGTCTGCGATCAGCTCGGCACTTGCCTCGCGGCGACGGCCTTCGAGGGGCGCGCCGGGCTCACGGTCCGAGCGCGATGCCCGTATAAACCCGGCTTTCGTCAAGCACGAAGCGGCCTTCGAAACACATGCCTTTGACGAGGCGCGGCGTCAGCTCGACCAGTAAGCGTGCGTTGAAGCTGCCGGTCTCGGCGTCCAACGCTTCAATCAGCGCATCCCGGAAGTCGAAGTACCGACCGACCTCGGCATATAGGCACTTAAATAGTGTCTCTTTGGCCGAGAATACGATGCTGGCGACGACCTCCGCGCTCATCTGGGCGGTCAACGCGGCGGCCTGGATCTCGGCCGGTAACGCGATGTAATCGAGGACGTCGGCGCTCAAGTGGCTGAGCCGCTCCGCGTCCAAGCCGAGGGCGCTCGTGTGCTCGGTCGACGCGACGGCGGCAGATGCAAATTCGTGGGTGTGAGTGATCGTGCCGACGATGCCGGGGGGCCACAGCGGCTCGCCGTGTGGCCCTGAGGCGATCACGGCATCCGCAAGGTCCGGTGCACATCGCCGCAGCGCCTCACGCGCACACAGGCGCCCGGCACAGTATTCGATCTGTCGCTTGGGCACGGCTCCCGCCAAAGTTTCAGGCAATACGCCGCGCGGAAGGGTAAGCAGCCAAGCGCGGTCCGCGGCGGAGCTCACGTCGAAGCTGATGCTGTGCTGAGCTACGAAGGACGGGAAGAGCGCGGGGCTCGGCGCCGGCTGCGGCATGGGCACGTCCTTTTTCGCATCTCTAGCGTCACGCGGAACAGGTCAGGCGACGATAGCACCTCTTTGCCCCAGCACTTTCGCCGGCTGGCCGCGCTCGCGTTGGTCGGAGGCTTCCGAGCTCGAGCCCAAGTCCTTTCGCGTGCGCCTGGGTGGACCATTCCGAGGCGCTTGGATGGCGAGTCTGAGTAACCATTTGGCCGCGCGGCGCGTGTGCATCGACACGACTCACTGTGGCTCGGCGCGACCGGCGGTGGGATCCCCCCGCGGCGGTTTGGCATTGGCCGAGGAGCTGCTCGAGAGCGAACGACGCAAGTCGTCTTGAGCTCCAGCTCCCCGAACGCGGATGAGACGGTGGGAGAGAGCGAAAGTGCCTCGTGCCGAGCTCGCGCGGTTCGAGCAAATTATAGATCCAGAGGCCACCAACCCGGTGTACGTTCCGGCCCGTGAAACCAAGCCCCGTCTCTGCTCACGATCACGTCGACGGCCCCGCAGATGCGCGGGTAACGCTGATCGAATACGGCGACTACGAGTGCCCTTATTGCGTGAGCGCCTTCCCCGTTTTGGAAGGCGTGCGGCGTGCCTTCTCCGGCAAGCTCCGCTTCGTGTACCGCCACGTGCCAAAGTCTGCCTCGCAAGGCTTCGCCAAGCAGGCGGCGGAAGCTTCAGAATTCGCAGCCGCGCAGGGGCAGTTCTGGGCCATGCACGCCCAACTCTTCTCTCATGCGGATCGCCACGACTTGCAACACTTGGTAGAAGCCGCGAGCACAATCGGCTTGGACGGCGAGGCATGCCGCCAAGCGCTCGTGGACCGCACCTTCGCCGCGCAGGTTCGTGAGCTGACCGTGGCCTCGGTGCAGAGCGGCATCATCGGCACGCCCACGCTGTTCATCAACGGCGACCGCTACGAAAACCGTATCGAGGCGCCGCTCTTGGAAAGCGCCATTCAGAGCGCTCTCGACTCGGTCAGCTGAGCCTCGAAGCGCCCGCTTGCCGCGACCCTTGGCCATGGCTGCCGTCGATACCGAGTGTGAATGGCTGGAGGTGGACGGCTTGGGCGGCTTTGCCTCGGGCACGACGTCCGGCGTCGCGACCCGCCGCTACCACGCGCTGCTCTTGTGCGCTCGCAATCCGCCGTCGAGCCGCGTGGCGCTGGTGAACGGTTTCTCGGCGTGGCTCGAGACCGCGAGCGGCCGGTTTCAGCTCACCCGTCATTCGTTCGAACCCGGGACGGTGAGCGACGCGGATGCGGCGCTGGCGTCCTTCGAGGCCGAGCCGTGGCCCACGGTGCGCTACATCAGCCGGAGCGGCCTGGTGCTGATCCAAGAGCTGTTCGTCGTCAAGGGCAGCCCGACCGTCATCGTCTGTTTTCGTGTCGAGGGGAGCGCGCGCGGCGCGGAGCTGTGCGTGCGTCCGTTTCTTTCCGGGCGTGACTTTCACGCGTTGCAGCATGAAAACTCCGCCTTCAACTTCGAGCCGGAGCAAATGGGCCCGTGGCTCCGCTTCTCTCCTTATCCAGGTCTGCCTAGCATCGACATGCTGAGCAACGGGCGCTACGAGCACGCGCCGGAGTGGTGGCGTCACTTTCACTACGCCGAAGAGCAGCGCCGCGGGCTCGAGTGCCAAGAAGATCTGGCAGCGCCCGGAATCTTACGTTTCGAGCTCGAGGCTGGGCCCGCGATTTGGATCTCGAGTGCGACCACGCCCGGACAAGCCTTGCCCCGGAATCTGTCGGTGGAAACACTCGTCACCAGTTGCCGTGAGCGCGAGGCGACTCGGCGCGCGACCTTTCCGAGCGCGCTCGAGCGCTCGGCAGACTGCTATCTGGTCGAACGGGGACAGGGCCTGACCGTCGTCGCGGGCTACCCCTGGTTCAGCGATTGGGGTCGTGACACGTTCATCGCGCTGCGCGGCCTGTGTCTCGCAACGGAGCGGCTCGAGGCCGCCCGCGGGATTCTCATTGAGTGGTCTCGGGTTGTCTCGCAGGGGATGCTGCCAAACCTGTTTCCGGACGGCAATGGTCAGCCCGAGTACAATTCGGTCGACGCGTCGCTCTGGTATGTGATCGCGGCGGGCGAGCTCTTGCAGCACCCGGGCGGCTCGCGCGTGCTCGGGACGAGCGACCGCGCCTTGCTACGCGACGCGATCTTGGCCATCACTCAGGGTTATGGGAAAGGCACACGCTATGGCATCCGCCGTGAAGCGGACGGTCTTTTGGCCGCGGGTGAGCCCGGCGTTCAACTGACTTGGATGGACGCCAAGGTGGGCGACTACGTGGTGACGCCGCGCGTCGGCAAACCCGTTGAAGTGCAGGCGCTCTGGATCAATGCACTGGCGGTAGCGGCGCGGTTCGCGCCGGAATTTTCGGATTGGATGAGTGCGGCGCAGGCCTCGTTCGAAGCACGCTTCTGGCACGAGGCCAGCGGCTCTCTGTACGACGTAGTCGACGTCGATCATGAGCCTGGCCGCATCGACGCTGCGTTGCGCCCGAATCAAATCTTCGCCGCTGGCGGCCTGCCGGTCAATTTACTGTCGCGCGAGCGTGCGCGGCGCGTTGTAGAACTCGTCGAGCAAAAGCTGTGGACACCGATCGGCTTGCGATCGCTCAGCCCCGAGGATCCTGCCTTCATCGGCAAGTACACGGGTGACGTGTGGCAGCGCGACACTTGCTACCATCAAGGCACCGTATGGCCGTGGCTCACGGGAGCGTTCGTGGAAGCTTGGCTAAAAAGCCGCGACGCCACGAGCTCGGCCAAGGCGGAGGCCCGACAGCGCTTCCTCGCCCCGTTACTGGACCACCTTGGGCGCGCGGGGCTCGGCCACGTCTCGGAAATTGCGGACGGCTCGGCGCCGTACACCCCCCGCGGCTGCCCGTTCCAGGCCTGGTCGGTCTCCGAGCTGTTGCGCCTGACACGTGATGTGTTGAGCGATCGTCGCTCGCAGTAGCTGGCGTCAGCGCGCTAATCTGGATCGATCGCCGTGAGCCACGCCCAACCGGGCGCCGATCCCGCCGGGTCAAACAAACTATCACCGGCTGCGGATTTTTTTGTGAGCGCTTGAACTTGCCGGCGTTTAGCAGGCAGGACAGATTGCGAACTGTTGTTCACTTGGAGGCGCTCGATGATCCTTAGTCGCTCAATGGTCGTGGTTTCGGGGTTTATCTTCGCTGGCGCCTCGTTCATCGCGAGTTGTTCGTCTTCGGACGACACGTCATTTTCCTCGGCGGGCTCGGCGGGCTCGGCGGGCTCGGCGGGCTCGGGTGGCAATTCGGGCGCGGCGGCGGGCAGCGCGGGCACCACCCCGGGCACGTCTGGCGCAGCCGGGACGAGCGGCGGAGACTCAACCGGGAGCGCCGGCGCGGCGGGTGGCTCCGGCGCAGCCGGCAGCGCGGGCAGCAGCGCGAACGCGGGAACCTCGGGCAGCGCGGGCTCAGCCAGCGGCGGCGCAGGTGTTGGAGGCATTGGGGGCGGTAACGCCGGCACAGCGGCCAGCGGCGGCATGGTCGGCCTCGGTGGGGGTACGCATACAGCGCCCACCTGCGCCAAAAATACGCCCTCGCCCAATGCTACGCGCGCCATCGAGTGTGACTACCTGCTGCAAAGTCTCGATTTCGAAGACTCGCTTGGCTACACATCGACGGCCGCTTCGATCAAGACCACCGCGTTCGGATCCGCGTTCGGGCTGTCCGCAATCAACAGTTGCAGCCCGTACTGCTATTCAAAGAACCTCACCGTCGGCATCGACATCGTCGGTGGGAGTCAAACCCAGATGCAGGGCGAGCTCATCGTGAAGTTTCCCGCGACCGGTCCGAATCTGCCCATCAGCGCCGCCGACGCGACTCGCAATTCGCTGGCGTGGATCACCTTCGACGGGCCCAGCAAGCCGCCCTTCGAGATCGATACGAGCTTGATCATCGAGACCAGCACGGCAGTTGTGGCGTCCGTAGAAAGCAAGGCTTTCTTCAAGCCGGGGGGGAAACTGAATCCGTTTGGCCCATTCAGCGTGGCCAACGATTACAGCTACAGCAATGGCTCGGAGTTCAAGTACTTCAACGTGACGGGCGCGAATGGCTTCCCCTCAGCGCCGCAAAACGTGACCGGGTTAGGCTTTCGCATCGTGGCCAAGGCGGCTCCGGGGCAGGAATGGCACGGCGTCGCGTACATCGATCACCTGCAGCTGCGCGGCCCCGGGAACAACAACCCGACGGACAAGGGACCGTATCCGTTCGGCTTGAACTGACCCAGCCCGAGAAGCTGAGCCTGGCGCGCCGCACAAAATACGTTCGCCCGGAAACCGCGGCCGGCGACTGACATACCCAGAACAAGCAACGCGACGACGCGCCGTTCAGTTGGGCCGTCCCGCGAGGCAGAAAGGTATGTCCCTTGGTCTCTATCATTGAGCGCGCGCGCGAGCGCGCCTCACGCCTGGCGATTCGGCTCGATTGGTTGGGCCCGCTGCTCGCGCGCATCACGGTCGGCGTACTGTTCATCAGCACGGGCTGGGGCAAGGTGCACAATCTGGCAAAAGTAGCGGCGTTTTTCAGCGAGCTGCATATCCCGGCGCCGGCTCTACAAGCGACGTTCATCTCCTATCTCGAGCTCATTGGTGGCGCGCTCGTGCTTCTGGGGCTGTTCGCTCGCCTAGCCTCGTTGCCGTTGATCGGGTCGATGACGGTGGCGCTTTTGACCGCAAAGGCGAGCGACATTCACGGCCTGCCCGACCTGTTTGGGCTGGTGGAATGGACATACCTCGTGCTGTTCGCCTGGATCGCGCTGGCCGGGCCGGGCCGAGCTTCAGTGGACTACTGGCTCTTCACCCGCCGGCACTCGCGGCCGCGCGCTGCGACGCTCGGGCCAAGTACGGTTTGAAATTTTACTCAATTACGAGTCAACAACAAAGGATACACGAATCATGAAATCAACATTGATGGCAGCAGCGATCTCGGGCTTGGTCATGGGCGCGGCGTCGCTCGCGGAGGCCGCTACCACGCAGCACGGCACCGGCGCCACGAGCGCATTCGACACCGGCGCCCAACACTTGGACGATCACGCCGCGGGGAAGCACACCTGCAAGGGCAAGAACGCCTGCAAGGGCCAAGGCGGTTGCAAGACGGCAAAGCACGATTGCAAGGGCCAGAACGATTGTAAGGGCCAAGGCGGCTGCAAAGGCTGAACCGGCGCTGCGAGCTAAGACTCGCTGAGCTCGCGCAGCGCGCCTGCCGAGCCGGATGAACGCGCTATGAGCGAAGACGGATGCACCGAGCGGCCGTCTTCGCTCCTTTATTTTTTGACCAGAGTTTTGGCCACAGTCCCAAATGGCGCGACCCAAACCTGCGCCTGCTTCTCTGCCAAGTAATCGACCAGTGCCTGATGTGCCGCCGCATCGGTCGTCAGATAATTGATCATGCAGCCCTTGAGGTTGAAGTCCAAGCCCGGGCAGGCCGTCTCCGCGCCCACGCCGTGGAACAACACCACCAACCAGCCCTTGGCCGCGATGGCCTGATCGACCATGGCGCGCAGCTGAGCGGCGGTTTTGCTCCCCGCATCCTGCAGCGGCACATGTAAGAGATTGACCTTGTCAGGATCCGCAACGCCGGAGTCCGAAGTGCGCGCCGCGAAGAAGCGCGCGGCGATCAGCGGCGAAAAATCTTGGCCGTTCGTGCCGATCCCGATCTTGTCGCTGGTGCACGGGTAAGCAAAAGTGATCGGCGGCACGACTCCGAGCCGACCCAGGCGCAGCGCCGAATCATCGAGCTCAGCCGACATGCGCGTCATGTTGTAATCAGTGAGGTGGTAGTTGGGCGCTTTGCTGGCGGAGTTGCACGGGTGATTGACGGTGTGGTCCGCGAGCTCATGACCATTGCGAAGCGCAGCCTGCCAGGCCATGTGGCGCGGCCTCAGCGGATCCTTCAGGTTGGGCAGAGCCCACTCATGGTCGACGCCCTCGAAGTTCGACAAAAAGAACGTTCCCTTGAAACCGTGGGCATCGAGGGCGGGGATCACGGTGGCCAGGTGGGTGTCGAGGCCGTCGTCGTAGGTCAGGCTGACCGCAGCGACCGCGCCGCTCGGCCAGGCGCTGGCTGGGCCACTGCCGCCGGCGGGAGCACCGCTCGTGCCCGCCGTGGGCTCACGGTCGCTGCCTGCGCTACCTGCGCTGCCTGCGCTACCCAAGGCACCCGCCGAGCCGCCGCCGCTTTGCCCACCTCCGCCGAGGCTGCCGCCGACCGGCGCACCCGTCGCTCCCCCACCAGGCAGGCCAGCAGCGCCCGCCACCGGGGCGCGACCGCCGCTCGGCAACGTGACCGGCGGAGCGTCCGAGCCCGAGCAAGCGGCCAGCGAACTGAACGCCCACAGACTGAGTGACGCGGCCGCGCGTGGAAGGTCTCGCAAAGACATCCAAGATTGATGTTCGGCGGGAGCTCGATCCGTCTCTATTTCGCTCTGGCTGGAACCTTCGGCCCCAATACCCGCGCCGTGCGGATTCGGCGGTGCTCGAGAGCCCGTCGGCAATCCGCCGCCCGACAACAGTGCGCTCGAGCGACACGTAGACGCGGCGCTCGGTTCGAAGGAGAGTGCAAACCTGTTCAGCACCTACGGCCGCAGAGAGGAATGATGATCATGGCACCCCGGACTTCAGCCTCATCGCCCAGGAATGCCCCGGCAATGCCACGTCCAGGTAAACGTGCAGCCAAGTCGAAGGTCACGGCGAAGGGCACTGCAAGCTCGAAAGCCGCGCCGAAGGCGACGCCGAAGGCAACGCCCAGGTCATTGGACAGGAGGGCGGCGACGTCCAAGTCAATCGGCAAGAGGCGGGCAACAACGCCGGCTCAGGCCAAGGCGGCGCCTGCCGCCGCCCGCCGCACGAAGAAAACGCCGAAGCTGAACTTTGCCCGTGAAGCGTTGCACGCGGCCGCTATGAAGAAGGCGATCGAGCAAGTCATCGCGCCGGTCGAGAATGACAAGGCGGTCGTCGATGCCTACATGCGCGACCTCGACCATCCATTCAGGGCCGAGATGGAGGCCGTGCGCACCATCATTTTGGGCGCGAGCGGAAAGGTGTCCGAGCGCATCAAGTGGAACGCGCTGAGCTTTTATTACAAATCCGACCTGGCCGCGTTCAATCCGCGCGCAACCGAGTACGCACACCTGATTTTGATGTTTCCGGGCGGCGCCGGCGTGCCCCCAAAAAGCGCTCTGCTGGAAGGCAAAGCAAAGGACCGCCGGGAAGCCAAGTTCCTCAACTTAGAGGACGTTCAGAGCAAGAAAAAACCGCTGGAAAAGCTGGTCAAAGATTGGGTCAAGCTGCGCGACGCCTGAGCTCGCGCGCGGAACGGGGTAGAGCCGCGAGGAGCGACGGCGCGCCGTCGAGATCAGCGCTCCACGAAGGCGCGCTCGATGGTGTAATGGCCGGCTTCGTGGCTCTTGCCCTCGCGAAAATCACGCGCCTCCAAGCGCGCGACCAGCTCGTCTAGCATGCTTGGATTGCCGCAAATCATCACGCGGTCGTGCTCGGGGTTTAGATCGGGCATGCCCAGGTCCGAGGTGAGCTTGCCGTTGTCGATCAGATCAGTGAGCCGACCCTGATTTTCGAACGGCTCACGGGTTACGGTCGGGTAATAGAGGAGTTGGTTTTTGACCAGATCGCCCAAGTACTCGTGCTGCGGCAGCTCCTTGCGGATGTACTCAGCGTAGCCCAGCTCGCTCGTGATGCGCACGCCGTGGGCGAGGATCACGTGCTCGTAATGTTCATACACTTCGGGATCCCGGATCATGCTCATGAAGGGAGCCAAGCCCGTGCCAGTGCTGAGCAAGTACAAGCGCTTACCCGGTAAGAGGTGGCTCATCACGAGCGTGCCGGTCGGCTTTTTACCGATCAGCACTCGATCGCCGGGCTTCAAGTGCTGCAGGCGCGACGTGAGCGGGCCGTCCGCCACTTTGATACTGTAGAACTCCAGGTGCTCCTCGTAGTTGGGGCTTGCGACGCTGTAGGCGCGAAGCAGCGGCTTGCCTTCGACCTCCAAGCCAATCATCACGAAGTGGCCATTTTTAAAACGAAAGCCGGCGTCGCGGGTGGTCTTGAAGCTGAACAGGCTGTCATTCCAGTGCCGGACTTCAAGCACGGTCTCCTGGTTGAGGTTGGCGGTGGCGCTCATCCGGCTGATTTAAGGCCGCTTGACCCATCGGTAAACCGGGTTATTCCGTGTAGTATATTCGGATTTGCCGATATGCGTTACACGCTCCGTCAGCTGGAGGTCTTCCTGGCCGTGGCCCACCACGAAAGCGTGAGCCGCGCGGCCGCGGATTTGGCCATGTCGCAGTCCGCGGTCAGCGGCTCGCTGGCCGACCTGGAGCGCCAATTCGGGATTCAGCTCTTCGAGCGCCTCGGTAAGCGCGTGCAGCTGAGCGGCCTCGGGCGGTCGCTCCGGCCACGGGCGCAGGCGCTGGTGGAGCAGGCCGTGGAGCTCGAGGCCGGGCTCGACAATCAAAGCGCGGTCGGGCCGCTACGCGTCGGGGCGACCCTCAGCATAGGCAACTACCTGATGGTGCCGGAGATAGCCCACTTCATGCGTGAGCATCCCGGCGCGCGAGTCACCCTAGACGTAGCCAACACCGCCGAGATTGCGCGGAAGGTGCTCGATTTCGAAATCGACATCGGCTTGGTCGAAGGTGAGCTGCACGAGCCTGACTTGGAAGTTAGCCGCTGGCGCCCCGATGAGTTGGTGGTGTTCTGCGCGCCCAATCATCCCTTCGCGAAGAAGGCCCGCCTGAGCGACGCAGACTTGGTCCAAGCCACGTGGATCGTACGCGAGCCCGGATCTGGTACGCGCCAAGCATTCGAACGCGCCATGCACGGCATCCTGGCAGAGCTCGAGATCGTGCTCGAGCTTCAACATACGGAGGCCATCAAGAGTGCGGTGGAAGCCGGCCTGGGTGTCGGTTGTGTTTCTCGAATCGCTCTCGAAGAATCCTTTCGATCTCACACCTTGGTCCCGTGCAGCGTGCCGCAACGCGATTTCCGCCGTTCTTTTTACTTGGTTTTGCACAAGCAAAAGTACAAGAGCGGAGCTCTGCGCGCGTTACTCGAACAGTTCCACGGTCAGGCGCCGCCTTCGCATGCTGAGCTTGCTGGAGACTGAAGGAAGGCTCGATAAGACGAGGGCGGCTTTGCTGCCAGCCGCATCTGTGTTCTCGTCGTCCCCGATCGACCCTAGGGCCTCCGAATGGCAAAGTCGGTCGATGGTCGCGGTCAAGGCGCCTGGCCGGCGAGCGCGACGAAGCCGCACACCGCTGATAGGTAACTGTGAAGCAACGGAGCCCGCCGGGATCACCGGGATGCATCGGCCGCGACAGCGATCGACTCGGACATTCGAGGTCCCGTAATTGGGAGGAGACGAGACATGCGTAGCGCGTCAATTGCGACTCTCACATTGCTGACTAGCCTTGCCGCCACTGGCGGCTGTTCCAACTCCGACGGGAGGATTGGTTCTGGCGCCAGCGCCGGCGATGCAGAATCCGGAGCTCGCGCAGGTTCGAGCTCGGCTCAGGCGGGTTCTGTCGCGACCGGTGGTGAAGGTGCCTTCGTTAGCCCCGGCACGACTGGGATGGGCGGAACTACCGACACGGGCACGCCTGGAACGGAGGCAGGGTCTTCGGGCGCTGGCGGCTTTGGCGGGATCGCTGGAAGTGCCGCAGGCATCGAAGGCACGGGAGGCACACGCGGAGCGGTCAATGGCACCGCGAGCATGAGCAAGGGTTGGCTCTACACCATGGGCAACAAGCTCTATGTCTCGCATGGCTCGGACCCGGGCACGGTGTGGGTGGGCCGCGGCGTCAACGTCGATGACTTATTTTTTTGCGGTTACAACTACATCCTGAGCACCCCGAACGCCGAGGCGTTGCTGAAGACGGAGATGGAGGGCTTACTCAGGGACTGGAAACCGAACTTCGTCCGCATGTCGCTGGGCATGGCAAGCTACCCCACGACAGTGAGCTGGCTGAACGACGAAGCGAAGTACAAGAGCCCGATGGTCAACGTGATCAAGGCCATCGGTGCGCACCCCAACACCTACGTGCTGGTCGCGTTACGCAGCGACGTAACTATGACCGGGCACGATCCAGGCAACAAGGAGCCGACGGGGATGCCGTCGGACTCGGTGACAACGCCCAACAAGGCCCTCTACCCGACCGGCACGGACCCGGTGTACGTAGCGCTGGTCGATACCTTCGCCCGAGACAGCTTCGTGCTGTTCGGGTTGAGCAATGAGCCGGGCGGCAACGCCGCCTCTGAAGACACGATCGCCGCCGCCATGAGCCACGCGGTGACCACAATCAGGAACGAAGAAGATCGCCTGGGTGTGCCTCATCACGTCATCTCAGTACAGGGCAGTGGCTACAGCGGGAGCGTTGGATTTTGGGCCAAGAAACCGCTCGTACAGGACAACATCGTTTACGAGGTGCACGGCTATCCGCCCAAAACGAGCGCCTACACCTACGACAATATCCCGGTCATCTTGGGCGAATACGGAACTTACGACGACTCCTCCTCGGCCGCGTTTTTCCCCGGTTTTTATGCGGACCTAGAGGCCAAGCACATCTCTAATTTGGCTTGGGACTTCGATCCGTACTCGAATTGCTATCCCGACCTGCTCGAGATCACTCATGACGCAACGGCGCTCGTTCCGAATGCGTGGGGCAAGGTCGTGCAACCGTACCTGATCGCTCACGCCGCGCCCTGATCGTTCCCGAAAGGGAACACAAACGCGATCGAGCACGGCCGACTGTGCGGTTCACGGCTTGAGCGCTGAGCCGCGCACCTCGTGCGCGGTGTGGGACATGCGCTCAGCTCGGGCGACATTCGACTCCACGTCGGGACGTCCGCGTGCTGGGCGGGTCACGCGTCGATAATCAGTGAGGCAAAGCTCCGGACATCAAACGGCAACGGATCGCCGCCGATTATGACGATGACTGATGGTGTCATCATGGCAGACGACAACAACTGGTTGAAGAATCCGATCCTTCCGCGTCCCCCGGCGGTGCCTTACTTCAAACCGAATGAGCTAGACGGAGTGTCCGACAGCGACCGTCGCATCATCGCGCGCACCTACGCGCACGAGACTCGGCGCCGGCGCCGCAGCAGCGGCACCTTGCTCATCGGTCAAACCGACGTAGAGCTTTCCCCCGACACGCGGCGTAGCGCCTGATCGTCGTTCAACCGCGCTCGATACCCGCCGCCAGCCAAGCGCGGCGAAACGAGTGCGGGGATAGACGGCGCTCGATGCCGGCGCGGCGTTGCAGCTGCGATACCCAATAGCTCAGCGCGTGCGTCGTGATGCGCACGCGCTGGCACATGCCATGACGCCCGAGTGTCCATAACAGGGGCGCATCCGGGTATTGAGTGTCGCGGTGCTCCAGCGCCAAATATCGGATCAGTGCGTCGCGCTTGGGCTCGTCGACGAAACTCACCTCGCGAGCCTGTTGGCCATTGGCGCGGCTGCCACGCACGTGCAGGCCAAGCCCGCCGCTTGCCTCCCGAAGGTCGCCGAAGTTGAGGGCGACGATCTCGCTTTTCCGCAAGCCTGCGCAGAGCAGCGTGAACAGTGCAGCCACGCGCAGATCATCCCTGACCTCTAAATTGAGGGTGCCCCACATCTTGGCCAGCTCATTCGCCGAGATCAAATTCGGCCGGGGCAACGGCCGGCGGCTTTCGTCGTCCGCCGTGGGCACACCGAGAACACTCGAGGCGCGCGTAGCGCGCGGCCGCCCCTCCTTGGCAGTGTTCGCCGCGGCCACGCGCTCGGCGAAAAAGTACCGCGAGCGCCCAACACGGAGCGAATGGATGACTTCGTCCGCGTGTAGCGTCGGCTCCGGCACCACGTACGTGATTCCGCCTCGGGTAATCCGGCTTTCTTCTGAGCTCATCTGGTCCTCTGGGCGTGCTGCCGTCGTGCAAGGACCATCCGTATCAAGTCCGCTTCGGGCGGTGTTGTCACTTACTCTACAAGCCTGAGCCATTTCTCGGACCTGATGTGTCGAGCGGGTTGCGGCGCGGCAGGGGGGCGAATGGCGGCGCGCCGGTCCGCCGGGTGGCCCGCACCTTGAGCCGTCTTGAAGCATCGGTGAGGGGCTGGAGCTCGGCAACCGAAATTTCTTTCAAGCGCGGTAACCGATTCGAACCCTTGGCATACGGCGCACTGGAGGCCACGCGGCCATCCGCGTCGCTACAGATCTATCCCGAGGAGACACTCATGTATTTTTTCCGCTACTCGTTGTCCCTGGCACTCTCGATTTGCGCGCTCACCGCGTGCGGCAGCGATGCCGCGGCCCCTAGCAGCACGACGCCGAGCGCTAGCGCTGGCGACACCCAAACGCCACCGAGTACGAACGGGGCCGACGTTGAGACCTGGCTGAAGGCCGCAAGCTACAAGGATTGGTCGTGCGAGACCGCGACGCATCCACAAATGAAGGTTTCTCCCCATGGCCACAATCGGATTTGCTCGAATGATTTGATCGCCAGTTTCACCGGCGCGTCGGGCGACGAGCGCCCGAAAGGCTCCGCTGCTGTGAAAGAGCTGTACGACGACGCCGACAAGCTCGTTGGTTACGCAGTGGAAGTGAAGGTCGCGGAGACCAGCGACGAGGGCAAAAATTGGTATTGGTACGAGCGCGTGCCTCTGAGCAGCGCGGCTCCCCACGACTCGAAAGGCGTCGTTGCCGACGGCATCGGGAGCGCCGGCCCGGCCCTGAGCATCTGTGTCAGCTGCCATAGCGCCGCCGGCTCAGACGACCCCCACACCGTCACCAAGTCGGGTGACTTCGTTTACGACGTCATCAACTAGCGAAAGCCGTGTAGGGCGGCGCGCGGGCCGCCCCCCACCCGCGCCGGTGGGCGATAAGGATTGACCGGACCACGGCGTACTCCGAGACTCGCAAACATGGGTCAAACCGGTTTGGGTCGGGTGAGCGCGTGGTTCGGTTGTGGAATTTCGGCGCTGGCCCTAGCCGGCTGCGGAGGTTCTGACGGTACCGACGAGAGCAGCAGCCCGATGCCCAAGATGGGCACTGCCACCCCGGATTGCGGAACAGTTCAGCAGCCGCTGTTGCTGACGTTGTCGAATCTGCAGCCCATGCTGGGCAGTTCGGTGCCCAACGTGGACATCGTGCAGAGCTTCACCATCGTCGGCCGGCACCTGCGCGTCCCGCCTGCCTTTTCGCTGCCGGCCGCACACACTGCTGGCCGACCCTCGCCCGAACCGGTCACGTGGACGTTGTCGGCATCCGGCGAAGACACCGTCTACACCGCGCTGCCCGTCGTCTGGCAGACGGCTCCGAGCCACGTCGAGCTCGACCCACCCGGCCTGTTGGTTACGCAAGACGGCTGCGTGTCGAGCTTGCCGAGCCCGACACTGAGTTACGACGTGACCGCGCTCTGACGGCGGCGCGCGGCGGCCGGAGCGCTCAGAACACGTAGCGCGCGCCTGCGCTGCCCACGCCGACTACCGGTGTCCAGGGGCTCACCTTAGGGTGCTCGGCGGTCGTGGCGGGCGTCGTGAGCAGAAGACCGAGCCACGCGCCGATGCCCGCGGCACCGACGGCATAGCCGGCGGCCGAGATCGTGCGGAGCGTGTGAAAGGCCGATTGGTCCTCCGGGTACGGTGCGCCTTCCGTGCAGCGCGCAGCGGGACAATGCGCCTCTGCCGCAGAGTAGCGGCTGAGCGCAGCGATGCCCGTTACGGTACCGATGCCGAGACCAGTGGCGCCCACGGTCAGCGCCACGACGCCCCAGGTTCGGCGCGCGGAGGACGCGCCGGCAACTTGTTCCGGTTTCTTCGCGGCGCGACCGCTGACGGACAGCCACGTCACGGCGACGGTTTTCGACTCGCCTTCGCCAATCTCGAAGCTGAGTCGCTGTTGTTCACCGTCTGCGTCGCTGGCCACGACGTCGTGGTGACCGGGATCGACCGGCAAGGGAGCCCCGTGCCCCACCAAGCGACCATCCATGACGAGACGCAGGTTGCGCGCATGGCGTTCCGTGTCGCCGAGAGCAAGCTCAATCGTAGGGATGCGCGGCCTGAGCTGGGCCAGCTCATCACGCGCGCTGGCGACCGCTGCGTTTCTTGCGCCGGGCACGGCGCTGGCAACGACGCTTCGGTAATCTTCGGCCGCCTCCACGAGCTGTCCAAGGGCAGCCCGCGAACGCGCCAAGTACAGGTCGACGATGGGGCTCGGTGCGACCACCGCCGCGCGTCGAAACTGAGCCAGCGCCGCAGCGTAGTCGTGTCGGTCGAACGCAGCCAACGCACGTTGCGTTACCCCGGCGTCCGAACGCTCCAACGAGCTGTCGGTGCCTTGAGCCCGCGCGCACACGGACCATGAGCAGACCAAAAGTGCCAGAGCCGTAGATCGAATCACTGTCCGTCAGTGAACGGGAGATCGCTTGTCATGTGAAGACATTTCGCATCGGAATGCGAATCAACTGGGACGCGGCACTACGCGCACTTACATGATCTAGTTTCGCGATGCCGGAACGAAACAATTTTCTAGCCGCGACGGCGCGCGGCCCCCGCCGACCTGCATTCATGGCAGGTCGTGTGAGTGAATTCACGCAGTGTACCCCGCAGAAACCCAGCGCCGCCGACTGGTCCCGCCCCGGCGGCCCGGCGTGCGCGAAGGCCGCTCAAGCGGCTAGGCAGGCCCCAGCCGCGCGCCGCTGCGGAGCGCACGCGAGCCGGAACCAGTTCCAGCACGCGCCACGCAAGCTGTGAGCCGCGTGCCGGCTAGCCCACCTCGAAGTCGAGCACGCGGCGCTCGATCCGCGCCTCGGCGATCACGCGGGCCGCTTCCACATGAGCTGGGTGCACTTGATAGGCTTTGAGCGCATCCCAGTCGTCATGCGTCGAAATCAAACATACGTCGGCGAGCTGTTCGTCACCGCCCGCTCCGAAGCCGACTTCAAGGCTTGCCATGCCTGGGATTTTTCCCAAGAGAGCTTGCAACGCGCTCTTCACCTTTTCGGCATGCTCGCGGCGCTCTTCCGCGGACGTTCCGCGCATCCTCCACAGGACAACGTGCTTAATCATGCAGGCGACCCTAGCACCGACGGGCGCGCCGAAATCACCAGGATGTCACCGAGCAGCCTTGGTGCGTGCACCGTAACAACCGTACATATCGGTCTATTCCCCGGCCGATCGTCGTAAAAAAACGTTCCCTACCCCGATCGAAATGGCCGGCTTGGGCGTTGACAGGGAAGAGACCCACCCCATGCCTTCGGATGTAAACGTGGCCGATCAACATTTGGAAAACCCGCAGGTCCGCTTCGAGCAAAACGGCTCCACGCTGACGGCCATCGAAATCACGCGCGAGCAGCGGTCACCGGTGATCGCAGTCCTGCAGCGCACCTTGTTCGCGCTGGGCATCGTCGTTTCTTCCTACCAGGCCCGAACCAGAGCCACGCGCCTCGTGGAACGAGTCGTCATCGAGCGCACGGACGGCGGCTCCATCGACGGGCAGCTCAGCGCCGCCACCAAGGCCGCTATTTTGCCGATCGCGCTCACGCGGTCCTAGCCGCCCCTGGGTCCTTCGCGGGCGCGGAGGCTCTAGTTTGGGTCCCACAAAAACCCGACGCGCAGGTCGGCACGGGCGAAGTCCGCCGCCGCCCGACCGCCGCCGTCGAAATAGTGCTCGAAGCTTGCCGCCACACCGGCCCAAGGCAAAAAATTGTGGCGCCTGAGCGCTGAGAAACCCACACCAGCCCCGCCGCGAACGCCGTAGCTGAGCGCAATGTTATCGGCCTGGAATAGAGCGACGGGGGCAACTTCAAGATCGTAGTGCCAAGTCCGGTGGTGCACGCGCAGCACGACCGGGACGGCAGGGAAATAATTGATGATGAACTGCGAGGCGTTGGTGTTCGGCCGCACCATGGCGCCTCCGCCGATTTCCACGCCGGCCAGCAGCGTGAACGTGTCGTTGATCCCGTAGCCTGGTAAGAGCCGACCCCAGCCCCCCGCTCCGAAATCGAAGTGGCCCAGCGTGTGCCGGAGCTGGACGTTCCCCGCGGTCTCCAAGCTGAGCGTGAAGCGTCGGCGGTCGCTCTGCCGGCCTTTGAATGCCGGTCGCGGCGCGACCCAAAAGGGACACTCCGCATCCGCCCGTGCCAGGGCTAGCTCCAAAGCGTGTCGCTGCCGCTCCAAGCTCAGGGCTTGGCGCACCCCGTCGGTCATCTCGTGCGAGGCGCGGAACAACTCGCGCGGGTTCCCCGCGGCGGAGCTCCGCTCGGTCAAAGTCTGGAACGCGAGGCCGCGAGCGTCGGGTGTGGCGCGGCAGGTCGATTCGAAGATCGCCGCGTTGATTTCTCGCAGCGCGTCGGCATCGGCAAACCAGCCCTCCGACTCTTGGCCGGCGATGATGCGATCGATATCGGTCAAAAGCCCGCGCGCTCCGTCCTCGTCGGCGGCGCGCGCCGCCGAGCTAATCGCGAAACAGACAACGCTCAGCGCGCCAGCAACGGTTTTCGGAAGCATGAAACTCTGACTACGCAGCCAGCATCGGATCGGTGTCCCTGCGGATGCAACCGCTTAGGAATTCGACAGTGCCCGTTGATTCGCCATCAATCACCCGAGCCTCGTCAAACTCCCGCCCTTCGGCCGGAGCGCGGCGAAAATGCTAGACGCTCCACCTTTGACGCAGCGTGCTCCCCAGGGCACGTTCCACCGACCATGCGCTATGACGAAGACCACGAAAGCCCGGACCTGATCGACGAGCGCGGCCAGGGCGGCGGCTCGCGCATGGCCGGGGCTGGCCTGCTCGGATTTTTGCCGCTGCTTCTGCGCTTCAAATACGGTTGGGTGATCATCCTAGCGGTGGTCGGTTACGGCATGCTGCATGGCTTTAGCGGCGGGGGCGCGGAGACCTCGCAGGTCGCCAATACGGCCGTCAGCGCACGCGGCAGTGACGCGCCTCGGCACTTCGTCGCTTTCGTGCTCGACGACACCCAAGCCACGTGGAGAAAGTTTTTCGCCGACAACGGGCAGACCTACCGAGCCGCAAAATTGGTGTTGTTCACCGATTCGACCAGTACAGGCTGTGGCAACGGCGACGCCGCGACGGGGCCGTTTTATTGTCCGAGCGACGAGCGGGTGTACATCGACTTGGCGTTCTACAACGAGCTGTCGCAACGCTTCGGCATCAAGGGCGACTTTGCCGAGGCCTACGTGATCGCGCACGAGATCGGTCATCACGTGCAGAAGCTCCTGGGTATCTCGGAGCAGGTGGACCGAGCCGGCAAATCGGCTCGCATCGGCGCCACGGGGCTCAGCGTGCGTCTCGAGCTACAAGCGGATTGCTTCGCCGGAATCTGGGCGCGCTCAACGAATCAGCGTCAAATTCTGGATGCTGGCGACGTGCAAGAGGCGCTGGGCGCGGCGTCCGCAGTGGGCGACGACCACATCCAGAAGCAAGAGCGGGGCAGCGTCACGCCGGAGACTTGGACCCACGGTTCGGCGGCAGAGCGCTCCAGTTGGTTTCAAAAGGGCTTCGACAACGGCACCCTGCCGGCGTGCGACACGTTCAAGGCCGCGACCCTTTGAGCGGCGAGCCGAGCGCGAAGGCCGCTCAGCAGACGAGGTTCGAGCCCGGGCTGACCATGATCTTGCTGCAGTCGTTCATGTAGTACTGCGCGCGATCGCGAGCCGATTGCGAGCTCGGGCACTCGATGCCGCCATTGATGATGCGCGTGGTTTGCCCGAAATCCCCTGCCAAAATCGCTTGGTGGCAGTTCTGAATTCCGGACGTGCCGGCGTTGAAATTGACCATCCAGTACCACAACGCCGTTTGCCAATTGGTGAGGGCATCGGTCGAAACTAGCCCTGGGTTGCCGGTCAAGTCCTTGTGCAGGTACGCGCCCGCCGCGGCGTAGTTCGCATAGCCGGTGATCTGAATCGCGCCGCGTCCGTGAAAGTCCGCGGAGCTCGAGGCCTGCTTGCCCTCATCCGATTGCTCCAAGAACGCGGTCTCCTTGGCCACGTGCGCGAAGAATGCCGCCAGCTCCCGCTTGTCTTTGTCGAGGTCGCCACTATTCGCGAACGCGCCGAATGCGGGCACGCTGGCGATGGCATTGCACAGTGCCGAGTAGGCATAGAGCGGCTTGGCAACGTGCCCGTCCCAGGGCGGTTGAAACATCGAATCGAACGTGGAGGACCCGGCGGGGAGGAGCTTGTCCAACCGAGCGCAGGGCGTCGTGCTCGGCATGCCGCCGCCGCCCGTTGGGCTCCCGCCTACGCCGGTCGAGCTTCCGCCCGCGCCGGTGCTGCCGCCCGCCGCGGGGAGCGGCTGGCAAGACAAGGCACTCCAAAAAAAAGTGCTGATGGTCGGATCGTAGCCGGGATTGTCGGACGTCGCGACGTAGCCTTTGCCCAGGTAGGTCACCTTGTCGCCCGTGACGTAGGGCTTCATGGCCACCCACGCCGGGTAGCTGCAGAGTTCGACCGCCGCCGCGGTGGTGCCGCCCGTGCCCACGCCTGCGCTCGAGCTCAGCGCGCCACCGTTTTCGACGCTCACCCCGCTCAGGCCGCCGGCGCCCGCGCTGAACGCGCTATTGCCGCCCGCCACCGCGCTCGGGCTACCCGCGATTGGCGCTCCGGCAACGCCTGGCGCGCCGCTGCCGGCCACCTCGCCGTCGTCGACACTGGTCGTGACACATGCCGCCAAAAACAGCACGGAACAGGCGCCGAGAGCGCGGCGAGTGAGCTTCGCGCGCTGGCCGAGGAGGAAGGAGGATCGCGATTGCACGCCTCGAAGCTAGCAGCGTGTTTCGGGCGTGAATCGTCGTTTCGTGTCGAAGGCAGTGTCCGATTTTCCTCCCAGGTGGTCGAGCGAACAGCCCGCACACAATTGAACCGACACGCTGGATTCGTGCTGGTGCTCGACGGGATGAGTGCACCTCGTCGGCGGCTCCGCCTGGACGCAAGGCGCGGGTCGTGGCTGGCTCGAGGCGCCGTGTTCGCGCCGCCGAGTTATCCAACCCCGGTTCGCGCCATCGCGGAGCTCGGCAATCGGCGGGTCGAGCTGTGGCTCAAAAACGACGGCGTTTCGCACGCGTTGTACGGCGGCAACAAGGTGCGAAAGGCCGAGCGACTGATCGCTGAAGCGGTGTCGCGCAATGCACGACGCGTGCTGAGTTGCGGAGCCGCCGGCAGCCATCACCTGCTCACGCTCACGCTCTTCGCGCAGGCCGCCGGGCTGGTCAGTGCGGCGTTGGTTTTGCCGCAGCCGCGTACGACCCATGCAGTCGAACCGCTGCGCGCCGCGCTCGGCGCCGGCCTCGAGGCGCACGCGGTCGCGCACTCTGCGTTGCTGCCGCTGGCTGCCGCGCGCGCGCTCCGGCGCGGCGACTACGTGGTGCCGCCCGGCGGCTCCAACGCGATCGGTGCTGGCGCGTACGCCGACGCGGTCGACGAGCTGATTGAACAGGTCAGCAACGGCGAGCTGCCGATGCCAGACTGGATCGTGGTTCCGCTCGGCTCAGGAGGAACGTGCGGCGGTATCGCGGCGGGAGTCCTTCGACGGGGCCTGGCGTGCCGTGTTCTGGGCGTGCAAGTCGTGGGCGGCAGCGTGCCCCGACTTGCCGCTCGTTGGCTCGCGCGCGCGCTGCTCCGCCGAAGCGGCTGCCCTCAGTTGAGTAACCGGCTCGCGCAGCAGCTCGTGTTCGAAGCCGAGCACGTCGGCGCGGGCTACGGGATCGCCAGCGCTGCGGGCGAACGCGCGAGCGCGGTCGCCCGCACCTGCGGTCTCGAGCTTGACGCAACCTACACCGCCAAGGCCTTTGCCAAGGTGCTGGAGCTGTTGAAGGAGGGCGCTCCAGTCGCGACTTCAACGGGCCGCCGCCCACTCCGCGTACTGTACTGGCATACGTTGTCCGCGGGCTCGCTCGAGACCCTGCTCCGAGATGCGCCACCAGCGGCCGAGCTGCCAACGGCCCTCCAGCGGCTGTTCCGGTAGCTGCCCGCGGCGGTTGAATCGGCTCACGCGACTGCGTTAGTGCAAGTTCCCCTCGATCCGCATCGTGCACTCCGTCAAAGCGTCGTAGTAGTCGCCGTTCAGCGACTGATAACCGCTTGGCGCAGTGTTGACGAGCGACGGAAACCCAGTGAACCCACGAGTCTTGCAGGAGCGCCAGTAGCTCCGCTTGGAGCTCACGACGCCCTCGATCGGAAAGACCTGCAGCGTAAGAGTGCAAGTCTTCGCGGCCTGGTTGCAGGTGAGCCGGCGAAACCGAAAGTCGTAATCGCCGGCGCACCAGGTGTCGCCGCAGATTGTGTCGATCAGGCGCAGCGCGGTCTTGGTTTGGCCGGCGGTCAGCGCGTTCACGACCAAAGCCTCACTGTCTGACTCGACCGCGTTCGCCTCCGCTACTTCCACCTCTGGCCCCACAGCGCCGCTGCACGCAGTCATCAGCACCAGCCAACACGCGGCCCTTGAACCCCTCATTGTGATCATCCGAAGCTCCGTGGAACGGCCCACCCGCGGTCCCCCCGGGGCATCGGCTCCGCTCACGTATCGGCCGGCGCACGCGCCGAATGCGTACCTTTCGGTGCCCGAGCAGAACGGGCACCGAGCGCGTCGGAATTACAGTGACTTCAAGAACGCGACCAGGGCGTCGCGGTCCGTGGCGGGCAAGGCGACCACTTTGTCCCGCACTGCTTGCGCTTCGCCGCCGTGCCAGAGAACGGCATCAATCAGCTTGGCGGCGCGACCGTCGTGCAAATAATGGCAAGGGCCGAGATTTGGCGCCGGGTTCAACGTGTTGTCCTTTTGGTAGCCGACCGCGACCTCATCGCACAGGCCGATGCCCCAGAGCGGGGGCGTGCGCCACTCCGCGGCGCCGGCTGCGAATTCGGGTTGGGTGCTGTTGTCGGCGAGCTCGGCGCCCATGTCGTGCAGCAGTAGATCGCTGTACGGATGGATGACTTGATCGCGCATTTCCAGAAAAGGACTCGTGCCGCCGGTGTGCTGGTTCGGCGCGTGGCAATTCGCGCAGCCAAGACTCGAGAACAAGGCCTCACCCTTCACGACCGATGACAATTTGAGATCGCGTCGCGGCGGAACGCCGAGGTCGCGCATGTACGTGACGAGCAGATTCACGTCGCCATCTGAAAGCTCTGGAGTGGCCTTGTCTGCGGCTAGACAAGCCGTTTGCATCGGCCCGCATTCGTGCTTCGGGAATACGCTGCTCGTCACCCCGAGGTCGAAATTCAGGGCCTCGGTCACTTGGTGACGGACGCTCGCTTTGGCCGCCTTCCAACCGAATCGACCGACGTGTGTTTTGCCGTCCTCCGGATCGAACACGATGTTGGGAATGCCGGAGATGCCGTCGCCATTGCAATCGGTCGGGTCGGCGTGCGCCAAGAGATCCGACTCAGGAATGGCTTCTAGCAGGCCCATGCCGATGAGCGGACGGGCCATGCGCGTGGAGTAGGACGCCGGATTGCCGGCAGCCATTCCCGAGAACGTGGTGGTGGGCTTGGTGAGGCTGTAGGCAGTGCCGTCCTTGAACGTGCCATTGACGGTCGCGTACGTGAACGATGCGCTTCCCTCACCCGCACCGCTCACCGCCTTGGGTTGCAACTGGCGACCGTAATTCGGGTCCCCGAGGGGCCCGCCGGTGGCGTCTTTACCCGTACCGAAGACGCGGACCACCATCGAATCGAAGGGCGCGCCGGCCGCGGGCGGGACGCCGCGATTGTTGTGCGAGTGGCAGCCTTCGCAGGCCAGCTGATTCATGAACGGGCCAGCAATGCCTGCGTGCACGGCGACCTCCGCTGCGGTCAGGCCGTTGTTGGCCTCGATGTGTTCGCCGGTCGTGTAATTGGTGTGGAACAGGCGCCGGCCTTGCCCGAAGTTCTCAGCGTTCTCCTGCTGAATGTTCGGCGCCATTTGCGAGTAGTACAAGTCGTGGCGCTGGCGAATGTAGGACATGGTCGCGGTGCCGCCGGACCAACCTGCCTCGTCCGGACCCGTTCGCTCGGCGATTGTTCCGGCACTCACGGCTTTGGCCACGGCATCACAAGACCCGTAAGCCCCTTCCTGCCCGGGCGGTACGCTCATCGTGCAATCTTGATTGAACGGGGTGAGCGTGCCTTTGCCAACGACGTAGCGGAAGGAGTCCGAGTAGTAGTTGGCCTGCGTGTAGCACTTGTTGTTGAAAGGCGGCCCGTTCAGCGTGCAACCGCCGGGAATGGGCATGATGTTCCGCACGTGCTTCGTGTCGACCGGCGGACCTTGCTCCTTGCCGCTGCTGTAGCGTGCGAGGAACGTACCAAACTCGATCTGCAGTTGATCCCCGACCATGATGTCGCGACCCTCACGGTCATTGCGATTGATCACGTAGGTGTACTTGCGCGTGTCGCACGTGGGGCCGTTCGGGTCCGATGCGCAGCCGAAGGGCAAAACGTTGTTGGCCACGCCGCCCGCATTGGTGGCGAAGGCATTGCCATCCGGATGGCCGTAAAGCTTCCAGGCGCGGATGTTGAGATCCGATCCGCCCTCTTGCGTGGAGGCGTTCGTTTGTTTGCTGTAGTAATGGTTTCCGCTGAGCAACAACGTGACCGTGATGGTCTTACCGCCGACGGGGCTGCTGTCGTCCAAGATGTAGCCGAAGGTGCGGCCTTCGAAGTAATGGTCGTGATAGATGGCGAACGTATCCTCCATCTCGTGGCGGAAGCGGACGCGACCGGCCCCACGGAAGATGATGTGCTTGCTCACCGGGTCGATCTTCGAGATGGGCTCGAGGGTCGTGCTGCCGTCGGCGAAGATCGGCTCGTAAGAGACGGTCTGACCCATACAACCGATCGGACTCACCGAAGCGCCGCCCGTGGACTGGCACGTGGGCGCGTTCGCAGGAACGCCGGCCTTGTAGTAGTCGAAGTAGTCGTAGACTCGCTTGATGTCATCGTCCGACATCTGGGCCGCCGTGAAGGCTGGCATCAGCGTTTTGCCGCTGCGGATCGTGGTCTTGTACACGTCCTGGGAGGACATCTTGGTGAACAGGTTCGGCACGGCCGGATTGCCGGGTGAGCCGTAGGCGCTGTGGCAAGAGCTGCAGTTGCTGAAGAAGCTAGTCGGGAGCGTGGGCCCGGCAGTCTCTTTTGGAACGCATGTCTGGCCGGGGCCGGGGTTGGCGCCCGCGCCGCCGAACGCTCCGCCGACGCTGCTGCCACCGCCCGGTGTCGTGCTCGTGCCCGACCCGATCCCGGGCAGATCACCACCGGCGCCCGTGCCTAGCACGCCGCCGGTTCCGTCCGGGCTAGTGGCCCCGCCGCCGGTGCCGACCGGTGCTCCGCCGGCTGGCGTACCGCTGGATCCGCAGGCCGCTAGATAGAGCGCTGTCAGTATCAGGCCGACGCCGCTGCTCACCGAGCTCTGCGCTCCGCGATCCGTCCCGATACCGGTACCATTAACCATGCTTTAGATCTCCGTGGACTGAGAGTGTGCGCGACACCGAGCTGTGCCGGCTACTCTTGCCGCTTGTTTCATGTCCTCAAAACCAAACGGCCGCGATAAATTCGGCGCTAGGCCACAGATTTGTGCGACGAAAAAGCGTACACCGCGGAATCTTACCGTGTAGGAGGAGATAGCCGCGTGCTTCGAGGCTTGAACGGGAGCTCCCCTCACCGGCTCGCTCAATGCGGCCCGATCAAGCCGGACACGTCGCCCAGGATGCTGGCGATGTCGCCGTCCAATTTGAGGCAAGCCAGGTCGTCGGCCCGCGTGACGCCGCGGTTCACGATGGCGATTGGGATGCCGAGGCGCGCGGCCGCGCGGGCGAAACGGAAACCGGAGAAGACGGCCAAAGAGGAGCCCACGATCAGCAGCAGCCGGGCGCGCTCGAGCGCGCCCATGGCTTGCTCCACGCGCTCTCTGGGCACGTTTTCACCGAAAAAGACCACGTGGGGCTTCAACATGCCGCCGCACCTGGCGCACGGCGCGACTCGAAACAGCTCGTAATCCACATCGGCCAGCTCGGCGTCGCCGTCCGGCTTCAGCACGGCGGCGGCGCGCGCAAAGTCTGGGTTGCGCTCGAGAAGCTCGGATTGCAGGTCGGCGCGGCTCGAGAGGGCTCCACAATTCAAACAACGAACCTGATCGAGCCGGCCATGCAAATCCACGAGCTGTTCGCTACCCGCCCGGCGATGCAGACCGTCGACGTTCTGCGTGACCAAAAGCGAGAGGAGGCCGCGCACCTCCAGCTCGCGTAAGGCTACATGGGCAGGATTGGGAGCCGCCCGGGCGATCACTGGGAAGCCAACTAGGCTGCGCGCCCAGTAGCGCTTGCGTAGCGCCTCCGAGCCGACGAACTCACGATATTGAGTGGGCGCTCGCCCCTTCCACGCGCCGTGCTCGTCCCGGTAGCCGGGGATGCCGGAGTCCGTGCTGACCCCCGCGCCGCTCAGCACCAATACCTTCCCGCGGGCGAGAGCAGCCCCCAGCGCGGCCTTCAGCGGAACGAGGTTCGCACCGGAGCCGGCAGCAGAGCCAGCGAGGCTACTCTGCGGAGCGGAGCTCACGTTGGCCCCGCTCAAGTCGTTGGAGGGACCGCGGGCGGCATGCTGCTTGGCCGGCGTACCGCGGCTGCGTTGGCGGCAGCTGCGCTGGCCGCGTCCGTTGTCGCACTGCTGGCCGCCGCGGCGGCCATGCCGGCGTCGATCGCCGCTAGGTCCGGACGCGCGAAGCCGACGTAGCTGGTCTTCGCAGTGTGGATGGCGAGACGCGCTACTTCACGGAGCAGCTCGAGCTCGACACCGCGGGCCTGGAAGCCGAGCGCGGGCGCCAAGCTGAACCCGCCCACGTCGCGATCATCACTGATCCGCACGACCGAGTAAGATCCCATTGCCACGCGTACGATGCGGTACGTGACCCCCGCCAAGTGAACCATGCCTTTGACTTTTCTTGCCATGTATTAGTGCACCTCAGCGCAGCCCAACTTTAGCGAGCGGCCGCGCATTGTCGAATGCTGAGCCGCCCACCGTGTCCGATACGTCGCGCTCAGGTGTCGTCTTTAGCAGCCAGCGCCGAATCATTTATATGAGTGGCAAGCTTGACGCTCGCTTCCACGCTCAGCGAACGGCCGCCGCAAGCTCTACTTTTACGCCGCCGACGCGCGTATACCGCTCTCACTCACGAGGGTGAAGCTCGTCCATCCCACCAATGACCAATGTAGGCGAACGCCGCCGTATTGCGCTGCCGCTGTAAGGCAATTGATGGCCAGCTTTGAAGCTCGACGCCTGGCGCGGTCGAAGCGCGAGTGGTCGGCGCCGGCCGATCACACGCTCGCGCCGCTTGCGGCCGTGAGCAGGGTGGTCAAGCGCTGGGCGAACGCGGCAGGATTTTCCAAGGGCGAGCCCTCGGCGATCAGCGCTTGAACGTACAAGAGCTCAATCCAGGAGGCGACGTTCCCAGGATCGACGTGGCCTTGGCGTTCGAGGTTCTGAATTAGCGGATGGCCGGGATTCAATTCCAGGATCCGCTTTTGCGGCGGCATCCCCATCTGGCGGGCCATCATCAAGCGCTCGATGTGGGGAGCCATACCGCCATCCGGCACCACCAAACAGACCGGAGAATCCGTCAGGCGCGTGGACAGGCGCACCTCACCGACCCTGCTGGCGAGCACGGCCTTGAACCGCTCGACGAGTGGCTCGGCCTGCTTCTTTTGCTCGGCCTCGGTGGCGCGTTGCTCTTCACTCAGCTCTTCTTCGCCGAGATCGAGGTTCTCATCCATGGCGGAGACGAGGGGCTTGCCCTCGAATTCGCCCAGGCTCGTGACGGCGAAGGGATCGACCCCGTCCGTCATGAACAGCACTTCGTAGCCGCGCTTCTTTAGCGTTTCTAGGTGGGGGCTCGAATCCAACAGCGCCCGTGACGTGCCCGTCGCGTAGTAGATGGCCTTCTGATTTTCCTTCATGCGCGTGACGTAGTCGCCGAGCGTCGTGAGGCCGGACTGGGTGGAGGATTCGTAGCGCACGATCTTCGCGATGCGCTCGCGGTGCTCGCTCTCGAAGTGGAGACCTTCTTTGATCACCGCGCCGAAGTCGCTCCAGAACTTGGCAAACACCTCGCTATCTTTGCCGGCCAGGTCCTCGATCATGGATAGGCTGTGATTGACCACCTGCTTTTTGATCACGCGCACGAGCTTCGAATCTTGCAAAATCTCCCGCGACACGTTGAGCGGCAAGTCTTCACTGTCGATCACGCCGCGCACGAAGCGCAGGAAGTTGGGCAAGAGCTCGGCGCAGTCGTCCATGACGAAGACCCGGCGAACGTGTAGACGGATGCCGTGCTTGGCCGCCGGATCGTACAGGTCGAAGGGAGCGCGCTTGGGCAAGAACAAAAGCCCAGCGAAGAGCTGGGTGCCCTCCACTTTGAAGTGACGGTGCGCGAGCGGCGGCTCGAAATCGTGGGTTAAGTGCCGGTAAAACTCGCTGTACTGCTCTTCGGTCACTTCGCTGGGAGAACGCTGCCAGAGGGCGCTGGCCTGATTGATGCGCTCGAAGCTCGGCGGTGCAGGCTCGGCCGGCTCCTCATCCTTGCCCGTCACGCGGGGCGGCACGCTGAGCTCGATGGGATGACCGATGTAGTCCGAATAGCGCCGCACGAGCTCGCGCAGCCGATGCTCGCCCAAGAACTCCTTTTGATCTTCCTTGAGGTGCAGCACGAGCGTGGTGCCCGCCTCCGCGCGTTCGGCAGGCTCGATGGTGAAGGATTCTTGGGCGTCCGAGCTCCAACGGAACGCGGCCTCTTCACCGGCACGGCGCGTGATCACGTCGACGCGGTCGGCCACCAAATAGGCGCTGTAAAAGCCGACCCCGAATTGCCCGATCAACTGCAGACCCTGATCACTTGCTTCCCGGGCCTTGGCGACTTTGTTCAAAAATTCGCGCGTGCCGGAGCGGGCGATGGTGCCCAAATTCTGCTCCAGCTCGCTCGCGTTCATGCCGATGCCATTGTCGGAGATGGTCAACGTGCCGTGCGCAGGGTCCGCGCTGAGCTGTACTTTCAGCTCGCTCGTCGCAGCCAGCTCCGGGTTCGTCACCGCTTCGAAGCGGCGCTTGTCCAGCGCGTCCGAGGCGTTGGAGACCAGCTCCCGCAAAAATACCTCTTTGTGACTATAGAGAGAGTTGACGACCAGATGCAGGACTTGGCTGACTTCAGCCTTGAAGGAATGGGTCGTGGTGCTGGCTTCGCTCATGGTTCTTCCGGGGTTACGGCGAGCAAAATGGTCCTCCTGTTTCGGGTGTCAAGTGGCGAGCAGCCGCCGCACCGCCACCGTCACGTTCTGCGTACAGCTCATGACGACCGCGCTTCCCACGACACCCCTGGCGGGGCTCGAGGCATCGAGAAGAGTGGGCGATCGTGGACCCGCCGCGCACCTCGCGCAGCGTGGAGTAGCCGCGAGCGACGGGCTCCACCTCTCAGCGAGCCCGGTTGCTCGGGGCAGGGCTTAGGCCCGGGGGCATGGGGAGGCCAGGTTGCGTGGGCACGAGTGCGTCTGGGAGCGGAATGAACTCTAGATCGTCGCCGGGGACTTTGGGGAATCGTCCGGCTTGCCAGTGAGCTTTGGCAACGGCGATGCGCTCGCGCGAGCTCGAGACGAAATTCCATTCGATGTAACGCGGGCCGTCGGGCGGGGCGCCGCCCAGCAGCAGGATGCGCGCGGGGCATTCGGCACGCACACCGGGGGTGCCGCCTGGGTTGAACACCGCGAGCGTCCGTTCTTCAATGCGCTCTGCACCGCTGCTCAGCGCGCCGCTGAGCACGTAGATAGCGCGCTGCTCATGCTCTTCCGGCAAGGTCAGTTGCGCGCCTTCGGGCAAGGACGCTTCTAAATAAAAGAGCGGCGAAAACGTGCGCACCGGCGAGACGTGGCCGTAGGCGTTGCCGGCCAGTAGGCGCAGCTCGACCGGCCCAAGCCGAAACTCGGGCAAGCTCGCCGCAGGGTAATGATGAAACTCGGGCTCCATCTCTTCATGTGAAGTCGGCAAGGCGACCCACAGCTGTATCACGTGTAAACGCGAGCCTGCGCGACGGAGCTCCTCCGGAGTGCGCTCGGAATGCGTGATACCGCGTCCGGCCGTCATCCAGTTCACGGCGCCAGGGCGAATGGCCTGCTCGGAGCCCAAGCTGTCGCGATGGATGATTTCGCCCTCAATCACATAGGTGACGGTGGCGAGCCCGATGTGCGGATGCGGTCGCACATCCAGGCCGTGGCCGGGGGCCAGCTCGCTCGGGCCCATATGATCGAAGAACGTAAAGGGGCCCACGTGCTGGCGCGTCAGTGAGGGAAGCACGCGCGATACGGTGAAGCCGTCGATACCGCGCGCCTGCCCACGGAGCACGACGTCTAGCGCCGGCGCTCGGGCGACCACGGACTCTGGCTCGCGCGTGTCGATTTCGTGCTCAGTCATGCCAGAAAGGGTACCACCGCGCGGCGAACTTGACCCCCGGGCCGCGACTTTGCCAAAATTGGCGCATGCCCTCTGTGATCGAGCGCGCCTCCACCGGCCGCGCCAAGTGTCGGGCGTGCGGTCAGTCGATTGCACGCGGCGACGAGCGCTTTGGCGAGGCGCTGCCGAGCTCTTACGGTGAGGGGGAGAGCTTGTTTTGGTTTCATTTGCCGTGCGCGGCGTGCGCGCGACCGGAGTCAATCTTGCCTGTGCTGGGTCAGAGCGGCCTCGGGCCGCGAGAACGGCAAGCGTTGGTGGCGCTGGCGCAGGAGGGCATCGCCCACGGACGCTTGCCGCGCATCGTGCGGGCAGAGCGCGCCTCTTCGGGCCGCGCGCGCTGCCGGCACTGCCGGGAGCTGATCGAAAACGGGGCTTGGCGGCTGGCGTTGCAGATCTTCGAGGAAGGCCGCTTCAATCCGGTCGGCACGATCCACGCCACGTGCGCGCTCGGCTACTTCGAACGCGAACCGGCCATGGCGCGGCTGCGTTTGCCGAGCAACCAGCTGCACGAGGGCGAACTGGCAGAAGTGGTGCGCGTCATGCGCGAGGGCGGCCTGCGCGCGCTAGAACCCAAGGGCTTGGTCAAAGCCAGCGCCGAGGAGCCTGAAGTCGAGTCTTCCCGCAAGACGTCATGAGTAAGGCCTTCACCAAGGACGACGGCGCGCCCGAGCTTTTGGTCGTCCCGCGCGCTCCACTGCCGGACGGCATGCCGAATTACGTGACGGCGCGGGGCCTGCGCCAGTTGCTCGAAGAGCAGAACGCGCTCGAGCGGGAACGCGCGCAACTCGAAGCTGCGGACGCCGATCGCGTGGCGCAGCTGAATGCGCTCGCCCAGCGCGCGGCCGAGCTGCAGGCGCGCCTCGCGAGCGCCACGCTCGTGCAGGCGGCCACGCAGCCGCGAGAGGAAGTGCGCTTCGGCGCCACGGTGCACGTCCTTCGGGAGTCAGGGGTGGAGTCCAGCTACCGCATCGTCGGGGTGGACGAAGCGGACGCCGCGCACGGGCTGATCGCGTTTTGCTCGCCGCTTGCCCGCGCGCTTTTGGGCAAACGCGTCGGCCAGAGCGCCGAGCTCCGCACCCCTCGCGAAACGAGCGAGCTTGAAATCTTAGCCGTCGATTACGCGGAGATGGACCGGGAACCGCGGCCGCGATAACGGCGCGCGCTCACAGCGCGGCCGTCACTTGGGGATGGCGTTGGGCCAGCGGCTCGGCGGCGCGCGCCGCCATCCGTGCGCTCGCGATCTGCTCCACCAAGTACGTGGCGTCCCTCCCCACGCCAGAGAAACGGCCCGAGCCCCAAGTGTGTAACCAAGGTAGGCCGATGAAATACAGGCCCTGCACCTCGGTCACGCCGCGCTCGTGACGCGGGAAGCCGCGCTCGTCCAAAACGGGCGGCTTGACCCAGCGGAAGTCAGAGGCGAAGCCCACGCACCAGACCACCGAGCTGATATTTTCGGCGGCGAAATCGAGAACCTCGCGCTCCTCCGGGGGCACCCAGGGCGCTTCGTAGTCGCGTTCGATGGGCGCGCTGATCCCTTGCTTCTCGATATGCGCGTCGATCGTGCGGTTGATGCTGCGGTACACGGCGTCGGCGCTGTCCAAATTTCGGGAAAGCTCAGGCTTGAAGTGCGCTACTCCGCCGCTCGCGCCGATCATCGGGCCGTACAGCTGCATGCCCTCGAGCGCCATCTGCCGAAGATCGATGTCGTGGCCGCCATTTCGACCGGTGACGTAGTGGTTGGTCTTGTCGCGCACCTGTTCGCGGTTGGGGTGCGCCTCGATCGGGATGTCGTAGTAGCCAAGGTCTTCGAGCCATTCCACCACGTCGCGACCGCGGTAACGGCGTGCGCAGCGCGGCGCGCTGCCGACGGCGAGGTGCACCTGGCGGCCCGCTAAATGCAGATCCTCCGCGATTTGAGCGCCCGATTGCCCACTGCCCACGACCAACACCGCACCTTCCGGCAGCGCCGCGGGATTCCTGTAGCTCGATGAATGGAGATTGACGACGCCCGCGGGCAGCTCACTAGCGTACGCAGGAACCTGCGCCTTGTGGTAACACCCGGTAGCGACGACGACATGCTCGGCCGTGAAGGCGCCATCCGATGTCGCCAACTGAAAGCGCGCCACGCCGTCTGTCGGCGCGTTCAGCAGTGACTCGACCAGCACGCCTTCGCGGACCGGCAGTGCGTGCGCGGCGCGGTAGCCCTCCACGTAGCTCACGATCTGGTCTTTGACCATGAAGCCTTGGGGATCCGCGCCGGCGTACCGATAGCCGGGCAACGTGCATTGCCAATTGGGAGTCACGAGGCAAAACGTGTCCCAGCGCTCGTCACGCCAAGAATGTGCCACTCGCCGGCCCTCGAGTACCAGGTGGTCGATGCCCTGCTGCTGCAAGCAATAGCTGACCGAGAGCCCGGCTTGCCCCCCGCCCACGACGATCACCGTGTAATGCTCGGGCTTCGGCTCGGGCTTCGGCTCGGGCTTCGGCTGGGCACGCGCGTCGCGTGGGCCGTGCTTGCTGAATGCCAGCACCGCGACTGGCTGAGTGAGCTCGGCCGGCGATAGCGCTTGAGCCGTTTGCTCGATCACCGCCAGCTGATCGAGGGCCGAGCTACAGATAAATCCGTAGCGCTCTCGCACGCGCTCGGACGCAATCTCGAGGGCGGCGCGCGTACGCGAAACGAAGTCTGCCACGGGGTAACTTTGCCCCACACAAAGGTAGTCCTCGATGACGTAAGAAGGCGAGTAGCAGTCGACGGTGGCCCCGTTTGGCCAACGCACGCGGAAGTGCATTTCGGGCATGATTCAGCTCCCTATAGGATTGACGCGATCTCGACTTAGAATGGTTGCGGCTGCGGTAGCGGCTCGGCCCGCCGGAGCACGGACTCGTAGCGAGCCAGATGGAACTCGGCGACGCGGTCCCACGAATGACGCTGCGCGCGCCCGTGACCCGAAGTCACTTGGCGCAGGCGCTGAGCGGGATCTTGGAGCAGCCCGAGCAGGCCACGCGCAATGTCGCTGGCGGATCCGCGCTCGACGAAGGTTGCACACGCGGAGTCCAAGTATTCGTCGAATGGCGCGCCGTGTGGCACGAGCACGGCGACCCGAGCCGCGAGCGCCTCCAGCACGCATAGTCCGAAGCCCTCTTGCAGAGACGGAAAAAGCAAGACATTGCTCGCGTGGTAGAGCGTGGTGAGCTCCGCTTCGGACACGGTTCCGAGCAAGCTGATGCGCGCTCGAAGATCGCCTGGCAACTGGCTGAGCCGGTGCAAAAACGCGTCGCGGTACGCGTCGTGGTCCCAGATGCTCGCGCCACCGACGATCAGCCAACGCAGGCGGGGATGGCGGGCGTACGCCAAGGTGACCGCGTCCAGCGCAGCCAGGCTGTTTTTACGCGGTTCCACGCCGCCGACGCTCAGGATCAGGGTGTCGTCTTCGTCAGCGCGAATGCGCCCCCTGAGCTGCGCGATGAGGTCCTGAGCCGGGGTGGCAAAGCGCTCTATATCGACGCCATTCGCGATCGAGCTCGCATCGCGGCCAAAGGTCGTGAGCACGTCGCGGCGAGTGAGCTCACTGACACTGAGGACCAAGTCGGGGGCCATCACCGAGCGCTCTTGGCAGGTCATCAAGTAAGGGCTCTCGAAGTATTCTACATGGTGCACGGTGCGCACCACGGGGGCGCCGCCCAAGCCTGGCTTTTCCGCGACGAGCGCGTTGGCGGCCAGGCAGTCTTCGGCGTGGTAAAGATGGTGCCTTGCACTCGTGCCCTGAATGCCGAGCCGAAATTCTGCGATCCGCTGTCGGATCAGGGCGTCCGCACTTGCCGGCGCAGCCCGCGCTGGGATCAGGCGCACCGCGCACGAGAGCGGGCGATAGAATTGGTCTCCCGGTTTGCCGAGGGCGTACAGAGTGACGCTCGCTCCACTGCGCTCGAGCGCTTCGGCCAGGCAGGCGGCGTGCACTACACTGCCGCGCGGCTTGCAGGAGTAACTGAAGATTCCAACGGACAACATGGGCTTGCTCGAAGCGTGGGGGCGCGACTCAGCTGGCGCGCGCATGTGGCGCGCACGCATACCGAAACGGGGATCGTGCTGCTGGTGGAGTCGGTGGCCGGCTTCGAGGCGTTCGATGCGATTGCCGCTATCCCGGGCCTGCAAGGGCTGATGCTCGG
>CAXSGJ010000024.1:75980-83498 GCA_964236865.1 uncultured Polyangiaceae bacterium
GCGCGCATGTGGCGCGCCGAAGCCGGTCAAGGGCTCGGCTAAATCCCAGTACAAGGCCCGTTCTTTTCCGGCCAATAGCTCGAGCTTAGGCTCGCGAGTCACGCGCCCGACGGCCGCACAGGCGACGCCAGCCGCTTGGAAGCGGCCGCAAACCTCCGACACGTGACCGGGCTCCACGCTCAGGACGAAGCCGAAGCTCGGAAATGCGTTGAGCCAGCGAAACACGTCGACCTGGGACGGCGAAGGCAAGAGTGACAAATCGAGCTCAGCGCCGACGTGGGACGTCTCCAGCAGCATCAACAACGAGCCGCACACGCCGGCCATGCTGATGTCTTTGCCGGCGCTGACCAAGCCGGCTTCCGCCAACTCTGGCAAGAGCGCGAGCTGACGCCGGAGCTGCTCCGGTGTCGCGTTGCTAGCGGCGTTGAAGTTGCCACCCAAGCCGCGGAACGCGCCGCGCAAATCGGTCGCGACGACTAGCGTCTGACCGACGCGTGCCGCATGACCCGAGATCAAGGTCTTGGCTCGACCGATCACGGACACTGCTAGGAAGGACGCGCCACCCACGCGCGAGGTGTGGCCGCCGACGATCGGCACGCCGAAGGCTTCACTCGCAGCGACCATGCCTTCGAGCACGCGCTCGTTCTCCCCCGAGCCGATGAACAGGACATCGGTGATGGCCCAGGGCCGGCCGCCCATGGCGGCGATGTCATTGAGATTCACCATCACCGAACAGAAGCCGCAAAACCAAGGATCGGCCGCCAAAAATTCGGTGCGCATGCCTTCGGCGGCGAACAGCACGAAGCCGTCGCCGTCGGGCAGCGCGGCCGCGTCGTCCCCATTCAAAATCGGCGATGTGGCGGGAAACCAAGCGCTTTGCACGCTGCGGCCGAAGGCGCGCGCAGCGAGTTGAATGTCTTGTTTCAGACCGAGCTCGGCGCGGCCGCGAAGCTCACGCGCCAGCGTCTCCAAGCGGCCCGGTTCGAGCTTCATGACGCCCTCGCGCGCCAGGCGCTCGACAAGTGCGCGGGATAACGCGCTAATTCGGCTTGCATCAAGACGTGCGGGCGCCCCAACAAATCAAGGTTATGCAAGCGGTAAAAGTGATGGCGCTCGAAGTAGCGCGCGTTCGCCTCTTGCACGGTAGCCAAGAAGCGCTGGCAGCCGAGGCCATGCGCGGTGGAGACCGCTTCCGTGATGAGCGCCGTTCCGACGGCGCCCACGCGGCGATAAGCGCGCGCGACGCCGAGGCGACCGCCAAACCAAGTGCCTTCGACCTGTGCGGCGCCACCGTCCGAGGCCTCGATGCACGAGGCTCGATAAATGCGGACCACACCCACGACGGCATCGGGCATGCCGGCGATCTCACCTTGGGCGACGATGGCCGTGGCGTGCGCGTCCAGTTGATCGCGATCCGTGCTCGCGAAGAGGCCTTGCTCCTCTGCAAAAATTTCGCTCCTTAGCGAGAAATAAGCTTTTATTTGCCAGTGTTCGTGGGCCACCTGGGCGGTGACGCGTTGCGCCGTCTGGACGCGCAACGGCTTGCCCCACGGATGGATCAGGTCAAGCATGAAAGGCCTCGCGCGTTTTGAGTGAAGAGCATGCACCGCAGCGTCCGCAACCCGCCTTAATCTGGCCGCTGCTCAGGTTGGCCGAAGCAAGCAGCGCGGCTACCTCTAAAAGCAGCGCGGACATGAAGGCCGGCTCGGGTGTGGGGTGGTCCGCGAGCGGTGTGCCCGCGATGGGCACGAACGGCACGACGAACGGATACACACCGAGCGCGATCATGCGCTCGCACATGTCGAGGATCGCAGCTCGACTATCACCGAGGCCGGCCAAGACGTAGCTCGAGACTTGGCCGCGACCGAACACGCCGACCGCTGCGGCAAACGCTTCGAGATATACCGACACGGGCACCTCGGCTTTGCCGGGGATGATGCGCTGCCGCACCTCTTCCGTCACCGCTTCGAGATGAAGTCCCAGGCTGTCGACGCCAGCCGCTTTCAGCCGAGAGAACCACGCAAAGTCTGAGGGGGGCTCGCACTGCGCTTGCAACGGCAGATCAACGGCGGCGCGCACGGCCTGGGCCGCCGCGGCGAGCACGCGCGCGCCACGGTCGTCCGTCTGCGGCGTGCCAGTGGTCATCACCATGTGCTGCACTCCATCGAGCTCGACAGCGGCCCGCGCGACTTCAGCCAACTGCGCCGGCGTCTTTTCGGCGATCGTGCTCTTGGCCGCCAAGGATTGGCCGATGGCGCAAAATTGGCAGGAAGTCGCCCGGTTGCCGTAGCGTTTACAGGTTTGGAGGACCGTGGTCGCGAGCACGTCTTGCCCGTGCAGCGTCGCGATTTTCCAATACGGCACCCCGTCCGCGGTCGAGCGATCATAAAAGCGTGGCTTTTTGGGAAAGGCGAGCTCGAGCAGCGGCTCGTCCCCCTTGAGGAGGACGGCGTAGTCGCCACGCACCTGCGCGGCGTACGGGGATCGCAGCGAAGCATGGTTCAGGATCGGCACCATCACCGTCTGATTGGCGATCGTGACGGCCTTGTGATCAGAGGGGCCCGCGCCGCCCGCGCGACTCAGCCCGGGACCCGAGCCATCTAGCCAGCGCATGCCGAGCGCTTGCAGCTCGGACACGAGCTCAGGATAATTCTCGGGCAGCCTCGGGAGGGGCCGAGGACGCGGGCTCGCGATGGGCAGGGATTTGTTCATGGTGGATCCGAGTTGAGCTTGCGCTTTGAGAGTCCGGTGCGGCGGGCGTTAGCTCGCGCACATGGGTCTGGGGCGTACGATCGATGAGCAAGGACAAGAGCTCAGGCCGGCTGTAGTGCCCGACGCTGTCCATCATGCGTTTGCGTTTGGTGATCAGCGATAGGTCGAGATCCGCGATCACCATGCCTTCGCCCTCGGTGAGCGGCGGCGCAAGCAGCGTGCCTTCCGGCGAGACGATGGCAGTGAAGCAGCCTCCGCGGAGCGCGCGCTCCAAGCCGGTGCTGCCGGCCACCTCCGCCACCTGGTGCGGGTCGAGGTAGCCCGTCGCATTGACGACGAAGCAGCCAGATTCTAGAGCGTGATGGCGGATCGTGACTTCGATTTGCTCTCGGAAAATCTCGCCCACGAGTGAACCGGGGAACATCGCCACGTGGATCTGCTCGTGATCGGCCATCAGCGCGTAGCGCGCCAGTGGATTGTAGTGTTCCCAGCACGCGAGGGCGCCCACGCGACCCACGGCGGTGTCGACCGCATTGAGGCCGGAGCCGTCGCCTTGACCCCAGATCATGCGCTCGTGAAAGGTGGGCGTGATCTTGCGCCGTGCTTGCAGTAAGCGGCCGTCGGCATCGAACAGAAGCTGGGTGTTGTACAACGTTCCGTAGTCGCGCTCATTGACGCCGATGGCCACCACGACGCCCGCGCGCTTGGCGGCAGAAGCGAGCTTGTCCGTGACCGGCCCCGGCACGGTCACCGACTCCTCGACCAGCTTCAGGTGATCCGCGCCCATCACGGCCGGCGCCTTGATGAAGGAAAAGTAGGGATAATACGGGAGCACGGTCTCTGGAAACACCACCATCGCCGCGCCTTTTTGCGCCGCCTCGGCGATCGCATCGCAGACTTTGGCGGTGGTGCCCTCGCAGCTGTACAGCACAGGGCTCAGCTGCACGGCGGCCGCGCGCACGATCTTCGGAGTCGTCAAGGAGTGCCCCCCGTGCCCTTTACAGCGTCCAGGTGTTCAAAATGAACGCGCTGCTCTTCCGATGCAGCAAGATGATATCGAGCACGTCCAGCGGGCTGATCGGACGAATGCCTTCGATCAACGCGCCTTCGCCGTGGCCGTACAGTGCCTGAAGCGCGAAGCGGCAGGCGTACACTTTGCCGCCCTCGCTCATGAAGCGTTTGATCTGACCGTTGAAGTTCTGTGCACCCGGGAACGCTTCATCACCCAGCTTCGGAAAGCCGCGCTGCACGCCAAGCGTCACACCGGGGCCGTACAACAAGATGGATGTCTCGAAACCCTTGCGCTGCAGGCGGACCGCCTGCAGCAGATTCACGAGGCCAATCGAGCCTTCGAAGGCCACCGTGTGGAAGGTGACCAAAGCTTTTTCGCCCGGCGAGGCCTTCACGTCTTCGAACACTTTCTCTTCGTAATCGACTAAGAAATCTCCGGTTTTATTGGGCGCGATTTCGACCTTGGGCATGGCGATTCTCCAAAAAGCTGAGCTCGCGCTTCCGCAGCGAGCGGTTGTCTACACGAGCGGCTGCTTTGCGAGGCGTGTGCCAGCGCGCGTCGGACGCGCCCGGATCGCGTTTAGAGAAGGGTTTGTGCCAGCGCGTACGTGGTCTCGAAACACGCAGCTCTTTGCGACTCGCAAGTTCTTGAGGATCGCGCTCCCAACTTTCGCGAGCGGAGCGAACACTTTGTTTCGCGAGCGTGACACGACGGCAAGCAGGCGCGCCTGCGCGAGCGTACGCGTCAGCGCTTCGCCGGGCGGGTAACTCCGAGCTGCTTCATGCGGTAACTGAGCGTGCTCGGGCTTAGACCGAGCAGGGCCGCTGCGCCGCGCTCGCCGGCGATGCGCCAAGCGCAGCGGTCCAAGGCATTGGCGATGTTTTGTCGCTCCAGCGCCTGAAAGTGTCGATCCGAGAGCACTTCACCAGGCGAGGCTTCACTGTCCCGCGTCGCCGCCAACGGTTCCGGCGGAGAGGTCGACCACGAGCTGAGCTTGCCGAGCTGCAGGCGGAGGCCCGCGCCTTCATGACTGGCGAGCACCAAAGCACGTTCGATCAGGTTCTGCAGCTCGCGCACGTTGCCCGGGAAATCATAACTTTCCAGGTGTGCTTCGTCCGCCGCCGACAGCGCGCGCGCAGGCAGATGCAGACGCGCGGCGGTGGCGGACAAAAACTGCCGCGCCATGGGCAAGATGTCCTCGCGCCGCTCGCGAAGCGGGGGCACGACGATCGGGACCACGCTCAGCCGATAAAACAGATCGCGGCGGAAGCGGCCGCTCTCGACCTCTACTTCGAGTGGTCGATTCGTGGCGGCGATCACTCGCACATCGACGCGCCGCGTGCGATCGTCGCCCACTGGCTCGAAGGTGCGCTCTTGCAGGACACGCAGGAGCTTGCTTTGATGCTCGAGGGGAATTTCGCCGACTTCGTCCAAGAAGAGCGAGCCGCCATCGGCCAGCAAGAAGCGCCCTTGTCGGTCGCGCGAGGCGCCGCTGAATGCGCCGCGAACATGGCCGAAGAACTCGCTCTCGAAGAGCTCGCGGGGCACGCTGGCGCAGTTTACCTTGACCAGCGGCCCGTCGTGACGGGGACTCAGATCGTGCACCGCGGCGGCGATCAGCTCCTTGCCGACGCCGCTCTCGCCCAGGATCAAGACCGAAGAGTCACTTTGCGCGACCGCCCTCACTTGTGCGAGCACGCCGCGCATGGCCGGGCTTTCGGCGATGATGTCGCCCTGTTTGAGCGCCGAGCGGACGGCTTCGCGCAGGTAATCGCGCTCGCGCTCGGCGTTCTCTTTGAGCCGTGCGATCTCGTCGAAAGCCTGCGCGTTGGCGATGGCCACCGCGGCGTGGTCGGCGAATACTCGGAGCCAGTCGAGATCCGTTTTCTCGAGCCTTCGCCGGCTGAAGAACGCGACCACTCCCAACACTTGGCCCTTGAAGCACAGCGGCTGACCCGCGAAACTCTCGATGCCTTCGCTGTCCGCCCAGTCCGGCTGCAAGATCCAGTTGGGCGAACCTCGTTGCAAGAGCAGCGCGCGGTTGGTCGCTGCGACCTGTCCAACCTTGCCAAAGCTCAGCGGGATCGCCTGATGCGCGCCGTCGGTGCGGTTCCAACGCTGATTGGGATCCACCTGGGATGCGCCGATGCTGGCCTTGAGCTCCAAAAACGGGCTGCCATCTTCCCGATGCTGCAGAAGCCAGACGCGCGCCAGCGCGACTCCGTCCCACATGCCCAACCCCTGCACCATCTCGCGCAGCACCGAATCTGGCGAACGAGCGGCGGCCACGGACAATGCCAGGGATTGCAGAGCGTCGAGCTGCACGGCGCCGAATGGTGCGCGGGGCGGCGCTCAGACGCCGTTTCTTGGAGGTTTCCGCGAGTGAGGCTCAGATGCCGTATTGGTCGGCCGAGGGATCGCCGGCCACGACGGGCTTCGCGGTTCGCAGGCGAGCGGCACCAGGCTTAGACAAGGGCTCGAACGCATGGGGCCTGCCTGGTCGGGTGTGGTCATGGGGCGGCGGCAAGGCGCTCGGGCTCGGTGCGGGCTGCGCTAATCGCGCACTCGCGGCAGGGGTAGGGCGCGCAGACGGTGTGGTCGGCAACCACGCCGCGTCGAGCGGAGCCACGCTCAACGCAGCGTGCGCGGCGGAGCTCGACACGTACCGTGGCGCGAGCAGGCCGACACCCAGCGCCGCGAGGATCGAGAGCAGCGCCGCCGCGGTCCACAAGCGCAGCGCGTTGGAGGAGGGGGACGAGGTCGACGGGGCCGGTTGCGACTCGAGCGCTGCGGCTTGCGGCGCCACGGGCGAGACCAAGGCCGACAAGCTCGAGTGGTGGCTGACCGCGGCGGCGGACAGTGGGGGCGGGGCGCCCTGTTCGCGCGCGCCGAAAAATGCCGCGACCTGCTCGTGGGTGGCCACCTGCGCACCGGCAACATCCGTGATCGCCATCGCCAGCTCGGCGCAATCGGCAAAGCGTTGCGCAGGGTCGACGGCCAGCGCGCACATCGCGACCGCCTTCAAAGGCACGGCCCAGGCCAGCTCGGGGGGTAGCTCGGGCAGCGATAACTTGCCGCCCATCAGCCGCGTCACGATGCCTTCTACCGAGTCCCCTTCAAACAAGCGTCGACCAGCCAACGCCTCCCAGAGCAGTACCCCGCAGCTGAACACGTCTGCGCGCTGATCGATGGCGTCGCCCAACAGCCGCTCGGGCGCCAGATGCCCGTGTCGTTCTGGGGCCGGCAGCGTCCCCGCTTCCAAGCGATGCCAAGGGGCGAGCGGCAGCAACCGCCCGACGCCTCGACGGTCCACCCGCAGCAAAGCCGGGACGACCTCACCGTGCACGAACGCGATGCCTGCGTCGGTGTTGGTGGCGTGCAACGCCGTGAGCCCGCTCGCTACGTCCAGCAGAATGCGCAGTGCACGCGCGAGCCCGTAGCCGGCGAAGCCGCGTGCCGCCGGTAGCTCGAACCAGGTCCGGGTCTCGTGGCTGTCGAGTGCATACCCGCCGGGCACGGGCTGCACCGGCACGAGGCGAGGATGAGACCTCGCGAGCGCAAGCTGGGCCGTGAAGCCCTCGGCTCGCGGCACGCGATTCGGTTTCGGCGGCGGGGTAACGGCGAAGCGGACCAAGCCTGGGGAGTTACGACCGAGGCCGGAAAATCTTTCGGCAGGGGCGCGCATGCGCTTCAGCGACAGCGCGAGCGGATTTTTCGAGGCCGCGCGTCGAGCGACTCAGGGCGCTACTGAAAGGCGAGTACAGCGGCGACGACGATCGCGACACCGACCAATG
>CAXSGJ010000025.1:0-54814 GCA_964236865.1 uncultured Polyangiaceae bacterium
TCGCTCTCGCCCGTGCCCGTGTTCGCTCTCGCGAGCGCTCGCTCGCACTCGTGCTCGCACCCGCTCCTCTTACCCCCTCTTACCCCTTCGCCGCGCGAGCAAGATCTCCGCTGCGGTTTGCCTTCGGCCGGCCAGGGGCTGTTCGCTGGGACGCTCTTGGCCCGGTGCGGGTGCGGGGGGCTGGGAGGCGAAACGTGGGCTTGCGGGTGGCAGCGCGATTGGCATTGGGCTGGGCAGGGCGGCGTGCGACGGAGGGTCGGCGGCGCGCATGTCGGCGCGCGCCTTGGCCTGACGCAGTGCTTTCAGGCCCGCGCTTGCCTGGCTGCGCTCGAGTGCGCCGGAACGTGCCGCGCGACGTTCTTTCGCCGACCGCCGCGAGGACTCTGCAGCTCCAGACGCGCTCAGTATGAAGTCTGGCACGGCCAAGCGTCGGCTGGCCACGCCGAGCAGCAGACAGCAAGCCGCCAGCACCGCCAACATCTGGTTCAAATTTTGATAAGCGAAGCGCAGTGCCTCACGATCCGCGAAGATCCCGGCGAGCGTGTCGCGCACCTTGCCGTCCGTCACGCGGGCGATCTGGCGCAAGAGTCCGCGGTCGCTGCCGGTGGGCCGGAGCTCCTCCCCTGCAGACAAGGCGGCAGCGGTGGTCCCCAGGGCCTCGTTCGTCTGCTCGTCAACGGCGGTCGCCACGTACGCGCCGGGCCGAGACAGCGGCAAGCGGCCCGCATAGGCGCCCGCGCCCGATGCTTCCAGCGGGATGGTGGCCGAAAAGCCGTCGGGGCCCGCGACGCGCACCTCGATACGCCGAAAGTTTTCGGCGTGGTTGTGCTCATCCATCACACTAGCGCGCAGTCGAAGCTCCCCGCCCAGGGTATCGGCTTCGACTCGCACGCGCGGGTTGTCCGCACGCCGCGATAGATCACGACCCAACTGGCCGAACAAGCGTTGGCCGCCGTCCCAACCCGTCCAGGCGACGCCCCAGCGATCACTGAAGTCGCTCGTGAACGCCGCCGCGCGACCAATGCCCGCGGACCAGGTCGCTAAAATTGGATCGCCCTCCGGCCCAACCAGGTGCACCTGCGCGCGCCCCTTGGCTAGGGTCACGTCGTAGCCCAAGAGCGGGGGTGCGCTCGCGAAGTCGATGCCGCGAGTAGCTGGTCCGACCGCGCCGAGCCGAGGGGAAAATGAAAGTTCGTTGATCGAGCTGCGCGCCGCCAAAATCGTCTCTTGGGCAAACACCGCGGGCAAGCGGCTGGCATCTTCGATCAGATAGAAGCGGCCGTCTCCCAGTTGGCTCATGTGCTCGAGCGCAGGGACGTCCGAACCTTTGCCGAGCGCCACCACGCTCGTGGTGATGCCGCGCGCCTTGCCCGAGCTGACGATGGCGAAGGCACGGCTTCGCTCCTCGGCATCGTTGCCGTCAGAAAAGAGCAACAAATGCTTCAATTGCACGTGCTCTTTGGCCAGCGCTTGGTAACCATTTTCGAGCGTCAAATCTACGTAGATGCCGCCGCCGCCGGGCCCTACGGCGCGGATATCGTGAGCGATGCGCGCTTTGTCGCTCACCGGGCCGAGGGGTACGGTCCACTTCACCGCCGTGTCCACGTGCATCACCCCCAGGCGGTCGCCCGCGCCCAAGAGCTCCGCGCTGCGCACCGCGGCTTCATTGGCCAGCTCGAGTTTGGTGTTCGTGCCCGCGCTCATGGCCATCGATCCGGAGTAATCGACCGCAATGACTTCGGCCAGGCTTGCGCGGCGACGCTCCTGCTTGAGATCGAAGGAGACGGGGCTCACTTCTTCGACTGGGGTTTTGCCGAAGCCGCCTGGACCGAGCGAGTGGTCGCCGCCCATGAGCAGCAACCCGCCGCCTAGATCTCGCACGTAGGAAGCCAAGGCATCGAGCTGCGAGACTGCGAGCTCACTGGCCGCGATGTCGCTCAGCACCACCAAGTCATAGGCCGCGAGCGCCCCGAGGTCGGACGGGATACCGGCCAAACCCGCCACGGTGACCTTGAACGCGGCGGCCTCGAGCGCGCTCCGCAGGGCGCGCGACAGCGGCGGGTCGCGCTCCAAGATTAAGGCCACGGCTTCGCCCCGCACGCGCACGAAGGCAGAGCCCGAATTGTCTTCGGGCGCTCGATCTTGGGCCGCGTCGAGCGCGCTCAGCTCCACGTCGTAGCGATGAAAACCGGGCTCGCCCGCCACCTCACGGAGGTGCAGCACGTCCTCGCCTGCGGCGATCTTCGCGTTGCCTTTGCGGATCAGTTGACCGTCCCTGAGTATGCGCAGCTCGACCTCAGCGTCGGCAGTCGCTTCGGTGACCACGCGCAGGTCCAGGGCTTCCCCTGCATTGGCGCGCGGCACGGTGTGTACGGATGCGACGCGAACGTCTGGCACCTTGGCCTGATCGAGCGGTACAACATCGACGGGGACGCCCGCGGCTACGGCGGCGGCGGCGGCGTTCAGCGCGTCACCCCGCGTGGCCACGCCATCGCTAACGATCACGATGCGCGCGGCGGCGTCGGCGGGGACCTCGCCGAGCGCGCAGCTGACCGCCGCGCCGATATCGGTCCCATCGCGCCCGATGTCTGCCTTTTGCGGCGCGGGCAGGACCGAGCGCTCGCGGAGCGGGTCCTCCACCGTTGCCGTCGCTCCGAAGGCGACGGTGCCGATCCGATCGTGCTCGCGCATGCCGAGCTCCGCCACGCGCAGCTCGCTGGCCAGGCGCGCGTCGGCCCCCGGCACCAGATCGATGCTGCGGCTGCGATCGATGGCCACGATCACGGCCATGCGGTCCAAGGGACGGCCCAGCTCGACGCCTACGACAGCATAGGCCGCCGCCAGCGCGGCCAAGCCCAAGGCCAGCGTTTGCAGGAGCCGACGCGCGCGGTGCTGGCGCGGCGAAAGCAGCGCGAGGCGAGCGGCGAGGAACCAGACCGCGGCCGCCGCGGGTACGGCGAGCAGCGGTCGCTCGAAGCGCAGGTAGGGGACGTACAACCCGGGCAGCCGCGCGAGCAGAAGCAGCGCGCACGGCAGCGCGGCCAGCAGACGAAGCGCGTGGCGCACCGCCTTCACCGGCGCGCCTCGGACGCCCGCTCGGGGCGCAATGGAACCGCGAGCGTGAGCAGCCGAGGCCGGCGAGTCACCCACCAAACGTCGAGCAGAAGCAGCGCCAGCGCGAACGCCGCCAAAAGCCAAGACCAGTCGCTGACGGCGTCCACGAGTTGGTGCTCGGAGCGTTCTGCGACGGGCCCGGTGAGCGTCCGCGGCAGCTCGCGCGCGCGGAGGTCGCTCTCCCGCTCGCTCGTCAAATTCGCGCTGAAAAGCGCGCTGCCCTTGCGCTTGCCGGCGTAGCTCGCGAAGTAAAATCCCGCGCGTGGCAAGCTCGGCACGACGCAGAGGCCGGCGCGGGCGGGAAGTTTTTGTCGTCCGCCGTCCGGGGCCTCGAGTTCGACTTCCGTGACGTCCACGGGCACGCGCAGGCTGTACGGCTCCCCGCAGCGGCCCGGCGCCTCGGCGCCTCGCAGGCGGTGGCTGCGGGCCAGCTCCACGACGTTGCGCATGAACAGCACGAACGATGCCTTGAGGGGCCAGTTGCTGTCACCGACGTCGAAGCCGATCACGGTGGTCGTGCGGCCGGGACTGGAGGCGTCGGCGATCAGTGTGCCCTGGCGGCTCTGTACCAGAGCGGCCTGCGGGCTTTCGGTTTCGAGGCGACGGGCCTTCAGCAGCTCCACGCCGTCGAGCGATAAAAACCGCAAGCGTGGATCGACCTCTGCCCAGGAGGTCACGGTGGGGTCATCGAGCGTGGCGCCGACTACGGTCGTGCCGCAGATGCCGGCGGGTGGGTTCAAAATCAAGAGATCCCCGCCTGGGGCGTCGGCGGGGCAAGCGCCGTCGATGACCAGCAGCGTGCCTGCGCCGAGACCCGCGCTGGCCAAGCCCCCGAGGGAGGCTCCCAGGAGGTCGACATTCGGGTCTGAGCCGAGCGCACGCGCGACCCAGGCGTTGCCGTTGGCCGGAGCCATCACCACCGGGAGCTTGGCGCCGCTCGGCACGCGCCCATAGGCGCGGTCGTCGCTAGCCAGGGCGTCATGCGGCGAAAGCTCGACGATGAGGCCAGATCCGGCGTCACCCGTCGCCGGCTCGAAAGCGAGCACCACCGGTACGCGCTCGCCCGCGGCAAGGTCGATGCGTCGCGACGCGAGCGGCTGAGCGATATTTCGCTCGCTGAGCGTGACGTAAAGACTGCGCGCCTTCTGGCCGTAGTTCTGCACCATGGCAAAGGCTTGGACCTGCTCGTGATGCGAGCTTGGGTCCTCGTTCCTGGCGATGTCGAGGCGCACGATCGCGGCGTTGTCGACAGGGTTGCCCACGCGCACCAGCTCGATGGGTCGCTGGCTCGAAGCAAAAGCGTCGCGGTCGGCGATGGCGCCGTCGCTCACGACGACCAAGCGCGCCCCTTGCGGCTGACCGGAGGCCCGCAACTGGGCGCTTGCCGCCGCAATTGCTTGGGTCATGCGACCCTCTGCGTCCGAGCCTTCCAGCTTGGCGAGGGAGGCCTCCAGTCGGCGCCGGTCGCTGTCCATGGCCGAGACGACGTGGGCTTCACGTCCAGCTTCGATGATCACCGCCTGGGCGCCTGGCGCGAGCGCGCGAAGCACGGCAGAGGCGGCGTCGCGAGCATGGGCCAGTCTCGAACGACCGTCAGCCTCCAGCGCGGACATCGAGGCGCTGGTGTCGACGACGATCGCGACGCGGTCCCCGGCGATGCGCCCCGCGCGTGATGCCGGGCGCGCCACGGCCAGCGCTAAGAGGCCCAACGCCAGCACTTCGAGCCACAACGGTAGCGGCCACAGCAGGCGTTTGAATGGGCTTTTTGCGGCTAAATCGCGAGCCGCAGCGGCCCACAACCAAGTGGATGAGACGGCCACCCGCTGACGCCGAATCTTGAGCACGTAGAGCAGCACGAGCGGGACGAGTAGGCTCAGTAGCCACAGTCCACTCGGGGCTCTTAGCTCGACAGGCACGCCATGCAGCATAGGGGCAGGGCGCGCCCGTAGCCAGCGGCGGCGAGCTCCGCTAGTCGGGCGCGCGGGTAGCTAAATGCTCGCTGCGAAGGCGTGCGTAGCTTTCGTCGCGGTCCTGGCGCAGGTCTCGAAATAAGGCCTCCAGAACCTCGACCCCCACTTCCAGCGCTGTGTCGAGGTTGGCCTGAGCGATGCGCTGACGTAGGGAAACAGGCTCCTTTTGCGGCACGGGCAGCGTCGCGAGGTCGGCCAGATCCAAGAACGTGGTGCCCTCCTGGACGCCGCCTCGGACGCGCTCGAGCGCCGTCCGGCGCACGACCTGGATGGTCGGATCGGGGGTTCGGCGCAGGAATGGAATCAAGCGTTCCGGCTCTTTGAGATCAGCTCGGGCGTCTGGGTGAAAGGCGGCCATCGCGAAGGGCACGGTGCCGACCTCGTAGCGTGCCGAGTCCCGCTCGCGGAGCGTCCGAACGAAGTGCTCGAAGCCCAAGCGATCGAGCTCCAAGTCGGGGTAAATGAAGAGCGCGATCTCCGTCTCGAGCGCGCTCTCTAGGCTCCCGAGGAGCGTGAGCGTTTGTTGCGGATCTAGCTGATTTTCGGCCAGAATTACCGCTTCGAACACGCGCCCATCGCGGCGCGCAGCGACGGCCCACGGGCACAAGCCGAAGCCCTCCACCGCTTCCAGCATGTAGCGGCGATAGACCCGGAGGGCCTCGCCTCGGAGCGCGTCCTCATACGCTTTGGTAGGTGCCATCGCTGATCGATTTCGAGTCTACGCGCCTCGCGCTGGCGTGTCTCTGCGGTCTTCGCTTGGGCGTTCTGAATGACGCTCCGTGGACCGACAACAGGGCGAGCGCGTGCGTGAACAATCACTCGCGATCGTCACGTGCTTCTTGACGGCACGTGCACATGGATTGCAAAGTGTGATCTATTGATTGCGCTCGCGTGTGTTGGCGCATCAGAAAAATAGAGGACGGATCAATGGCCGCCAAAAAGAAGAAGAAGAGCGCTAAGAAAGCTGCATCCACACCGGCTGTAGCGCCGCCTGCCAAGAAGAAGGCTAAGAAGAAAGCCGGCAAGAAGAAGTCGAAGAAGAAGGCTTCCAAGGCAGCGGCTCCGGAAGCCGAGCCCGCGCCGGCCAAAAAGGCGAAGAAGAAGTCGAAGAAGAAGGCTTGATCTTCCCGGGTGAGCGCGAGCGCCACCGACAGCTTCCGCCGCTTCAATGGGCGGGGGGCTGTGGGTGGCGCTCGTAGCTCGTCGGTCTGGCGTCCGCTCGCGGATCCGCCCCGAATGGGTGCGCCAGCTCGAGACGGGCACCGCTTCGTTTCTTGGTGGTTCGTGAACTCAACCGCCCAAGTCAGTTCAGTCCACGGCTTTTGCTACGAAGCGCCGAACCACGCCCTCCAGGGGCTCGTCGTTCGTGGTCCGCACGTAGCTAGCGCGGTGCTTGCGAGCCCAGGCGCGTAATTCCTCGATCAAACCGGTTAGCCGCGCGACGTACGCGTCGATGGCTGCGGCGTCCATGCTGAGCTCGACCTCGGCCTGGGTTTCGGCGTCTACCAAGTTGAAGTCGCCATCGAACGTGGGCGCCATTTCCTCGCGCGCTAGCACCTGAACCAAGGCCACCTGGTGGCCGTCGCTGGAGGCACGAGTCAGCGCGCGGGTCACCGGCCCAGAATCGAAGAAATCGCTGATCACGACCAGTAGGCCTGGGCGTGCCGCGCGCTGCAACGTATGAGTCAGGGCGCGGGCCAGGTCGGCCGAGCCACTCGCCGTGGGCTCGGACAAATCGCGGAGCAGCGCGGCCAATGCGTCGCGTCCTCGGCGCGGCACGCCCACCCGCTCGAGGGCACGCTCCGCGTTCTGGCCGCTCGCCTCGCGTGCGACCAGCACCTGAACGCGTTGGCCATTGGCAAGTCCCAGGTAGCCGATGGCGGCCGCCACGCGCCGCGCCACCTCCAGCTTCGGCGGCGCGCCGAAGCCGAGTGAGGCGGAGGCATCGAGCAGCACCCGCAGCAGACTGTCTTCTTCGGCACGAAAGAGCTTCAAAATCGGCTCTCCGGTGCGCGCAAAAGCTGCCCAATCGACGCGTCTCAAGTCGTCACCCGGCGTGTACGGGCGGTGGTCTTGAAATTCGGCCGAGCCGCCACGACGTGGCGAGGCGCGCTCCCCCGAGCTGCCGCTTTGCACCGTGAGCTCGAGCCGACGGCGGAGCGCTTCGAGCTCGCGGACAAATGCAGGGTCGAGCAGGGCCCGGGGCTCAGGCATCTTCAAGCCTCGCCGAGCGCAGGCTCGGCGGCTCCGCGCAAAGCCGCTTCCTCCTCGTCGAAGGCGCGTTGCAGCTTGGCGCGTGCGGCGGCATCCAGTGCCAGGCGTGCCCGGACCTTCATGCCCGCTGCTGCGAACAGACCGACGCCGATCAAGGCCCACGCCGCCGCGCACGCAGAACCCGTGGTCGCGACCAAGGCGGCGTCTGGCGCACCAGTGGCGATAGACTGTGCCATGGTGGCGGCGAACGTCGGCGAGGGGCTCGCCATGAGCATCGCTTGGTCGTGGTGATTCGTGACCAGGCCGGCCACGGCCATCGCTATCCACGGCCCCACGCAGGCCACGAACAGCGCTGCGGTCAAGAGCACGCGCGGCGTGCTGGTGTTGCGCGAGCGAGCGCGGGCCCAAGCGGTAAAGCCGGCGACGAAACCAAAGAAGGCCATGCCGTAGCCGTAAAATGCCAGGACGGCGTCGCGATCGGCGGCTGTTTTAGCGTCCAATGCGCCCAAACTGGCGGAGCAGGCCAGACCCGACCAGACGAGCAGGGTCAACAGCGCACACGCCGGTAAGATACCTGGGCCGAAGCTCCGCCGGAAGGCCGAGACGTGCTGCTCTTGCCAGTGCGTCAGCACGCGCTGCGAAGGACCCAAAGGCTCGCCCGCGAACAAGAACGCGCCGAAGCACCCGAACGCCCAGAGCAACGACCCTCCCGCGTACACCGCTTCGACCGCGTGGGTCACCCGGATTACGAGCAGCGCGGCCAGGGTCAGCGCCGGCAGCGCGCACGAAAACCAGACTCGAAGGCGCGTCGAACGGTCGTCACTGGGTGCGCCCATGTTGGCGACGGTCACCTCGTAAAACAGCCAGGCCGGCACCAGCGTGGCGACGAGCGGCAAGAACAGCAAAAACGCGAAGTACGGCAGCCCAAAGTCTGCGCGCACGTAGGCCGTGGGTAGCCAAACCGGGGGACCTCCGGGCACGCCCGGCCACAGATCGTGCGCTGCGTACGAGAGCCCCACGCCCGCGCCGCCGTAGACGAGCAGCGAAACGGGGAGCGCGACGAGCAGGGTGACGATGATCGCGGCCGCCGGGCTGGCGAACTTGGCGCTCACCGATAAACCAAAGGCGACCGCGAGCGCGGCCAACACGAAGAGCAACGCGAACGCGATCAGCACCTCGCTCGCCGTTACGCCGCCGAATAAAAACGGTAATGCGCCAACCGGCACCAGCATCACGATGTACAGCGAGATGTAAGTGAAAGCGGCGAGAAATTTACCACTTGCGATGGACCGCGAGCTCAGGCCGGTGAGCTGTAAGGCCTCCCAAGTGCGCCCGCTCCGCTCGCCGGCAATCGTGTTCGCGGCGACGGCCGGGCCGAGCCAGGTGACGACGGCGTAGGCCAGCGAGAAAAAGGTGTGGAAGATGCCCACACCTACTTTAGCGGGTTCGGAGGTAGTGCTGGCCACGCCGCCGACCGAGCAGATCAAGAGCGTCATCATGCCGGTAACGACCGCCAGGATGATGGGCGTGCGTTGTAGCCGCGCGGCCTGCTTGAGCTCGCGCATCCAGACTGGGTTGGGGTTTTCCCGTAGCCGCTCGAAGAGCGAACTAGATGGGGCGGAGCTCGGGCGTGGGCCCGGGGCAGGGCCCGAGATAGGGGCGGGACCGGCGTCGTTCATTGCAGATCTCCGCGGGTCACTTCCAGGAAGATGCGCTCGAGCTCGTTGCGCTCGGGCTCGACACCGACGATGCCCACGCCACGGGAAACTAGGTGGCGCACGACCTCGGCGACGAAGCGCTCGTCGCCCACGTAGTGCACCGTGAGCTGGCCAGCCAACCCCGCTTCCACGCCCAGCACGCCGCCCCCGCCCTCGATCAGCGGCGCGACTACGCGGGCATCGCCGATCACACGCAGGCGCAAGCGCTTGCGCGCCGCGACCGGCACGAGCGCGCCGCCAGGGGTCTGTTCGCTGACTGCGGCCAGCGCCGGCCCGGCCTTTTCGCCCGGTAAAAAAGGCACGCGAGGCACGGGTAAGGCACGTTTGCCGTCCGCGCCGAGCGGCGCGTTGCGCTCAGCGAGCCGCTCGGCGATTTCCGAAATTGGGCCCGAGACGACCAAGGCGCCGCGCTCCAAGATGCCGACCGAGGTGCAAATGTCGCTGAGCTCGGTAAGAATGTGGCTGGACAGGAAAATGGTCTTGCCCAAATCCTTCAGCTCCAACAGCAGATCACGCACCTCGATGCGGGCGCGGGGGTCCAGATCGCTCGCGGGTTCGTCCAGGACGAGCACCTTTGGGTCGTGCAATAGGATGCGCGCGATCTGCAGTCGCTGTTTCATGCCCTTGCTCAGCTCCGCCACCAAGCGGTCCTGCAGTTTGCCGAGCTCGGTGAGCTCGATCACCGCGCCCACCACCGAGGGGTCGGGTACGGCGTAGGCGGCGGCGAAGAACTCCAGAAATTCGCGGATCGTAATGCGCTCGTACACGCCCGCATGGTCGGGCATGTAGCCGATCAGGCGGCGCACGCGCTCGGGAGCCAAGGCCACGTCGATGCCGTCGATTTCGACCTTGCCCGACAGCGGCTCGAGCAGCGTGGCCATGATTCGAATCGTCGTCGTCTTGCCCGCGCCGTTCGGCCCGATGAAGCCGAAGATCTCGCCTTGGCCGACTTCGAAGCTGACGTCCCGCAGCACATCCATGGTGCCGAAGCGGTGCCACAAGTGGCGGACGCGAATCGCGGGCACGGGCGCGCTCACGGCACACCGCCATAACCGACGATGCGCACCAAAACACGGTCGATGTCCAAGCGCAGGCCCGAGTCCTGAGTGCGGCCCTCGCCGCCCGCCAGCTGCGCGATCAGCACCGGGACATCCTCGGGCCACCAATCGGCGTCCGTCCCGGTCAGGCTCTCCAGCGCTTCCCAGGCAGCGCCTACGCCTTTGGCGTGTTCTTCCGCCGCGCCGCGGAAGCTGCTCACCGACAGGGCGTGCGTGCCGACCGGACTCAGCAGGGGCGTGCTCGTGCCGAGCGCTCGCCCGCGAGCGAGTGCGGCGCTTTCCCCGTCGGCGATCCGCGGAAAATAACTAAAGCCGCGGCCCGGCACTTTGACGACCGCGCTCAGCAGATCGCGGCTGGATCGATTCGTGATCACGAGCTCGCCCCCCGCGCCGAGCACGAGGCTCACGCCGGCGCCGAAACCGGTGAAGCCGTCCTCACGCACCACTTGTACCTCCCACGGCTTTTCACGGAGCTTCTCAAGCCGCAGGCCGTCGCGGTCCACGATCAGATCGCGCACCACTTCGTCGGGCTCGCCGAGTACGTCGAGCACGCTGCCGCGTGCGCCGCGCACGGTCACGTCGTCCGAGCGTGCGCCGTACAAGCCGCGAAAGCGCGTCACCGACGCCCGCGCCATGCCGGCGCCGGCCTCTATCAGCGTCAGGTGCCGAGCACGCCCCGTCACCCCCTTGCCCAGCACCCCGAGGAGCACGATGCCGGCGAGCGCGATGCCGGCCCACAACGGCAAGTAGACCAGGGCGCGAAGCGGCCGGCCGGCACGCTGCGCGAGGTAAAAGTTCAGCGGCCCTGCCAAAGCGGCATAGAACAACAAGAGCAGCGTGGACACGACCACCGTCCAGCGGGTGCTTTCGTTGGGGTCGAGCACGCGGCGCACGCTCGCCGCGCGGGAGTCGTCGAGCCCGGCCTGTCCGTGCGGCAGGGCCACGACGCTCGCGCGCTCCCAAGCATGGCGCACCAAGTCCAGCAACTTGAGCCGTAGCCAGCGATCCCCGGCGCCAAGCTCGCTCTGCGGGTTGAAGGCCAGAAAATGCACTTCGCCCAAGCCGTAGCTGGCCGACTCACCCCACGGGCTGACGCGCAAGTTGGCGCCGCTCAGCCCAAAAAAGGTCGTGGCGAGCTCGGCCGAAGGCCGCGCCGATTCGATCGCGATGCGCGGGGCGCCGCCCATGCCGCTCTTGCTGCCCGGGTCGACGGGCACCGCAAACTGCGCGCTGGCGGACAACTGATGGGCGGAAGCGCTGGCCTGCACGCGACCCCCGGCCAACGCTTCCAGCCAAGCGCTGTGCATATCTTCGGGGCGATCGATGACGAGCGCGAGCGCGCCGCCGCCGAGGACCCATGAGAGCAGGGCGTCCAGCGCTGGCGGAGGAAGGCTGGACAACGTGCGACCCGAGGCCAACACCAAGGTCGCGCTGGCGTAGCCGGCGGGCAGGTCTGGCAGGATGGGCTCGCCCGAGCCGACGTTGATCTGCGGGGTGGTCACCGTGAGCGTCGACCCGCCGTAACTGTAGCTCAGCCCTCGGCGCTTGATGGGCATGGGCGCGGCGTTCAGTACCGGCGACAGGCGGCTCGGTACGTTCAAATCGAAGAGCAATGGATCGAGGGAGCGCAGCGGCGGCAGCTGCACATCGCCCAGCCGTGCGCCGCGCGCATCGACGGCGACCACCTTGGCTTCACTGGCGCGCGTCACCAAGCTGTGGCTGGGCAAGAGCAGGCTCACTCGGCCCTTCACCGCGAGCCCGAACGGCGCGCGAGACAGGGTGCGAGGGCCGTTGCGCCCGCTGCCCAGCGCGCGTAGCTCGACGAAGCCGACGATCGGTGCGGCGCCGTTATTTTCCATGCGTACGTAGACCTCTCCCCAGCCATCCACCGAGGGGCTTCCGGCGCCCAGTACCGGCACGGCTTCCAGCGTGAGCAAGCTCTGGGCCGCAACCTGGCGCGCGCCGAGCGCTACACCGAGCAGCACCAAAAGAACTAGGTAAAGACGAGCGATGGCAGCCACGTGCTACACCGCCTGGGCCGCGCGCTCGACGGCTTCAGGCCGCGTGGGCACGCAGGCCAGGAGTTCGCGCACGATGGCATCGCAGGTGACGCCATCGGCCTCACCCTCGAAGCTGAGCAAAATTCGGTGCCTGAGCACGGGCGCAGCGGTGCGCTGCAAATCGGCGAACGCTACGTGCGCGCGGCCCTCGAGCAGAGCGGCGGCTTTGGCGGCCAGGATCAGCGACTGGGCCCCGCGCACGCCGGCGCCGAAGCGCACGGCCCGGCGTACCAAGGGCGGCGCTTGGTCGGCGGTCGGCGCGCTCGCGCCGACCAAGCGCGCGGCGTAGCGCAGCACCGGCTCGGCGACGGCGATCTCCCGACACAGCGTTTGCAGACCGCGCACGTCCGCGAGGGACAAGACGCGCTCGGGTTCGCCGACGGGTTTGCCGGTGGTGCGAGCCAAGATCTCGGTCAGCTCGTCCTCGCTGGGGGAGGGGACGGCGACCTTCAGTAAGAAGCGGTCGAGCTGAGCTTCCGGCAACGGGTACGTGCCCTCCATTTCGATCGGGTTTTCGGTGGCAAGCACGAAAAAGGGCTCTTCCAACGCGTGGCGCGTGCCGGCGATGGTGACCGCGTGCTCCTGCATGGCCTCCAAGAGCGCGCTCTGCGTCTTGGGCGTGGCGCGGTTGATCTCGTCCGCAAGCACCACCTGTCCGAAAATCGGGCCCTTGTGCAACTCGAAGCGCCCGGCTCGACCCGCGGCGCCCGCGTCCAACACCAGCACGTTCGTGCCGGTGACGTCGCTCGGCATCAGGTCGGGCGTGAACTGGATGCGCGAGAAACGCAGATCCAGACATGACGAGAGCGTGCGCACCAAGAGCGTTTTGCCGAGCCCCGGATTGCCCTCTAGAAGCACGTGCCCGGAGGCCAAGAGCCCCCAGAGTACCTGCTCGACCACCGCGTCTTGGCCGACGATCACCTGGGCGATAGCGCGCTTGAGACGCGCGCTCGTATCACGCGCCAGCGCGAGGCGCGCTTCGAACGAGGGGGCTATCGTCGTTTCCGTCATCGGGCGTTGAGCATCGAGCAGCTCCGCTCAGCATAGCCCATCACGGCTCGAAGTAGCGACCCACCTGCTCCCGATATTCTTCGGGAATGTCGGCATGATCGACGGCGCCGACCTCCGTCTGGCGACTGGAGCCGAGCGTGCCGGTGCCGAGCTGATTGGCGGTTTCGCCGGCACGTGCCGGTGCCCGACCGAGCGTGGCGCCGTGCAGGGGCGCGCCGGGTGCGAGGCGCCCCTCGGCCTTGGCTCGCAGCTCCCTGCCGGTGATCGGTGGCGTCGAGCCGCGGTGCTCGCCGTCGCCCTGGTCGTGTCGGCTGCCTGCGCCGCCCGGTTGACCCGTGGCGGCGCCGCCATTCTTCTTGCCGCCCGCTTGGCCCGAGTCAGCGGGCGAATCCGCTCCGTTCATCGGGATCGGCAGCGCGCCGAGCCCACGCTCGGCGGCGGAACCGCCGCGCTCGGCATCGCCCAAGCCCTGCTCGCGCTGAGCGTCGTCGCTCGCCTCGGGCTTGGCGAGCTCCTTCAACTGTTGCTCCAGGCTCTGGATGCCTGGTTCGCTTGCGAGCTGTTTCGAAAGCGCCTCTAGCTGGCGTCGAGTCATGGGCGAGGCGTCGTCGGCGCCGTCTGCGAGGTGCTGTTTCAGCCGCTCAGCGAGGCGCTTGCGTTGTTCTGGGCTCAGGCCTTCGAGCGCGCGTTCGAGCCCCTCTTCCAAGCGCGCCTCCGCTTTAGGATCGCCGGAGCTACCGAACTCCTTCAGTTCCTCGCGCGCTTCGGGCGACAGCTCGCCCTTCAGGCTCTCGGCCAGCTCGCGCAAGGCGTCGGCGTGGGCTTGTCGGCGGTCGAACAGGCGGCGCTCGGCTTCCAGTGCTTCGGCCAGCGCTTTGGAGCCCTTGGCGCGCGCTTGTTTGGCGGACTCTTCCAGCGCATCTTTGGCGGCTTGTCGGTCGGTGCTCTCGGCGCGGTTCGCGAGCTTCTGCATCTCGTCGTCGAAGGCGGTAAGATCGCCGTTGCTCAGGGCGCGTTCGGCGTTGTGCAGCGCTTTCTTGTTGGCAAAAGCACGCAGGGCGGCGTCGAGCCCAGAACGATTTTGCTGATCCGCGAGCTTGAGCCGCTCGGCGGCGATGCCGTCGCGCAGCTTGGCGACCTCCGACAGCGCCTCGCGCTTTTCTAGGCCCTTGGCCAAGCTCTCGCGCAGCTGTCGCGCTCGTTCGGCGAGCTTCTGCAAGCGCGCGTCTTGCTCGGGGTTTTGGCCATGCAAGCGGGCCAAGGCCTCGATTCGTTCCAAGCCTTGCAAATTCGCGATGCGCACGAGCTCCGCGCCCGGCGCGTGCGGAGGCGGCTTGGACGCCGGAGGCAGCGGCAGCCAACACAAAAACGCAATCGCTACGGCAGAGACGGGCAGCACGGCATGCACCCGCGACCAGAGCGGCGGCTTCGCGCGGGCGGGGTCGGCCGTGTTCAGTACGCCGGCTGCGCGTTCGACCACCAGGGCCAGCGCTGGCTCATCGGCCCCGCCGGCCCCCGCGCCGAGCGCGGTAGTCAGTGTTTCGGCGCTACCCAAACGCGCGTCGAGATAGAGCGCGACGTCGCTCTCCGACCACCGTCTGCGGCTTGACCAGAGCGCGCCGGCGCCGGCGCCCAACGCCCCAAAACCAACCGCGAACGGGCGCAGCTCACCCAGCCGCAAGGCCCACAGCGCGAGCGCGCCGAGAGCGCCCAGCGCGAGGCCGAAGCCGGCGCCCGTGACCGCTTGCCGGAGCGCGCGCCGACGATGGACTCGCGCGGCAAACGCCGCAAACGAGCGCCCAAACGCGCCGTTCAGCTCGCTCTGCGCTTGGGCTGCCACCGGCTTGAGCTTACCGTTCTTTAACTCCGGCGGCCAGGTGATAGGCTGACCACAGCCGACGCATGAGCGAAGCCAAATTAACCGTGCCGGCGCTGCGGCTCCGCAAGCAACGCGGGCCCAAAATCGCGGCGCTCACGGCCTACGACGCGACCATGGCGCGCCTGCTCGATGAAGGCGGCGCGGACGTGCTCCTGGTCGGTGATTCGCTGGGCATGGTCGTGCAAGGCCTGACCAGCACCCTGCCCGTGACGCTGGATGAGATCTGTTACCACGGGCGGGCCGTGGCCCGCGCCACGCACCGCGCCCACGTAGTCGGCGATCTGCCGTTCATGAGCTATCAACCCTCGCCCGAGCGCGCCTTGGAAAGCGCGGGACAGCTGCTGAAGACGGGCGGCTGCGAAGCGGTCAAGCTGGAGGGCGGCATTGCCTTTGCGGAGCACGTGCGCGCCATCGTCGCGGCCGGCATTCCGGTGATGGGGCACGTGGGGTTGATGCCCCAATCCGTCCACGCCATGGGCGGCTTCCGCGTGCAGGGCAAGAGCGAGGCCGATGCCGATCGCGTACTCGCCGACGCCCGGGCCATTGCCGCCGCGGGCGCGTACGCCATCGTGTTGGAAGGCATCCCGAGCGAGCTCGCGCAACGCATCACCGAAGCCCTCGCCATCCCGACGATCGGCATCGGCGCCGGGCCGGCCTGCGACGGGCAGGTGCTCGTTTGCTACGATTTTTTGGGCATGTATCCGAGTTTGAAGCCCAAGTTCGTAAAGCACTTCGCAGAGCTCGGCGTGGCGATCGTGGAGGCTACGCAAGGCTACGTCAAAGAGGTGCAGGGCGGCACCTTCCCGAGCGCCGCGCACAGCTTCGGGTCCGTGACTCAGCAACCGGCGCCGGAGACGGGAGCCAAGCCCATCCTTCGCTCGCCCGCCAGCAGCTATGGCCCGGCGGGGGAAGACCCATGAGTCTCGAGCTTTACCGTGGCGTCGCCGAATTCCGCGCGGTGGCTGACGCCCTCCGCCGGAGCGGCAAACGACTCGGGCTCGTGCCGACCATGGGCGCGTTGCACGCTGGACACTTGTCGTTGGTCAAGGAAGCGCGCCTGCGCTCGGAGGAAGTCGCGCTCACCATCTTCGTCAACCCGACGCAGTTCGGGCCAAATGAAGACTTCACGCGCTATCCCCGCACGCTCGAGCGCGACCTCGAGTTGTGCCGCGAGGCTGGGGTGAACCAGGTGTTCGCGCCCGATGCGAGCGCGATGTACCCACCCGGCGAGCGCACACGGGTCCATGTGAGCGGTCTGACGAACGCGCTGTGCGGGCCACATCGCCCCGGTCATTTCGACGGCGTGGCCACCATCGTCAGCAAACTCTTCGCGGTGGCCGGGCCCTGCTTGGCGGTCTTCGGACGCAAAGACTACCAACAGCTCAAAGTGATCGAGCGCATGACGCGCGATCTGTTGTTGCCGGTCGAGGTGCTCGGCGTTCCGACCCTGCGTGACGCAGACGGCCTGGCGCTGAGCTCGCGCAACGCGTACTTGAGCGATGCCGAGCGCGCGCGCGCGCTCGGCATCGCGCGCGGCTTATCCGCCGCGGTGAACGCCTTTCAGGCCGGAGAGCGCTCGGCGCGCCGCCTGAGAAACGCAGCGCTCGTCCACCTGACCCAGGCCGGCTTGCGACTCGACTACGCCACGCTGGCGGACGCGGACGAGCTCGCGCCAATCCCGGATGAAGCGCAGATTGGCAAGCGCGCGGTGCTCGCCGTCGCCGGATTCATGGGTCAGACGCGGCTGATTGACAACGTCGTCTTGGGTGAAGACGCGGCGCCGATTGCCTCCGGTGAAAAATCCGGGCAAGCCAAGAGCGAGCAATGAGTCTCAGCGTTCCGCCCATTTCACGCACTTCCGATTCTGGGCGCCGCTTTCCAGGCTTGTTCGTGGTGGTGGAAGGCATCGACGGCTGCGGCAGTACGACGCACGCGAAGCTCCTCGCCAAGGCGCTCAAGAACCGTGGTTCGGAGGTGGTGCTGACCTGCGAGCCGAGCACGGGTCCGATCGGTGCGTTGATTCGACAAGTGCTGCAGCGCCGGCTGTTCGTTGCGGACGCGACCGGGCCGCGCAACTTCAACTGGTCCACCATGGCGCTCTTGTTTGCCGCTGATCGCATGGATCATCTCGATTCCACGGTCGCGCCCGCGCTCCGTGCCGGCTCGGTTGTGGTCAGTGACCGGTACGACTTGTCGAGCTTGGCGTACCAGTCCGTGACCGCGCACAACGGTGCCGAGTCCATACCCTGGATCCGGGAGCTCAACGCTCAAGTCCTCCGCCCAGACCTCACGGTCGTGATCGACGTGCCCGCCGAGATCGCCGAAGAGCGCCGGCGCAACCGCGGCGGCGTCGAAGAAATGTTCGAAGCGCGCGAGCTACAAGCCCGGCTTGCCACCGTGTATGCGCGGGGTGAGGAGCTCGTGCCCAACGACCGCGTGCTCCACGTGCCGGGAGTGGGCACGGTGTCGGACGTGGCGGAGCGCATCTTCGAGGTCGTCTTGGATGCAGCCGCCGGCTTTTTTCAAGCGCTGGGCCCGAACACCACCGGCTGAGAGTGGGCAAGCGGGTCGAGTTTTTGGCCTTCCTCGTCGGATGACGGCATATTCTTGCCCATGCGCGCTGGAGCTCTTGGTTTACTTGGATTCGTGGTCGGTTGCGCGGCAGGACCCGTCGCGCCGGCAGTGGCGCCCGACCCTGCGCCCAAGATCGCCGCCGCCACGCCGCCACCCAAGCCGCCCCAGGGCGCGCTCTTTCGTGCCGACGTCAACGCCCTGATCGATCGCGGCTTCCCGCTCTTCTTACAGCGCGTGGACGTCGAGCCGCGCCTCGTCGACGGCCAATTTCGCGGCTGGAGCATCGTCGGCCTCACCCCGAGCGACTTCTGGAGCGGCGTCGACCTCAAGCCCGGCGATATCGTCACGCGCGTCAACGACTTGCCGATCGAACGCGAAACCGAAGCCTTCGAGGTCTTCGAATCCCTCAAACAATCCGCCGCCCTCCGCGTCGCGTTCCAACGCGACGGCCAAAACCACCTCCTCGAGTACAAAATCTTAGACCCCAACTAACCCGCTGCCCGGGCCGCCGAAAATGCGGGCGCGACGCACGAGGTGCCCGGAGGCACGAGGTGCAGGGGTTTGGCTCGCCGCCGGGGTCGCACGAGCTCAAGACCAGGAACGGCGCCAGCAGGGGCTCAGGTTTGCAGTCAAGACCGTTCGACGGAGCGGCCCCGAGCCCGGGCGGCCCGTCGAAGCCGCCTCAAGACTTAAGGGATGCCGCGTTCTTCATTCGCATCGCTCACTAACCCGTCTAAAGCAATCGCATAAAAAGCGATGCCGTCCGCGCCGCCGAAGGCTCCGCCGTCCATGGCTCCCCCTCGCGACCATCAACCCAGCTCACGGACCGATCCGGCAGCCAGGTTTTTTGAAGATGGTCACGCATCCTCGCACAGCCCGGCGCAGCCTTCGGCGTCGAGTTCGCGTGTTCGCGTGTTCGCGACCGTGTGGCTGAGCGCAAGTTCGGCGCGCTCGGCTGGGCGTGTCCGGCTCGAGTTAGAGTGCGGCGTCCCCGAGCGAGTGGCGCGGGCGTCGGCTGAACGCGTTCGGCTAAAGTGGGGCGTCGCGGAGGGCGAACTTGGTGATTTCGTCTAGGACGGCGCCGAAGCGTTGGCGGGTGAATTGGGAGCCGCTGGTTACCCAATCGATGTGTTGGGCGGGTTTTTGGTCGTCGTGGAAGTGGCCAAGGATGTCTAGGTGATCGGCTTCGCCGGCCCAGAGCAGCTCTCCCCAGAGCATGCCCAAGGTGGGCACGATGCCGTCGTTGGAGCTGACCGTCACCTCCTGATCGACGCCGGCGCGGAGCAACTCAGCCTCGCGCTGCGTGGCGCGAGCGTAGGGATAGACTTCGGACTCCTGGCTCGCAAATTGATACAGCGTCGCGTAGATGGCGGCGGTGAACGCGGCATACGGCGAGCGCACGCGTTTGGCGAAGCGCATGGCCCGGGGCGGGGGAGCGGCGGAGACCACGCAGCCGTAGCGCACGCTCGGATCGCTCTCGCAGGCCGCGTTGAACAGATCCATGGCCTCCGGCATGATCTGAATGATGGCGCCCTGATCAATGCGGACTTTGCTCAGAAAGTCGGCGATTTCCCCTCGGCCGTCGCGATCCACGAAGCGCAGCACGGTGTCGGTGACGCGGCTGAACACTTTCATGTCCCCGCCGAACAATGAGTCAATGCCGCCCACACCCGCGACCAGGCGCGAAAAGATGGCGAGTGAGGGTTCGCCGATGGTCAACGAGACCACAGTTAGCAAGCTGAGCACGTACAGCACGCGTGTTCCGGACACGGTCGCGAAGTAGGTGGCGAGTGGCGTCCCGTAGTGCGGCGCGTTGATCGTCACTGCGCTTACCACGCGCTGTCGCCACCCTAGCTGCTCGCGCGACAACCCGAGGTTGACGCTCGGTGACAGGACGAGGCGTACGTCCAGGCCGCCCGTGGAGTGCCCGATCAAGTGAATTGGGCCGCCATCCGCGAGGGCACTCTTTGACACCGTCGCGGCCAAGATTCGGGAGCGGTAGCGCAGGGAGGACGTAGGCGGCGCGGGCACGTCCTCGAACACGGCCTGGGCGCCCGCCGCCGCGAAGCGCTTCTCGAGGCCGGCGCGGACGTGCTTGAAGTAGTCGTAGCCGGCGAGGTGCCCGAACCCGAACATACCGGGCACGAAGTACACGTGGTGTAACGTCGCCACTATTCGACGAATTCGACGTTCGCGCTCTGCTCGAAGTCGAAGCGGACTTCACCGGCGTCGACGCTGCCCGACGAGAAACGTTCGCTGTGAACGCGGTGCAGCGAGAGCTTCCCGAGCCCCAGGCCGGCGAACGCGCCGGCCGGAATGCTGCCCTGGCCCGCCTCGTCGTGGAACGTGCACCGCGTGGTGGCGGCGCCGTCTTGCGTGGTGAGCTCCACGTAGACCAAGTCGCGCGGGAGCCCGCGAGCCCAGCTGAGGGGCAGCGCGCCGTGCGCGGCCACGCTGCCGAGCTCGGCGAGCGGTGTCGAGCCCAGGCTCACGGCCGACAGCAGAGCCGGTGCGCTCGCGTTCACGTCGAAGGAGCCGAGCACGCCGCCCGTGGTGCTGAGTGTGTAGTTGGTGGCGGCGGGCAACGGCTCTGCAGCGCGGTCGCGCGTGGTGTAGACGACGCCGGCGATCAGATCCGTAACGGCGGGCAGGGCGCGCGTGGCGAGCGTCGCGCTCGTGGCCGAGGTCCGAAGCACGACATCGCCTGCATCCAAAAATTCTACCCGACCCAGCGGGCTCAGCGGCACCCCGGCCGCCGCTCGATTGGGCTCCGCGCACTGCCCTACGGGCGGCAGATCGAGTCCGAAGCCGGCGAGGCGCAGCATGGAGCCCGCGTCCACCTCCGGTGGGGTCCGGACGAAGCCGGCAAAAGCCGCGGCGCGTGGACCCTCCGCCGAGTTCTCGACCGCGCTGCGCTCGATGGTGATCAGGGCGTGAGTGCTGCCCGTATCCGCGTCCGCGCTGTAATCAGCGGGAGTCACCGAGCAGGCCGAGCCGAGCGCGCTCAAGACGAGCATTGGGGCGAAGCGGACGGCTTCGAACCAGGAGGGCGACTGCCACGTAAGCTGCACCACCCGAGGAAGGTAGCATCGCCGGCCCCATTTCAACAGCGGGCCGGTAAATTCCTCGCTGCGCGTCTGAAACGCCTGAGCTGAGGCTCGAAATGCGGCGCTCCGCGCGCCGGGCCGGACGTGCTGACCAGGCCAGCGAGCTGCGCTTCTTAATGGGCGCTCGGGCGACCGAGGGGGCCCCGTCACGCGGGCGTCGTCGAGGCGAGCTCCGCCGCGACCCCAAACCGGAACCAGCCCGACCGCCAGCCGAGCACCGCGTCCGCCGCCGAGGGTCGGCCGAAGTTTACTTGCGGAAGCGAGACGCGTAAGTGTTGCTCGCGGCGCGCTGCTTCAGCTCTTCGTCGTCCTCGTGCAGGGAGACCGCGCGCTCGATCAGCGTTTGCTCACTCTCCACGTGCTTGGGATCCGGCAGGCAGCACTCAACCGGGCAAACCGCTTGGCAAGCTTCATGATCGTCGAAGCCGACGCACTCTGTGCACAGGTCGGGATCGATCACGTAGATCTCGTCGCCCTCGGAGATGGCGTCGTTCGGACATTCGGGCTCGCACGCGCCGCAGTTGATGCAATCGTCTGTGATGAAGGTCGACATGCGCGGTTTCTTGGGTACTTTGGCAGAAACTTGTCGTTTGGGTCCCGAGCCGGGGCGGGTTGTCGAATGGCCTGGCGGGGCTTTGAAGTTCGAGTAGAGTCGCGCCCGCCCAATGCTTCGTGATGATCATAGCGCGTTTTCGAGTCGTTTGCTCGGCCGAGCCTGGCGTGTGCGAGCGGCGCTGGTGATCATCTGCGGAGCGGCGTTCTTTGCGTTCGGCTGCACGCCGCACATCGGGGACGACTGCACGGTTTCGACCAATTGCTCGGCCTCCGGCGACCGCTTGTGTGACATTACCGAGCCGGGTGGCTACTGCACGATATTCAACTGCGAGCCCGACAGCTGCCCCGACAACGCAATCTGCGTAAACTTCGGCACCCAGCTGTCGTCGGTCGGCCAGTGTGCGGTCAGCCAAGGCAATTCTCCCTATCAACGGTCGTTTTGCATGGCGGCGTGCGGCTCGGACGGCGATTGCCGGGCTGGCTACTCGTGCCTCGACCTGAGCGGTAAGCCGAACCCGGACGGCTCGCCGAGCAACACCATCGGCGCGGTCGCGGCTGACTACACCCGCAGCAGCAAGGTCTGCACCGCCACGAACCGAGCCGCGGATCCCGAGCTCCGCAGCTACGACGGAGGCACTTTGTCTAATGAGGTGTGCTCGGGCTCGGATGCCGGTCCAGCCCTGGCTACGGGCGGCGCGGGGGACGTCGTAAGTGGCGATTCGGGCGCGGGCGGGGCAGCGGGCGCGAGCGGCGCCGGTGGCTGAGCTGGCGGCGCTAGCCGCTCCGGCACGCTAAAGTCGAAGGCGATGTTCGGTATTCGGTCGCTGCCGCGGACGCTCGAGGCGGCTCTCCGAGATCTGCGTCACGTGAAAAACGAGACGCGAATCTCTGCCTTGCGTGACCTCGTGCGCTTGGCGGAGACGCCGGACCGCGCGCGTGCGCTCGGCGCCCTGTGTGAAGTGCTGGACAGCGACGCGGAGCTCCACGTGCGGGCCGCCGCCGCGCTCGCTTTGGGCGACGCTGATGCCAAGGAATCACGCGCGGCCTTGTGCTCGGCCGCGCGCGAGGGCCCCGTCTCCGTGAGGGAGATGGCTCTGGTCGCGCTCGGAGAAATCGCCGAGCCGGGCGATCCAGAGGTCGTCAGCCTGTTCGAGGCCGCAAGCCAAGATCCGGCTCCAGAACTACGTTTTCAAGCCCTGATCGCCTTGAACCGGGTGGTCCACGAAGCGTTGCTCGACCGGCTGCTGGATGCCAGTCGCGATCTCGATGCGGAGGTACGGCAAATCGCGTATCGGCTGGCCGAAGAGCACGTGCTCGAAGGCGCCACGCTGCCGGAGCCGCTGCGGCAACGAGCCCGGGCGGCGCTGCGCGACGACGCTCCAAGCGTTCGCTTGGCGGCGGCCATCTTGCTGGCGCGCGTGGGTGACGCGTGCGGCTCTGAGGTGATCCGTGCGGTCGTGGAGCGAAAAGATCGCGTCGCCTCCCTTGAGGACGAGCAGGCCGCGATCGAGCTTTCGGGCGAGCTACAGATCAGCGATGCGCGCCCGGCCTTGTCGCGCCGCGCCTTTGGCTTCTTCGGTTTGTTTCGCGATCCCTTGGCGTGGCACGCGCGCGTGGCTTTGGCGCGGCTTGGAGACGAGCAGGCGAAGGCGGCCATCCTGCGCGGGCTCTCCGCCTTCACGCGCGACGCGCGGACCATCGCCGTCGCGGCGGCCGGCCGGGCGCGCCTGCGTGAGGCGCGCGTCATCCTGCAGCGCATGACGCCCGCGGAGGCCGATCCAGAGACGGTGGCTGAGGCGCTGTCGGAAATCGAGGCCCGGCCATGACCGAGCTCACGATAGCCGGCGAGCTCGAGCTGTACCGCGCACTCCGGCGGATCCGAATCTTCGATGAGCGCATGCAAGCGTTGCAGCGCCAAGGCCGGATAGGTTTTTACGGAACTTGTACAGGGCAGGAAGCCGTGCCGGTCGCGCTCGGTTTTGCGCTGCGTGCGAGCGACTGGGTCTTTCCAGCCTTGCGCGAGAGCGCCCTGATGCTGGTGCGCGGTTTTCCGCTGGAAACGTACCTGGCGCAAGTCTTCGGCAACGAGCAGGACGTCCTCAAGGGCCGCCAAATGCCCAGTCACATGAGCGGGCGCGCGGTGAACGTCGTGTCTTGGTCGAGTTGCATCGGCACGCAGCTGACGCACGCGGTGGGCGCGGCGTGGGCCGCGAAGCTGCGGGGCGACGCCATGGTCAGCGCGGCGTGCCTGGGGGACGGCGCGACCAGCTCTGCAGATTTTCACGCCGCGCTCAATTTTGCGCAGGTGTTCGGCGTGCCCTGCGTCTTCATTTGTCAGAACAATCAGTGGGCAATCAGCACGCCGGCCTCGCGCCAAAGCAACACCCGCACCTTTGCCGAGCGCGCTCAGGCTTATGCCATGCCGGCCGAACGGGTCGACGGCAACGACGTGTGCGGGCTACTCGCGACCTTTTCCCGCGCCATCGAGCGAGCGCGCCGTGGCCTCGGCCCGACCTTCATCGAGTGCGTGACCTACCGCGTTGGGCCGCACTCCACGAGCGATGATCCGACGCTTTATCGCACGGAGGCTGAGGTCGCCGAGTGGCGGTTGCGAGATCCGATCGTGCGTTTGGCCCGCCAGCTCGAAGAACGGGGCGCGCTCGGCCCGGCAGAAGCCCAAGCCATCGACCACGCCCTCCAGGCAGAGCTCGACGCGGCGCTGGTTAGCGTGGAGTCCGCCCCACCGCCGCCGCGTTCGTCCTTGTTCGACGACGTGTACGCGGAGCTTCCGGCGCACCTGTTGGAGCAGCGCCGCGAACTGTTCAGCGCCCGCTGACCATTTGAGGCAAGCCGGCGGCTTTGTGAGCCGGTCGGACAGCAGACGGCGCACAATCCCTTGTGAACAGCCAAATCACGCGTTACATGAGCGCCGAATGGATCAATTCGACGCCATCGTGCTGGGCGGCGGCCCCGGCGGTTACGTGTGTGCGATTCGCCTCGGTCAGCTGGGCCTGAGCGTCGCGTGCATCGAGGAAGAAGAATATGGCGGCGTATGCCTCAATTGGGGCTGTATACCCTCCAAGGCGCTGATCGCGAACGCGCACTTCGTGGAGAAATCTCGGCATATCGCCGATGCCGGCATCAGCGTCAGCGGCGTCCACGTGGACGTGAACAAGATGCAGGACTGGAAGGGCGGCGTGGTCAAAAAAATGACCAGCGGCGTGCGCTCTCTACTGAAGGCCAATCACGGCGAAATGATCGAGGGCCGCGGCAAGCTGGTCGATCCGAAGACGGTCGAAGTCGTCCTGAAAACTGGCGAGACGCGCCGCGTGTCGGCAAGCAAGGGCATCGTCATCGCCACCGGCTCGGCGACGATTCAAGTGCCGGGTTTCGAATTCGACGGAAAACGCGTGATCGGCGCTCGGGAGGCCGTCAGCCTGCGGGAGATCCCGAAGCGGCTAGTGGTGATCGGCGGCGGTGTGATCGGGCTCGAGCTCGGTATGGTGTACCAAACCTTCGGTGCCGAGCTCACCGTGGTCGAGTTGACCCCCAGTCTACTTCCGGGCGTAGACCCGGAGTGCGTCAAAGTGGTGGAGAAGAAGCTCACCGGGCGTGGCGGCAAGGTGCTGAAAAATACCCGTGCCGAGCGGCTCGAGAAGACCGACCACGGCGTCACCGTCATCGTCTCTGCGGAGGGCAAAGAGCAGAAGGTCGAATGTGACGTGGTGCTCGTGGCGGTCGGCATGAAACCGCGCTCGCGCGGCCTGGGCCTAGAGGAGGTTGGGGTCGAAGTCGACGCTCGTGGCTTCGTCAAAACCAACGAATTTTGCGAGACCAACGTCAAGGGCGTGTACGCCATCGGCGACGTCAGCGGCCAACCCATGCTGGCGCACAAAGCTTCCAAAGAGGGTGAGGTGGCAGCGGAAGTCATCGCCGGTAAACACGCCGGCAAAGACTGGGTAACGATCCCAGGCATCATCTTCACCGATCCAGAGATCGCCACGGTCGGCCTCACTGATGAGCAAGCCAAGGCACAGGGCTACACCGTCAAGGTCGGTAAGTTCCCGTTCGCGGCCCTGGGCCGCGCGGTCAGTATCGGCGAGACGGACGGCTTCGTGAAGGTGATCACCGATACTACGTCGGGTCGGGTTCTGGGTATCCACATCGTCGGGCCTTCAGCCAGTGACCTGATCAGCGAGGCCGCGTTGGCGCTCGAAACCGTGGCGACGGCGGAAGACATGGCGCTCACCATTCATCCGCATCCGACCCTTGGGGAGGCGTTGATGGAAGCAGCGGCGGCCTCACTCGGCCACGCCATTCACATCGTGAACCGCTGAGCGGCGGTGGCGGCGCTCGTCGCGCGCTTTGCGCGTTCGGGCGGAAGCTGGCATATTTCGGGCATGGGTATTTTCGGGCGCGTGTCGCAGGTGATGTCCGCGAACTTCAACGCCTTGCTCGACAAAGCAGAAGATCCGCGGAAAAGCCTGGCCCAGACCCTGCGTGAAATGCGCGATCAGCTCGTCCTCGCCCGCAAAGAGTTGGTTGCTGGCGTCGCCTCCGAGAAGCAACTAAAGAAGAAGGTCGAGGAGCTCGACCACGAGGTGGACAAGTGGAGCGGGCGCGCCGAACTAGCGGTGAAGAGCGACGATGACGCGTTAGCGCGTGAGGCGCTAGTGCAAAAACGGCGCGCGGTGGCAGAACGCGATCACGCCGAGGCCGCACGCGGCGAGCAGCGCGCCAGTGCGCTGGAGATGAAAGAGGCGCTTTCACACATGGAGCGCAAAGTTCAAGAGCTCGAGCTGCGCCAAGGAACGATCGCCACGAAAGCCGAAATCGCCAGGGCGGGCGGCGGCGTCGAGGGGCTCGGCAAGCTCGGCAATGGCGCCGGCGCGTTCGAGGAATTTCGCCGAATCGAAGACAAGATTGAGACCGCCGACAATACAGTCTTGGCCCAGAGCGAGGTCAACGCTGCGGTCGACGGGCGCGTTCCCGGCGGCATGTCCCCGGCTGAGGTGGAGGCAAAATTCCGGGCGCTCGAAAGCGCGGGCAGCACGCCCGCCGGCGCGCCACTCAAGGGTGAGGTTGAAGACGAGCTTCAGGCCCTAAAAAAGCGCGTTCGCATCGGGGTTTAGCCACCACCGCCAGCAGGCGCTTCGCGGCCCTCCCCCTGCCACAGCTCCCTCAAAATTTCGGCCACGGCCTCGTACAGAGCTTCTGGAATGTCGTCGCCCACCTCTAGGTCGTTGAGGGCGCGCGCGACGGGCACGTCTCGTACGATCGGCACGCCGTACGCGCGGGCTGCGTCGACGATCAGCTTGGCCATTTCTCCCTGACCTTGGGCAACGACGGCCGGCGCCAGGTCTTCTTCTTCGCTGTACTTCAGAGCGGTTGCTAGATGAGTCGGGTTCACGATCACCACGCTGGCGTTTTTCAGGGCGCCCAAAGTGGCGCCGGTCAGTGCTTCTTGATGCGCGCGTCGGCGCGCGGCCTTTAGGGCAGGGTCGCCCTCGGCCTCGCGGTATTCGCGCTTGACCTCGTCCTTGCTCACGCGGTGTCGCTGAAACCAGGCGCGCCGCGTCAGCAGAACATCGACCATGCCGAGGGCAAGGCTCACGAACGCGGTGAGCCAAGCCACGTGCGCGGCGGCGCGCATGGCAAGGAGCGTTGCCGCACGTGCGTCACCGACGGCGTCGGCGAAGTCCGGCGCGCGCTGCTCGAGCTCGCGAACGGCGAAGTAAGCGACCAGCGCGGCGGCCACGAGGCTCCGCCCGACGCCGACGACGCGCTGCCAAGAGAACAAATTCTTGATCCCGGTGAACACGTTCAAACGGTCGAACGTCGGCGCCAACTTGTGCACGCTGAGCGCGCCGCCGGTTTGCGCGAACGTCGCGCTGGCGCTCGCGACCGCAGACGCCAGGAGCACCGGTAACGTGACCGTGAGCACGACGCGGGCGACTGCGCCGGCGGAAATCGGCTCGCTCGGTCGCGCCAGGGCCGCCGCAATCAGCGCCCCCGCGGCCTGGGCGGTCAGCGCCACCGAGCCGCCGACCAGCGTCAGGGCGGCGACGAAGCCGACGCTTTGCGACAGCGCGGCGGACACCGGACTGTCGCCCTCGCTGCGAGCCTTGGCCAGGCGCTTCGGCGTCGCTTGCTCGGTCTTGTCACTCATCGCGGCGCTTCACCATCGGCCCCGGGCAGCGCGGGTTTCGCTGAATAGGGCTGGCGAGAGTGATGAAGTGACGGGAACGAACATTTTCCACTGACCCTAGCAATAGACCCGCGCCGGCGCGTGGAATTCGTTGCGCGGTTTGCTCCATCACGGACGCGGCCCCGGCAATTTCACCGCCCGCACGCGACGGAGGGGCGTAGGGTAGCCGCGCCCGATGACCGCGGACAGCGCTGCCCAGATTGTAGACCCGAGCGAGCACTTCGTAGACGGCAATCAGCTCCGGCTACTGCGCAACGGCAGCGCCGCTTTTCCGGAGATGCTTGCCGCCATTGCCAGCGCCGAGCAGCAAATTTTGCTCGAGATGTACTGGTTCGGCTCCGATGACATCGGTCGCAAATTTGCGACGGCGTTGAGCGCCGCGGCCCAACGCGGCGTGGAGGTTTCGATCATCTATGACGCCGTCGGCTCGATGGGAACGAGCGACGCCATGTTCGTCGAGCTGGAGCTCGCTGGCGCGCGCGTGATCGAGTTCAACCCGATTGCGCCTTGGAAGCAGCGCTTTCGTCTGTCGAAGCTGACCCGACGTGATCACCGGAAAATTCTGATCGTGGACGGTAAGGCCGGATTCACCGGCGGCATCAACATCGCGGACTATTGGCTGCCGCTCGACGAGGGAGGCGGGGGCTGGCGTGACGACATGGTGCGCATCGACGGCCCAGCCGTCGCAGGCTTGTGCGAGTGCTTTGCTCTAGCCTGGGCGCGGCTCCGCGGCCCTGCGCTGCGCCTCACGGGCTTTGCACGGCAACCGCTGGCGATCGCTAGCGAGCGTAGGCCCTATGCTCAGCTCGTGCGAGTCTTGGGACAGCACTTCCTGCGCACGCAGCGCCAGATTTCCCGCGCATATTTGCATTATTTGCGGCGCGCGCAGCGCCGGATCTTCATCGCCAATTCTTATTTCGTGCCGGACGGGCGCATCTTACGGGCCTTGGCGCGCGCCGCGCGTCGCGGCGTCGATGTGCGCATCATCGTCCCCGGTCAGAGTGACGTCGATATCGTGCGCCATGCCAGCCGTGCCGTCTGGGGCCGTTTGCTACGTGCCGGCGTGCGCGTTTTTGAGTGGGACGAGAGCGTGCTGCACGCGAAAAGTGCGGTGGTCGACAGCAAGTGGAGTACGACGGGGACCTTCAATTTCGATTACCTCTCGCTGCGCGTGAATTTGGAAGTGAACATCAGCGTGCTCGACGCGCGTTTCGCGGGCGCCCTCGAAGCTTCGTTCTTGAAGGACTTCGACCTGTGCCGCGAAGTGTTGCTGGCCGATTTCCGCTATCGGCCGCTCGGGCAGCGGCTCCTCGAGTTCGTTGCTTACCGGCTCCGAAAGTTCTTGTGACCTCTTTTCACGCGCTGATCTGCGCTACGCTCATCGTCCGCCCGTGCCTCCGCCTTCGACCGACCTCGAATTTCGCACCCACGAGCGTATCTCTGAACTTGGCGCGCGGGCTTGGCAGGAACTAGCCGGCGATGATTGCCCGCCTTTTCTACGCTATGAATGGTTGAGCGCGCTGGAAGACTCGGGCTGCATCGTGCCCGACCGTGGCTGGCTGGCGATGCACGTCGGGGCGTACGCTGCAGGCCAGCTCGTCGGCGTCGCGCCCTGCTACGTGAAGGGCAACAGCGAGGGCGAGTTCGTCTTCGATCATTCTTTTGCGCGTTACGCCCAAGGCACGCTACGCATCCCCTATTATCCCAAGCTGGTCGCGGCAGTGCCCTTCACGCCGGCTACGGGTCCGCGCTTCCTGATCCGCGCAGGTGCCGACGCCGTGCGCATCGCGGCCGGCTTTGGCGCCGCCCTGCCGCAGATCGCGCAGAGCATCGGCGCATCTGGGGCGCATGTGTTGTTCCCGGAGCGTTCGCAAGCAGATGCATTGGTCGCTGTGGGCTATCTGCCTCGACACGGCGTTCAATACCACTGGCGGAACGCGGGGTATCGGACGTTCGAGGACTTCCTCGCCCGCTTCAGCTCCAAGCGGCGTAACCAGATTCGCCGTGAAATGCGCGAGATGCGCGATCAGAACGTGCAACTGGACGTGCTCACGGGTAGTCGGCTGCGGCCCGAGCGCGTGGACTTCATCTTCGATTTCTACCGGACGACGGTGCAGAAGTTCTTTTACGGAAAACAGTATTTGAATCGCGCTTTTTTCGAACAGATCTGCGCGACGATGCCCGAGCACTTGCACGTCGTCATGGCCAGTGACGGCAGCTCCAAAAAACCGATCGCGGGCGCGTTCAACTTGCTGGGCAAACGCGCCCTCTACGGTCGCTATTGGGGAGCGCTGGAAGAGCGGCCGTTCATGCACTTCAACGTCTGCTTTTACAAAGGCATTCAGGAATGTATCGAACGTGGGCTCGAGCTGTTCGAGCCCGGCGCGGGGGGCGAGCACAAACTCGCTCGCGGCTTCGAGCCTTCGCTGACGTACAGCGCGCACGCCTTCACTGACCGCAGGCTGACCGCCGCAGTGGCAGACTTTTTGGAGCGCGAGCGGCAGGCGATCGACCAGCACATTGCGGAGTCCCGGCTCGAGTCGGGTTTGCGCGAGGTCGCGCCTCGGCCTTGACAAATCCCGGGCCTAGCGGCACGAATGCGGGCAAGTGAATCGCGCGCTTCGGCTTCTGGCTCTGCTTTCGGCGTTTTTCGTCGTGGCGGTGCGTTGCTATAGCGTCTTTCCAGTGGCGGCTGCTGGCGATCCGGGCCGCGGATCGAGCGAGCTGCGCGCGGGCTCTGGTGATTCCCTCGCGCAGGACTCGCTCGCCGCCGATCTCGAGGATGCCTCGGAAGACGGCGTGGATGCGCTGATCGCGCCGGCTCCCGTGCGGCTGATTGCATTGGCCGGAGGCGACACGACCGGGCTCGAATCGGGGGCCCTGGTCGCTCAGCGCCCGCGCTCGAGTCACGCGCAGAGCCTCGACCGCCCGCCGCGCGCCTAGGCACGCCGCGCCCTGGCTGTTCGGCAGCGTTTTTCGTGCTGCTCGGAAGCGACAGTCCAGGGGAACGACCGAGTTTCGATTCGGCCGCAAAATAATTCCCGCAACGCCTGCGTGCCCATCTCGTAACCGAACGGCGCGCTAACCTCGGTCCGTCCTAGTTCCGTCCCGGAGGCCCTGTCTTGAAGTCTTTTTTCAAGAGCGCCCTCGCTGCTCTGTGTTGCACGTCGATTTGGTGGTCAATCGCGACGCCGGAGGCACGCGCGGCTGAGCCGCAGGCTCTCTCTTTGTCTCTGAATGAGGCTCTTTCCCGCGCCAAGCTCACGAGCCCGGAGGTCACTCGTGCGCGCTTCGCGCTGCGCGAAGCCGACGCGCATCGCGTCGGCGCTGGCGTCGTTTTGCCGCAATATCCACGGCTTTCCGTGGACGCACGCCCGCTCATCAGCGGGGGCACCGGCCGCATGGGCTACAGCGCCACCTTCGACATTCTGTTCGAGGTGGGGGGAGCGCCGCGGGCGCGCGTTCGGGAGGCCCAGCACCTGTCCGCAGTGGCAGCAGCGGAGGTCGTCTCCTCGCGCGGCTCCGCGCGGGTGCGGGCCTTGAGCAGCTACGTTCGCTCACAAATCTCCGAGCTCCGCATCAGTGAGGCGGACGCCGCCTTGATCGTCGCCCGCCGCGTCCTCGACGCCACCCAGCGCCGCGTGAACGCGGGCGCCGGCTCGGAGCTGGACGCCGCGTCCGCCGAGCTGGAGGTGGCGGAGCTCGAGGCGGCGCGCATGGCCTTCGAGCGCGACCAAGCCACGAGCCTGATGGATTTGAGAGATGCCCTGGATTTGAGGTCGGACATGGCGCTCACGCTGACGAGCCCGGTGGTCGAGCCACCGGCCGTCGGTGAGCTCGCGACACTCGTCGAGCGCGCCTTGACCAGCCACCCCGAGTTGAAGGCGCTCAAGGCGCGCGTGGCGTTGTGGAGCTCCACCGAAGAGCGCTTGCGCGCAGAGGCGTTCCCGAGAGTCGGCTTTTACGCGAGCGTCGATGCCGCGCCCCTGTCACCGACCTTTGGTGTGCTGGGCCTGACGGTGGAGCTGCCGGTTACGCAGCTGAACCAGAGCCGGCGCGCCGTATCCGCGCGGGCGCGAGAAAGCGCCGAGGCCGATCTAAAGCTCGAGTCGCGGCTGCTCGCTCGCGCGGTCGTGTCGGCGCTCAATAGTTTCGAATCGAGCCGGCGCGAGCTCGACCGGCTGAGCAGCAAGGCGATTCCGGCGGCCGAGCGCTCACTCTCGTATGCGGAGGCCGGGTTTGAAGCGGGCCGCTTCGACGTCTTTCGGTTGTTGGCAGCGGCTCGCGATTCGCTCCGAGTCCGAGCAAGTCGCATCGATGCCATCGAAGCGGCTTGGGTTGCGCGCATCGAGCTCGAGCGCGCCGTGGGTGGAGAGGTCAAGTCATGAAAAAATTAGCACAAAGGCTTTTGGTCATCGGGTTCGGCGTGGGCCTCAGCGCCGCTGCCGCCGTCTACTTCACGCGCTCCGAGCCGAAGGCTAGCGCCCAACCCAACAAGGCCGCCGGCCGTGACGTCCCGTATATGGACGGCAAGTGGATTCGGTATTCGGCGGGCTTCGCCAAATACTCGCAGATCGCCTTTGAGCCGGTGACCGAAGGCAGTCTCAAGCCGATGGTCAGCGTCACGGGCACGGTCACGTTCGACCCGGAGCGAATGGCCGCGGTTGGCTCACGCATTTCTGGCCGCGTCAGCCGCCTGTACAAGATCGAGGGCGACGACGTAAAGGCCGGCGAGCTGCTGGCCGAAATCGAAAGCGCGGACCTAGGCCAAGCGCAGGCGGCGGTGCTCGCCGCCCGCGCGCACGCGGAAGCCGCGACCACCAACGAGAAACGTGAGGCCGAGCTGGCCGAGGCCAAGGTCTCCGCCCATCGAGACGCAGAGCTGGCCAAGGCGCAGGCCGTATCCGCGCGCGCGGATTTAGCAGCGGCGGAACAACGGGTGCGCGCGTTGGGCGGGGCATCGAGTGGGCCCACCGGCATCTTGCGCTTGACCACGCCCATCGCCGGCCGCGTGATCGAGCGCAACGTGACGCGCGGCCAATCGGTGGAAGCGACGTTGACCGCGTTTCGCGTAGCGGACTTGAGCCGGGTGTGGGTCGAGCTGGCCGTATTCGAGGGTCAGCTGGGCGCGATCCACGCGGGGGACAAGGTCGACGTCCTGGCGGCTACGGGAGCGGAAAACGCTGTGCATGGCAGCGTGGCCTACGTGGGTGACGTGATCGACCTGACCACCCGCACCGCGGCGGTTCGCATCGTCGTCGAGCACCCCGAGTCTCAGCTCCGCCCAGGTCAATCGGTGTCGGCGACGATCCACACCTCCGCGCCGGTGTCCGGCGCGATTTCCTTGCCGCTCGGCGCCGTCACGAGCGTGGACGGCAAGCCGACGGTGTTCGTGGCTCACGACGAGCTGTCGGTCGAGCCGCGCGCCGTACAGCTCGGCGCGCAAGATGGCGATCGTGTGGAGATCGCCAAGGGCATCGAGCGCGGCGAGCGGATCGCGGTGAGCGGCGTCTTTGCGCTCAAATCGGAGATTTTTCGCTGATGTTGAAGAGCATCGTCGAGACGTCGATACGTCTCAAATGGGTGATGTTGGTATTGCTGGTTGCCCTGCTCGGGGCGGGCGTGCTTGCGCTCCGCAGCTTGCCCATCGACGCGGTGCCCGACGTGTCCACCGTGCAGGTGTCCGTGCTCACGGACGCGCCCGGTCTCTCGCCGGTGGAGGTAGAGCGCTCGTTGACGTTCCCACTAGAGACCGCGCTGAACGGCATGCCCAAGCTGAGCGAGCTACGCTCGGTGTCGCGGTCGGGCCTCTCGGCCGTGACCGCGGTCTTCCGGGACGACGTAGACATCTGGCTTGCCCGCCAAATGGTGCTCGAACGCGTGCGCTCGGTCGAAGGCGATCTGCCCAAACTTGCCGGCAGGCCGCAGCTGTCGCCGGTGTCCGGCGGCCTCGGGGAGATTTTCCAATTTGTGGTGCGCTCGGATCAGCATTCGCCGATGCAATTGCGGACGCTGCTGGATTGGGAGATTGCCCCCAAGCTACGGCAAACGTTGGGCATCGTGGAGGTGAACACGATGGGCGGGGATCTGAAAGAATATCAGATATTGATCGATCCCGCGAAGCTCCACAATTACAAGCTGACGCTGACGGACGTGACGGACGCGTTGGCGCGCGCCAACGTCAATGTCGGCGGGGGTTATATCGAGCGCAAGGGTGAAGCGCTGACGCTCCGCGGGGTTGGGCTCCTCGCGAACGAGCAAGAGATCGAGGCCGTCGTGATCCGAACTGCCGAGGACGGCACGCCGATTTTGGTGCGCAACCTCAGCCGAGTCCAAATTGGCTCGGCCATGCGCTTCGGCACCATCACTCGAGACGGGGAAGGTGAGGCGGTCACCGGCATCACCATGATGCTCGTCGGCGCCAACGGCCGGGAGGTCGTACACGGCGTCAAGGCAAAGATAGCCCAGATTCAAGCCAGTCTACCGCCGGGCGTGATCATCGAGCCGATCTACGACAGGTCGGAGTTTTTGGCTCGAACGCTCGGTTCGGTTACCCGCAACTTGATCGAAGGCGCGCTGGTCGTGACCCTGGTGCTGGCCCTCTTCCTGGGCTCGCTCCGAGGCGCATTCGTGGTCGTGCTCGGCATTCCGGCATCGATGTCCATTGCCTTGTTCGGTATGCATTACTTCGGCATCACCGGCGACTTGATGAGCTTGGGGGCGATCGACTTTGGCTTCCTGGTCGACGGTCCGATCGTCATTTTGGAATCCATCATCGCGGCGCTCGCGGGCAAAACATTGATCAAGCGCGCCCGGGATGGGGCGTATTCCGAGGTGGCGGGCTCGGTTTCGCGTCCGGTCGCGTTTTCCGTGGCGATCATCATGCTCGTTTATCTGCCGCTGCTTTCGCTCGAGGGCATCGAGGGCAAGATGTTCCGGCCGATGGCGGTGACCATGGCCTGCGCGCTGTTCGGCGCGCTAATTTATTCGGTGTTGTTCTTTCCGGCACTGCTCGCCATCTTCGTCCCGCCGTCCAAAGGGCACGGGCCTAGGTGGGTTGGCTGGCTCGGCAAGCGCTACGAGCGCGCGCTTCCTTGGGCGATCGACCACAAGGTTTCTTTACTGGTCGGCGGGGGGCTTGCGCTCGTGGGTAGCTTCGTCGTCTTGGCTCAGAGCGGCGCCGACTTCGTGCCGCGCATCGCCGAGGGGGACGCGGTGGTGACCGTGCGGCGCGCCCCGTCCATCGGACTTGCTCAGGCCAAGGAGCTGGATCTGGCTGCCGAACGGGTGCTCCGCCGCTTTCCGGAGGTGGTCACATCGCTCGGCATGACGGGCCGCGCCGAAGTGGCCATTGATCCCGTCGGCAACGACAACACTGACATCTTCGTGCATTTGAAGCCGGAAAAAGAGTGGACCAGTGCCCATGACTTGGACGAGCTGTCCGAGCTCTTCAAGCACTCGATCGAGCGCGAAGTGCCGGGCACTTTCGTGTCGGTTTCCCAGCCGATCGAGGACAAGACGAACGAGCTCATCAGCGGCTCACGCGCCGACGTACAGATCGCCTTGTTCGGCGAGTCGCTCACCGAACTCAAGCGGCTGAGCGAAGAAGTGGCCGAGCTCGTGCGCAACGTGCCTGGCGCGGGAGACGTTGCGTCCCGGTCGGGCAGATCTACGAGGGTCAGCGGCGCTTCGACATGAAGGTGCTCATGCCTCCGAGCTCGGCTAGCCCCGCTGCGCTCGGCGGCTTGTTCGTCGAGGCCTCCGGCGGAACTTCCGTTCCGCTCTCCGAAGTGGCAAGCATCACGGAGTCGGAGGGTCCGGCGCAAGTCAGACGCGAGGATCTGACGCGAACGGTCCGCGTCGAAGTGAACTTGCGTGGGCGCGACCTGGTGTCGTGGGTGAACGAAGCGCGCACCAAGGTCCAGACCAAGCTGCGTTTGCCTGCCGGCTACGAAGTGCAGTGGGGTGGCCAATTCGAGAACTTCGAACGCGCCAAAAAGCGCTTGGCTCTCGTCGTGCCGATGGCGCTCGCGATCGTATTCGGCATGTTGCTTTGGATGTTTCAAAACGCCCGTTACGCGGTCGCGGTCTTTGCCGTGGTGCCGTTGGCGTTGGTTGGCGGCATTCTGGCGCTCGCGGCGCGCGGTCTGCCCTTCAGCATTCCGGCCGCCGTCGGGTTCATCGCGCTGGCCGGCGTATCGGTCTTGAACGGCGTAGTGTTGGCCAGCGAGGTCAAGGCCAAGATCTTCGGCGGCTGGCCGCTACGCGAAGCCATCTTGGACGGCTCGAGTCACACCATGCGCGCGGTGCTGACCACCGGCGGAGTTGCGGCCTTTGGGTTCTTGCCGATGGCGCTCGCCCACGGCGCTGGCGCGGAGGTGCAGCGCCCGCTCGCGACGGCCGTGATCGGCGGCATCGCGTTCTCCACGCTGCTGACGATGTTCCTTTTGCCGGGCTTACTCGCGATGCTGGTGCGGGACCCGAGCCGCCGGGTGAATTACTCGCCGATGCCGCGCTTGGCGGGCGGTGCCGAGCCGCCGACCGCGGCACGGGCCGCCGGCTGACGCGTGCTGGTGCCCGACGGCGGCCGAGAAGAAGTGCGCACCGCGACCATGGTACCCGTGGACGCGCTCCGCACGGCCGCCATCGAGCCGGACGAATCCATCCGGCGAGCGCCGCTGCCGCGGCCCGGCGGGGCGGAGCGTGTGCGATAGACGTCGCCATCTACCAGCACCTCGACCCCGAGCGCGCGGCAACGACGCGCCACGCGCTCGAGGTCCACTCCCATCGCCAGGAGCAGCCCCGACGGCGGGGACGGATCGACAAACAGGTCGGCGCTTTGACGGCGAGTGCGCAGAAGCTCGCGCACTTCCGGGTCCTCGACCCACAGGAACCCCTGCGTCATGACGAACTGGGCGCGCCCAATCACCGTGCTCGCCTGGGTCAAAGTGCGCGCGATGGGGTCGGGCAATGGCGCGAGCGCCTCTAACCGAGTGCGCATGATCTCGCCGTCGAAGCCGGCGCTGAGAGCGTGAGATAGCGCCTGGGGCGTGATCAAAACATCGAGATTGGCGCCGGTCACGCCTCCGATCTCGACGAATGGCGCGAGCGAGATGACGCTGCCCACGGTCGCCGAAGGACCGACGCGCAGCGCCTGCGTGTCGAGAAAGCGACTGGCACCGGTGGCCCCAGGGCTTTGCGTCCGCGACTCGGCCGAGGCCGACGATGCCTCCGACAGAAAGGCACGACCGCGCGGTGTGATGCGCAACGTGGGTCCGATGGCCTCCGCGTCGTCACTCTCGGGATCGCCGAGGTCGACGATGCCGAGGATGTGCAGCGTCTCGAGCGCGACGCGGCGCGCCACCTCCGCGGGAGTCATTGCATCCACCGAGGCACGCTGGGCCCAGCGCTCGATCAATCGGGCGACGCCCGGCGCGCGCGCGTCCGAGCGAACGTAGGCGGCGATCGCCTCCCAGGGTGCCCAGCGCCCATCACCCAGCTCCTGCAGCGCTTCCAGCACCAATTCGCGAACCACGCCGACGGCGCTGGTTTCACGCGCGTCCGCCGTGACACGGAGCGCTTCGCCGTCTGGGCGCGCTTCATCCCAAGCCCCCCCGCGCCGCCACGCATCGAACAGCGCGCGGCCAAGCTCGCCCACGGTGTGCGACCCGGGGGGTGAAGCCGTGCTCACGGCCGATGGATCCCACAAGCCGATGGCGCGGCTGAGGGAGGCGACCAAGGCGATGACTTCCGGCTCACGCCCGAAGCGCGCCGCGAACTTGGTGATCAGCGAGCGGGGAGTGCCTACGCCAGCGCGCACCTCGACCGACGGGTCCCGCACGGCGATCGCCATGGCCATGGCGATCGGCGCCGGATCTTCGGCAAACCTCGCACGGCGCGGCGCATGGTCCTCCGCCAAGACGAAGCTGCGGATCTCCCGACGCTGCGCTTCGCGTTCGACGCGCCGCTGGGTGCCGACGATAGCGACCACCTCGCTCGGGATGACGTGGCGGTTCGGGTGTACGGGAATCAAGAAGCCTCGGCGTTCGAGGGCGAAACCGACGCCGCGCCGCGAGGGCGTGGCGCCGGTTGCGCCGCGTAGCCGCATCGGTTCACGCTCGAGATCGAGCAACTCTTCGGTATCGACTTCCCCGCCAACCTTCTCGATCGCGTTCAACAGTTTGCGCTCGAGCGGTGCCAGCTCCTCCACTTCACGGGCCAGGCGTTTGCTATCCACGAACACCTCCCACGCCGACTCGAGACATAGGGCGACGGGTGGAGTGGCGGGGCGCCCGAGATAATGGCTGGCGATGCTGCTCGCTACATCGGGATGCAACTGGGCGAGCAGCGCACGCGCACCGCGCGGGTCTTCACCCTCCCAAGCTCGGAGCTGAATCATGTGGGCGATGGGCAAGAGCACCTCCACGCCTCGGTCGAGCCCGCCCTGACCGTCGCGACCGCGGATGAAGACGATGCCTCGCGCCACGAGCGGCTCCACCGCGGGCGGCAGTGTCTGTGCGTAGAGCACCCCGCGCGCTTCTGCCACGCGATACAAGAGCTCTCGGGTCGGGCCGGGCAAAATGCCCGCATCGCGCATTTCCGGAAGCTGGAGGAGCATGCGCGCCACCTGCGACGGTACGTCGATGCGTTTGGCTTCGTCGATTCGGATCTTGAGACGCGCAATCAGGGAGCCGAGCTCACGCTCCGGCAGCTGGCGCAACACGTCCACCAAGCGGATGGCTCCCGTGCTGTGGGACTCGAGCTCTTTTCGGGAGGACATTGGATCTCGCTAGCAAACCGCGAAAGGCGCCTTCTGTCTAGGCCGGTCGGGGTTCATTTGGGTTTGGCGTCTCGACCCGCGAGGGTCGCTTCTGTCTCGTAGTCTCGCTCGTAGTCTAGGTCCGTCTGCTCGTGCGGGCCGCCGAGGCGTTGCCCTGGCTTGGCGTTGGCCTGCCGCCTGCGCGCCGCTGCCGGTGTCAGCCGCGAGATGCCCCCCGGGCAGCTTCGACGCAATGTTACACGTTACGCGCTGCAAGTCTCTAGCTGAGTGCGCGCGCTCGGCGATCTACTGAGTCTCATCAATTCAAATTGTACTCACAAATAGTGTGAAACGTTCTTGTCTTTCTTGCTTGATGCTCCGCGCGCTCGACGCTCCGCGAGCTTGGCGCTCGGCGCTCCCGCGCTCCCGCGCTCCCGCGCCCCCGCGCTGGCCGCGAACTGGCCGCGAGCGGGCTAGGCTTGGCTCGTCATCGAATAATCCGTCGCTTTTTGTGTCCTTTCGCGCTCGCGACCGGGCCCGGCTCAATCTTGGTAGAGTCTGCCCGCAAATGATCCTCCGAGACCCAGTCCATGGCCTCGTCTCCTTCGAGACGCCCGAGGAAGCGATTGTGCCCGCGCTGCTCGAAACCGCCGAGGTGCAAAGACTACGACGGATTCGCCAGACCGGCCTGGCTTCACTCGCGTATCCCGGCGCCGACCACACGCGCTTTGCGCACGCGATCGGCGCCGCGTGCGTGATGACACGCCTGATCAGGCGCCTGCGTGGTTTGCACGAGGGCTTGCCTTTCTGGCAACGCGTCACTACCGAGCGCGCGCGCGATGCGCTCGCCGCAGCGCTGCTACACGACGTGGGCCACGGCCCCTTCTCACATCTGTTCGAGCAAGCGTTGCCCGACTCGAAGAAGCACGAAGACTGGACGACGCGAATCGTGCTCGATCCGAGCACGGAGGTGAACGCCGTTCTGAAGCGATTCGATCCTGCCCTACCCGAGCGCGTCGTCGACTTGGTGCATGGCCGCCACGACCTGACGTTCTTGGCCCGCGCCGTCAGCGGTACGTTCGATGTCGACCGGTGTGACTACTTGCTCCGCGACGCGCACGCCACAGGCGTAAGCTACGGCTGGTTCGACCTCGATTGGCTGCTGCGCAGCCTTTGCTTCGGCGTCGCCGAAAATGGCCAGGCGCCGCCGCTGGCGATCGATGGGGCAAAGGGCATCCCCGCCATCGAGTCATTCATCTTGGCGCGCCTATTCATGTTTCAGCAGGTCTATTTTCACAAGACGGAGCGCGCGAGTGAATGGATGATGGCCCGCATCTTCGGCGAGGTCACCAAGATGCTGGCCGACGGCGATCGCTTGCCTTCGACGCCGGCCGCGATCGTCGCGTTGGCGCAGGGCGGAGATGCGGCGCTCGGCGACTACTTGGAGCTCGACGACGCTTCGCTTTGGGTCGCCCTCACTGCCTGGCGCTCGTCGAAAAATCCCATCCTGGCCGATCTGAGTCGGCGCTTTCACGCACGTAAGCTGTTCAAGACTTACGAGCTATTCGATGAACGTGCGACCCCGGACGCCCGCGTCCGGGCGCTCGACATCGCGCGAGACGTCGCGGAAAAGCGCGGACTCGACCCACAGATTTACGTTGGGCTCGACGCTGCGTCGACGGTTGCCTTCGACGACATTCACGACCCGCTGACGGTCATGTTTCCCGGCGGCAAGACGCGCGCTTTGGCGGACGTCTCGTTCTTACTCGGCCGCTTGCGGGGTGAACGGATGTCGCGCATCCGCCTGATTTTTGCCGCCGAGCTCAGAGACGAAATCGTCGCGGCGCTGGCGCAGGATTGACGAGGCGCGCCTGGCCGCAAGCGAACGGTGCAAGCGAGGCGTCGAGGTAGCTCACGCGCGTAGGCGACGCTCGACCCAAGCGGCCGGACCCGGACTCGGGCTCACGTTGCTGATCGCGCCTTTTCGCACGAACACTTCTGCGGCGAGCGCGCGGCCATTGTACTCGCTGGCCATGGTGAACGAGTAAGCCCCGGCGTCGCGGATCACCACCGCCTCTGGCACCTGCGCGCCGAGCAAGTGCTCGCCGAAGTCGTCCGAGCTTTCGCAGACCGGACCGACCACGCGCCACGCCGGAGCCGAGGGCTCGCGCTCCAGCGGCTCCACTCGGTGTTTGGCGCCGTACAAGGCCGGTCGTAGCAGATCGTTCATGCCGGCATCGATCATGATCCACCGGTGCTCCGCGCTCACCTTGCTTTGCACGACTCGAGCCACGAGCACGCCGTGGGCTCCCACCATGGAGCGGCCGGGCTCGCAAACGAGCATCAGGTCCGCCAAGCCCTGCGCGTTCAGGAGCTCGACCGCCGCCCGGGCGAAGTCTGCGGGCCGCACGCCTTGTCCCGATCCGTAATCGATGCCGAAACCGCCGCCGAAGTTCACGTACTCGAGTGAGGGGCTCCGGGCGCGGCGGGCGCGAGCCACGTCACACACATGCGCGGCGGACTTCAGGTAAGGCGCGACCTCCGTCAGCATGGAGCCGACGTGCGTCGACAAGCCAACGGCCAGGAGGGCGCCTCCGGCGCTGTCGATGGCTTCGAAGGCGCGGCCAACGTCTGCGCGCGCGATGCCGAACTTGGCCTTGTCGTGGCCGGTAGAGATGTGGGCGTGTGACTCAATCTCGACGCCCGGGTTGAGCCGGAACGCGACACGCGCTTGGCGTCCGAGCGCACGCGCGCGCGCCGCGATTCGGTAGAGCTCCTCGACGCTCTCGGCCTGGATGGCCAGCAGCCGTGACGCGATGGCCAAGTCGAGCTCGCGGTCCGTTTTCGCCACGCCGCTCATCACGATTTTTTCCGCCGGAATGCCGCAGCTTAGGGTGACCTCCAGCTCGGCCGCGGATACGACGTCGCCGCCGGTACCCTCTGCCGCCAGCGCGCGCACCACCGAGCCCGCGGAATTTGCTTTGACGGCATAAGCAACGACGTGTCGCGCGCTACCGTAGCCTGCGATCAACGCCCGAGCTTCTTCTGCAATCGCGTCGAGGTCGTAAAAATAGACGGGGCTCTCCAAGCCAGCCCGAGCCATGAGCTCTGCGAGGGGTACTGCCGAAAGGCAGGCTTTGCCTTGCGCATTGCGTCGAAAACCTAACATCGTTTTGTCAATACCAGGCCGATTCGCTGGATGCCAACCGCCGCGGGACGTGCTTGGGGAAGGGCCTATCGGCGGTCCGCATCGCGCCGCCGCGGACCCTACCCGGGCGGGCCCCGCCTGTGGCATGCTCGCCGCGCCCCCCTCGAGTGCCGGCCTTGGTCGAACAGCGCAAGGCCAATCAGCAAAGCAAACGGACCCATCATTAATGATCGCTCGTCGCGCAAAAATCGTATGTACCCTCGGCCCCGCCGTCAATAACCGCGACTCCATCCGCGGCTTGATGGAAGCCGGCATGGATGTAGCGCGGCTGAACTTCTCCCACGGCACCCACGCGGACCACGCGCACATGGTCGAAATGGTGCGCGCCGAGAGCCTCGCGCTCGGGAAGCCGATCGCGCTACTGCAAGATCTGTGTGGGCCGAAGATTCGCACCGGCAAAGTTGGCCCGGCCATGCTCGGCAACGGCGAGACGGTGGACTTGATCGCAGGGGACACGGGTGACGACCACACCATTTCGATCGACTATCCGCCGCTCAAGGACGACGTTCGGATCGACGACAGAATTTTGCTTTCGGACGGCCAAGTCGAGCTGCGTGTGCTCGCGATCCGGGGCGACCGGGTCGAGTGTCGAGTCGAGCACGGCGGACCGATGCGCCCGCGCATGGGTGTGAACCTTCCCTCGTCGGGCTTGCGCCTCGCTGCGCTGACCGAGAAGGACAAGAACGACCTGGACTTCGGGCTCGAGCTGGGCGTCGACTACATCGCGTTGTCCTTTGTGCGTCGCGCCGAAGAAATTCAGGAGCTTCGCGAGATTTGCGAGCGCAAGGGCCGGCCGACGCCGATTATAGCCAAAATTGAGACCCCGTCGGCGGTCGAGCGGCTCGATTCCATCGTGCGTGCCGCCGACGCAGCGATGGTTGCCCGCGGGGATCTGGGCGTGGAGCTACCGCCCGAGACCGTGCCCGTGATTCAAAAGCAAATCATCGGCACCTGCCGCATTCACCGGAAGCCGGTGATCGTCGCCACGGAAATGCTTCAGTCGATGGTCGACTCCCCTCGGCCAACGCGTGCTGAGGCGAGCGACGTCGCTCACGCCGTGTTCGGCAACGCGGACGCCGTGATGCTCTCGGCAGAGAGCGCGAGCGGCAAGTTTCCGATTCAAGCCGTGCGCATGATGGACCGAATCATCCGTCAGGCGGAAGGCAGCCGCTTTTTTGCGCCGGCGGCCTCCGAGCCCGACCATACGACTCCCGATTCGATTGCCCACGCGGCGTGCGGCATTGCGCGCGAGGTCGGAGCGAAGCTCATCGTGACGTTGACCGAGTCGGGGCTGACCGCTCGCTTGGTCTCCAAAGCACGACCCACTGCGCCGATCCTGGCTTTCTCCTCCGACGACCGGACGCTGCGGCGGCTGGCCTTGTATTGGGGGGTGTCGCCGCGCACGCTCGTCGGCCGCGCCTCGAACCTGGAGGAGCAGGTGCAAAACACGAGTCAGATCCTCATGGATAATGGGCTGGTGAAATCCGGGGAACGTTATGTCATGGTTTACGGCGCGAGGGCGGGGGTGCGGGGTGCGACGAATGCGGTTCGAGTGGAACAATTGCCGTGAAACCTGAGAGCCTACTCATTCTAGAGTCGGCTTTTACGGTGAATTTCCCGGCGCTTCGGCCGCGGAGGGCGCTCTGTTAACCGCGCTCTCCGGGCGTAGCCCTGAGCTCGAAAAGTACGAGCTCATCGAAGAGATCGGCCACGGTGGGATGGCCACGGTTTACCGTGCTCGAGATCGCCGGCTCGGGCGCGAGGTCGCCGTCAAAGTCATCCACCACCACTTGCGCGAGAACAAGGAGGTGGCGGCGCGCTTCGTGAGCGAGGCGCGCGCGGTGGCCAAGGTGAAGCACCCCAACATCGTTGAAGTGTACGACGTCTCCGACGCAGACGAGCCCGAGCGCTACCTGGTGCAGGAGCTCGTGCGCGGCACCACGTTGCGACAATTAATCGTCACGCAAGGACCTTTGCCCGCGGAAGTCGCGGCGGCGATCGCCGTCGAGATCGCCTCGGCGTTGGATCACGCGCACGGCTTGGGCGTGATCCACCGTGACATGAAGCCGGAGAACGTGCTGCTCGACTTGCCGACCGAGGCGCAGTCGGGTCCCGACGCGGTGCTCGCCCCACGGGTCAAGATTACCGACTTCGGAATCGCCAAGTTACTCGACGTACAGGGCGTTACGTCAACCGGTCAGGTCCTCGGCTCACCAGCTCACATGGCCCCGGAGCAGATCGAAGGCGGTGACGTCAGCGCTTGCGCCGACGTGTTCGGCTTGGGCGTGCTTTTGTACGAGTCGTTCGTGGGCAAGCTGCCGTTCGACGGCAAGAACCCGGCGCAGGTCCTGCGTCGTGTGCTCGACGGCACCTTCACACCCGCCGACCGCGCTCGGCCCACCATCGGCGCCGGTCTATCGCAGATCGTGAACAAGGCCTTGGCCCGCGATGCGAGTGACCGCTATCAAAGCGCTGCGGCATTCGGCGAAGCCCTAAAAGGGGAGCTGTCGAAGCTCGGTTTTAGCGAGCCGAGGCGTGAAATTTACGAGTTCTTGAGCGATCCTGCGGGCTATGGCGCGTCCTACGAACCGCGCCTGGTGACTGAGCTGGTCAAGCGTGCCATGAGCGCGCGCGCTAACAAGGACTTCGTACTGGCCGCCTCGGCCTTCAATCGCGCGCTCGCGTTTCGTCCGGACGACCCGGAGCTACTGCGACAAGTCGCCCAGATTGCGCGCGGAGAGCGGTTGCGTCGCCTGCTCTTGCAAGCGCTCGGGGTCGCGCTGCTCGCGTTGGCCAGCCTGGGTGTTGCCATGGGAGCGCGCGCTTGGTGGCGCTCGCGCGCCCTCGCGCGCTCGGTGATAGCGTCGCCCAGCGCGGCCGCGAGCGTGCTGGGCGACGGTCTCGCCGCGCGGAGCGCCGAGGCGATGCAAGCGGCGCCGCCTGATCACGGCGAGCCGCGGCGTGTGTCCAGTGAAAACGCCCGCCGTCCGAGGAGTCCGCGCACCTTGCCTTCCGCGCCGGCCATCACCGAGACGGCCACCGTGCGCGTTCTGGTGGACGGTCCGAAAAACGCCACGGTCAAGGTCGACGGACAGGAAATCGTTTGGTTTGGGCCTCCCCATGAGTTGACGGTGGGCGCTCACACGTTCGACTTCGTGCCGCCGAATGAGGAATGCTGCGTCGGTTTGCAAAGCATGGTCGTCAACGTGGTCCGGCCGAACGATCCGAGTGAGGTACAAACCGTTCGCGGGACAATTGAGTTCAAGCCGGCGGTGATCGATTTTCAAGGCGCGGCCGGCGAGACCGCGAGCTGCGGCGAGCTCGGGTCCTTCAATGTCCCGAGCCAACAAAAAATTCGGATGGCAACCGCGTCTTTGCACGCCCATTGCACCCTGATATCCCCGCCCACGAGCGGCCTACCGCCGAAAGAATTTGACCTGACGCTGAGCCCCGGTCGAACCTTCAGCATTCCGGGATCGTGACCCGGCGCCACTGCTGCCTTCGGTATGATTCGGTTTCGTCTCCGTGTTGCGCAGAACGCCCTCGTCTGGGCGCTGCTGTGCGCGCCCGCCGCGCACGCGCAAACCAGCCATGGTCCGAGCGCAAACGACACGCCACGGCTGAATGATAGAGCGGAGCTGGCGCGCGTGGTCAGCTTGTACGAGGCGGGCAAGTACGGCGCGTGTGTGGATTCGTTTCGTCTGCTGCTCGCGTCAGACAGCGCACGTCCGCTCCGCGATCCCGACGTGGTCGAGAGCGCGCGCATCTACCACGCGGCTTGTCTGATCGGCATCGGCCAGAATCAACAGGCTGACGAGCCATTGCGCGCGGCGATCCGGCAAAATCCGCAAATGAAGCCGCCGGACAGCTTGGTCTTCCCGCCGCAGGTGATAGACCGATTCCTGCGCGTGCGCGAGACGATGTTCGACGTCATCCGCAAAGCCGAAGACGAGCGCATCAAGCGTGCTCAAGAGCTTTCGCTACAGCAGGCCGAGCGAGCGCGGAAAGAACGCGTGCGCGTGGCCGGTCTAGAGCGGCTCGCACAGCAAGAGACGGTGATCATCCCCAAAAGCCGCTGGCTGGCGCTAGTCCCGTTCGGTGTCGGTCAGTTTCAAAACGACGAGAAAGCACTCGGCTACGTGTTTCTGACGAGCGAGGCCTTGCTCGCCATGGCCACCCTCACCACGCTGGGCGTGGAGACGCATTTGATTCTCGCGACCAGCCGGGTCGACAAGGCGGCTCAGAGCAACAACAGTACCCTGCACAATTGGCGGACTGCGCTCGAGTACTCCTCTTATGCGTGGCTCGGCGTCTCGATCATTGGCATCGTCGAAGCCGAGCTGATGTTCGTGCCGGAAAAGCGCTTGATCCGGCGGCGTGCGTTGCCCCCGGAGCTTCGTCCGCAGAGCTCGTCGCTCGAGCTGCGTCCGGACGCGATGGCGGTTCCGGGCGGGGCCGTTCTCGGGCTCAGCGGGCGATTCTGAGTCAGCCGCGCTTTTCGATTGCCGCTACATAAAAACCCGCGAAGACCCGCAATGGCGAATCGCAAAGCGCGCCCTCCGCCGCGCGAAATACGCGTCGACCGAGCGCGCTCCTCATCACCTTGGCGGTGGGCGTCACGATCCGTACGCCGCGAGCGCCGACGAGCATAGAGCCCGCGGGCAAGAGCTTACGCAGTGAAAAGGGTGAGTCGAACCGAGTGTAGACTTGGCTCTCGTTGGCCGAAGCCGCGATGCGCCCGGCGGGGCCAAAACGCTTCACGAGGCCCCGCAGGCTGTAGGGATTGTAAAACTCGGCCAGCACGATGCCTCCCGGGCGAGTCACACGCACCATCTCCGCCAGCGCGGTTTCAATCTCTGGGACGTGCGCCAAAACCTTGAACGAGCAAGTGACGTCGAAGCGATTGTCCTCGAAGGGCAGGGCGGTGGCTGAGCCGAGCACGACGTCGAGCCCGCGAGCGCGGGCTTTTTCCAACATGCCCGGCGACAGATCGACGCCGCGGGCCGAGCGCGCAAAGCGGGCGATGCGCTCCAGCACGAGCCCCGTGCCGCAGCCAACTTCGAGCACGTCACGGTCGGCGCCGTAGCGCTTCACGTACTCCGACTCGAGCTCATCGAGCATGTCGTGATAGCCGCCCGGATCGTTCGGGCCGCGCTGCGCCTCGTAGCCAGCCGAAAAAGCGTCGTAGTAAGCGCGATTTGCGTCGTGCGTTCCGGAGCTATCCATGCCTGTGGCGGAAGCTCTCTCGTACGCCGGGCGGATGCAAGGGCCGATTGGAGCGAGCGGCACGTTCAGCTCACGTCTCGGGCGAGACTCGTCGAGCTCAGCCGTCGTGCTCGGTGTCGTCGGAGCTCGCCTCGCCGTCCAGTTCGAAGGGCACGCTCAACTCTTCGAGCGCGGCCAGGCCCAGGATCACCGAGTCCTCTGCCTGGCCGATGACCAGGCCGCAGTTCTTGCAGATCCTGAGCTCGTGGATGCCGAGAGCGGGCAGTGACGGCCCGAGTGCCGCGTCACGCGCGATCAGGAACAGCGTTTCCCCGCATGAATTACAGCCACCGTCGATCGACGCCAAGCCGCGCCGCACGCGGCTCGCGCTGGTGGCGCTCAGCATGCGCGTCAATGCCTCACCGACGCGGCCGAGCTCCACACGCTCCAGGGCGCGCAGGCGCGTGCGCATGGCGTAGCCGACGACCAACAGCAGCGCCGCAAAGGTGGCCAGCCAGTGAAACCAGGAACTGACCGGAAGCTTGGACAGGACCGCAAATGCCATCGCGCTGAGCAGCACCGCCAGCACGACGAGGTCGCGCGCTCTGCCGCTTTCGGCGCGCCGAGCCAAGCCTTGCTCCAACTCGTTTTGCTCGTGCTTCAGCTCGAGCGCCAAATCCGGGCCATAGGGAGGTTCCCCCGCGAGCGCGATCAGCTCCCGCGCCGAGCGCGCCAGCGCGGGCGCATTCGGCGTACTGCAAGCGCTCAGTGCTGCGGCGCGATCCCCGCGCTCTAAAGCCCCACCGAGCTCGGCGGTGAAGGAAGGTAGGCTGCGCATTTCACTCATCACGATCAGCGTGCGCATGAACAAGGCCACGACGCCCACAGCGGCGACTACCTCGAGGGTAGGAAATTCATCGGGCATGGGCGCGTGATCCGTCTTTAGTCCGGCGCGCCCCAAAAACGCCAGGTTTTTCGAGTGTGGCGCTTTCGTTGCAGTTTCGCGACGGCCCTCGGCTTGTAGTAACCTGTCCCCGCGTGACACGAAGCGCAACCGAACCGCTCGTCATCGGCGTGACCGAATACGTCGACCTTCCGGAATGGCGGATCCTGCGGCTGCGGGCGAAGATCGACACCGGCGCGCGCAGCAGCGCGCTGCACGTCGAGAACATTCGGGAACTCGCCTTCGACCGAGTGCGCTTCGAAGTGCGCCTGAGCCGCAATCGAAGCGAACGCCGCGTCACCGTGGAAGCGAAGGTGGCACGCCGAGGCGGAGTCAGAGCGTCGAACGGCGAAGTCGAAGAGCGCATCTTCGTTGCGGTGCGGCTGCGCATCGGTGCCATCGAACGCGAGATCGAGCTCAGTCTGGTCGACCGCGGCCGGATGATCTTTCGCATGCTGATCGGTCGGCGAGCCTTGGCGCACGCCTTTTTGATCGATCCGAGTCGGCGCTACGTGCTCGGTAAATCGGCTCCGCGGAAAACGCCCGCCGCCGAGCGCGCGACGTTTAAACGCGCCCGCGAAAGGGAGGGGGCGTGTTGAAGGTTGCCGTCTTGTCGTGCAACGCCCAGGCCTACAGCACGCGCCGCCTGCGCGAGGCATGCTTGAAGCACGGTCACCGCGTAAAAGTTCTGCACACCCTCCGCTTCAGTCTGCTCGTCGAGTCGGGCCGTCCGGCCTTGTTCTTCAGAAACCGCCGGCTCAGTCGCTACGATGCCGTGATTCCGCGTATCGGCGCGTCGGTCAGCGCGTTCGGCACGGCGGTCGTCCGCCAGTTCGAGCAGATGGGCGTTTTCTCGCTGAACTCATCGTTCGCGATCGGCTCCGCGCGGGACAAGTTGCGCTCCACTCAGCTTCTGAGCCGCCACCAAGTGGGTATTCCTGCCACCGCTTTCGCGCGCGACCGCGCCAATGTCCCCCAATCGATCGAGGCCGTGGGCGGTGCCCCGGTCGTCATCAAGCTGCTCGAGGGCGCGCAGGGCATCGGCGTGATTTTGGCCGAGACACCCAAGATGGCCGAGGCCATCATCGAGACGTTGCACAGCACGCGGCAAGACGTCGTGATCCAGCGCTTCGTGAGCGAAAGCCGCGGCCGCGACATCCGTGCCTTCGTGGTCGGCGACCGCGTCGTGGCCGCGATGAGCCGCCAAGCATCGGGCGACGAATTCCGTGCGAACTTGCACCGCGGCGGTCGCGCAACGAAGATCGACATCGACCCCGTGTACGAGCGCACGGCAATCGTCGCGGCTCAGGTCATGGGCTTACACGTGGCCGGTGTCGACATGCTCGAAGGCCCCGACGGGCCGCAAGTGTTGGAAGTGAACTCGTCACCTGGGTTGGAAGGCATCGAGGCCGCGACTGGAGTGGATGTCGCGTCGGCGATCGTCCAGCACCTGGAGCAGCAAGTGCAATTTCCGGACTTCGACCTGCGCCAGCGTCTGACGCTGAAGAGCGGCTATGGCGTGGTGGAGCTCACCGTTCAGCGCGGCTCCGAGCTCGCAGAACGCAGGCTGTGCGAGCTCAGCCTGCGGGATCGCGACGTGCAAGTGCTCAGCATCACGCGCCAGACCACGGTGCTTCCGAACCCCCGGGGCACCGATCAACTCCAGGTGGGGGATGTGCTGCTGTGCTTCGGCAGCTACGTCACCTTGCGCTCGCTGTTGCCGGCGCCCGTGCCCACGGTTTGAGACGAGCTACGCTCGAGCCATGCGCCCTGTGGATCATCCCGAATTCTTTCGTTCTCCAGCGCCGGAGGGACGCTCGCGCGAAAGCTCCATTGTACTCGATGCGGAGGGTCGGTTCTTCCACGATGGCGCTTTGGTCGAGCACCCCGGCATGGCACGCGCGTTTGCCTCCTGGGTCGACGTGCACCCGGACGACGGCCGCTTCATCTTGAACAACGGCTATGACTGGAGCTACTTACGGGTCGAGGCCACGCCGTTTTTCGTGCTTGGAATGCGCGAAGCGGAAGATTCGCTCCTGCTTGGGCTATCGGACGGCAGTGAGAGTCGGCTGGAGCCGAGCACGCTCTCGGCCGGGGCCGGCGGCGCGCTCTTCACGACGGTGAAAGGCGGCAAATTCACGGCGCGCTTCACGCGGGCCGCGCAGATTTCACTCGGACGCTGGCTCGTTGCTGGGGAAAACGGACGCCTTTCGCTGGAAATCGCCGGCCACCGCCACGCGCTCGGGAACTTCGGCGAGGGCCCGTGATAGAAGGCCCCGGAGATGAGAGTCCTAGCAGCGGATCGGCTTTCTGAGTCGAGCCTCGACGAAATGCGAACCCTCGGTGTCGAGGTGATCTACGAGCCCGATCTCGACGGCGAAGAGCTGGTCAACGTGCTCGACGGCGTGAACGTGCTGATCGTGCGGGGCACGGTCGTGAACCAGGCGGCCATCGATGCGGGCAAGGCGCTCAACCTGATCATTCGCGCGGGCGCGGGCGTGAGCAACATCGATGTCTCGACCGCGAGCGAGCGCGGCATCTACGTCGCCAACTGCCCGGGCAAGAATGCCTCCGCGGTGGCCGAGCTCACGCTCACGTTGATCGGTTGCCTCGATCGGCGGGTGCCGGACGGCGTCGCCAGCTTGCGCCAGGGTAAGTGGGAAAAGCACGAGCTCGCGCGCGCGGTCGGCTTGAACGGCCGAAGGATCGGCATCCTAGGTGCGGGCCACGTGGGCCGTACCGTGATCAAGCTCGCGCAGGCCTACGGCATGCAGCCCCATGCGTGTTCGCGTTCGTTGTCGTCGTCGCGCGCGGCGGAGCTCGGCGTGACACGCTGCGCCAGCCCCGAGGAGCTAGCGCGCTCCGTCGATATCTTCAGCGTCCACTTGGAGCTCGGTGACCGCACGAGAAACCTCGTGGATCGCAAAGTGCTCGAAGCGCTGCCCGACCGCGCCATCTTCGTGAATACCGCGCGGGCCGAGCTGGTCGACTACGACGCGCTCTTGGAGCTCATCCCGCGAAAGGGCCTGCGCGTCGGGCTCGATGTTCTTCCGGGCGAACCCGACAGCCGCGAAGGTGAATACAGTCATCCCATCTTGCAGAGCGGGCTGGTGTACGCCACGCCGCACATCGGCGCGTCGACGGACGAGGCCCAGATCGCCATCGCCAATGAGACCGTACGCATCCTGCGCGGCTTCCTGACGAAGGGAGAGGTCGCGAACGTGGTCAACATCAGCGCGTCGTCCTGGGCGCGTTATCAACTGGTCGTCCGTCACGTGGACAAGGTCGGAGCGCTCGCCAACGTACTCGGCGTGTTGAAGCGCCACGGCATCAACGTGCAGGAGCTGGACAACACGGTCTTCGAGGGCGGGCGCGCCGCCTGCGCCAAAATTCGGTTAGCTTCCCGGCCTTCGGACGCGTCATTGCAAGAAATCATGGCTTTCGACGGCGAAGTGCTGCATGTGGACCTCGTCACGCTGCCGAACCTGGCATGAGCAACAGTTTTTAGTTCCGGCAAAAATAGCCAATGATTTCAATTGGCTACGGGTACTTGCGGGCCCCTGGGCCGTCGGCTAGAATGCGCCGCGACAACTTGGGTGGTTCCCAGCGGACCCGCTCTACTCAGAGGGTCCGTTTTTTTCATTTTCCGTCCTCCGCATGAACGTCTCCTACGAAAAAATTCCAGGCCTCGATCGAGCGCAGCTCTACGCGGCGCTCGGCCCTGTGCTCGCCGCGCACGGCGTCGAATGTGTGGAGTGCATTTGGCGGACGGACCGCGGCGGTTGGTTGCTCGAAATCAGCATCGAGCGCATCGAGCGGGAGTCCGCCGAGACGGGTGGCGCGGTCGTCCCCGGGTACGGCGTCACGGTCGACCTGTGCGCGGATATTTCGCGCGACCTTTCGGCCGCCTTAGATGTCGCAGATTGTATTCCGCATCGCTACACGCTGGAGGTCGGATCCCCCGGCGTGGAGCGCGCGCTCTACGTACGTCGCGACTACGAGCGCTTCGCGGGTCAGGCCGCGCGTCTCAAATTGACCGCGCCTCGCGCGGGTCAAAGCGTGATCTTCGGCATGCTTCGCGGTCTAGATGACCACGGCGCAGTGCTACTCGAGTCCGAGCATGGCGAACTTGCCAGTATCGAGCTCGAAACGATTCAAAGTGCCCGAATCCTGTTCGAATGGAAAAAGGGCACTGGTACGCGCGCCTCGGCGAAGACGTCGGATCGGCGCACTTCCGGCACGGCTAAAAAGAGCCAGCCGCCACAACGGAGTAGGTGAGAGATGGCAGCGCAGGCAGCAGCAGCAGCAGCAGGCTTAGGCCTCGACCTCGGCACGATCGTCGAGCAGGTCGCTCAAGAAAAGGGCATCGACAAGAAGGTGCTGATCGAGACGATGGAGGCCGCCATCTTGAAAGCAGCGCAAGCGGCGTTTGGGCCGACGCGCGAACTCGAGGCTCGCTTCAATGAGGAGAGCGGCAACATCGACTTGTTCCAGTACATGACGGTGGTCGAAGATGTCGCGACGGCGGAGCGTGAAATCGCCCTGGACGTTGCCCGCAAGCACGGCTTAGAGGCCGAAATCGGCGAGGAGCTCGGGTTTCAGGTGTTCTGGCATCCGCGCGATGCCGACCGAGCGCGCCAGCAGGACAAAGAGTTCGGCAGCGTGCTTGATATGAAGCAGGCCCGCAGCACGTTCGGGCGTATTGCCGCGCAGACGGCCAAGCAGGTGCTCCTGCAGCGCGTGCGCGATGCAGAGCGCGACATCATTTTCAACGAATACAAGGATCGCCAAGGTCAGCTGATTCGCGGCATCGTGCGGCGTTTCGAAAAAGGCCACAATATCGTGGTCGACTTGGGCAAGACCGAAGGCGTGTTGCCGGCGCGGGAGCAAACGCCGCGGGAGACGTACCGTCCCGGCGACCGCATCGTCGCGTTTGTGAAGAACATCGATCGCGAATCGCGGGGTCCGATGATCATCCTCAGCCGGAGCCAGCCCAATCTGGTCGAGAAACTGTTCGAGGCGGAGGTCCCGGAAATTTACGAAGGCATCGTGAAAATCGTGGGCGTTGCCAGGGAGCCGGGTTCGCGCAGCAAGATTGCGGTCACCACTCGAGATTCGGACGTCGACCCGGTCGGCGCTTGCGTCGGTATCAAGGGCTCACGCGTGCAAGCCGTGGTTCAAGAGCTGCGCGGCGAGAAAATCGATATCGTGCCCTTCGACCGCGACCCGGCGCGTTACATCATCAACGCCATCCAGCCGGCTGAAGTGAACAAGGTCATCGTGGACGAAGCCGACCACCGCATGGAGCTCGTCGTTCCCGACGAGAAGCTGTCTCTGGCCATTGGCCGCAAAGGGCAGAACGTGCGCTTGGCGTCCCAGCTCACGGGCTGGAAGCTCGACATCATCAGCGAGAGCAAATTCAAGCAGATGGAGGACGAGGCTCTGGTCGTGCTCAAGGAGATAGACGACGTCGATGAAGACCTGGCCAAGGCCATGTATCGCTTGGGCTTTCGCGCCCTGGACGAGATCGCCGAGGCCGCCATCGAGGAGCTCGTCACGATCGAAGGCGTCACCTCCGAGCAGCGGGCTCAGGAGCTGAAATTGGCGGCTGAGCGAACCATGGAGCGCATGCGTCGTGACCGCATCCATCGCGCTTCATCTCAGGTCGAGCCGCTCACGGAACGCGATAAACTACGCTTTGTCCCGGGCGTGGGCACTCGCACGGTGCAGCTGCTGGAAGAAGCCGGCTACCGCTCGGTCCAGGATCTGGCCCGTGAAGACGCCGACCGCCTGGCCATTCGGACCGGTCTTGGCATCAAAAAGGCCCGCCAAATTCAAGTTGGCGCCAGCCACTTTCTCAGCACTGAAGCGCGTGAGATTGAAGAGGCGCGTCGTCATGCTACCGCGGCGGCGGCCGCATCGGCCGCGGCCGATGCGGCTCAGGCTGCCACTTCTGGAGAAGCCTGAAAGGCGTGAAGGGCGAGATGCTTCGTACGTGTGCTGGCTGTCGAGAAGTCCGGGACCCTGGTCTCGAACCGCTCGTGCGCGCCGTGCTTGGTCCGTCGGGCGAAGCCGTCCCGGACCTGGCCGGAAGGTGCTTCGGCCGTGGTGCTTGGGTGCACGCCCGTGAAGCCTGCCTGGTCAAGGCCTTGCCCAGGGGTTTCTCGAAAAGCATGAAGAGCGCGGTGCACACCAGTCCCCGGGAGTTCGCGTCGGCCCTGCGCGCGCAGGCCGAGCGTCGAGCGTTCTCGCTGATCAGCGCCGCGTTTCGAGCGCGCAAAGCGGCGGCGGGCTCGACCGCGGTGCGCGATGCCTTCGTCGCTGGGCGAGTCACGCTCGTGCTGGTTGCCACCGACGCTCGCGCCGCCGCCGAGACGCCCTGGGTGGACGCGCTGGTGAAGAGCGGAAAAGCGCGCGGCTTCGGCTCGAAAGAGCTGCTGGGCCGCGCGATCGGGCGTCCGGACACGGGCGTCATTGCGGTTATGGACGACGGAATTTCTACTGCGCTCATGCACACGCTGAATGTTGCAGAGCTCGGGTCGGTGAGCGCTCCTCCGTTGAGCGCCGCTGCCCTGGTGTCGGAGGTTGGATGAGCATCAAGCTGCGTGTTTATGAAGTCGCCCGTGATCTGGGCCTGGATAACAAGGCGCTCGTGGCGTTGCTGCAAGCGGTCGGTGTGCCCGACGTCCGAAATCACATGAGTGCAGTGCCGCCGGAAGTCGTCGAGCGCGTGAAGCGCCAATTGGAGAAACAGAAGCAACCCGTCGCTGTGGCGGAGCGCATTCACCCGACCGTGGTCAAGCGACGCGCGGCGCCGCCGCGCGTCGAGCCCCCGGCGCCGGTCGTGGCCGCGCCGCCGCCAGCACGTGCGGTGCGCGAAGAGCCGCAGCGCAGCTATGAAGAGCCGCCGCGCCCCGCCCCGGTTGCGGTGCCGGCGCCCCCGCCGGTCGTTCAAGTGCGTGAGCGCGAGGCCGAGCCGCGTGCGCCCGAAGTTCAGCCGCCGCCCCCACCGCCGCCGCCAGTCGCGAGCACCGAGGCCGCGCGTACCGAGGCCCCGGAACAAGCGGCCCCCCCGGCCCCGCCGCCTGCTCCGCCCGTCCCGAGCGAGCGCGCAGTGTTGGAAGCCGCGCCGGCCCCGGCTCCGCCTCCCCCTCCACCACCCGTCGCTCGAGTCGCTGAGGCCCAGGAGGCGCCGCGAGCCCCCGCGCCGGCGCCGGCTCCCTATGTTCAG
>CAXSGJ010000025.1:54824-58471 GCA_964236865.1 uncultured Polyangiaceae bacterium
CCGACGTTGTCGGCTGCGTCTCCGCAGCCACCGCGGACCTCCACCGCGCCGAAGACCGGCATCGACGTGTGGGAAGGCCGCCCCGGCGTCCCCATGCCGGTGCAGGTACCGCGCGGACCCATGCCACGTCGCGTTCAGTACGATGCTAAGGCCGGCGCTGCCACCCAGCCCGGCACGGGGCCCCGCCGCCCGGGCAGCCCGCCGCAAATGGGCGGCAATCGCGGGCCGCAGGGCCGCGGCGGGATGCGGCCACGCGGCATCGGCTCGATGCCCAAGGGCAAGATCACCGGTTCCGTCGTCACCCAGGAACGGTCGGCGCACAAAAAGATCGTGCGCATCGAGGAATCCATCGGCCTCCAGGGCCTGGCCGCAAAGATCGGCGCCAAGGCCACGGAGGTGCTGATGAAGTTGATGCGCCTGGGCATGACGGGCGTGAACATCAACAGCACCCTAGACGCCGAGACGGCCAAAATCGTGGCCAATGAATTCGGCTGGGAGGTCGAAGACATCGCCGTCAGTGAAGAAGCGGCGCTGGTCGCGGCTCAGGGCACCGAGCTCGATGACTCCGCCGATCGCGTCACCCGGCCGCCCGTCGTGACCATCATGGGCCATGTCGATCATGGCAAGACCAGCTTGCTCGACCAGATCCGGAAAACCAATGTGGTCTCTGGTGAAGCGGGCGGCATCACGCAGCACATCGGCGCGTATTCCGTAGACACCATTCACGGCCCGGTCACCTTCCTCGACACTCCGGGACACGAGGCCTTCACTGCGATGCGGATGCGCGGCGCCCAGACCACGGATCTGGTCGTGCTCGTCGTTGCCGCCGACGACGGGGTCATGCCTCAGACGCGCGAGGCGGTGAATCACGCCAAAGCGGCTAAGGTGCCAATCGTCGTCGCCATCAACAAAAGCGATAAACCGGACGCAAACCCAGAGCGCGTGAAGCGTCAGCTCAGCGAGCTCGGGCTCGTGGCTGAAGAATGGGGCGGCGACACGCTGTACCAGAGCGTCTCGGCGCTGACGCGTGCCGGCGTGGATCAGCTGCTGGAGACCATCGCGCTCCAGGCGGAGGTCCTCGATCTGCGGGCCAATCCCAACAAGCCGATGACCGGTACCGTGATCGAAGCGGAGCTGGATCGCGGACGTGGGCCAGTCGCGACGGTGCTCATCACGGACGGTACGCTGAATCGCGGGGACGTCATCCTGGCCGGCGGCGCCTACGGTAAAGTGCGAGCCATGCACGATTCGGCGGGCCGACTCTTGGAGAAGGCCGGCCCTTCCACGCCCGTCTTGATCATCGGCCTGAACGACGTTCCGAGCGCGGGCGACCCGGTTCACGTCGTCAAGGACATGAAAAAGGCGCAGGAGATCGCCGATACCCGGAAGACCAAGGAGCGCCGCAGCTTGGCGCCCTCGACAGGTGCACGGGCGATGTCTCTAGAAGAGCTCGCCAAAGCCATGCAAGAAGACGATCAGCTCGAGCTCAAGCTGATCATCAAGGCGGACGTGCAAGGCTCGGTGGAAGCCGTGGAAGATGCCCTGGTTCGCCTCAGCACGGAGAAGGTGAAGGTAAGTGTGGTGCACGCGGGCGCCGGCGCTATCACCGAGGGTGACGTGAATTTGGCCGTCGCGGCCGGCGCGATCATCATCGGTTTCAATGTGCGCCCAGCCGGCAAGTCCGCCGCCCTGGCTCAAAAAGAAAACGTCGAGATCCGCCAATACAGCATCATCTACAACGTGGTCGACGAAGTGAAAGCGGCCATGGAAGGCTTGCTCAAGCCGACCCAAGTCGAGCGCAACATCGGCAAAGCCGAGGTTCGACAAGTTTTCAAGCTCAGCAAGGCGGGCACCGTGGCCGGCTGCATGGTCATCGAAGGCTTGGTCAAGCGGGCCGGCGGGGTTCGGCTGCTGCGCGAGGGCGCGACGCTTTGGCAGGGCAAGATGTCGAGCCTCAAGCGCTTCAAGGACGACGTGCGCGACGTGAAGGAGGGCTTCGATTGCGGCATCGCGCTCGAGGGCTTCAATGAAATTGCGGTCGGCGACATCATCGAAGCATTCGAGATCGAGTCCGTGAAGCAGACCCTGTGAGGCCGGGCGCACGGGTGTCACCTAAATGTTCGTCGGTGTGGCTCGAATCGTTCTGCAGATCCCCGGCGCGCGCTCCCTCAAAGATCGCCGCCGGGTCGTCAAGGGCTTGAAAGATCGCGCGCGCGCCAAGTTGCCGGTTTCGATTGCCGAGATCGGCGACCTCGAGCGCCACCAAGTGGCAACGCTCGGAGTGAGCGTCGTATCGAACGACTCGGCGCGCTGTTCCGAAGTGCTGGCCCACATGGCAACATTGGCGGGCAGCGCCCACGATGCCCTGGTCGCGGACGTGGCCACCGAGATTGTTTCGTTCGGCAACGGCGGAGCCGGTATTCGCGGCGGCATCGAGCAGGCACTGGATCGCGGTGCGCTCAGCGAGCCCAGGTCTGATTTCGGGTGGGGAGACGACGAATGACGCCGACGGATGGCCGTCGTGGAAAGCGGGTTGCGGAGTTGATCCGCGCCCACCTTGCGGACTTGATGCGTCGCGACGTGGACGACCCGCGGTTGGCGGCGGTCGTGGTCACGACGGTGGAAGTGACCGACGACTTGATGTCGGCGCGCATCGGCGTCCGCTTGCTGGTCGGGGACGAAGACCCGAAGAAACGCGCTCAGGTCTTGAAAGGCCTCGGCAGCGGCGCGGCGCGCTTGCGCCGCCTGATCGCGCCCAAGCTCGAGCTCCGGCGCTCACCCGAGCTGCGTTTTCACTACGACGCCGGCCACGACGCCTCGCGCCGCGTCGAACAAATCCTCGACGAGATCAAACGAGACGAGCCGAGCGCGGCTAACCCGCCCGGCGCGCCCAACGACCCTGGCGAAGCAAGCGAATGAGGGCCTAAGGCATCAGGCGCAAGGGCCACCCGCAGGCCCTGATGGGCGCGGCGGCCCCGTGAGGCGCGGCGGAGCGTTACTTACCCTGCGCGGTGATGAGCACTTGAACGCGCCGATTCTTGGCGCGGTTGGCTTCGGTGCTGTTCGGCACGAGGGGCTTCTCCTGCCCGTAGCCCTTGGCCACCATGCGGGAGGTATCGATACCCAGAACCGCGAGCGCGTCGACGACCGCTTGCGCGCGTGATTGGCTGAGATGGAGGTTATAGGGAGCGGCGCCCGTGTTGTCCGTGTGGCCCTGAACCTCCACGTTCTTGATGTCCACGCGTTTGCTCATGACATCTGCGAGCTCTTCCAAAATCGCTTGAGAGTCTGGCAAAATCTCGGCGGAGTCGTGCTGGAAGTGGACCTGCTTCTTCAGCTTGATCTCTTTACCGGCGACCACCACGTTCGGTTGCGTCGGTCGTTTGTTCAGCAGCATGCGCGCCTGCGATTCTTCGCGAATCCGCACGTTCACCTCCGCGACCGCCGTGAAGTATCCGGGCGCATCTACCGCGAACTTGAGCGGGCCTGGCGGGACGTTCTCGAACCGGAATGCTCCGTTGGCATCGGCTCGCAGCTCGAGCTTGCGGTTCAGGCGATCGGTGACTTCGATGTGGGCGCCGTCGACCGGCAAGTTCGTCTCGGGATCCGTGACCGAGCCGACGACCGAGCCGACCTTGGGCAGCGCT
>CAXSGJ010000025.1:58481-83386 GCA_964236865.1 uncultured Polyangiaceae bacterium
AACCTTGAACACGTTTGGACCGGTGTCGGTCGTGTTGCTCGGGGGTGCGTTCGGGTCGGCGGGGGCCTGTACCGCCACCGCGCCCGGCTGACCGGGGGCGACGACTGCTCCCGCGCTGGGCGCCGGAGACGCGGCCGCAGGCGACTCCACCGTCGCGACACATTGCCCGTCATGAAAGGCCGGCGCGGTGATGTTGAAAGTGTAGGTGCCCGGTTCGAGATTGACGGTCCGGAATGTGCCGTCCGGACCGGAGACCATGCCCGTGATGGGACGGCCGTCGTACTTCACGATCGCGTCCGCGATGGCATTCGCCGTGTTTTTCTCGACCACTAGGCCCTCGACCAGATTGGCGCGCACTACCACGGGTGCCGGTGGTGGTGGAGGCGGCGCCGGGATGCGCTCGATGACCGGCTTCGGGGCGACGGTATCGAAGGCATAGCCGAGCCCGAAGTAGAAGTTCCAGGGCAGCTCGGGCGCGACCTCTTGAACGAAGTGGTTGGTCGCGCCGGTACCGATGTCGAAGGCGGCAAGCAGCGAGAGCGCATGGTCCGGCCACGGAAAGCCGCGCGCGCCGAGCGTAACGCGCGACGGCGTGGTGCTCGCGCCTTGGTCGAGCCCCAAGCACTGGTCGCCGTTCGCCGCAGCTTCTCGGACGACGCAGGTGTAATCTTGGCGATTGACCGGGATATCCATGGTGAACTCGGCGAACGGCCGCACGAATTCGTTCACGAACTCCGCGCCGACACCAAATTGAAAGAAGTCGACGCGGTCGATGTCGAGGCCAAAGCGCTCCACGCGCGAAATCGGTGCACCGCGGCCCTGCGGCGCCGGCGTGCTCTCGATGTCGCGCACGATCTTGCCAGCGTTATCGAACTTGTAGCCAACGTTTGCGTGAAAGCGGAGCGGGATGCGGTCGGCGGCTTGTGAGCGATTGTTGAGGTCGAGCGTGGCCAGGCCACGCAGCACGAAGCTCGTGCTCGCGCCGTCCAAGCCAACACCACCCGAACCGTTCAGCAGCAGCACCTGAGCCTCGCCACCAAAAGAAAAAATTCCATTGGGCGAATGCGGCAGAAAGCCCTTTACGCCCAAGTCCGCGTCGCCCAACGCCTGAAGCAGCTGCGGCCTGCCTCGGCTATTACTGGTCGATAGGTTGTGGTAGCTTCCATACACTTCCAGAAACGGAAAGAGGGTCGCGGACGCGGACAGATAGCCCGCGGTGCGCGTGATGTCATCGGCGGCGTTTGGCGCCTCGCTACCGAACACGGGGCACACGCTGCTGCCGTTGCATAGAAAGCCGGAGCCGGTGAAGTAGGAGCCGGTGACCGCCAAGCGAAAGGTGCCCGGCGCGCCCGCGCCGGCTTCGTCCACGTGCAGCAGGCCGCTCGAGCCACTCAGCGTACTGCCCCGATGAAGTGACGCCGCGCGCCACTCTCGATCGACTTCATTTTCGTCCTCCGCGGGCGGCTCGGTGGTGGCTCCAGACAACCCGAAGCCATCGGTGTTGGCCATCGCCGAAGCGCTCGCGGATGCTTCTGGCGCTGGAGCCGTAGAAGCCGCCGTCACCGGGGGCGTTGGCTCGGTCGGGGCTGTCGGCGCACTCGAAGGTGCGGCGGCGGGAACCGCTGGCGTTGCGGCGGGTGGCGGCGCAGTCGGCGGCGGGGGTTGTGCGTGCAGGCCTGGGGCAAGGCTGAGCGAGCCCAACAACGACACAGAAGCAAGACCGACCCGTTTCATCATTTTCCGTTCCCTAGCGTGAAGACGCGAGCGGCACTGTTAACATGTTTCCGCGCGGCTTGGGTGTCCGCCTTGCCGTCCCGCAGCGGCCTGGTTGCCCAGGCGCGGGGTCATTCCGCGACGCCCCGTTCGGTATGAGCGCCCGCCCGGCCTCGCCAACTTTGCTTGTTAGCCGGTGCACTTTGCTCCGCCGCCTCGCCGCCGGTACCCTAGCCGCGTGAGCACTCTCATCCGCGTCAATGCGCTTCGCAAGGAGTTTCGCCAGGGCTTCTTCATGCGCCGCGTACTGGCCGTGAAGGGCGTGACGTTCGAGGTTGAGAGCGGCGAAATCTTCGGGTTTTTAGGCCCGAATGGCGCAGGAAAGACGACCACGATCAAAATGCTGACGGGGCTCATCTCGGCCAGTGGCGGGGAGGCGACGTTGTTCGGCGATCCGGTGCCGAGCCCACGGGCGCTTTCGCGGGTCGGATTTTTGCCGGAGAACCCCTACGTTTACCCGTATCTCACGCCGACTGAATTCGTCGAGCTGTGCGCCCGTTTATCGGGCTTGTCGGCGCGCGCGGCGCGGGCCCGAACGCGTCAAGTACTGGCCCAGGTGGGGGTGCTGTATGCCGCGGACCGGCAGGTGAGACGCTTATCGAAGGGCATGCTTCAACGTACGGGGCTGGCGGCCGCGCTCGTGTCCGACCCAGAGCTGTTGATCTTGGATGAGCCCATGAGCGGGCTCGATCCAGTCGGCCGCAAAGAAGTTCGCGATTTGATCTTGGACGAGCGCAAAAACGGCCGCACGATTTTCTTTTCGACACACATCCTGAGCGATGTCGAAACCATGTGTGATCGCGTAGCGATCCTGCGGCGCGGCGAGGTCGTAGTCAGCGGGCGGCTGGGCGACCTATTGAAGAGTGACGTGCGCCGAACCGACGTTGCGTTGCTCGGCGCGAGTGAAGAGCTGGCGCTCGAATGGGCAGGTGCCGGACACACCGTCCATCGGCTCGGCCCGCGCTTGATCGTGGAAATCGAGGGCGAGGCAAAGGTGAGCGTGGTCTTGAAGCGCGCGCTCGAGCTCGGCTGTGCGGTCTCAGAAGTGACACCGCGGCAAGAGACGTTGGAAGACCTGTTCGTGCGCGAGGCGATCGAGACCTGATGCGGGTCATCCAGCGCATCGAGCACCGCGGGCCGAGCGAGCCCCTGAACATCGAGTTCTTCGACGGCGGCGGCGTTAGCCTGCCGCACCAAGTCCGAAATTAAGTTATGAGTAGCTCCAGCTCTAGGACTCGAACCTAGGACCCGGCGATTAACAGTCGCCTGCTCTACCAACTGAGCTAAGCTGGAATTCTCGTTGCGGAGCGGGAGACTAGTCGCCGATCCCTGGAGGTCAAGCGGATCTGTCGGGCGTCGCGGGTATTTCGCGCCATGGCTCTATTTGACCGATTTCGGGCTCAGTCGTTGACGGATCGTCGGGCCGGATGCGATAGCGCTCGGGTGACGCCGACAACCGAGCAACGTGCGACGACCGCCGCACTTGCCGTCGAGAGCGCGGGACTGCGAGCCCCAGGGTCGAAGGTCGCACCTGAAGACCAGACGCGTACGGCGGGGCGCGGCGGGTTGGCGGTCGCGTTCGCCAAGATCTATTTCATCTTGGTTGGCTTGGTGCAGCAAATAGCGCTGCCGCGGCTGCTTGGGCTCGACGGATACGGCGCGCTCGCTAGCGTGCTGTCGATCGCGGGCATCACCTACAACCCGGTGACCACGACGTCCATTCAGAGCGTGAGCCGAGCCGTCGCGCAGGCTTCGCCCGCGACTGAACCGGGCACGATTCGTCGCGTGTTTACCGTGCACGCGGTGTTCGCGGTGCTGCTTGCGATCGGATTTTTCTTGCTTGCGCCGTTCATCGCCCGCTCGGTGGGTGCTGATCACGTCGTTCTGCCGCTCCGCATTTTGAGCGCGGTGATGCTGCTCTACGGCGTCTACACACCATTGATCGGCGTCCTGAACGGTCAGCGCAAATTCGTGTCGCAGGCCGCGCTCGACGTGATCGCCGCCACCCTGCGCAGCACGGGCTTGATCGTTGGCGCGCTGCTATTCACCCGGCACGTCAATCTGGGCGTCGAAGGCGCGACGGTGGGCTTTGCGGTCGGCGCCGCATTGATCGTGGGCGCGGCGCTGGCCCTGGTCGGCGTGGGTCGGCGTGGGCCGAGCGCGGTCAGCGTGCGGGCGCACCTGCTCTTTGCCCTGCCCGTCTTGCTCGGTCAGATCCTGTTCAATCTATTGCTCCAGGCGGACCTCACGCTGCTGCGCCGCTTCGCCTCGGAGGCCGCCGTAGCCCAGGGCATGCCGCCCGCCGCCGCCGATCCGCTGGTTGGCGCCTACCGCGCCACCCAGCTGTTTTCATTTCTACCGTATCAGCTGCTGATCGCGGTCATGTTCATCTTGTTTCCGATGCTGGCCGCGGCCGCGCGTGATGGCGATCGCCAAGCGGTGGCGCGCTATGTGAGCACCGGCGTGCGGCTCGCCTTGGTACTTGCCGGCTTAATGGTCAGTGTCACCGCCGGGCTCAGTGATCGTCTGCTATTTTTGGTCTTCGGAGCTCAAGCGGCGGCGCTCGGTGGCCCGTCGCTCGAGCTCTTGGCGGTAGGCTTCGGAGGCTTTGCGATCTTCGGCGTACTGACCACGGTGCTGAACAGCCTCAAGCACGAGCGCGAGAGCGCGATCGTGACCGGCGTTGCGGTGGCCCTGGTGGCGGCGCTCTGTTACTTGCGCGTGCGCGGCGCGCCGTTCGGTTCCGGCCTGTTACTGCTGACGGCCCAGGCCACGGCGGCGGGCTTGTTCGTGGCCACGCTGTCGGCCGCCTTTTTCGTGTACCGCGCCGCGGGTGCGGTCGCCCCGCCGCTGGCGTTGCTGCGCGTGCTCGTCGCGGCCGCGCTGGCTATCGCCGTCGGTCGGGTGCTGCCGCATGCGGGGAAGCTGTGGACGCCTTTTTTTGCCCTCGTGGTGGCGAGCGCGTATGTGCTCATGCTGTTGCTCACTCGAGAGCTCGGCTCGCGTGATCTCGGCACCCTGCGCGCCGTCTTGTCCAAGCGCGCGCGCTGAAGGATTTGCGTCACCCAAGCTCTGGAAGGCCGTTACGCCGAGCGCTGGCGGCTCGGCTTTGCGAGGCCGGCCGTCGAATTCTGAATGGGCTCGCGGGCTCCGCTCGGCGCCTGAATCGTCGGCGCGGCCCAGAACAGGGCCTGCCGTTTGCGCGTGAAGAATGCCGGCGGGGTCGCCTGAAGTAGGGCGCGAAATTCGTAAATCATGTGGGATTGATCGGAGTATCCCGAGGCGAGCGCGAGCTCAGACCACGAGTCATCGTCGTGCGGCTGCTCGATCACGCGTCGCAGGCGCGCGATGCGCGCGTACAGCTTGGGCGCCATGCCGAGCTCCTCCATGAACAGGCGCCGAAGATGCCGCTCGCTCACCCCGAGCTCGCTGGCGAGCGGCGCGATGCGATCGGCGCCTGCGTCTAGACGGCCCACCGCGCGCGTGAGCAAGCCCGGGCGCGAGGCGGGAGCGTCGCTCGCGCGGAGCCTGTGACAGAGCTCGTCTTGCAGCACTGTGAGCGCGCGCTCCGGGTCGCTCGCGGCGATGGCGTCGCCCAAGCGCCGGCCCCTGTCACCCCACAGCTCCTGAACGGGCACGATCTGATCGGCAAGCACGGAGAGCGGCACGCCGAGGAGCGCGCGGGCTTGCCCCGCCCGCAGAACGACTTGGATCAGGCGGCGCGGCGCTGCGAAAGATTTATGGCGCGCGCGCGTGAGCGGCCCGAGCACGCTCAGGGCCAGGTCCCCATGTGCTGACCAGCGCACCAAGATCGATGCTTCTGCGCGCGGGGTGAAGAGCGCGTCGGACGGCGCGGGAAGCTCACTTCGCGACGTTTTGACGTGGCACACGAAGCGACGGAGCTCGGGGCGCACTAAAGTCAGCGGCGCCTGGTCCGTGTAGCGCATGAGAGCAGTCCCGAACCGTCCTCCCGGCGACGCGCTAATCGGCTGCGAGCTCACGGACCGAGCTTAGCATCGTCCTCCAGGAACAGGCGGACGTGTCCGAATTCTACGATACACGCGCAGCCTGCATCGCTACCGTCGCTGAGCTCAGGCCAGATCGGCCCGAGACCGCGCATCGGCCAACGAGCGCGCGTTCAGAGGAAAACCAATGACCGATAAGATGCGCTTCGAAGGCCTGACCCTGACCGTGGAAAGCGTGCAACGTTCGCTCGACTTTTATAATGGCAAGCTCGGCTTGCCGGTCGCTTGGAATTCGGTGCCGGCTTTTGCCATGCTGCGTTTGGGAGCCGGCACCATCGGCCTACTCGCGATCGAGGAGGCACGGAAGGAAGGCGTTGAGCCGTCGAGCCCCGCGCAAAAATCTGCAGTTCATGTGGAGTTCACGACCGACGATCTGGACGCGTTGTATCGAGAGCTAGAAGAAGCAGGCGTCCGTTTTCACCAACCGCCTCACGACGAGCCCTGGGAGCGCTCCATGACGGCTTATGATCCGGACGGGTATGCCGTCGAATTTGCTCAGGGCAAACGCGGGAAAAACCAGCTCGATCCAAAGGCCGCGGGAGCCGCGCAGTCGTGAGTGGCGTGGCTCGATTCATGTTTCTATTTCGCGGCGGAGCGGCGACGAATCCCACCTTGTCCGATGTCCGGCGTCAGGCGCAAATCGGGAAGTGGCACGCCTGGACGAACGAGCTGAGAACCGGCGGCCACTTGTTGGTCGGTGGCTACCCGCTCGAGGTATCGAGTCAGCTAATCCGCGGCGCCAGCGCGCGCCGAGTCGAGGCGCACACCCCGGACGCTGGCGAGTTAGTGACGGGTAACCTCGTCGTCCAGGCTGACTCGCTCCCGGACGCGCTGACGCTCGCTCAGGGGTGTCCCATTCTCGACGTAGGCGGCTCAGTAGAGGTGCGGCAGATCCTCGAGCGACCGCGGTGACCGGACTTACTCTGTCGAAGTGGAGCGACGCTAGACCCCGCGCAAGGAACGTGGCCGCTCTACAGGCTGCGTTGCGGGACCGCGATCGCCCCCTCCTTCTCGCTTGCAGGTTGCGCTCGTCCTTTCGGGCTCGTGAGTGCGCTCAGCCACGGTACAATGACCTCGGTCAGGGCTCGTGAGCGGATCAGCTGGCCGAGTGACGTGGGCACGATGCCGTGCTGCAAGAGCCGCTCGTCATTGAGCTCCTCGACGGCGCGGACGCGAGCGGCATCGGCGCGCAAGGCCGCCAGCTCCTCACGCACCGCCCGTTCGAGCCCCGCGTCAGCGCCGGATAAGGCCCAGCCGACGAAACGAAAGGCGAGCTCCGCGTGCCGGGTCTCGTCCTCGGCGATCGTCGCGAGGAGCTGCCGAAGCGCCGGATCGCTGGCGTACGCCGCGCCCTCGCGCGCTTCGATCGCGGCGATCGTCTCGCCGACGCAGCCTTCGCGGATCGTGTTCAGAACGATCCCGGTCAGTGTGCCCCGATCCAAGCTGCCGTCGATCGCCAGCGGGCCCGGACCGACGGGCTCTCCGGCGTACGCGCCGGCAAGCGCAAAGCAGGCTCTGGCGTGCTTGGTCTCATCCGTCATGGCGGCCGTCGCGAGCTGCACCAACTCTGGCGGCGCGCCCACGCTCAGGAGCTGCAGTGTAAAGCGAGCAAACGCCGCAATCGACGCATGCTCCATCAATGCTACGCGCGTCCATTCGATGGCGAGCTCCGCACGAAGCGCGCCATCGAGCGCGTCGACACGCGGAAGCAACGCGAACTCCTGCCAATCGGCTCGCGTTGCGGCGGGCGCCAGCCGCGCCGCGCCTTCGACCAAAAACGGACGACCGATGGCGCAGCCCCCAAATTCACATTTGAAGTGCTGGGCGGTGAGGTCGAAGCGACACAGGTTGCCGAGCTTGGTGTCGGTGCAGTCAGCATCACTGCCGCAGCCGTCGGCGCTCGATTGACAGGTAAACGTATTGATCCCGCAACCTCCGCTCGCATCGTAGCCTTTGCACAAGAAACCGGGCTTGCAGTCGGCGTCCAACTTGCAATCGGCCTGCACGCACCGCCCCACTGGATCGCCGCACTCACAAAGTTGGTTGGCCGCGCAATCGCTGTCTTTGACGCAGCCGTAGCTACAATAGGGCCCCGGCACCTGTCCGCCTGCCCCGCACCAACCGTAGGGACGCGCCACGCAGTCGGCGTCCGCTTTGCACTGCGCGCTCGGAGACGTCGTCGGGAATGGCTCCGGGCGCGGCACCTTCGACGCGCAGGTGACGCTCTTCGCGCGATGACGAAAGCCCGTGCAAGTGACGAGGCCGTTGCCGAGATCCATCGGATTTTGACACGGGTAGTGGTTGTCGGAGTTCCCCTCGCCGCCGGCCCCCGCGGAGCTGCCGCCACCCGCGCCCGCGGGGCCGTCGCCTCCGGCTGCGCTTGCGCCGCCACTGCCCGCTGTGTCAGCGCCCGCGGTGTTGGCGCCCGCGACGCCGTGGCCCGCGGTACCGGCCCCCGCGCTCCCGCCCGCGCCGGTACCGCCGTCGCTCGTGGTCGTGAAGACCGTGCCGCCGCAAGCCGTGAGCTGCGATGCACCCAAGGTCGAGAGCAACGCGGCGCTGAACACATCGAGTCGAGTCCGAAGCTTCATGACTGGATCATGTAGCAATGCGCGCGCCAGTGAAGCCGCAACGGTCAGTTCGCGCTCCGGCGGCCAATTTTTGGCTATTTTCCGCGTGTACGGCGGGGTAGGCGCGGCCCCGCGTTGGCTCACGCTGGCACAGCCCAAGACACAGACTGCAAATGATTTTTTGTGGGTTATCCGCGGCGCAGCCCTGACCGGCTCAGCATTTACTGCGAGGCGCTTCAGGCTTTGGGCGTGTGCGTTGACGCAGGCAGCGCACACGCATCGCTCGTGCAACGGCCGGTGAGCTTGAGGCGGTTCTTCGCAAACACGCGGTAGGCAAGGTCGAGCAACGGCGCGATGAGCGGCAAACGCGTGGCGCGCACCAGCCACCGGAACCCAACGGCCGCGTACAGACGACGGAACACCTCCACGCCTTCGATCAAGCTGCCATCGGCCAAGCGCCCGTGGATTCGATCCATTAGTGCGGCCAAGCTCACTCCGAGCAAGCTCGCGTCGAAGCCTTCGGCCGTGATGTCGGTGAAGCGAATGCGGTGCTGGCGGTCGAGCCGCCCGAGCCAACGGATCTCACGCGTGCACAGCGGACAGGCGCCGTCGTAGAACACCTCGACTTCGGTCGCTTCGGCCATGCGCTTCGTGCGAGTATGAGCGCAGCGTGCCGCTTCACAAGTTAGACAGCGAAAGCGTGCGACGCCAAGTTCCCTCGACTTACACTCAGGCCGCCGGTGCGCGCGCTACAGAGCGCGCACCACGTGTTCGTAAGTGGCGACCCGCTTGTCTAACCCGGGCCAAGAGGCATCGCAGCGTCGGCCGCTATACGAGCTGAGCGTCGAGCGCACCCAATCCTTGTGGGCGCGGCCGCCGCCGTTGCAGGTGTAAAACGCACGGCGCAACGCGCGGGCCGCTTCTAGGGTTTGGACGGCCACCTCGGGCGAGCCCCAGGTTGCGTCGTTCAAGCGATTCTTGTGAGCTTGCCACAAGCCCCAGGCGCGGTGCTCGACCTTACCCTCGCGGTTTCTAAACGAGTCACCCTCGAAGTCGCGGTACTCACCGCGCGCGATGCGAGCGCTGAGCGCGGACTCGTGAGCCGCGACGGTCAAGATCAAAGCGGCCCACTCACGGCTGATCTTGGGTACGGAGGCGATCGCTTCCGCCAGCTCTCGCGCGTCAACGGGTGGATCGGTCTTGGATTGCAATGGCGTCTGCGCGGTGACCAAACGCTCGATCAAGGAAGGAGCGGCCGCGCCCGCGAAGCTCGTCACCCATAGGAAGACGGCGAACATCGCGCACGCGGCCAGAATGGCGCGGTGCAGACGCTCTACGACGGAGAACCCGCCGTCATCGACCAGGCGAAAACGAGACATAGGGACGTTGCTGAATCTGAGTTTCTAGCGCCGGTGAATAACCGCCACGGGCGCAGAATTCAAGTGCTGATTGCCAATAATCATTGCCGATTGGGAAACAGCAAAAATGACACAGCCGATAGACCCGGATTTTTGGCTTCCGCGTACGCGAGTCTGGGTTCGACACCAAAACGCGCGTCTTTCTAGAGAGACTATGGTCCCAACAGTACTTAGCGACGAAATCGCAGGTGCCAAGTTGTACCTGGGAATTGAGCGCTTGAGGCGCAGCCTTGACGATATCAAGTTGAGACTCTGGAAAGCCCGGAACAACCGGGGGGCCCTAGCTCGCCCGCGCCCAGCCCGCGGTACGGGCAAATTGGTTCCTGGCGCTTGCGCCAATGATCTACCCTCGTGCAACGCGTGGATAATCCTAGTTCTATCGATCAGCGTCCGGCTCTAGCCAGTGGCTGCGCGTGCCAGGCGCCGCCGCGCCGGCTGTGCGATCTGTGCGAAGCCGCGGGGCGCAGCTTCCTCAGCTGTTCACTCGCTTGTCTGGATCGGCATATCGCGGAAGCTCATGCCGATTTGCATCCGGAGCCGAGCGCCGGGCGCGCGCAGAGCTATGCCCGCGCGCTGAATCGCCGTTTCCCGGACAGCTGGGCGAGCTATGCGGGGCACCGGCAGCACGTGACCGAGCTCATTGGACGGCTACCTCGAGGCGCGGAGCTGTGCGTGCTCGGCGCGGGCAACTGCAATGATCTGGAGCTCGAGCAGCTCGCCGATTGGTTTCGCCAGATCCACTTGGTCGACTTGGATGGCGAAGCGCTGGAGCGTGCGCGCGAGCGTCAAGTCGCGCGCGTCCGCGGGCGGCTAGTGCTGCACCCCGACGTCGACTTATCCGGCATGATCGAACACCTCGACGACTGGGGAGAGTCGTTCCCCCAGCGCGCTGAGCTCGCAGGCGCGGCCGTGGCGGCAGCGCAGAACATCGTCCGTAGTCTCGGTCAAAGCTTCCCAGCGACCGTGTCCACCTGCGTCTTGAGCCAGCTCGCAGTTCCATTTCGACGCGCGTGGATCACTTCGCGCGCGCATTGGGGCGACCTTTTGAGTGCGCTGAGCGCCGTGCATCTGGCCACGCTCGCCGGCAGCACACGGCCCGGTGGTCGCGGTGTGTTGCTGTTCGACACCGCTTCGTCGACGGGCACGCCGGTGTTGAGTGAGCAGCGGGGCAGCAGCACGGAAGCGCTCGAGGCCTTCGTGGCCGCTGCGCGCGAGGCCGACGAGCTGTATCTTCGCCCGGAGCCCCGGCACATTTATATGCAGCTGTCCGCGCCCGGGCTAAGACAATTGGTATCGGAGCCGGAGCTCGGGTCGCCCTGGCTTTGGGAGCTGGGTCAAGACACACAGCTCGTGTACAGCTTACAATTTGCGCACCCGCTCGGCTGAGCGACTGCCGCGCCGCCGCGCTCAAGCGGTGAGGTGGGGAAGCGCGCCCTTGCAGAAGCGCGCGTCGCCGAAGGTCGTGTCCGGCAGGCCGAAGCTGTTCAAGATCGACACCGCTAAGTCGTTGTTGCTGAGGTCGACCGCACCAACCGTTTTCTGATCGCCGCTGCGCGCTTTGTCCGCGGCGTCGGTGAGCTTTTGACCGTCCTTTGCTCCAAGCGGGTCGCCTGCCCATTGGTCGGCCGTGTAGACGTCGTTGAACTGAATATTGCGACCGGTCTTGAAGTAACCGCCGTTGCTACCCGCGAGGATCACCGGAACGTTGTTGCTCAAGTGGGACGAAGCGTCGCCCAAGCAGCTGCTCCACATCAAGAGTGAGTTGTCTAAAATCGTACCGGGGGCGCCTGACTCTTGGTACCTGCTCAGCTTGTTGATCAGCGTGTTGAATTGGCCGGCGTACCACTGATCGACCGCCACCAAACCGGGGTGACGCGCATGGGACATGCCGTGATGGCCCGGCGTGCCGTCGACCGTGTAATCGATGTCGGTCAGAAAGGGGAGCTGCCGGTCGTTTTCGCTATTGCGATACATGAGCGTGACCACGTTGCTCAGCCCACAGGCCATGGCCTGCGCGATGATGTCCGTCATCATGCCCGCGACAATCGGATAGTTGGCAGGAATCATCGCCCAGTTGTGCGTCGCGGCCGCGTCCGTCACCGTGACCCCGGTCGGCGCCACGAGCGGTGTAACGGCTCCGCAATTCACCACCGTCCCCAGCTGTGTTTCGAGCGTCCGGATCGAATCAGCGTGTTGTTGCAGCAGCACTTGGTCGGCGCCGCTGAGCTTGGGCTTCAAACGAGCGAAATCAGCCAGAGACGTATCGAGCACGCTCTTGTCCAACATCGCGCGCAGGGCAGCGGCCGAGGCGTCTGCGCCGGCGGTGCCGAACAGGGTGTGAAAGAGCACGAAGGGATCGTTCTGCGGCGGTCGGGGCTTCTCGGGCGCGTCATAGCTGACCCGTTTGTCGACATAACGGTCCGTCAAATCCTCATCGGTTTGCACGCCGATTTCGAGCGATTGAAACTTCGTCTTACCGGCAAACAGCCTGGTGGCGAGCACTTGGTCGAGCGAGACGCCGTCGGCGAGGCCGGCATTGCCGAAGTCGTTGGTGCCGCCGACCAGCGTGGTGCCGGTGAGCAAGCTGCCCATGCCCTTTTGGTGGCCGCCTGGGTGATTCACCTTATCCACGGCGGTGATGGCGGTTTGGTAATCCTGCCGAGCGCCCACCCAGGACAGCCGGTCGAGCACGAGCAGCTTGCTCGCGTTGGCTTGTAGTGGATGATAAATCAGATTGGGAGCGGCGAGCGCCTTGCCGTCGCTGATGTCGCTCACGGTCGCGTGAAGCCGCAGGCGGAAGTTGTAATACAGCCCCCCGTTTGGGGAGTACATGAAGAGGAAGCGCTTCTTCGGCACAGTCGGCACGTCGGCTTTCGCATACAGGCTGTCGAGGCCGATCACGAAGGGAATGGTGGCGGCAGAGATGCCGAGGCTGGTCAGGAAGCGGCGGCGGCTGGGGGTGAAGTTGCTCATTGTTGCTTCTTGCTCACTGCACGTTGAGGCGGTTAAGAAACCCCGGGGTCTGCGCCAGGCCACTGATCAATTTGGATAAGCTTTGATCATTGCCGTAGGAGCTGGTCAGGCCGTTCAGGGTGTGAGCGTCCGCGTCGCTTTCGATGCGCCGGAGCGCGTAACGATAGAGTTGCTTGACCATGCACTGCGTGGTCACGCTCGGGTCGGCGGCGAGGTTCTTGGCAAATTGGACGGCGTTGGGCGTTGGCACGTTCAGCGTGGCGTCTTGGTCCCCGGTCGGGGTCACGGCCTGCACGACAGTCACCTGGGAGTTCACCGGCTGGTTGTTGTCGTCGATAGTGCGGTAACGCCCGACGGTGTCGTAGCTCTCGAACAAGAACCCAACCGGATTGATGCGCTGATGACAGCCCTGGCAGCGGGGCGGGGAAGTGAAAGCCTCGTACGCCTGACGCACGCTGGAATCGGGCGGAACCGCGGGAAATGGCGGCACGTCCGCCGGCGGATCAAACAAACGCTGACACGCGATCTGATCCCAGACGAAGACCCCGCGCTTGATCGGATGGCTGCCGGTTTCTGTCCCGAAGGTGGCCATGATCGCCGGGTGCATCAGGATACCGGCGCGTTGAGTGGCGTCCACCGTAACCGCTCGAAAGTTGCTCCCGGTGATGCCGGTCAAGCCAAACAGCGGTGCCGTCTTATCGTTCACGTAGGCTTGCGTGCCGCCGAGCAGCGTGGCGAGGCCGTTGGTAGGTGCCCAGAGCGCGGCGTCCACTTGCGCTTCGAAAGAGCTCAGAATGCTGGGCGCGTCGTAAGCAGCGGCGAACTTGCCGCTCTTGGTCGTAGGCATCGTCTTTACCGCGAGCCATTGCTCGTAAAAGTTACGCAGGCCGGAGAGCGCTTTCGGGTCGGCGAGCATGCGCGTGGCCTCGCCCGCGATTTGATCGGCGGTCGAAAGCTGGCCACCGGCAGCTTTGCCGAAGAGCGCGTCATCCGGCATGGACGCCCAGATAAGGTAGGAGAGACGACTGGCCATGGAGTAGCCGGTGACGGCGACCTCCCCAGCGCCCTTGGCCTGTTCCTCGAGGTCGAGGTGATAAAGGAAATAGGGCGATTGTCCGCCGCATCGGTAGACCCGTGAAAAGTCGATCGCCAGCTCACATAACCGCAAAATTGGCGTCTCGATGAGCGAGCGAGCGAGGGCGGCGCGCGCTCGCGGTCTCGAGCGCTGGCGCTTCGAAGCGCGCGCCTCTATGGTTTACGAGTGTTCCGGCCTTGCATCGATCTGCACGAGGGCAAAGTGAAGCAGATCGTCGGCGGCAGCTTGAGTGACACCACGCAAGACGTGCGCACCAATTTCGTCTCTCATCGCTCGAGCGCCGAGTTCGCCGCTCTCTATCGCCGCGACGCGCTGCGCGGCGGCCACGTGGTCCTGCTCGGGCCCGGCAATGACGCGGCGGCGCGTGCGGCCTTGGCCGCGTATCCTGGCGGTATGCAGCTGGGGGGCGGCGTGAATTTGGACAACGCCGCCGGTTGGTTGGACGCGGGTGCGAGTCAGGTCATCGTCACTTCCTGGCTTTTTCGAGACGGGCAGCTGGACTTCGACCGGCTCCTCAGTTTGGAACACAAAATTGGTAAAGACCGGCTGGTGATCGACCTGAGCTGCCGGCGCCGCGACGCCGAGTACTGGGTGGTTATCAATCGTTGGCAGACATTCACGCAGGTGTCGCTCTCTCGGGAGGTACTAGCGAACTTGGCGGAGCATTGCGCGGAGCTCTTGGTGCACGCGGTGGACGTCGAGGGCCTGTGCCTGGGCGTCGACACGGAGCTCGTGGAACGGCTGGCTGCCGACTCGCCAATCCCAGTCACCTATGCGGGGGGGGCTCGCTCGCTGTCCGACCTCGAGCTCGTGACCCGGCTCGGGCGGGGGCGGGTCGACCTGACCATCGGCTCCGCGCTCGACATCTTCGGCGGCACCGGCGTGCGCTACGCGGACGCGGTGGCCTTCAACCGCGAGCACACACCGTAATGTCGAGCCGGACCTCGCCGTTGCGCTGCGGCAACGGTCTGGGCGCGCGCCGGGCCTAGTGCGCGCCGCCGAAGGTCCTCATACTCGATGACATGAGCGAAATCGCCGCCCGATTGCCGGTTGTCTTCCTGCCCCACGGCGGAGGCCCCTGGCCCTTTGTCGACCTCCGAATTGGCACCCGAGCCGAGCAGACGGAGCTCGCGGCCTACCTGCGCTCTGTCGCGGAGCTCCCCCCGGTGAAGCCAAGGGCCGTGCTCGTGATTTCAGCTCACTGGGAAGAAGCCTTGCCGACGGTGATGACCAGCGCGCGCCCGCCCATGCTCTACGACTACTACGGATTTCCGCCGGAGTCTTACCAGATCACCTGGCCCGCGCCGGGCGAGCCACTGCTCGCCCAGCGCGTGCGCGAGCTGCTGCGAAACGCGGGCATGGACAGCGCTGAAAACCGCGAGCGCGGCTTCGATCATGGAACCTTCGTCCCGCTGAAGCTCGCGTATCCCGATGCGGACATGCCGACGCTGCAGCTGTCGCTGACACGTGGCCTCGATCCCAGCGAGCATCTGGCGCTCGGCCGCGCCTTGGCGCCGCTCCGCGACGAAGGCGTGTTCATCATCGGCAGCGGCATGACATTTCATAATTTACGGGCATTTGGCCCGCAATCGCGCGCGGCAGCGTCCGGGTTCGACGCTTGGTTACGCGAGACGGCGAGCCGTCCATCGAGCGAGCGCGATAGCCGCTTGATGGACTGGACGCGCGCGCCCTCCGCGCGCACGGCCCATCCCCGTGAGGAACACCTGCTGCCCTTGATGGTCGTCGCTGGCGCAGCGGGCACGGACCTAGGCGAGCTTGGCTACAGCGGCACGATTTTGGACTTGTCCATCTCGGCGTTTCACTTCGGCTGAGTCGAGCCGTTTGTATCGTTGCGGCGTGCCTCCCATGAAGAAGTGTTAAAGCGGGCCGTGTGTTTGCAGTTCGTCGTTCTCGGCTGCGCGCGCCAGGTTAAGTTATCCGTCGTGCCCGTCACCCAGCCGCGCAAGAACCCAGAAAAAACCAAACGCGCGGCGGCGCATCCGAAGCGGCCCGGCGAGTTGTGCAAGGCGGCTTCGGGTCGGTTCGTGCCGGTGGTGGACGTGCGCCGCTGCGAGGGAAAAGCAGACTGCGTCGAAGTTTGCCCGTACGACGTATTCGAGCTCGGACTGATCCCCGAGGCCGAATACCGCGCCTTGCCCACCATGAATCGGTTGAAGCTTTGGGTACACGGCAAAAAAATCGCCCTCACCCCTGAGGCCAGCGCCTGCCAAGCCTGTGGCTTGTGTGTCGTGGCCTGCCCGGAGCACGCAATCACCCTCTCTCCCGCGCGCGAGCCCTAGCCGGCGCGTCGCGGCGCAATCCGTGGTCAAGGCTCGCTCGCCGAGCGAGTAGCCGTGAGCGCGCGCGTTGCAGTACATTGTCAGGCGCCATGGAACCGCTGCTGATCGAGCTCCCGGCCTGGATGGATGAAGTGGTGGCCAGCTGCGGCCCGACTGCCGACGACGAAGCGCGCATGGCGCTGACCGTGCGGCTGTCCGAGGAGAACGTGGCGCGCGGCGGTGGGCCCTTCGGCAGCGCCGTCTTTTTGGGAGGCGAGTTGCTTGCAGCCGGTGTGAATTTGGTCTTGGCCAGCGGTTTGTCGATCGCTCACGCCGAAATCATTGCCTTGATGAGGGCGCAGGCATCGCTCGGCCGGGGCGCTCTCGCTTCGCCGCCCCTCACGCTGTTCGCCAGCACCGAGCCATGCTGCCAATGCTTCGGCGCGCTGATCTGGGCGGGCGTGCGCCGCCTGGTGTGCGCCGCGACTACCGCCGACGCGGAGGCGGCCGGCTTCGACGAAGGGCCCAAGCCCGAAGGCTGGGTCACGGTCCTCGAGCGGCGCGGGATCGCAGTGCACCGTGAGCTCTTGCGCGCCGACGCGCAGCGCGTGCTTCGGGCCTACGTGGAACGCGGCGGCGTCATCTACGGTAAAGCCTGAGCTCAGCCCGCGTCGAAGACGATCCGATACAGCACGTTCACTTGGCCATGCGCCGGCTTCGGAAAACGGAGCGCATAAAAGCCCTCAGCCACGCAATCGACCACTTGCCGGTCCGTGAGATCCGAGCCGCCATCGCTCACGTCGGACACGGCGCCGGCCGGGTCGATCGCAAAACGCAGCCGCAGCGTGCCACCGAGGGCGTCGTCTCGGCTTACGCCGTCGCGATAGCAGCGCGCGAAGAGCGGGTAGCCGGCCTCGACGACGTTGTCGATGGCATCGCTCGGCAGACGGCCCGGTGAGGCCGGGTCGATCACTAGACCGCGCTCGTCGCTCGCGCGTTGGCGCTGGCCACGGCGCACCAAGCGCTTCGACTTGACCGGCGGATCGACGAGCCGAAACACGAAGGTCCAGCGCGCCGATGCAGGCTTGGCAAAGTCGCCAAAATCGATCTCCTTCAGTCGTTGGCCTATGCAGGCTTCCACGCGCTCATCGTTGAGCGTCGAGGCCTCACGCCGCACGCCGTGCACTTTGCCTTGCACGTCCAGCCGCCAAGCAAAGCGCGCCGCGCCGCGTGAGCTCGGATCGATGAAAAAGCAGCGCCGCAGATCGGTCTCGTTACCGCGTAAACGCTGTACGACCTCGCTCGCGGTCAGCTCGACGCGCGGTCTCGCGGGGGCGGAACCGGGGTTCTCGTCGGGTGCCCGCGCCGCGCCGGTCGCTGACAGCGGCGCCGACCCCCCGCACGAAAGTAGGCCCTGCGTCAGCCAGGCGCGGGCGAGAGCGCAGCAAAACGTCGCGCGGATGCGAGGCGAAATCATGACTCAGCTCGCGTGGTGATAACAGATTTGCCAAAAGGCCGCTTGAGCCAGGGAGCCCCCGCGCTATCGTGCCGAGGTGAGCGCGCGGAAACCGATTGAAGTGGCTTTAGACCCGGCCGCTGAGCAAGAAGAAGACCTGACTTCGCGCACGGACCTGCGCAACGAACGCAAGCGCTCCGAAGAGGCGTGGGCGGACTTCGCCAAAACGCTAGTCGACATGAGTGAGCGCCATTTGTTGCGCATGCAGCTGACAGCAGACGTGCTCCAGGTGATTCAGGAAACGCGCCGGATCAATAGCCCCGGCGCTCGAGCGCGTGCGCTGCGCCTAGTGCGCCAAGCTCTGCGCAGCCAAGACTTGGGGTTATTGCGCGAGCGCTTGGAAGATCTGTCGAATCCCAACGCTCGCAAGGCGTCCACGCCGGCCGACGATTGGCGGCGGAAGCTGCTGGACGGCGGGGAGGCGGAGCTGGCGGCGTTCGTGGCAGATCACCCGCGCGGGGACCGGCAGCGCCTGCGGACGCTGCTCCGAAACGCGCGCAACGCGAGCGCTGCCTCCAAGAACAAGGCGCTTGGCATGCTGACTCAGGCGCTCCGCGAAGCGCTTTCGATCGGCTGAGCCTGCATGCTGAGCCGGCTGATCTTGCTGAGCGCGGGGGCGCTGTTGGCGCTCAAGATCTTCGCCCCGCACCGGCTGCGGGCGTTCGGCAAGCAGCTCGACCGCGTCGTCAACGCGACGCTGATCGCGCTCGGGATCGTTTACTCCGTGCAGCTGGCGTTTTACGTGTTCGCCCGCCATTGAGCGCGCCTCAGTCCATATTCGAGAGCGCCAGCGCAAAGGCTTTCGACAACTGCTCGAGCGTGCGACGGTCGAAGGCTTTCGAGCGAAGGTAGCTCACGTCCCAACGCGCTTCGCCGCCGAAGGCCCAGTCCCAGGTTCCCGAAGGGCGGGTGGAGATGCAGAGTGAGGTTCCCTGCTTGCCCGAATCCACTCGGTAATCCGTGCCCTCGAATTCGAGTTCGAGGATGGCAGGGCTTTCGTAATTGACCGGCGTGGCTGATTCGCTACTCATTCGTTCAGTATAGCGCCGTCGACGGCCAAGCTCCAGTTGGAATTGCTCGGCGCCCGGCCTGGCACCGGCTACACCGAAGAGTCCGTACGAGCGACGAGGCAGATGCCGACAGTCGCGGCGGCGCATGCGAAGGGTTCATGCTCAAAATAGGCGACTTAGCACCGGAATTTACCGCCATCGATCAACACCGCAAGGCCATTACCCTGCGCGGGTTGCTCGAATGGGGGCGCCTCATTCTGTATTTCTATCCCAAAGACTTCACCCCCGTGTGCACTGCGCAGGCCTGCACCTTCCGCGACGCGTCCGCGGGCTTGGCCGAGCTCGGCGCCAATGTGGTCGGCGTGAGCGGAGACAAAGAGGACTCGCATGAGCGGTTCAGCGCCGATAACCGCGTGCCGTTTTCGCTGATCGCCGATCCGGAGCGACGCATCATCAAGCCCTACGGCGCCAATGTGCCGCTCATCAATCACACCCTGCGCGTGACCTATGTCATCGACACTGACCGCCGTATCCTGGGCGCGTTTCACCACGAGCTATCCGCTAGCAAACACCTGAGCGACGTGCAGCGCGCTCTAGCATCCGCGCGCCCATGACACTCGAGCGGCGAGCTAGTGCTGGCTCCTGCGGAGCGTCACGCTAGCTCTTCGACAAGTCCACAAGGTCGAGCACGAGCCGCCTAGCGGCCTTTACTTTGCGCGTGGACCGCTCGATGCCGAGGGACTCGAAGCCGTAGTGGTTGGCCACCGCGAGCGCCGTGCCGTGGCCGCAAAAGGGGTCGACGACGACCGTCGTCGGGCTTTCTTCGCGCAAAAACCGGCAGGCCACGCGGCAGGCCTCGACGCCCATGGCTTTGCTCCAGGGCTTGTAGCCGGCGTCGGGCAGAACGTCCGGACCGGGGTGGGTGACACCGGGCTGGGGCGCGTGCGCGAAGCAAAGCAGGTGTGAGTAGCTCGCGCGGCCGTGGCTGATGCTGCCCGGTGGGCGGCGGCAGACCACCTTGTGCCAGAGCAACGCGCGGCCTTCAGCTTCGGCGGCGCGCTGCACGAGGTAGCCCTTATCGATCCAACGGCCGCCGGCGCGGATGTCGCTCTGAAAGAAGATCGACAGGCCGGGCGCAGGCACCCAGCGTAAGACGGCACGGGCGGCCGCATCGAACCACGTTTGCCAACCTTCGAAGCCAAGCTCCGGCAACTCGGACACGTCCGGTAGAGAGGTGATGACGCTCGCCCCCGGCGGCGCGGGATGCTCAGCCATCCAGGCCAGAGCCTCGGCTTGAACGATCCGCTTCATGGTCATGAGCGCAGTGCCGCAAACGGCGGCGGACGACCCTCGGCCATCAGCCGGCGCTGATCTTGGCGATTTCGGCCTCTACCGTCTCCCATTCGGTCAGCCAAGCTTCGATTTGCTTCGTGAGCGTGAGGCTTTCGGCCTCGAGCCGTTGCACCTCCGCGGGGCTCGTGCGCTCGAAGAAGCCTTCCGCCGCATAGCTATGGGCGATGGCTTTTTTACGCGCCTCGGCCGTTTCAATTTGAACGAGCAACTTATCGCGGCGGGAGGGCAGCGTCCCCAAGCGATTGCGGCGCTTCTTCTGCTCCTCCCACGACAGCCCGGGGGGCGGGCTCGACGGCTTGTTCCCGCCGCCCGTGTGCGCGGCCTTTGCCTTGAGGCTCACCGCGTCGATGTCCAGGTGGTCGTCTCCGGCGCGCGCCAAGTATTCCGCGTACGTGCCGGAGAACTCGCGTGGCCCCTGGGCGGTGACCTCCAAGATGCGCGTGGCCAGCTCGGACACGAAGGAGCGATCGTGTGAGACGAAGACCACCGTGCCCTCGAATGCCTTCAGGCCTTCCACGAGCGCGGCAATCGCTTCCAGGTCCAAGTGATTGGTGGGCTCGTCGAGCACGAGCACGTTGGGCTTTTCCGCGATGATTTTGCAAAAAATCAACCGCGCCGCTTCCCCGCCCGAGAGCGCGCCGACGGGCTTCGTCACGTCATCTCCACTGAATAGAACTCGACCGAGCATGCCGCGCACGGTGGCGGTGCCTTCCGCCGGGCACGCCTCCCACACGTAATCGAGCGGCGTTTGCTTGTGGCTGCCGAGGAGCTCGTGATGATCCTGAGCGAAGTAGCCGAGGCGCACCTCGTGCCCCAGGCGGATCTTGCCGCGGTCGGCCTTCAGCCGCTCCATGATGATCTTCAGGAGCGTGGATTTACCCAGGCCGTTGGCGCCGATCACGGCGAGCTTTTCGCCCCGTCGCACCGTGAGGGACACGTCCTTCAGCACGACCTTCGCGCCGTAGGCCTTCGAAATGTCCTCGAGCTCCAGCACTTCTTTGCCGCTCGGGCGTTCTTGCGTAAAGCGAAACAGCGGCTCCCGGCGGGACGTTTGCGCGAGCTCCTCGACCTCGATCTTTTCGATCTGCTTCAGACGGCTCTGCGCTTGTTTGGCTTTGGACGCCTTGGCCCCGAAGCGATCCACGAAAGCGCGCTTTTCGGCGATGATCTTTTGCTGACGGCCAATTTCCAGCTCCTTCCGTTCGCGTACGGCTCCCTTTTCGATCACGAATTTGGCGTAGTTGCCGACGTAACTGGTCACGGTGCCGTAGTCGACGTCCAAGATGTGCGTCGCCACGTTGTCCAAGAATCGTTGATCGTGCGAGATGACCAGCGCCGTGCCGCGGTAGCCCGCCATGAACTTCTCGAGCCAACGGATGGACAGGATGTCCAAGTGGTTGGTCGGCTCGTCGAGCAATAAGCAATCCGGGCCGCCGATCAACACCTGGGCCAAGAGCACGCGCAGCTTGAAGCCGCCCGAGAGCGTCGAAAGCCGCTGCTGGTGCGATGCGATCGGAATGCCGAGGCCTTCCAGAATCGAGGTGGCGCGTGCCTCCAGCGTGTAGCCGTCGTGCGTGCTCAGCGTTTCCTCAAGGTCAGCGAGCTTGCCCGCGTCCCCGTCGTGGTCGATGATCTGCCGACGCTCTTCGAGCGCGTTCCAGACCAGAGTGTCGCCCATCATGGCCACATGCAGGATCAGCGCTTGGTCGTCGAGAAAATGGTCTTGGCGTAGCACCCCGACGCGTGCCCGCTTCGGAATGCTGACCGAGCCGCTGGTCGCCTGCTCGTCGCCTGACAGGATGCGGATGAACGTGGTCTTGCCCGAGCCGTTGGCGCCAACCAAGCCGTAGCGCGAGCCTTCGTTGAGCTCCAAGCTCACCCCTTCGAAGAGCGCGCGCGCGCCGTAGGCTTTGCCGAGGTCGATCGTGCGGATCATCGCGGGGGTCAAATGCCCCAGTAGATAGACACTGCCCACTAGGATCTTATGGGCACCCGGCGCTGCGTGGCGCGTCATGGCCTTCGGCGTCGCGGACGGAGCACCGACAAGCTGAGGCTCTTACGCGGGCCAGTGCGCGAGGCAAGCCTCGAACTGCGCGTGACCTTCGGGCCAGGCGCCGATGCCGGAGCTGGCGTTGATGTGGCCGGCGCAGCCAATATCGACGAACTCCGCCCCCCAGCGGCGCGCGAACAGCTCGGCGCGCTCGCGATCGACGAAGGGGTCGTCCGAGCTCGTGACTACCCGCGCAGGGAAGGGCAATGGCTCGAGCGGGATCGGCGAGAAGCAGCGCACCTCCTCCGGCGTGCAGCGTCGCGAGTCGACGTCCGCCGGCGAGACGAGGAACGCGCCGCGCACCCGCCCTGCCAAGCGCGAGCCGCGCGCGAAGTGCGCCACCAGCGAGCAGGCTAAGCTGTGCGCGACGAGTGCCACGCGGCCCTGCGCTTCATTCACCGCCCGCTCCAGATTCAGCAGCCAGTCCCCGAGCATTGGTCGGTCCCACTCCGCTTGTTCCACTCTCTGGTAGCCGTGCGCCTGTTCCCAAAGTGATTGCCAATGACCCGGGCCGGAGTTTCCGAGCCCGGGTAAGATCAAGATCGAAGGCGGCGGGTTAATCAAGACGAGTCCTGCGTAAGAGAATAGCCAAAAATACGTTGCGCTCGCACAACATTCAATTGTACCGCGGCGCCTTCCCGAGCCCGCTTGCCGCACTTAGCTTGCAGGCTGTTCCTCGGAGGCAGGCAATGATCACTCTCAGAAAAGCGCAAGAACGCGGGCACGCCGATCACGGCTGGCTGGATTCCTGGCATACGTTCTCGTTCGGCGATTACTACGATGCCGCGCACATGGGCTTTCGTGCTTTGCGAGTCGTCAACGACGACCGCGTGGCTCCGGGCCGTGGTTTCCCGACTCACTCTCACCGGGATATGGAGATTCTGACCTACGTGCTCGAAGGGGCACTCGAGCACAAGGACTCGATGGGCAATGGCTCGGTGATGAGACCGGGCGACGTCCAGCGCATGACGGCCGGCACTGGCGTCGGCCACAGCGAGTTCAATGGCTCGCAGAATGAGCCGGTTCATTTCCTCCAGATCTGGATCTTGCCCGAACGAGGCAATCTGCCAGCCGGCTACGAACAGAAGCATTTCCCGACCGCGGATCTTCAAGGCAGGCTGCGGGTCGTGGCGTCGCGAGCGGGCGAGGACGGAGCGGTGCTCGTGCATCAAGACGTCCGGCTTTTGGCCGGCAAGCTCGCCAGCGGCGAAAGCGTTCGCTACGAGCTGGCGCCTGGCAGGCACGCGTTTCTGCACGTGGCGCGGGGCGAACTCCGGGTGAACGGCTTCGATTTACGCGCTGGGGATGCCCTGCAGGTGAGTGAGGAGCCAGCCTTGGAGCTCCGCGGGCTAAAGGACGCTGAAGTGCTGGTGTTCGACTTGAGCTGACCGGCAGTGTCCGCACAGGCCGCAGCCGCGGCCAGAGCGCGTTGAGCCAACGCACCGCGGCGGGCCCGCGTGTGCGCGCTCACTTGCTGGTCGAGCGCGAGCGGTTGCGGCTGGCCGCTCGTCGAGCGCGCGCTTCCAGATCGTCAATCGAAGAAGCCTGGAGCTGAGCGGCGGCCGCGGCGTCGTCGACGGCGACGTCTTCAGCCGCGATGTGCAGCTCTTCGGCATCGACAAGCTCGTCCAAGTTGGGCGTGTCTTCGAACGTCAACACATGGTCGAACAGCGCGTCCGCGTTGGCGAAGGCTTTGGCGAGCGGGGTGATGCGCGCGTCGCGCATGGCCAAAACGCCGGCGCGGATGGCGGTCATCAATGTTTCCTTGACGCCGCCGCCGTTGACCGCGGTGGCTGAGATGACGGGTACTGCGTCGTCGAGCTTGAGCCGTTTCCTGAGCTTTTCGGGGCTCATGGCCCCTTCAACGTCCTGCTTGTTGGCCTGCACGACCAAGGGCAAGAGCTGCTTCCGCCGACGCATCAGCGCGCGCAGACGCGCAAACGTACGCAACGTATCTGGGATCTGAGCCGGGCTCGAATCGCACACGAACGCCACTACGTCTGCCATCTCGATCAGGGGCTTCCGGCGGTACGAGCGCTCGACCTGGCCAGGAACGGTGATCAGCTGAAACTTCAAGGCTTGCCCGTTTTGCTTCGGCCCGTCGATCTCGAGCCAGTCGAAAAACATGGTGCGGCCCTTCAGCTCCGCTGGTGTGTACATTTCACTGCGCCGCGAGATCGGGATCGCATCGCAGATGCGCTGCAGATTCGTCGTTTTGCCGGCCACACCGGGGCCGTCGTACACGATGCGCACGATGTGGCAATTCCGAGCGGAGTCGAAGGACGGCATGTTCGTGACTTAACCCGATTGTCTCGACGGCGGAAGTGTCCTCCGCGGGCGTGGCCGACAGCGGCCGGCGAGGGCCAACCCACGAATCAAGAAATCCCGGAAAATCAAGGCACGCCCGGGTGGCATTCCGCTTGCGAAGGCGGGCTCAAGGAGGTTCATCGATGAAATGTCATTTGTTTTTTGGGCTTGCGTTGTTGGCTCTAGCCCCGGTCGGTTGTTCGTCGGGGGCGGCGGATGAAGAGGCGCGTGAGAGCGAAGACCCGATCGTCGGAGGCACCGCGGATCGCGCAAAAGATCCTGCGGTGGTCGCGATCGACATTGGTGGTGAGGGGCTATGCACCGGTAGCCTGATTGGCCCGCGCCTGGTGCTCACCGCGCGGCATTGCGTTAGCCAGACGGCAGAGGGCGTCGCCTGCCCGGCGTCCGCATCGCAGATTCAGGGCGAGCGCCCAGCGGACTCGTTCACGATCCTGGTCGGGGACGATTTCGAGAGCGCGCGGCCCGTCGCGCTCGGGCAGCGGCGGGCGCGGCGACCAGTCCGCCTGCGCGCGGC
>CAXSGJ010000026.1:0-30288 GCA_964236865.1 uncultured Polyangiaceae bacterium
ACGCCCATACGGAGAGTAAGGTCACGACGAGCAGCGAGACAGGCGAGGCTGCCTGACGACGCCTCTCGTAATTCACTTGCTGTTGCGACGGCGACGCACGAGGCCGAGCATGGCTAGACCGAAGCCCAGCATGACTGCGCCCGTGCTCTTGTTCGCCGGAGTGGCGGCGGAGATGGCGCAACCACCGCTGTCGTCACTGGTGGTTGTTGTCCCGCCCGCCGTGCCGTCCTCCGAACCCGCGTCGCCGCTGGGCTCAACGACGGGCGATGCGCCCGCTTTGCTACCCGCGCCACCTTTACCGGTGCTGCCACCCTTACCGGTGCCGCCGCTCTTGCCGCCTTTGCCACCTTCAGCGACCGGCGTCTCCCCACCTTCGCCGCCTTCGGCGTCGGCCGTACCGCCAGTGCCACCGGTGGTGCTGCCGCCGGTGGCAGTTCCGCCGCCGCCCGCCACGTTCGCAGTACCGCCGGAGCCGCCGACAATCGGGTCAGCCTTCTTGTACTCGAGGACCGTGAACTTGAACGGCGCAGCGGTGCCTGTAAGGTTGACGCGGTCGACCGCGCTCAACGTGACGGTAACCTCGGTGTTGACCGGCTGGGCGGGGATGGTGGCGCGGAACAAGTCTCCACCGAACCAGACTGCCTTCAGGACCTTGGTCGCGCCGCCGGTGACCGTGTACGTGACCGTTGCACTCTTCACCATCTGGCCGGTCTCACTGGTCGCCGCATCGCGCAGGGCGAAACGGATCACCGTGGGCGTGTCGACGAACGGCACGGGCGTTTGGATCGCGCGGAATGCGGGAGGGGTGTGGTCCGGCGCCGAAGGCCCGCCGCCGAGGTAAACGCGGTTCTGGTAGATACCGGTGTTGGTCTCTCCGGATCCGGTCACCAAATCCATGATCTTGTCACCGTTGAGGTCCGCCGCATCGAGCGAGAGTGACGCGTCATTGACGACTGGAATGGCGTCGCCGATCATCTGAAAGTGCGCAGTGCCGTCGTTGAGTAAGAACTTCTCGGCACGCCCGGTGAGCGTGGCGACAACCATGTCGTAATGCCCGTCACCGCTAAAATCCGCGCACTTGACCGCGTTGTCGTCGCCGCCGAGCTCACCAATGACGCGGTTGGCCGTGTCGTCCGTGAACTTGCCGTGACCGTCGTTGAGCGACAGCTGCATGACGTCCATCGTACCGGTGGTGCCGCCACCGGGCGCCCAGCTCTGATTGTTGACCGGCTTCGGACCCACGTTGTCCAACAGCATGTCCATATCGCCGTCTTCGTCGATATCGCAGAACTCCTGGTTGTATACGTACGGACCGCGCTTCAGCGGCCAGTTGGTAGTCACAGTTTGCGTGGTGCCGTCCGTCGAAGTGGTCAGCTTGAAGTTCGTACCGTCCGTGAAGTGGCCTTTGCCATCGTTCAGGAAGATGCGGCTGTAGCCGTTGCGGTGGTTGACCATGATGTCGAGGTCGAAGTCGTTGTCGACGTCGACCAAGTCCACGTCAATGGGGCGCACGCCCCAGTAGGTGATCGAGCCATACGCAGCCGTATTGGTGATAGTCAGGACGGAGCCGCCGGAAGGCGGCGCATTGCCGGAGGCCGGCAACGTGGCCGGCAAAATGTCGGTGGCGGTGGCGAACGCAGGATCGTTCTGCATGCCCGCGAAGGTGAATTTCCCGGTGCCATCGTTGGTGTAGATGATAGCGCGGTCGACCGTGTTCGTCTGCCCGATGCCCCAGTCCATCACCAACATGTCGACGTCGCCGTCGCCGTCGAGGTCGCCCAAGTGCGACGAGCCCGCATGAGACATTAAACCTGCCGGCAAGAGAGTGTCGGCCTTGTTTACGAATACGCCGGCGGTGGTTTGAATCCAGAGCTTATCGAGATCCGCGCCGAAACCGCCGGGCTGGTAAATGTCGAGGTCGCCGTCCCCGTCTACGTCGGCGGTGGATTCCTGGCGGAGGCGATTAGCAGCGCCCCCAAAGACGGTCGGCGTGACATTGGTGAAGATGCCGGCACCGTTATTGAGCAGCACGGTCGACTCATTGTCCGACCCAATTTGGTAGTACGAACCGCCGTTGGCCCACAGCTGGTCGAAGTCGCCGTCGTTGTCGAGATCGGCCAGCTGCATCCAGCTCGTGTAACAGCCCTTAGCGGGGTATTCCGGGCACACGACGCCGTTGGGCGGGACCGCGTTGCCGGTGTTGTCCGCGAAATAACCGACAGCCTTGGCATCGCGCGGGGCGGCCACTGCTGCCAGCAGACCCACGGTGAAGACGCCCGACGCGCGACCGAGCTTCTTCCAGCTCGAGCTGCTGACCGACACTCGCTGCGAGGCTTTGGCCTGCAGCACCGCGGCTACCACCTTGGGCGCCGAAACCGAACCTTCAACGCGCAATTGCTTAACCATTTTCAAGACTTTCCTAAAGATTACAGGGTTTCTTCCGGCAAAAACTGAGCTGGGCGCGCCTGCTTCAGGCGCGCCCAGCGTCCGACCGTCAGGGCTTGATGTTGACGGTGAGCGGCTGCCCACTGGCGCAGGTCACGGTCAGGCCCGGGAGCGGCAGCGCAGCGAGCTGCGTGCACATGGCCTGATAACTGTACGCGGCGGGCGTCTGAGCGGGCACTTCCGTACCGTCCGGTGGTTGCACACCGGTCAGCAAGAACTGCGGGCTGGCGATCATCGCGCCGCACACGCGGCGGAGGGTGCCGTTCAGATCCTGAATCGTGCTCGCGTCAGCCGCGAAGGAAGAGCCCGCAATCGACTGCATGAGTGGCTTCTCCGTGGAGCTGATGACCGTGGTGCCCATGATGCGGTCCTTCAGAACCTTGACCAAGTCGCCCAAGGTCGCGGTACCCGGGGTCTTGGTCTGCGAGACCAAGTTGTCGATCACGTCCGGATTCGCGTTCAACGGGAACAGCTTGTTGCACTGAGCGAAGCGATCTTCCCAGCCGAGGCGGCCCTGGAAGTCCAGACCGCGGAAGCCGGGCTGAGATGCTTTCAGGTAGTAACCCGTTTCTGTCTGGAACTGCAGTTCGAGCGTGCCGCTCGAGACGCCGCCGGGCGGAGTCACGCTGTTCTGACCGTAGCCGCTGACGTTCGGCTGAACCGAGCCGTACGCGGCGAGCGACCAACCCAGCGCGCCGTAGGCTGCGCGCGCTTGCGTACGGGCGCTGATGGCCTGAACGCTGTCGGAGATGCTGTTGCCCTGATCCGCTGCGACCGGCTCCGCCGTGCGCCATGGATCGAAGATGCGGGGCGCGCCGTAGGGATTCGTGCCGCAACCCGCTTCCGGAGCCGCCAGATTCATGTACGGGCTGGCGAAGATGGTCGAGAGCAGCTTCTTGTTGGAGTAGCCCGACTTGATGAACGTATCGGTCAAGGTCTGGAGCTGATCCCGAGCGGCGGCGTTGCGCGGGAAGTAGTTGGCGATCGTGAGCGGCGTGCCCGTGATCTCTCGCCAGACCTTCTCGACGATGTTCATCGCGACGAGATAACTGAATGCCTTGTCGGGGTCGGCGATGTTGCCGTCGTCATCGGCGCCCAAGCCTTCGACCGTCAGCTTGTTGAAGCCCGCGCGCAGTGACCCGGTCACGTCGAACATCGAGGTGCGGTACCCCGTGACGTTGCCGAGCTTCGCTTCGACGAATGCTTGGTCGATGGGCGTTGCGGTCGGGCCGATGAAGGTGCCGCACGCACTGGCCATGCCCCAGGGCAAGATGTTGCGGTCACGGCCCGCCTGGCTCTTGCACATGGTGGTCTGGTCGGAGTTGCAGAAAAACACCGTATCGCCCGCGGCGCAGTTCGCCAACGTACCGGCGGTGGTTGCCGCAGTGAGCTGGGCCGCGCTGGCCGTCGCGCAATCGCTGGCCAAGAACTGGCCTCGGCGAAGAGCGCCGTGCAAGCGGTCTGCACCGCCGAAACCGCCCACGGTGGACGGGCCAGTGGAGTCCCCAAACAGCGCCTTCTCAAACAAGCCCGGCAGCGGGTAGTGGCGATTCGTGGCCGGATCTGCCGAGAACGTGACCGAGAACTCACTGTTGTGACAGTTGAGACAGGTCACATCGCGGTTCAGGTAGGCGCCATCGAACCAGGCACCGAAGTCCGCGCGCCGAGAAAGCTCGAGCGCCACGACGGTTGCGTTGGCACCGGCATACGTCTTGGTCACCATCTCGAACAAATGGGACGTGTAGATCGGCGACACGTCGTCGAGATCGATGGAGCCGTACAAGACGTCCGCGAAGGTTGGAGCGGCCTTGCCGTCGCTGCCGGCCAACGGACTCTGATCGCGGACGTACATCGCCACCTGCTTCTGGTCCGCGGTTCGTACGCGAAGAGAATCGCAAGCGGCATTCTGCTGCTCGTCGATGCGCTGCACGCGGATGAAATCGCGGTAGAGTTCGGCCCAATTGGACGCGTAGTCCGGGCTCGCCAAGAGCGCATCAATCACGGCCTGACGGCCGTGACGGAGCTTCGTGATCGGCGCCTTGATTTTCGCCGTGGCGTCGTAGCCGTCCATCTGGTCGATCTGCGAGATGATGTCCGTGTACAGGTTGACTTCGGCCTGACCGTAGGGGTGACGGCCGAGCACGCCGAGGATGGCGCGACGGACGAAGGCCTGATCGGTCGACTGGCACTGGTACCAAGCGCCGGTGATCTCTTCAGCGCCGCCCTCGCCGCCTGCGCCCGCTTCACCAACCGGCGAGCCGCCGCCCGTGCCGCCGCCGGGGGTGCCCGGCGCGCCGGCGTCTTCTCCGTCGGCGTCGCCGACTGCGCCGGTGCCGGCTTTACTGTTGCCGTTCCTGCCGCCGTTACTGGTCGAGGCACCCGAGCCCCCGGAGCTCTCGCCGGCATCGCCGACGCCGCCGGGCGTGTTGTTGTCATCACTGCTGCAGCCGACCAAGGCCGTCGCGGCACCCAAAAGAACGATTGAAGATAATAAGGTTTTCATACGGTGACCCCCAGGACGCGCTGAAGCGTGCTTGTGATGGCTGGGCCTTCTTCGGTCTGACCTTGGACGTTGCTGCTGCTGTAGCTGGACGCGTCGAAGGGGTAGATGCCGAGCGCCAGCAAGGCGGCGATGCGGTTTTCAGTCGGTGTGGTGAAGGTAGTGCCCTGGCCGTTTTCGGCGATCACGCCGTAAACACCCTTTTGCGCGGGCCCGCCGATGTAGACTTGGGTGTAGCCGTAAGGCCAGTGATTGCGACCGGTGTTCGTCGTCTTCTGCAGGCCCGGGGTGCGACCGAATTCCATGTTCAGGATGATCATGGTTTTGTTCAGGTCGATCTTGTTCGGGTCGGTTTCACCCGGCGCGTTGATTAAGGGCAACAGCTGGTTGAAGAAGTTGTTCAGGTTACGGCACTGCGTCCACGGGGTCTCGTTGTGAGTGTCATATCCGCCGCCGCCGTCCGCCTCCTTGAGACCCGTGTCAATCACCATACAGTGCTTGGCGGGAAACTGAGGATGCGTGAGCAAATGCGTGGCCAGCTTGAGGCTGCTGCCCGGTGGATTGCTGGTATTGGTGAAGGGGGTATTGGCAAGCGACAGGTTCGACCCGTCCGCCGCCTGTGCCCCGCCGCGGCCGTAACAGGCCTGACCGGGAAGCGCGGTGAGGTAACTCGCCGGAAGCAAGGCCTGAATGTCCGCCGCGTGCGCCAGCGCGTTCACTGCCGAGGTGAGCTCGCCGAAACGCGGCGCACGCAAGGTCTTGCTGGTCTTGCCGAAGTTTAGGCGGTTTTGGTACTGCGCATCGTAGATTTGCAGCAGCGCGTCGTACCGTGAGCGGTCGTCCAAGGAGCCGATGCCGGCGCGGTTGAGCAGCGTGCTCAAGCGTGAAGCGTCGTTGATCTTGATGTGGAGCGGGCGCGCGGAGCCGGGGTGGAGACCGGTTGCGAGCATGGTCAAGATGTTGTCCGTGGGGACGAAGCTGTTCGAAATCGAGAAGCCGTAGGAGAACGGCGACGGGTGCAAGTTGTCGACGTCGTGATCGACACCGAAGCGCGCCACGTGCGAGCCCAAGCTGGCCAGCGAGGGCGAACCCAGGGTTTTCCCGGACATGGTGAGCGGGATGGCCGCCTCGTGCGGCTCTAACGTGTGACGGTTGACCACGATGCGCATGCGGTCCGTCACGTCCGTGCGGGCAATCAGGGGGCGCAGGAACGGGCTCAGGTAAATGAGGCGGCCGCTCGAGTCGTTCGCGAAGGGCGTGAAGACCTTGTTGGGGTCGCTGACGTCGTAACCGCAGGCCGTGGCCGCGTTGGCGAAGTCCACCGGGTACGACTTGTGCCAGGTGCGTGCGGCGGTGGAGCCGTACTCGGGAATGCAATAGAAGCCTTCCCACGGGGTGATGCCGCCGTACATGAAGCACTCGAGGATGCTCGTGGCCTGTTGCGCAGGCTTCAGCATCACGCCGGCTTTGTCGGCGGGGGTGTCACCAAACAGCGAAATGGCGCTGGCCGGCCGCACTCGGGTGCCGATGGTCGCGGCAGCCGCGCCGCCGATGCCGGCAGCTTTCAAGAAATTACGTCGTTTCATGCAACTCTCCGTCTTCCGAAACTCCTCGGGATGGACACCGGGGCGGTAGTAAGGCTCGAAGGCCGTTAATGGTGATCGCGTCAGGTCAGGAACCCGGGCCGGTGCGGCCTAGGATGATGAGAGAACCAGGTGGGTTGGTCTTTCCGAGCCCGACATGTCGTCGGCCAACTCACAATGGTCCTCTGCCCTTTAACTTGTGAGGCATAGTGTCGTCAAGGACCAATCCAACACTCACCTACTTTTTCCTAAGACCCTTGTCCAAAATTGTTTGAGTTGTTTGAGTTGTTTCGAGTATGGGCGCGATTGCGCTCTACGCGTTGACGGGTTTAATCGTTTGCTCGTCTCGTCTACGCGTCAGGGGCGTCTTCGGCTCATCGCCCGTCGTTACTGGTGACTGCGCTGTCTCGGTCGTCTCCGGCCCAATGCAGCCTGCGTTTGTGCCGGGTTTCTGCACTTTGCTTATGCCGGAAACACAGCCGAAATCAGCCATGCGCGACCTAGACAAAAATGCTCAAAACGAGCGCTGCTCGACCGCCGAGCCCGCTCGCTTGAGCGTGATAGTGCGATGTGCTGGCGCGTTCGACAAGGGCCGCACTACACAATTTCTCACAATTAGCTATGAGGCGCATCAACGGCCGCATGCCGCGCGATTAACGATGATGGGTACTGGCGCTGAGCAAAAACGAAGGCATAGTAAGCCGCAATCGCCGTCCTTTTGCCTGTTTTTTCTGATTTGGTCATCTGCCGAAACATAAACTGCCATGTTGCGAAATAGTTTGTTGGCCAGTAGTCGGGGCCTTAGAACCAACTCCGATCTCACATTCACAAGCCGGTGACCCTGAGCATGCTTCCGCGGGCATGCCCGGTCGGAAACATTGATGCCGAAACTCAGCACCGCCCCGGCGGCTCGTGAAAATCCACGGTTCTTAGTACAATTTTGCCGTTCTGCTCCGTTCTGCCGCGAATCACTCTGCACCCGGAATAATTCGGAAACCAATCCGAAACCTAATAATAGGAACCTTGCAATGTCCCGAATACATCTCAGCTCTAGTCGTATCGTGTTGTGTCTCTCTTTGGCTGCCTTCAGCGCCGGCATGGCGGGAGTTAGCTGTTCATCCAGCGACTCTGACCCGGCCGCGGGCGGGGCCTCCGGCAAGGCTAATTCGAGCAAAGCCGGCAAAGGCAACACCGAGGCCGGGGGCGAAGACGGAGAGAGCGCAGGCGGTGAGGCACCGGTCGAGGCCGGCGGTTCGGGGAATGAGGGGGGCGCGACGCCTGTCGAGGGCGAGCCTGACGCCGGCGCGGGCCCGGTCGAGACCGGCGGTTCGAGCACGGGCGGCTCAAGCACGGGCGGTTCGGGTACGGCTGGTAGCGCCCCAACAGATCCCAACGCTGCCGCTATCAAGCACGCCAAAGCGGTCATCAATGCGCTGGACACGAGTCTGCAATGTCCGGCCTGTCATCAATCCGACTACGCCGGTAGCGGATTTTGGCCCAACATCACGTCCAATGATGGAGATTGCGATTCAAAGATTTCCGCGCCGAGACAGTGCGGAGTGGGCGGTTGGACGGACGAACAACTAAAAGCGGCGATCGTCGACGGCAAGGACGTCGACGGGTCGGCGCTATGCGGTCAGATGGCGCGCTATAAGTTCACCACCAGCGAGCTCAACGATATCGTAACCTACCTGCGGAGCCTGCCGGTCAAAACCAAAACTATCCGTAATACCTGCGGCATGTAAGTTTGTGCGGCTTGGTGCGCCGCGCTCTTAGCGCTGGGTCTACTGTCTTCGAAGCGTCTTCGCCATGAAACCACTGCACTCATCACCGGAAAGAGGTCTCGCGCGCCGCCTCTTTCCGGTCCTTCGGTTGTTGCCGTTGATCGTTACGCTGCTGCTCGGCACCGGCCGGGCAGAGGCGTACCCCTGGATGATCAAGCACGGCTATACGAATTGCGCGACGTGCCATAGCGACCCGTCTGGCGGGGAGCTCTTGACCGGCTACGGGCGCGTGCTGAGCCAGGAAGTGCTCAGCACGCAATGGAAAAAGCCCGAGGTCGGTCGGGCCAACCGATCCCGTCGCTGGGCGCTGACGCGCGCCGCGCACAGCAAGAATGCGGAGGACGTGAAATCGACGGTGCCCACTGCGGATCCCAACGCGCCGGCAGACCCTCCTCCACCCGGCGCGACGGACGGCACTGTGGCACCGGTTCCAGATCCGAACGCCTCGGCGCCCGTTCTGCCGGGGGACGGCACGGTCCCGCCTGAAGCGGAGCCTGGAACGGCGGTTCCCGCGCCCGCACCACTGGCGCCCGAGCCCAGCGAACCAGCGACGCCGGCTGCAGCAGAGGCCGCTCCCGACATCGCCCCGGAAGCAGCGGCTCCCCCACCGCATGACGCCGAGGGGCACGAGTTTTTTCAGCCCTTTTTCGGCGTCATTGCTTTGCCGGATACGCTATTGCTCGGCGGCAGCATTCGCCTGGCGACGCTTTATCGAAAGGGCGACTCGGAGCGAGTGTTTCCCATGCAGCTCGACCTGTACGGCGACTACAAGCTGCTGGATCGCCTGCACATCGGCGGCAGCATCGGAGCTGCGAAGGTGGGCGTGGGTTCGCCGTATGCGCGCCGCGCTCAAGTCACCAGGGATCAAGGCGCCGGGTACAATCTGATCTCCCGAACGCATTACCTGCGCTTCGACTTTGGCGACGGGGCCTACAGCGTGAGCGCCGGCCGCCTCAATCTTCCGTTTGGCTTGCGCATTTCCGAGCACACGGCGTGGGTTCGCTCAGAGACGATCACCGACCGGGAATCGAGCCAGGAGCACGGCGCGGCGCTGAACATGAATTTTCAGGATTGGCGCTTCGAGATCATGGCGATCGCCGGAAACTACCAGGTCAATCCCGATGAGTTTCGCAAGCGCGGCTACAGCGGCTACGTGGAGGTCAACGCCTGGGACGGCGGAGCCGTCGGCGTGAGTAGCTTGATCACGCACTCCAAGCTGAACCCCCTGAACCCGGGCACCATCGCGGACACACGGCAGGCACACGGCGCTTTCTTACGCGCTTCACTGGGCCACGAGCTCGTGCTCTTGGCCGAGGCTGATCTCTTGTTACATACGCAAAAAGAGCCCGGATACGTCGGCTTTTCACAGTTGGATTACGAGATCGTTCGCGGCGTGCACGCGATCGGCACGGGTGAGGTCCTGGACGCGGACTACCCGAAAGACGACAGCCAGCCGCGCGTGAAGGGCGTCGGCAAGCCCAAATTCGGCGGTTGGTTAGGCGCGCAATGGTTTTTCATCTCGCACTTCGATGTGCGCGTCGACGCGATCTTTCGTCAAGAAGCGCCCGTATCGATTTTGGGGCAATTGCATGTTTACCTGTGAGCTATCACGGCCGCGGCGCGTCCTCCGAGGCCTGCTCTCGTGCATGACGTTCAGCGCGCTGCTGACGGTTGTGGCTGAGAGCCATGCGGATCAAAAATTCCCGAACGAAATCACGAATCAGCTCGACATGCCGTGCGTGCCCCAATGCACGATCTGCCATAAAGATCTGGCTGGCGGCTTTGGGACCATCGCCACGCCGTTTGGCCAAGCGATGCAGGGCGCCGGCCTCAATTTTCTCGTTCCGACCGTCGCTCCCGCGCTTGCGCAGCTCCGCGCCAACAAGACCGACAGTGATGGCGACGGCGTGGACGACATCACGCAACTGTCCGCTGGCGTTGACCCCAGTACGGGCGCAGTGATTTGTGGGTCGGGGGCTCCTCCTATCCCGACGTACGGCTGCGGCGCGCACATTGCGAGTTCTCCTTCGCCCGATCACAGTGGCTCGCTCGCGGCGTTGCTGGTGGCAGCCGTGTTGGGCGCAAGCGCACATCGGTCCACTAGGCGCAAGCGCCGCGGGCGAAGCTCCTCCTCCGAATCGTGAGCCGAATCGATCTCTGAGGCCGGCCCGGGCGTTGCGGCCGGGTCCACTGGTCAGCGAGATATTTTCTAATTTAGGTGCCAGCTCGTGCCAGCGCTCGATCGGATAAATCTCCTAAACATTGGAAAGAATAGCGAAATCTGTCGAGGCACCGATGTTTTCGCGTGCCCCGTAAAAAAGCACTGCCGACCAGCGGATTAACAGCTGCCACGTTGTGGAAACAAAAGCTGGGGGATTCTACGTGCCGTCGCGACGTGCTAAGCGTTGCGGCAATTGGTCAGCCTGAACCGGGACGACTCGGTTCGCGACGGGCATATGCCGGGACGACTCGGCGCTTTCAACCGGCGGAGAATCCACCGATCACTGGAAGATGCAACTCGTGAGCCTAGCTGTGGTTTAGCCACGGCGGCGGTCGTCTCAGGAATCTCGTTTGCTGGAGCATTGGGCGCACCTAATGGCTTCAAACACTTGAGCGCGGTCGCTTGCGCACCTCGGCTATCACCGAGTCGCGGCAATTCGTCTACGTAGCGTTTAAAGACCCTAGCGTTCAATCAGCCGACCTCATACGGGCAAAAAGCCCGACATTCGAGCTTTGTTCTCGGCCGTAGGCCGTCCGAGACAGCTTGGGTAATTCCCTATTTAACTCGACTCCACGCAGCGTGGCTCTCCCCAGATCTGACTTAAAAGACTGATAGCCGACGATCTAAATGTCTTGGTCAATCGGGGAAACCAACGAAAGGAAACCCCCAAAATGACTCCAAAGAAGGCAGGAAAAGTTAAGTTGAACAAGGCGGCGCGGCGTCCCGCTAAGGCCGCGCGAGGCAAGCTCCTGACCCTTGCGGCAAAAAAGGCTAAGCGGAAGACTCAGCCCAAAATTGCCCGTAAAGGTCGGCGGCCGCCGGCTGCTTTGGAGGTCCAACTCCGAAAGACGGTGGCCGAGCTAGGCCTGACAGAAGCCCGAAAAATTTTTGCTTCTGTAGAAGCCGCCTTTGGCGAGTGACGTCACCTGGCGACATTTACGAGGGCCCCATTGGGCAGGCGGTCCGGCACTTGGTAGCATCGCGGACGTTGCCAACGCGCGCCGCAGGATCGCAGGGCGCTCAGTAGGGCCTGACGGGGCAATATTCCACGGGCCGGAACGCGCAAACTCCATTACTGATACGCTCGCTGGACGAGCAGGCGCCTGTTCCAGGACGACCGTGTCTATTTGTTAGTTTAGGTAGCCGAAGCATCTTCGAAATAAATCAGCAATGCTAGGCGCTGGATCCTGCCCCGCGTCAGCCCTCACACATTAGGCCCCCGATGATTATCTCCCACAGAATCTCCGCATATTTCCTGGTATTTGCCTCCTCACTCGCTGCTTGTAGCAAGCCCGCTCCCCCCGCCCCCGCTGAAGATACGAAACCGACCATGTCCGCCGCACCGGCGGCTAGCGCACCGGCGCCAATGGCCAGCGCCGCCATGCCAATGCCCACCGGTCCAACCCTGAAGATCGCATACAGCGACTGGCCGGGCTGGGTCGCGTGGGAAATTGCAATTCAGAAGGGCTGGTTCAAGGAAGCCGGCGTAAACGTCGAGTTCAAGTGGTTCGACTACGTCCCGTCCATGGACGCGTTCACCGCCAACAAAGTCGACGCGGATTCAATGACCAACGGTGACGCGCTCGTGACCGGCAGCGGCGGAGGCAAGAGCGTTTGCATCCTCGCCAACGACTACAGCGACGGGAACGACATGATCGTTGCCAAGCCGGGCATCAAGACGATGGCTGACCTCAAGGGCAAGAAGATCGGCGTGGAGGTCGGCTTCGTCGATCATCTGCTGGTGCTGAATGCGCTCAAGTCCGCCGGCATGAAGGACAAAGACGTCAAGATCGTCAACGTGAAAACCGATGACACGCCGAACGCGCTCAAGTCCGGCACCGTCGATGCGATTGCGGCTTGGCAGCCGAACAGTGGTGCAGCCCTCAAAGAGCTCCCCGGCGCGACGCCAATCTTCACCAGTGCCAACGTGCCGGGCCTGATTTACGATCATCTATGCGTCAGCCCGCGAAGCCTGGCGGAAAATCGCGCCGAATGGCTCAAGGTCGTGAAGGTCTGGTTCCGCGTCGTGGATTTCATCGCCGACCCGGCGAATCTGGATGAAGCCGCCAAGTTGATGAGCGCTCGCGTGGGGCTCACCCCCGACGTCTACAAGGGCCTCATGAAGGGCACGCACCTGCTGAACGCGGCGGAAAACTTGAAGCACTATGCCAAGGGTGAAACGTTCGATTCGATCTACGGTTCCAGCAAGATCGTCGACGATTTCAACGTGAAAAACGGCGTGTACAAGGCTCCGATGAAGATCGACGAATACTTCGACTCGACCCTCGTCGAAGAAGCCGCCAAGAAGTAAGTCGCCTGACGGGTACGCCAGGGGGCCGCTCGGCTGCCTGGCGCCCTACGCGGCTGCTGACTCCGCGGCGGCTCGCTCCGCGTCACCGACTGCCGAACTGCAAACGCCCCTAGACACCGACCGCTGCGTGGTCAGTGTCTAGGGCGCGTTGCTTTTTGGGGTGAGCGGGCGCCCAGCCCGCGTGCCTCAGCGCAAGCTGCCGCGCAAACGGCAGCTGCTTATTGATCAACGACCCGCGAACGTCTCCTCGACTTCTTCCAGAATCTGGCGAGCCCGCGATAGCCCGATTTGGGCGATGGCAGCGCGCAGTAAGGCTTCGGCATTGTCGTCCGGCGTGCCATTCCGCCACTTGGCCATGGGCTTTTGCGCCAGGCGAGCGCGGCTACCGCGGAGCGACGCGTTGGACGCGCTGCGGATGTTGTACACGAGCCCCGTGGTGAGCTTCAGTCCCCGTTTCTCCGCCATGGCTACGACCTCGGCAGCGGGGATCGCCGGATCCAGGGACCGCACGAACTCGCTCTTTGCTCCAAACCTAGGCTTGCTGTGCTTGTCGGAGGCCATCAGGGCTCTTTTGGGCGCTGCCTGCTTTGCCAGGATAGTTCGCGGTCCGTTGCCCAGACTGCGGAGCAGCGTCGGTGCGGCGCTTGGGTCGGTCATGCGCGGGTCTTTCTAATGTGTGATGGAGGAGTTAGTGAGATCTAACAAATGGCTTTAGTGGAAGCTAGTGCCTCTAACGTGGCCAAGTGCTTCTAGTTTTGGCTGGGTCGTCGAGCATTCACACTGCCGTCAGGAGCTGCTCCTCGCGCTGCGAGCGTCGCGGGCGTTTTTTCCCGCGACTGAGCCTCCGAGCCCGGCCTTCCGTCTCGGAACCTACACCAGAAACTCGCCAACATTCCAGGGTTAAGTTGGGTCAACGCAGCGGGCCTCCGACCATTCAGGGGCGCAGCGCTGCGCGCACAGGGCCCAGGCGTAACGCGCCGACTCGCAAAAATATTCGGTTGAAGTACCGCATTCAAAAGTCTGTTCTCATGGCCTAGGCCCCAGAGATCACTCGCGAAATAGCCAAGCTTGGGCGCAATTCGTGACGATACAGAGAACGCCGTGGCTTCGGGTTTCAGAAAACGCTCTAATTACAGGGCGTCCCAGTCATTTTCGGGCTCTCGGGAGAATGCCGGGCGAAAGAAGTCCTTGTGCTGAGCCGGTGAAAAGCGGGCTGGGTCGACGAACAAACTAGTGCACGAGATCCAGGACTGACCGGACTTGAACCCGTAGAAGGGCATTTCCAAGTAGCCATGCTTGCGCAGCAGGCCAGCCCCCTGTCGGTACCAGTCGGAGTTGTCGAGCACGATCGCGCTTGGACCGTCCTGTTTCGAAAGCCGGGCCAAGAAGCGATGAATGAATGCCGTTCGCTTGCCGGCGAAATCCACCAGGAGCCAAGGCTCGCCCCTGTATTCCAGCTGAGCGCTTTCGATCTCGGCGAGAGGTACCAGCGACAGCTCGACGTTGCGAGGCACCTGTCGAGCGAGCGAAGCGTGCCAATCTGGATCGGTTTCGAAGGAGCGTACGTTGGCAAAGCGTTTGGCGAACCACAGCGTGGAGTAGCCCGCTCCAAGCTCGACCAACGACTGGTCGCGGAGGTCCAGATGATCTAAAAAATCCAAGAACGGCCACGTGAGAATCGGTTGCGCAGCCTCGGGCGTCGGAGGCACGCCGGATTCCCCTTGGAAGAATTGCCGCTCACGCAGCACCGAAACACCGAAGCCGAGCTGGGTTCCGAAATCGTTCAGCTTGATGACGCCTTCTCGGTTGAGCAATTCCCTCGAGGCCCGTTCTGCATTCAAGCGCGCGTAGTAGCGGATCATGGCGAGGAGTTTGTTCGCCACCCGCCCTGCGTCAACGGCGAAGATTGTACGGCTAGGACGGATACGCTTCGCCGGCCAAGGGAATCAATAGGCTTGCTTCAGCGCCGATCTCGACACGGTCGAGCACGAGCGTGCCTTCGAGGCGTACAGCGATGCGACGGGCCATACTCAGGCCGAGTCCCAAGTGTCCTTCTTTCGTGCTCACGAATTGAGTTGCACCGTTCGGAAGCGCGTCGAATCCAGGACCTCGGTCCGAAACCGTGACCCGGCAATGGGTGCCGGAGCGCTCCACGTTGACCCGCACCAGGCCCGAGCCGACGGCTTCGCCCGCGTTTTCGATCAAACAACGCACGGCGAGCGCCAGCAACTCTGGGTCGGCACCGACCTCCAGCGACTCGCCGGATGTCGAGAACGACAGATCGATCTGAATGGCGCTTGGTAAGCGCGCGCTCGCAATGGCCAAACGCGCGCAATCCACGGCGCGCACGGGCACTGCTACCCCGGGCGGGCGAACAGATTGTATGTGGGCTGCCCACCGGTTGATGGTCTCGTCAGTGCGCTCCACTTCAGTCTCGATACGTTTCAAGAACTCTTCTATGCGCGGGTCGCGCGCCTCATGATCTTCGCCGGCTAACTTACGACGGACCAAAAAAGCGAGGTTCCGGACCGAGGCGAGACGGTTGCGCACGTCGTGGCTGAGCGGTGCGGTCGCCTCTTCGAGCACGGCCAATAGCTCGACCGTGCGTAAGGGGTCGAGCGCGATCACTTTTCGCCTAACTCGGGTTTGAGAGCGGCCTGAGAACGCTTCAAGTGCGCGACGCCGGCGAACTGATTGACGCGTTCAATCAGCTGCGCGGGGCTGAAGGGCTTACGCAACATGCCGAGGAGTTTGCGATCTCGATAGGGAACCTGCTCAAGGAGCTCACCCGCGTGCGCAGTGACCAGAATGAAGCAGGGCAAGAGCCGCTCGCTTCGCTCCGCTACCGCGTGAAAGAAGGCCACTCCATCCATTCCTGGCATCTGCCAATCGGCGCACACGACGTGAAAGGTCTCCGCGTCGATCAGCTTCAGTGCCTCTTCACCGGAGGCGCAGGTGGAGACGTCGAATTGGTCGCTGAGCACCGCCGCCATGCTCTCGAGCAGGCTGACGTCATCGTCCACCAACAAGACGCGAAGCGGTTCGAGTTGACTCATGCGGCTCCTCTAAAACGTTCGAGCACCTTAGCGTATCCAGCGAAGGCTACCGGTGTGGCAGCTTTTTTCCGAACGCTCGGGGATTCAATCGACGCGCGTGACCCAGACACCTACTCGGTGAAGACAGCCGGGGCGGGGTCGGTCGGATGGTGCAAAACGCAACAGGTGCGTCGCCGCGGAGAAGGGACGTCAGGGCTCGCGAGAGCCGACGAGCTCCACGATGGCCTGGTCCACGCTGTACGTCGAAGGAACGCGGAGCTTGGTCGCAGCCACGCGCACGCGTGAAGCCGGAGTTTCCACGAGCAGGCGCTCGAGCAATCGCTGCGTGTAAACCTCGAGCAAGCGGTAGGGCTCGGCGAGGCCGACCTCCACGACCAGGCGGACGACTGCGTCGTAGTCGACGACCTCGCGTTTGGTGTCGCGCTTGGGAAGCGCAGAAACCGGCAGCTCTAAGTCGACGTCGACCACGAGATCCTGCGGAATGGAACGTTCGGCCGCGGATGCGCCGATGTTCGCGCGAAAGCGCACGGCATGCAGGCGCAGCGTGTACTCGCGGATCATTCTTCGCTCGCGGGCGCCGTATTCTGCTCGAGCGAGAGGACCGGCGAAGGCCGCCCATCGGGGCCGATGGCAACGAACACAAACCGACCCTGCGTTCCGAGTTGGCGCTCGCCGGTGAGTAGATCCTCGGAGTACAGCTTCACCTCGACCGTGATGGAGGTCGTGCCCGTGCTGACGACTCGTGCCAGGAGCTCCACCAGTTGGCCCTGCTTCACCGGCACGTGGAAATCGACGCGCTCGCTGCTCCGAGTGACCACGGTGCGACGCGCGTATCGTGAGGCCGCAATGAAGGCCGCCTTGTCCATCAGCGCGAGCGCTTGTCCCCCGTATAACGTTCCGTAGTGGTTCGTCTGCTCGGGGAACACCATCTCGATCAGGCGCGCCTCGGTCAAGCGCCCTGCGGCGATGGTCTCGACCTCAGACATCGCCTTCTTCTCGAGTCGTGGGCGCGTCAAATATTTGCATGTATCGGCTGCGGTTCGAGCATGCGGGCTTCATCGCCCAGATGAGCCAGCGTTGATAGCCTAGAAAGAAGTCCCGGGAAGCGAGCCGCGGTTTAGGCTCACTCCGAGGTCGAAATGAGTAAGTATTCGAGGAACGCTTCGAGCCGTGCAATGACCGGAACGGCGCGAGGCGTGACTCGCTGTCGGGCAGCGAGGCGAGCCAGGTCCGGGGGCTGTCCCAAAGGCTCGGCAACGGCGCGGGACGAGCCGACTCGGGTCCTGCCCGCGAGGTGCGCAGCAGGTGTAGGTCTGCTGCAGCAGCCGTTAGCTTACTCACGAGTCGACGACTCGCTGGCGCGCAGGTGGGCCAAGGCGGACGGGTCGCGGCGAACCTGCAGCGAGTTGCCCCGTGACAAACTGCCAGGCACCTACGGGGTAGCGCAGGATGGACTGCTTATTGCTCTACCCGTCCTCATGAAACTGATTTATTGGCTGGCCGTGATTGCAGTGAGCGCTGGTTGCGGGAGGAGCGCAGTGCCCGTTCAACCGGAGTCCGCGGCCTCGCTCCAGGGCGGTAGCCAGGCTCAAAACACCGCCGAGCTGCGGCACTTCTACCTGCTCTCGCCGGGACCGAATGCGACATTGGTCGTGACACGCAGCGATCTGGCCTCGCGCTAGTCTACGCCGCCCTCCGCGCGCCCGCTGACCCAATCCGCGCCCTAGCGAAAGCCGAGCCGTCAGCATATCGGCGGCGAGACCTGCGGTCCACCGGACCGCGCCGTCGCCGTCGAGCTCTTGCGGCGCACGCAGCGACAACACGTTGCGCCGCGCAGCCTAACGTGCACGCGCTCGCGGTGCGACCACGCCGCTTTCGTTTCAGTTCATTGCACGCCGTCGAAAGCCTGCGTGCGCTCGCCCGGACGACTCACAAATGAGACTGAACCGGACTTTACTGAGGCCCGCGAAACAAAGTAGACCACTTGCGATTACGTTGTGGAATCAAAGCGACCAAGGTGCTCGGAAGGGCAACATTTTGCTTCGCGAGAAGCGCCATTTTCATGTTGTACCCACCGCATTGTTGTGGCTTCACTGTCGGTAGTCGTTTGTCCCACTTGGGGTGGTCTCGGAGTTAAGCTTTAACATGTCCTCACTAAGTCGCCTTTTAGTAGTACCGTTTGCTGTGGCCGGTTTGGCCCTATCAATTTTTGCCGGGTGTAGCGATAGCGACACCACCGGCGTCGGGTCAGTGGGTGCCGCGGGCGCTCCCGAGGCCGGGTCTGGCGGTGACACGCCGTCAGGCGGCTCCACCGTCGGCGGAGGCGGAAGCGGCGGCGGAGGTGAAGCCGGCTCGGCCGGATCATCACCGGTCACGGCGTCTTGCGACCCTGGCACCAGCGGGTCCACCTGCGCCCCCTGTAAGCCCGGCACCTTCTGTGCTGGCGGCGAAGCGGAATCGGTCGATTGCGACCAAGGCACTTTCGATGACGACTTGGACCCGGCGACGAAGTGCGCTCCCCTGAGCGACTGCGCTGCGGGCACCTACCTGGTGAAGGACGGCTCGGGCACCGCCAACCGCGTCTGCGGTAAATGCGCCGCCGGCACCTTCTCGGCCGACAAAAACGCTCTGATCTGCTTACCGTATACCACCTGTAATCCGGGTGCATTCGTTGCCACACCCGGCAGCGCCACCGCGGACCAGACCTGCTCCGGCTGTGACTCGGGCACCTTCTCGACTATTCAAAACGCCCCCGCCTGCGCCCCGTGGACGGACTGTCAGCCCGGCACGCACATCCTCAATACGCCGACCTCGAAGTTGGATCGAATCTGCGAAGCATGCGCGCCTGGCCTGAATACAAACGGCCCGAACGTGTCGCAATGTGGACCGCCCGGCGCTTGCTTGCCCGGAACGTACCAGACCGCCCCGGCCACCCAGTCGACGCCGGCAGCCTGCGCGATCTGCGTCAAGGGTACTTCCTGCATCGGCGGTACCTCCTTGCCCACCGTGTGTGCCCAGGGCACGTGGGATGACGACGCGAACGCCGCCACGCCTTGCATCAACAAGACGACCTGCGTGGTCGGCACGTCCGTGACGACCGAAGGCGACGCGTTGACCGACCGGGTGTGTGCGCCGTGCGCGGCCGGCACGTTCTCGTCGACCGAAAACAACTCCACCTGCACGCCACAGATCATCTGCCCGGCGGGTACGCTGACGGTCGGACCTGGAACGGCCACGACCCAGACCAACTGCGTGGAGTGCGCAGCCGGTACGTTCAACACCGCACCCGCTTCTACCTCTTGTACGGCGTGGAAGGTCATGTGCGTCGCGGGCCAGTTCTCGAGCCCGCCACCGTCGATCACTTACGACCGCAATTGTGTCTCGTGCACGCTGGGCACGAGCTACTCGACGACTGCCAACGCGACCGCATGCACTGCAGTGTCAACGTGCGGGCTGGGCACCTTCCAGACGGCAGCGCCAACTGTAAGCACCAACCGAACCTGCGCGAACTGCGCGCCGGTCGTCATGGGCACCCAAACGGTCCAAACCTATAACCCGAGCACCATCAACGCTCCGACGAGCGCGGCGTGTGTTCCGTACCCGACCAACTGTGTCGCTGGCCAGTACTCGAGCCCCGTCGCAAGCCTGTCGGTCGCCCCGACCTGCTTGCCGTGTGCCGCAGGTACATTCAGCGTCGCGACGGTCGGCACCGGGACGCCCACGCCGACGCTAGCGACGACCAATATGGTCGCCGCTTGCACACCGTACACGGGCTGCACCGCCGGGCAGTACATCTCGACGGCGGGCACATCGAGCGTGAACCAGGTCTGCAGCAACTGCGCAGCAGGCACGTTCAATGCGGCGACGCTCAATGCGACCAGCTGCACGCCGTATACATTGTGCACGGCTGGTCAGTACGCGTCGACGCAGCCGAGCACGACCGCGGCTCCGGTGTGTAGCGCCTGCCCCGCGGGCACGTTCACCTCGGCCAGCAATACGGCGGTCGCTTGTACCGCGTGGACGACCTGCGCGACCGGCACGTTCCAAACCGCCGCCCCGACCGCCACGTCGGATCGTATGTGCGCGGGTTGCGCGCCAGGCACGTTCAGCAACCTGACCAACTCGGCGAGCTGCACGGCTTGCCCGACCGGTCAGTACGCAAGCGGTTCGAACTCGACAGCTTGCACGGCCTTCTCGCCGTGCGCGGTCAACTTCTACGCAAGCACCGCTGGCACTCCAACGTCCAATCAACTGTGCATGGCCTGCCCAGCGGGTCAGACCAGTGCCGGCGGCTCGGTCACCTCGTGCAAGGCGCCGTGACTTGAGGCAACGTCGCTTGACCGGCGGCGCAACGTGCGTTGCCGGTCAGCGCTTCAGCCAAACACCTTAGTGGGACTATGCAACGCCCAGGCGAACGTCGCCTGGGCGTTGGCGTTTTGTGGCGTGCTCCGTTTACGGCGACGGAGTCAACAGAACGCGGATCTTCTCCGCGAGGGCGTCCGGGGAGAAAGGCTTCTCGATGTAAGGTGCGCCCGACTCCAGGGCGCCGGAGCGCTCAGTGGAACCGCCGGGATAGCCGGACATGTAGAGAACGCGCAGGTTAGGGTAAAGGTCAGTCAGCTCACGCGCGAGCTCTGGGCCTGTACATTCGGGCATGATCACGTCGGTGAGTAGTAGGTCGATCTCGTTTCCGTGCTGCGCGCAGAGCGCGCGCGCATCCGCCGGGTAGCGGGCCTCGAGGACCCGGTAGCCGCGCTCGCGCAAGATGCGCGAAGCGACCTGACGCACGGCCGCGTAGTCTTCCACCACCAAAATCGTTCCGCCAGTGACGGTCCCGACGAGGCTCGCGGCAGGCCCGTGCCCGCTGTGCTGACCGTTACGCAAGCGCGGGAAGTAGACTCTGAAGGAACTGCCGTGGCCGGGCTTGCTCGAGACGCGGATCTGGCCGCCCGCCTGCTGCACGATTCCGTACACCGTCGCGAGTCCGAGGCCGGTTCCTTTCCCGACCTCTTTGGTCGTGAAGAAGGGCTCGAAAATCCGCCGTTCAGTGTCCGCGTCCATACCCGTCCCAGTATCGGTGACGGACAGGACGACGAGGTCACCCGGGACCACGTTGACGTGCGCCACCGCGTAGTCCGAATCGTGATTGACGTTCGACGTTTCGATCAGCAGCTGCCCACCGTTGGGCATGGCGTCGCGCGCGTTGACGGAAAGATTGAGGATCACCTGGTCGAGCTGACCGGGGTCGGCGCGGATCAAGCCAAGCTCTGGCAGAAGTCGGGTGGACAGCTCGATGTCCTCACCGATGATCCGGTGCAGCATTTTTTCGATGCCCGATACGACATCATTCAGCTGCACGGAGACCGGCTGCACCGTCTCGCTACGACTGAACGCCAAGAGCTGCTTGGTCAGCGTCGCAGCGCGCCGCGCCGCCGACAGTACCTCGCCCAAGTCACCCCGCGCCGGGTCATTCGCTGGCAGCCCATCCCGCACCAACTCTGCATAGCTCTGGATGACGACGAGCAAGTTGTTGAAGTCATGAGCGACACCGCCAGCAAGGCGCCCAATCGCGTCCATTTTTTGCGATTGACTGAGCTGAGTCTCGAGCTCGCGTTGCTGAGTGACGTCACGCAGCACCGCGACGCCCCCTGAGATGCCGTGTTGGCTTCCACCGAGTGGGGTACCGGTCATGCTGACCGTTGCTCCGGGCACAGAGTCGTTCTTGACGAAGACCTCGGCGGCGAGCGAGCTTTCCCCGGCCATGGCGCGAAGCAACGGATTTTTGCCGGGAGGCAGCAGATCCGTGCGGTTTTCGCTGAAGACGCCGTAATGCTGCGCCCAAGTTTCGGGGTCGACGTCTCGCGCGCCCATGCCCAAGATCTTCTCGGCCTGCGGGTTGAAGAGCAGGCACTTTCCTTCGCGGTCGGCCGCGACGATGCCTTCGTTCAGGCTCGTTACGATCGAATCGAGTAGGCCACGCTCGCGCGCTAGCTGCTGCCCGAGCCGATAGTGCTCGGCTGCTTTTCGCACCTTCATCAGCAGGTCGTCGGGGTTCCAGGGTTTGGTTACATAGGCGAAGATTTTGCCATTATTCACAGCGCGGATGACCGCCGAAAGGTCGGCAAACGCAGTGACCAAAATGCGACGAGCCTCCGAAGAGGTGCCGAGTTTGGCTAACAACTCGTCGCCGGTCATTTTCGGCATACGTTGATCGCTGATGACCACGGCGATCCCGTGATCTCGACGCACGATCTCCAACGCTTCTTCGGGCAGACCGGTCTTCAAGATGACGAAGTCGTCGCCCAGCAGATCCTCGAGCGCGACCAAGATCTCCGGCTCATCATCGACTAGCAGCACTCGTTCTTTCACGGCGGCCTGCATGTTCATCTACCTCGGGTGGCACGGGGTGAGCGGAATGCGAATGACGGCGGAGGTTCCGCCTGCCTCGGAATCGAGAAGCTCCAGCACCCCGCCGTGTTTTCGCGCGATTGAATACGCGATCGAGAGCCCGAGCCCCGTGCCGTCACCGATCGGCTTGGTGCTGAAAAATGGCTCAAATACCCGCTCGCGGAGCTCGATGGGGATCCCGGCTCCGGTGTCCGAGATCGTGATCGTATAGCTCGCGCCGGTGGCTCCGGCGCTGATGCCGAGCACGCCGGCGCCCGCCATGGCGTCCAATGCGTTGCACACCAGGCTCATGACCGCCTGGTTCAACAAGCCCGCGTAGCATTCGATCTCGTAAGGTGGGCTGAATCTTGTTTCGACCCGAATCCCGTCGCCGAGCCGGTGTCCGAGAATCGTGAGCACAGACTCGACCGATTCTTGCACATTGACCTGCTTCTGCTCGCCTTCGCCGAGGCGCGAGAACGTATGCAGCTTGACCACTAGCTCGCGGATGCGTTCGAGCCCCGGGGAGAGTTCGTTCAAACGCTCGCTCGCGCGGCGAAAGCTGTGGGTCGCGCCGTCGGGCAGATCCTCGGGCAAGTGCTCCGCGACGTGGCTCATGCAGCGCAGAGCCGTGTTCAAGTGGCCCAGCACGAATGCCAGCGGATTGTTGATCTCGTGCGCGATCCCGGCGACGAGCTGAGCGAGCGAGGCCATTTTCGCCGATTGAACCAATTGTAAGTGCTTGGCTTGCAGCTCGCTGAATGCTGCCTTGAGTTCCGCGCTCTTCCCCTCCGGCACTCGATCGTTGAGGTTTGCGAGCTCTGCCGCACAGGCCGTGTCCAGGGAGACCTGCGCGGCGACCAAGTTGGCCTGGACGTGATCGCCGGCGAGCAGCGCCGTATTCTGCGCAAAGACGGGCGGCGTCTTTTCTGGCGCGTTATGCATCGACCCGACATCCTTTGGGCCGCGCCGGCCACGGTGAAGACCGGGACCTCGCTGGCGAGGACAGCCCCAACCGATGCCTCATCCGCAACGAATGCGACGGGCGCTTTGCGTAAATTCGCACGCTGAGAAGTGTCTCTGCACGCCGCTCTTACGTCAAGGTTTGAGGCGCCGGCACCCCCCCTCAAGCCCGATTGTGTCCGAAAGCATCCTCGGGCGCTGCCGGCCTTGCAAAGTGCGGATCGATGCTCGGGAGAGGGTGAGAGCAACACTCACATACGAGCGTGCATCACCACTTGTCAGGCTAGATGGGAGTTCCGATACCGTGTTTGCAAAGAGAGGTCTCGACCGAACCTGCCAGTAACGGCGACGTATCCCGCACAATTAAGCGCAAAAACCCGGGCAAATAACACGCCCTGCGTAGGAATATTTCCTTAAGGGCGCGCCAACTGCCCCGTTCATAGGCGCCAAGAGTCGAACGGGATATCCCGTCGCAGGTCGCGACGAACCCGCACGAGGAGATTTTTTCCATGCGCAACCGTCTATCCTTCCTGCCCCTCAGTTGTTTGGTCGTGTTCTCGCTCGCTGGCTGCTCGGGGACCTCATCCCCAGTGGTGTCCGATGACCCGTTCCAAGCTGCGGAAGAGAATTTGACTCCGCTTGGGACGGCTTGCTCATTCGTCGCCGCCTCCGGGCTGATGACCGTCACCGTTGCGGCGGGCGAGACAGCCATCATCTCGCGGCGCGCTGCCGACTCCGCCATCTTGCAGAACGGCGCATCCTGCGACAACCTCGCGACGAGCAGCACGCTGAAGCGGATCCAAATCACCGGCGCCGGTACCGGTGCTGCGAAAGAAGTCATCCTCGACTTCACGAACGGTCTGTTTGCGACGGGCACTAGCTCGACGAGCACCACTGGCATCGTGGTCGACTTGGGCGCGGTGAGCGGCAATACGCTCGGAATCCGCGGCACCGCCGCCATCGACAACATCGCCTACGGGTCCACGGGCGTGAACCTGAACAACGACGCCTTCAAGGACATCAACATCACGAACGTGACGACCAACACGGTCTACCTCGGCGACGGTGACGACATCTTCACCGCGTCGGGCGGAACCGCGATCGGCACGGCGTTCACGACCGCGCTCACTGTGTACGGCGGCGCTGGCAAGGACCTCTTCAACGAAGGCTCGGCCTCGACCCCCAGCGAGACCATCTACGGCGGCGCGGACATCGACACCGTGTCTTACGCGTTGCGCTCGGCCGTCGTCACCGTGACCGTCGGGGCGGGCACGACCAACGACGGCGTCTCCGGCGAAGCCGATGACGTCAAGAGCGACGTCGAGATCGTGACCGGTGGTACGGGTGCCGACGTACTGACGGCTGCACCCGGCGTTGCCATCACGCTGAACGGCGGCAACGGCAACGACACCCTGACCGGTGATACCGCGGCCGACACCTTGAACGGTGACGCTGGTGACGACACGCTGCTCGGTAAGGCCGGCGCGGACATCCTGAACGGCGGGGACGGCAATGACACCTTCGACGAAGAAGCCGCTTCCAATGGCGGCGACACGTTCAATGGCGGCAACGGAACCGACACGGTCGATTATTCAGCGCGCACGGCGCTGGTGCATGTGACCATGGATGGCGTGGCGGCAGACGACGGCGCGGCGATGGAGGCCGACAACGTAAAGGCCGACGTAGAGAATATCCTAGGCTCGGCCTACGACGATGTCATCACCGGCAACGCACTGAACAACCGGATCAAAGGCAATGCAGGTAACGACACCCTCGCCGGCGGCGCGGGCGACGACACCTTCGACGAAGGCGCTGCAGCCAGCGGCGGCGACATCATCACTGGCGGTCTCGGCGTCGACACGGTCGACTACTCGGCACGGACGGCCGCGCTGACGGTCACGCTGAACGCAACCGCGGTGTCCGGCGCCACCGGCGAGAACGACTCGCTCGGGCTCGACATGGAGAACGTGCTCGGTGGCACACTTGCCGACACCATCACGGGCAACGCGTTGAACAACGAGTTGAATGGCGGCACGGGCAACGATACGTTGAACGGCATGGCTGGCGACGACGTCTTGGATGGCGGCGGCGGCTCGGAGGCCAACGTTCTCGACTGTGGTGCAGGTGACGGCGACATCGGCTTTGGTGCCGGCTCCGGCATGGGCGCTTCGATGACCAACTGCGAGTTCTGAGCCTAGCTGCAGTGACGACGAACGCCGCGCGGTTCACCGCGCGGCGTTCGCATTTTGTTTATCTGTCATGGGCCTGGCGCGAGCCAAGGTATTGACGCGTTCGACGCGACGAAAAGCGCGAATTCGCCAACGATTCCGTTCGTTCCTCGAAGAGGCGGGAGGCACGCTGTTTGCTTTGGGGCGGGGACGCCATGAAAGCTCCGCGAACATCGCTCGTGTTGTGGTTATTTGTGCTGCCTACAGCGTGTTCGAATCTCGCCAATTCCGTCGACCCCGCGAGCGATGGTTCGGGCTCGAATGGGACGGGGGGTAAAGGCTCGTCGCAGGCCGGCGCGAGCAGTGGAGGAAACGATAGCAATGTGGGTAGCGGCGCCGCGACCGCGTCCCGGGCCGGTAATGCGGGTACTTCAGGCAAAGTGGAGAGCGGTGGCGGGGTGCTCTCACTGGCTACGGTCAGCGCGCGCGTGGCGGGTCGCGACGGCAATAGCGTCCGCTTCACGGTGAAGGGCACACAGCCGGCCTCGAGGGTGGCCAGCATCTCAGTTAGCTTTCAAGGCGGAGACGGCAAGCCAGTCGCCGTGTTCGACGGCAATTGGGACGGCAGCCCCGATACGGCGGACGGACGCATCGTGCTCGACGCGCTTCCGCTCGAGGCCGCGTTCACTGGCACGGCCACCATCGCCGGGGTCGAAGACGCATCCAAACTGCAGAAGGCGAGCGTCGCCCTCGTCGACGGCGACGACAATTCATCCGCGCCAATCACCGTGGAGATCGTGCAACAGGGCACGAAGAAACTCGGGGAAGGCTGCGACCCGAGCTACGTGGCGGATCGCTGCGAAGCCGGCCAATCCTGCGCGGGCTCCCCCACCGTGTGCACGGCTGGAGTGCCGCCCGTGCTGGCGGAGCTTCGGTATTTGCATGCGATGTTCGGGCCGGTAATCCTCGCTCGCGGCACGGACCCCGATGACGACATGGGCAAGTTTCACATCGAGCTCTTGGACGCGAGCAACAAGCCCGTGACCGTAGACCTCGAATCCGGTCCAACGACGGCGATCGATACGCAACTTTCGTCCATTTCGGCTCAAGGGACGTTTTACGGCTACAACAAGGGTGGGCTCACGCTGGACACGCAAGTGCCCAAAGTGCGGGTCACCCCCGTCGACTCGGTCGGGCACCAAGGCCCGCCGCAGTTGGCCACCATTGCGGCCCTGACGCGCGCCGCGGACGGCGGAGGCTGCGACGCGCGTGGTTTCATCGGTTGTCCCAGCGACGACGTGTGTACGCCAGGCCTGCCCGTGGTAGTGGGCCGCTGTGCGAAGAGCAAAGGCTTACGCCAGGCGGCGTGTACGGCGGCACTCAAGCTCGACCCCGCAAACGGGGTGATCGTCGCCGCTGGCGTGATCGACGGGTCGAGCTTGTGGGACCCGCCACACAGTTGCACGAATGATCAGAACATCGATCGCCCGGAAGGCGTCGTGCGCCTCCATTTGGCCGCGGCCGTGCCCAAGCTGACCCTCAGCACGCGCCGGCCCGAAACGAACGTCGACACGGTCCTGTACGTATTGCCGGGGTGTGCGGACGACTCGAAGGGCGCTCTCGATTGCAACGACGATGCTCTGGCTGGCGGCTACGCGTCCGAGCTCGTGCTGAAGAAAGTACCCGCCGGGGACTACACGATCGTCATCGAATCGGCGCAGTTGGGCGGCGGAGCCTTCGGCGTGTCGGTCGCGACTGAGTAACTTCTCTTTGAATCAGTGGGCGCCGCTCCCCGAGCCGGTGCCCGGCCCGCCGTTGCCTGGCGGCGAACCGGTGCCCGTGCCGCTGCCGGCGCCGATCCCGTTGCCCAAACTGCCCGGGCCGCCCTCGGCACTCGTGCCGGGGCCGGTATTGCTCGGGCCGGGCTCCGAGCTCATGGCGTCCGGGGCGCCGGTGCCTTTACTGACGGCGGCGGCGCTGGCGTCCTTGGGCGCGGGGGTCGTTTTGAGACACGCGTTGCTCGTGAGAGCCGCCGTGATTAGCAGAAGAGATCGGATCATGACGGCCTTCTTTCGTTCGCGCGTTCGCGCGTGAGCGTTCCGAGCCGGACGCTAGCAGAGCGGCGGGGCCTGTCATCTAGGCTTGGAGCAAGGCGGCAAGGTTCAAGGACCTAGGAAGATGCCGCGCCTCTGCTAGCGTCGTGATCTGCTGCAACTTATTTGGTAATTTTAGACGTGACAGCGCCCGCTCTGCTGATCGACACCTTCTCATTGTTTTTCCGCGCTCACCATGCGCTGCCGCCCATGTCTACGAAGCAAGGCGAGCCGACATCTGCGCTATATGGGTTCTGCGCGTTGATCCTCAAGTTGCTTCGGGAGCAGCGCGGAGCGGCATTGGCCTTCGCACTGGACGCGCCCCAGGCGACCTTCCGGCACGAGAGCTTCGATGCATACAAGGCGGGTCGCGCGCCGACGCCACCCGCGCTGACTGCCCAATTTGGCCGGCTCCGGCAATTGCTGGATGCTCTTGCCGTGCCCGTTTACCGTTGTCCTGGCTTCGAGGCGGACGACGTCCTTGCAACTCTCGCCAAGCTCGCGCGGGACCAGCAGTCCCCAGCCTTGGTCGTCAGCGGAGATCGGGACATGCTCCAACTGGCTCGCGGCTCAGTGAAGGTCAACTTCGTCGGCCGGCGCGGCAAAGATGCGGTCGTGTACGGCGCCGCGGACGTGCAGGCACGTTTCGGTGTCCCTGCTGAGTTTCTGCCGTCGTTCGTCGCTTTGATCGGCGACCCCTCGGACAATTTGCCCGGTGTGCCGGGGATAGGCGCGTCCACTGCCAGCAAACTCCTGGCCTCCAAGCGCAGTTGCCTCGAGTTGTTGGACGGGCTCGCCGTGATCCAGAGCGCGCGCGTACGCGAAGCCTTGCACGCGCATCGCGAGCAAATTCTGCACACGGAGGCATTGGCACGGCTGCGCGAGGACGCGCCGATCGGCGCGGCCGGGGTCCCTTGGGCCGTCCCCTCCGAGGCTGCCCTTCTGGCATGGGGTACTCTCTTCGAAGAGCTCGAGTTCAAGAGCCTGGGCGCGCGCTTGAAGGCGCTGCTTTCATGACTCGGGCTCGATTCGGACCGCGACCGGGCTAGCCTCGGTCATGGTCACGCCCGTCCGCATCCAGCGCAGTCGCGCCAAGGGGTCTCGGCTCGTCTCGCCGAACGGGCTGCCCGTCGTCTGCGTCACGCGCCCCAGCAAGTGGGGGAATCCATTTAGAATCGAGTCAGGCTCCGGGCGCCGAGCGGCAACCCAGCAGGAACGCGCGGTCTCGGTGGAGCGGTTCGAGCGCGCACTGCGCACCGCCGAGGCCGTCCTGGCCTTTACGATCGCGGATGTGAAACGCGAGCTCCACGGAAAAAATTTGGCTTGTTGGTGCCCGCTCGGGCAGCCCTGTCACGCGGACGTGCTGCTGGCGTTCGCAACGCGCTAACCGTGCGCCACGAGCACTCCGCGAATCACTGACCAACCCGGCAGAGCCGGTGACGTCGCGACGTGCTCGATCATCGCAGGGAAGCAGCATCCCGCCTCGTCCTGAACGACGAAGCGCAGCAGCTTTCCGAGCTCCACGCGTTCGAGGGCCACGGTGGGCAGTAGTGCTTCGAAGCGCGCTCCGCTCCGACCGACGGGGTAGGAGATGTTCAGCGAGGCAAGCGGCGCTATCTGGCGGCCGAAACGGGTCAGGAGTTTTGCCAAACTTTCTGGCGGCGAGTCAAAAATAGGCACGCGGGCTGCATAACTACGGCTCATGTCGTCTTCAAGCACCGTCTCGCGCGCGTTCATCTCGTCAGCTCTCACCACCGCGGCCACGACTGCCGCCGCTCTGCTCCTTTCAGCAAGAGATACGGGGCACCCGGCCGCCGCGCTGAACGCCACGAGTCACATCCTGTGGGGCGAGCAGGCGGCAAACGTCGATAATGCCGACTATCGCCACACCGTGGTGGGCGGAGCTCTCAACGCGGGAGCGGTGGCCGTTTGGTCGACGATTCACGCCTTGTTGCCGAAGCCGCAATCAACATTCGCCAGGCTGCGCAATGCAGCGCTCGTGGCCGCCGCAGCTTACGTGACGGACTACTACTTAGTACCGAAGCGGCTCACGCCGGGGTTTGAAGACCGGTTATCGCGCAAAAGTTTGTTCGGCATGTACGTGGCGCTAGCGGCCTCGTTGGCGCTGACGGACGCTGCAACGGTAAAGACCGCGTCGTGAGCGGCTTCAACGAGCCTGACGATTCCGGCGAATATCCCGAAGTCGGCGGTATGCAAACTAAGCGCGCCGCTCTGACCGCCGCGGTCGGGCACTTTCCGAGCCCCGGTCCAAACCATGGGGACACCTTACCTCCCAGCCCAGACCGCCATTTCGTGGAGCGCGACGAGACCATCGGACTCGTGAGCTTGCTGTTCCACGCGCAGCAGGCCATGTTGGTCGCCGTAAAAGGTGCGGACGAGGCACGCGACGCAAACGACGAGGAACTCGCCTTGTTTTTGGAAGAAGCGCAACGCGAAAGCTACGCGCGCGCCGAGCGGGCGAAGCCTTTGCTCCTGACGCGTCTACAGGCGGCGGAGGCGCGCCGCGACTCGCTCGAGCCGCGCACGGAGGTTCCGACCGTCTAAAACGGCGGTCAATCGATGGCCGAACGCCCGCGCGTCCAGAGCTCGTGGCGGTAACGGTCGAAGCAGCGCGCGCCCGCTCTCAACCGAAGGAGCGCGCCCTCGGCGATGAGCGGTGCCGTCCTCGGGTCGGCAGCGACCAAGGGATACAGGGCTTCGCGGTTCCACGCCAATGAATGCCGAACATCTAGAGTCGCGTGGAGCGCGTAATACTT
>CAXSGJ010000026.1:30298-79470 GCA_964236865.1 uncultured Polyangiaceae bacterium
AACCCTGCGTTGACGAGTTCCGACCGTCCCGGCGCAGTCAGCTCGATCGCGCCAAGGGCACCCACCGATTGATACGCGTAATGACGAGCGGTCGCCAAGGCCACCATGAGGTTGCCGAGCGCCAGGGACTCCCAGACCGTTTGACCGGACGTGTTTAAGCGCAAGGATTTGGCAAGCGCGTCGAGCATCGGGCCGTGCATGCCGCCCTCGGTGCCTTGGCCCATTTCATCCCAATAGTTGCGCGCAAGCTCGAGTTTGGCTTGAGTAGGCAGCTTCACCTGCGTGAGGGCAACGAGGTCATCGAAGCCCGCCTCACCGGCTAGCTCTTGCTGCAAAAACCAGCACATTTGTCCACGGTTCGCCTCTTCCGCCAACCAGGGGAACAGGGCGTCGCCTTGACCCGGCCCCGTCCCCTTTAAAGACTCAAACCACGCCACGAAAGCAGCCGGATCGGTCGGTACTGAGGCGATGATCGGCGCAACCGCCGCTCGCTCGGCTTCGACGAAGACGCGCTCGATACGGCGTAGCGACGCTTCTCGTTCCAGCCCGGCCTCGAAGTCTCCTGCGGAAAAACTCGGAGTGAGACGCGCTTCATGCGAAGCAGCGAGAAGGCGGTGCACCATCTCCTCTGGGCTGGCCGAGCTGTCACGGTTATGAGTCAGGAGACGAGACATGGGAGCGTGCCGGTGCAATGGCAGTGCCAATACGCATTTCTCAGGTAGGCGCGCGAACAAGCCCGGTTCTGGCCCCAAGAGGAGCAAGCTCGCGCGTCCCTGCCCCGGCGGGACCTTTTGCTACCACGCAGTCGCGAGCTCAGTGGACGGTGTGGATCGGGGCGGCGCAGTGTGGCGCATTGGGTGCTGCTGAGGCGGGTGACCCAGCCATGGCGCGCGGATTGCACGGACAGACCGGGTGGCCATTGAGGAGGAATCCGCGCGCGCCGGCTGGCCTGCAACCCTGTGGCTCGTGCGCCATGGCGAAAGCGCAGGAAATGTGGCGCGCCAGGCTGCGGAATCGTCTGGCGCCGCACACATCAGCATCGCGGGACGCGATGTCGACGTGCCACTCTCGGCATTGGGTAGGCGACAGGCGAGCGCCGTGGGCGCGTGGTTCGAGCGACAGCCCGCGAATGAGCGGCCTACAATCGTCCTGAGCTCCCCGTACACGCGAGCGAACCACACGGCTCGTTTGATCGTGGAGGCCGTTCAAGGCGCGCCACCTCGGCATCTGACCGACGAGCGGCTACGTGAGAAAGAGTTTGGTAGCCTGAATCGGCTGACTCGTGCGGGTATTAGCGCGACGTTCCCGGAGGAAGCTCGGCGGCGTGCAGAGCTCGGCAAATTCTACTACCGGCCTCCCGGTGGCGAGAGCTGGTGCGACGTCATTCTGCGTCTCCGCAGCTTGGTGGACGAATTGCAGATCCGCCACGCCGGAGCGCGCGTCCTGATTGTCACGCATCAGGTGGTTGTTCTGTGCTTTCGATACCTCCTAGAAGATCTGGACGAGGAGCGGCTGCTGGCCATCGACCGTGCCGGCGATGTCGCCAATTGCGCGATCACGACCTTTAGCGCGGTGCCCGACTCGCGCGCGGATCGAATGGCCCTGCGCGATTATAATTTCATCGAACCGGTGACGGTAGCTGGAGAACCGGTCACGAGTGTCCCTGACTTGGCAGTCAAAAAGTGAGCAGCCACACCTCTCCAACGCTCATTACAGCGGCCGTGCTCCGTAATTGGCCGATGCCCAATGTGCACCCGAAGCTTGGCAAGGAGGGTCGAGGCCGGGTGCTGGTCGTCGGTGGCTCCGCACGCATTCCCGGCGCTGTAATCCTGGCCGCTACCGGCGCCTTGCGGGCCGGCGCCGGCAAATTGCAAATTGCTACGGCGCGTTCGGTCGCGGTGCAGGTCGCAGTCACGGTGCCGGAGGCGTGTGTGATTGGCCTGCCTGAAACGCGGCAAGGAGAGCTCGCGCGCGGTTGCTTCAACGGGTTGAAGTCGGAAGTTGCTGGCGCCAACGCTGTCCTGGTGGGCCCGGGCATGGTCGACGCGCGCGGCGCGGTCGCGTTGCTCGAGCACTGCGTGCGCGCGAATGCTCGGTCGTCGCTGATTGTCGATGCGGCGGCGCTGCACGTTTTCGATGCTCACAAGCCGCTGACGCAGGCACGCTCGGCCCAGGTGATAGCGACTCCACACGCCGGGGAAATGGCGACACTCTGGGGCTGTAGTCGCGCCCAGATCATCGCCCGACCGTTGGACATTGCACGTGAGGCGGCCGCCACGTTGAACGTAGTGGTCGCGCTGAAGGGGGCGCAAACATTCGTCGTTGCGCCCGACGGAACCGCCTACCGCAACACCGCAGGCAATGTTGGCCTCGGCACCTCAGGGTCCGGGGACACGCTGTCCGGGGTGATCGCCGGGCTGTGTGCGCGCGGCGCCAGCGCATTCCAAGCGGCCGTCTGGGGCGTGTACCTGCATGCCAAGGCGGGCGACCTCCTCGCCCGCCGCATCGGCGCCCTGGGGTTTCTGGCGCGCGAGTTACTGGCGGAGATTCCACCGCTCTTGACGAAGGTCTCGCGCTAACCGTTCAATTCTTCGCGCCGCCTGGCTCCGCCATTTTTCGATGCTGCTCGGCGAGCATCTCATTAGGGAGCACGTGCGCCATCGTGGCTTGCAGTTTGTTCTTCCAACCCGCAATCACGTCCGTTTCGCCCTTCATCATCGCGTCGAAACCGACCCGCGCGACTTCCTCTGGCGGCTGCTTTTTGTCGGTACCAACCTTGGTGTCCATCATGCCCGCGCGCTCGAAGAACTCGGTGTCAGTGGCTCCTGGCATCAAGCAGGTCACCGTGACGCCCGAGTCTTTGAGCTCGGCGCGCAACGCTACGGAAAACGAATCCAAGAGCGCCTTCGTGCCGTTGTAAACGGCCTGAAAGGTGCCTGGCATGACTCCCGCAATGGACCCGGTAATCAGGATTTTGCCCTGGCCCTCGCGCCGCATGTCGCGCCCAAATCGCTGGATGACGTACAGCGTTCCGGTCACATTGGTATCGATGACGCGTCGCACCTCCTCGAAGCTTTGATCCAAGAACGCGTGACCCAAGCCGCGTCCTGCGTTTGCGAGCAGCGCGCCGACTGGACGACCCGCGGCAGCGGCGTAGAGCGCATCCACGCCTTGCTCGGTTGCCAAGTCCGCCTCAATGGCGTCTACGGCCACGTCGTACGAACGGAGCTGGCGCGCCACGTCGTGAATTTGGGGCTCATCGGCGGCGATCAGCAGATCGAAGCCATCACTCGCGCAACACTTGGCCAGTTCGAGCCCGATGCCGGACGAAGCACCTGTAATCACGGCGAGACGGCGAGACGGTATTGCCATTTGAAATCTCCTTGAATGGGACGGCTCGAGCCGATGCAACACATATTCCCAAATGATGCGTGCTTTGCCGTACGCTCAACGCCTGCCGAAAATTTCGGACAGCTCTTGCGCCGGCACCACTTCGAGCTGCGCGTAGGTGCATTCGGCAAGGGGCTTGTCGGTCCGAAAGCGGCGAAATTGGGCGGTGTGTCGGAAACGGCCGCTCTGCATGTGGTCGTAGGCCACTTCGACCACAAGCTCAGCGCGGAGCGGCTCCCACGACAGATCTTTACCTTGGCTCCAGCGGCTCTTGCCGCCGGGCATGCGCTGCTCCTTCGCGCCCACCGAATGCGCGGAGCCCTGGGACCACGCGCGCCAAGGGTGCTGAGCGAGAGCGTTCTCGCGATACGGCTCGAGGAATGTGACCAACTCGCGTCGCTTCTGATCGGTGAAGCTGGCGCAGACGCCGACGTGCTGCAGATCTCCTGCGTCGTCGTACAGGCCGAGCAATAGCGATCCGACCGCTTCGCCTTCCCCCTTTTTGTGCCAGCGAAAGCCGGCAATCACGCAGTCGCAATCGCGATCATGTTTCACCTTGAACATCACGCGCTTATTGGACTCGTACGCGCCCATGTTGGCTTTGGCCATGACGCCATCGAGGCCTGCGCCTTCGAAGCGCTCGAACCAATCCGCCGCCACGGCGTGATCCGTCGTGGTTGGGGTCAAAAACAGCGGGGCCCGGACCTCCGCGAGCACCGCCTCAAGCCGCTTTCGCCGAGCCTGATAGGGCTCAGCTCGCAAGTCCCGCGCACCTTCGCAAAGCAAGTCGAAGACGACGACCGCGGCCGGGATCTCCTTGGATAAAAGCTGCACGCGCGAAGCGGCGGGGTGAACGCGTAGCTGCAACGCATCGAAGTCGAGGGTGCCACCCTTGGCGATCACGATCTCGCCATCGCACACGCATTGCTCGGGGAGCTGCTCACGAATCGGCGCGAGCAGCTCAGGGAAGTAGCGGTTCAGCGACTTTTCGTCGCGGCTCTGGAGGAGAACGTCCTCCCCGTCACGGAAAATGAGCGTGCGGAAGCCATCCCACTTCGGCTCGAACGTCCAGCCGTCTCCAGATGGTAAGCGCTCGATGCGCTTGGACAGCATGGGCAACAGCGGCGAGCTGACGACGAGCGACATTGCGCGCTCACGAACCGTTCAACAGAATGACCAGGCCATCATCACCGGTGAGCGCCACGCGCTGATTGATGGACTCACCCTCGCGCGCGCGGTCGGTGGCGATCACGACCGTGCCGAGCGTGTCCTCTCGGCTGAATAAGTGCGAAAAGTGACCAAGGTTCAACACAATCAGGAATCGACGTCCATCCTGCTCGCGAATGTAGGACAGCACGTCCGCCTCAGTAGCGACAGGCGTATACGAACCGACGTGCAGGGCGGGCTCCGTTCGCCGCAGCTCGATCAAGCGACGGTAGAGGCCGAGCATCGAGTCCGGATCTTCCCGCTCTACGGCAACGTTGCACCGCGCGTGCTCGATGGACACCGGTAACCACGGCTTTCCTGTGCTAAACCCGGCGCTCAAACCGGCCGACCATTGCATGGGCGTGCGCTGCGGGTCGCGGCTCAGACCCACGTTCTTGCCTTGTGGGTCTTCCGCCTGCTCGGGCGGGATTACGCCGTCACGCATGCCGATCTCATCCCCGTAATAGTGAGTGGGAGTGCCACGCAGCGTCAACAGCAGCAGCGCGGCGACCCGCGCCTGAGCGAGCCCGACTCGGCTGGCGATGCGTGGCTGATCATGATTGCCCAATACCCAGTTGGGCCAAGCGTTCAGCGGTAGAGCGCCCTCATATTCACTGACGGCCGCCGCGATTTGCGATGCGCTCCAGGGAAGCGTGACCAGCTGGAAGTTAAACGGTAAGTGCGCGCCATCCTGAGCCTCGCCGTAGTAGCTCACCAGACGGTGGATCGGCAGGTACACTTCACCGATCAGTACGCGCTCCTCGTAGCGGTCGAGCAGTGCCCGCATCTCCCGGACTATCTCATGCACCTCGGGCTGGTCCGTGGAATAGACGGGCAGTAGCGAGTTGTACGGGGTTTGCTCCGTCTTATACTCAGGATTTTTGGGATTGTCGCGAAAGACCGCGTCTTTGATCAAGTGCCACAGCACGTCCACCCGGAAACCATCTACGCCGCGCTCGAGCCAAAACTCGAGCGCGCCGTACATGGCCGTGCGCACTTCATGGTTACGCCAGTTGAGGTCCGGCTGCTCTTTCAAGAAGGCGTGGCAATAGTACTGCTGAGTGTCGGGGTCCCAGGTCCAGCCCGGCCCGCCAAAGACGCTGAGCCAATTGTTCGGCGGCGCACCGTCCGGCTTCGGATCCGCCCACAGGTACCAATCGCGCTTGGGGTTGTCGCGTGAACTCCGCGACTCCAGAAACCACGGGTGCTGGTTGGAAGTGTGGTTCGGCACGAAGTCCAAGATGATCTTGATCCCGCGTTGGTGGGCGGCTGCGATCAAGGAGTCCATATCTGCCAACGTGCCGAACAGCGGATGAATGTCCACGTAGTTGGCAACGTCGTAGCCGTGGTCAGCCATCGGCGAGGGAAAAACCGGCGAGATCCAAATCGCGTCTACACCCAGCCACTGCAGGTAGTCGAGCTTGGCGAGGATGCCTGGTAGGTCGCCGATCCCGTCGCCATTGGCGTCCGCGAATGACCGCGGATAAACCTGATAAACGATCCCTTTTTGCCACCACAGGGTCATGCGCTCGGTTCTTCTTTCTCGCGGCTCTGCACGCGCGGTGCGTCTTTTACGTGGAACAGAATCGTCGAGCGTGCCGGCAGCAGCAGCTTCCCAGCCAGCCACGGCGGGCCAAAGCTCTGTCCCCCGTACTTTACGTCTTCCGTACAGAGCAAGACCGCCCACACCTTGTTCGCCGGCGGCGCGAGCAGCGGCTCGGCGATGGGCTGAAGCTCCAAATCGCCGCCCAAGTTAGTGATCAATAATTGGTCGCCTTCAGCGCACGAGAAGCGTAAGGCGAGCACATGCTCGGCGAGGACAGAACCGTGCATGCGGCCCGTCAGGCGTTGTTTCAGCGCGGGCTGTTCCCTGCGCAGCCGTAGCAAATCTTTGTGAAGCGAGTACATGGGCGCGTGCGTTCGCCGTTCGCTAAAATCGAGCTTGCAGCTCTCGAAGGTAGACAGCTCAGCCGGCCGCGCCATTTGCTGTTGGGCTTGGCGCGCCGCCGCCGAGGGGAATTGCTCCAGGAATTTGCGACGATCCTTATCGGCGGACGCACGCAGTTCACCCTCGTGATCAGCGAAAAAGTAAAACGGCGCCGAGGCTGCGAACTCTTGACCCTGAAACAGCATGGGAGTGGGCGGCGACAGCAGCATGAGCGCGGTGACGGCACGCAGCTCGGCGGCGCTAGTCAGGCGATCGACGCGCGAGCCAGTCACGCTGTTTGCCACCTGATCGTGATTCTGCAGGTAGGTCACGAAGTGCTGCGCGTCTAAGTCCAAGCAGGGGGTGCCGCGCGTATTCTTTTGCCAATAGTAGTGCTGTCCTTGAAATAGATAGCCCCACTTGAGGCCCGAGATCAGCTCCTGCGGCGTGCCCCGATAGTCGTTGTAGTAAGCTTCGTGGCGGCCGGTCAGCGCGACCATCGCCGAGTGATGGAAGTCGTCATTCCATAGGGCGTCGATGCCGTATCCGCCGGCCTCCGGGTCGCGCACGAGCCTGGTTTCCTGCGGTTCATTCTCCGCGACGATGAAGACGCTCTTCGAGAGCGCTTGGCCCCCGCGCCGCGCGGCCCGGACGATGTCGGCCAAAACGTGGGGTTCAGACTTGTCGAAAATCGCTTGCGTCGCGTCGAGACGCAGGCCGTCGAAGTGAAATTCTTCGATCCAATAGCGCGCGTTCTCGCAGAAAAACTCACGCACGGCCGGGCTCCCTGGCCCGTCGAAGTTAATCGGATCACCCCACTCGTTTTCGTATGCGTCGCTGAAGTAGTCGCGTGAGAACATCGAAAAGTAGCTGCCGTTCGGCCCAAAATGGTTGTAAACGACGTCCAAGATGACGCCCAGTCCGTGGGCGTGGGCCGTAGCAATGAGGACGCGCAGGTCGTCCGGTGAGCCATAGATTTGGACGGGGGCCCAGGGGTTAACGCCGTCATAGCCCCAGCCGAATCGGCCCGGGAAGCCGTTGATCGGCATGAGCTCAATCGTCGTCACACCGAGCTCGGCAAGCTCGGCGAATTGGGCCGCAGCAGCCCGGTAGGTGCCCTCCTGGGTGAAGGTACCGAGGTGGAGCTCGTACAACACCCGCGCGTTCGGATCTTCTTTGAACTCTTGATCTTGCCACGCAAAGTTCGATGACTCGACGACTTGAGAGGGCCCGTGGGGACCCTCGGGCTGGAAGCGCGACGCGGGGTCGGGGTAAAGTTTGGGTTCGTCGTCGAGGCGAAATAAGTAGCGCGCGCCGCCACTCATGCCGAGCACGAGCCCAGAGTGGTAGCCGTTGTCTTCCGGCTCGAGCAGCTGTTCGGCGCGGTTGCTCGCGCTGCAGTCCACCACGGAAACGCGTTTCCGGTCGGGCGCCCACACGCGAAAGTGTGTTCCTGCTTCCGCCACTTCCGCGCCGATCGCGAAGCGACGAGCTTGTGTCGATCCACTCGTCATGTTCAAAGCGTCGAATGCAAGGGCCGCGCCGGGCGCGCGAATCCTATCGAGAATCCGCGTGTCTAGAAGCTGAAAACGTTTACTCAGCGCCATCCTAATCACGCGGCGCGCCGGGCGTCTAGAAGGACGAAGTGACCCGTTTCATCTTCGTGGAGCAGGCCCGTGCTCAGTGTGAGGTACGGTTCGTGCACCACGTTGAACGCGATGCCGACTGAAGCTACCCTACCTGCGTTGCCGGCCGCGACGCCAAACTCCTGGTTTCAAGGCTACGACCCAGCCCACCAGCTGCCTCTCGCGGGCTACGGTGCTCTGGTCGCGGTCTGGAGCACGCTCGTGGGGACCGTGCTGCTCGCGAGCAAGCCACGCTCGCTTCACTTGGGCACCGGCGACACGGTTCTGATCGGGGTTGCTACATTTCAGTTGGCTCGCATCACGGCGAGAGATCGCGTGCTGGCCCCGATACGCGCTCCTTTCACCGCCTTTGAAGAGACCGCCGGAGCGGGCGAGGTGGAAGAAAAACCTCGGGGCATGGGGCTGCGCAAGGCCGTTGGCGAGCTCCTCACTTGCCCGTACTGCCTTGCTCCCTGGATCGCGAGCGGGCTTGCGTTCGCGATGGCCAGAGCGCCGCGCAAAACCAGGTGGCTAGCGTCTGTCTTTGCCGCTGTGGCATTGGCAGATGTGTGCCAACAAGGTTACGCTGGGTTGAAGCAGCTCTCGAAGTGAAACAGCAGCTCGCGTCCACCGCTTGATGTCCGCCGCGCCCACCCCAAATCAAAGTCCACCGTCGGCGCTCGACGCGGCCAACCAAGTGTTCACGGAGGCCTACGAGCAGACCCGCGGCCAAGCTCAAGAGGAAGTTCCGGTCCTGGTGCTTTTACCCGCCGAAGTCGTCCTGCGCCGGGGCGCTGCACGCCGCGCGTTCCCGGTGTTCCGAGCGTCGTTTTTTGCCGCGAAGAACGTCGCTCACATCACGGTGGCGCTCTTCGCGCTGAGCGTGCGCGATAACCGGCTGTCGTCCGGCAGTTTGGCGCAGATCAAGACCCTGCTCGAGCACGCCACCCGCGCGCTCGGGCAACTCGATGATCCAGCCCTGCGGACCGTCCAGGAGAGTCTGGCGGGCTTGCTCGAGTCGTCCGTGAAGTTTGCCACGAAAGTCGTGGAAACAGGCGCGGCCAGCGTCGAAGACCGTGCAGCATTCGCGCGCACGGTGGGCCCCCAAGTGCTCGCCCTCACCGCGCTCGCAACCGGCGAACAGATCGCCGAGCTGCATCAGGCCGTCGAGGAGGCGCTCGCGCCGCTCTCCAGTATCGAGCGCGCGCGGCTGCAGATCGTGGTCGTTGGTGACCACCAAGCGCGCGCCCGCAGCCTGGGCATGCAATATTTTCAACGTCGCTTGGGTGAGGCTCCGGGGGACGACGAACGGGTCACCTACGGCGAAAATCTAGAGGACGAGGAAGAGGCATTGGCGCTCGTGGGCACGCGGCGCTTGGACCGCGTGATCGCAGCGGCATTTTTTGGCGACGCCAAGCGATTGCAACGGGATGTGCTCGGGGATGCGGCAAAAGCTTGCCTCGAGCGGCTCGACTTGCCTCCCCTCTAGCCGCTGCGCCGCTAATGACGTCAGCGGTGGGTGGGCGCGAGCTGGAGCAGGCGGCGCGCCACGCGAGCGGCGGCTTCCGCCGGTGCGTCCACCTCACCCCGCTCAATGGCAAACAATATTCCGCCGCATTGCGTCCAAGTGGCCGTTGCGATCGGTTCGGTGCCGTTCAAAAACACCGGTGCGTCATCGCGGCGCTCGCCCGTTGGAACTCCCAAGGCTCGAGCCACGCCTGTCAATTCGGCGAGCGTCGGACGCGCTCCGTCGCCCGCCGTCAAATCGTCTGCGAGACGCGAAAGCGTTACCAGCAGGTCGCTGCGCGATGCGGTTTGCACTGCGATGAGTCTCTCACGCCGAGCAACTCGTGCGAAGCCCGTCCTGCAATTCGGTCAGCCGTTTACCGCAAACCATTTCGCAGGCGAGCGGCGCCGGGGCTGCAATCCGCCTCACCACGCGGCAACTCGCGACGTGCGCTTGGTTAACGGCTAGGGGGCTCCCGAGCACTGGACGCCCGAACGGCGGCCGCTGACACGGGCGGCGGCACGCTCGATTCACGCATGGCGATCCCAAACTTAGACATGCGATATCGGATCTGATCCCGGGTCAGGCCCAGCAGTGCCGCCGCGCGGGTCTGATTATTTTCCGCGATCCGAAGCGCTTGGACCAAGACACTCCGTTCGAGATCGGAGAGGTCGATGCCGGTGAGCGGCAGTCGAAAGTCGATTCCCGGCTGCACCTGCTGGAACGGCGGCAAATCGTCGGCTTCGACCGCCCCGAGCCCACTGCTCAACGTGCAACGCTCGACTAAATGGCAGAGCTCACGCACGTTTCCTGGCCAGTCATGGTCCTGGAGCCGTCGCAAGGCGCCTTCGCTGAAGCTGAGCGGCGTCGCGCCGTAGCGGCTGGCGATGTTCTGGGCAAAGTGTTCCGCGAGCAGCCCGATGTCCTCGGCGCGATCTCTCAGCGGTGGGACCTCGACCACGAACGGGAACCGGTACGCAAGCTCCGGGCGAACAAACCCATCACGCGCTGCGCGGCCCAAATCTCTGCTCGACGACGCGACCAGGCGAACCGAGCGCGCCGACTCGTTGACGTCGCGTAGCAGGCGCAAAATATTGCCTTGCACGTCGAGTGAGGTCTCCCCGATCTCGTGCACATACACCGTCGTCCCCGCACCTGCCAGGAGCTCGCGGCGGGCGCTGTTTGGGTCGAGTATTTTGGCGATCTTCGCCTGCGCGTTTGCGGGCTCTAGGACCACGAACTCGCCGTCCGGATAAGTCGAGTCGTGCAACGCTCTGGCGACATGCCGCTTGCCCGTGCCCGTCTCTCCGCGCAAGAGCAACGCCGCGCGCGGCTTGGCCGCGAGCTGGCCGATGGTCGACGCTAAACGCGCAGCCGGCTCGCTCGTGCCGACCAACGCTGCGGGCGTCGTGCGCTTGCTTCCGGCGCCGGTAGAATCACGCCAGGCCTCTCGGACGCGGTCGATCAGCGTATCGAGTGTGAGCGGAGCGGCCTCATCGCCAAAGATGTCTGCGCACAGCACTGCCGCTTTCGGGCGAAGCTCTTTGCCGCGTTCGGAGAAGCCTTGCGCGGAGCAGATCTCGTAGCCCTGCTTGGACAAGCACTCTGTGATCTCGGTCGTCTCTGGCTGAGCGCCCACGACCAGCGCGCGTTTCATGACACCTCCGGAGGCGCAGGGAGAACGCGCCTAAAGGATAGGACTGCACGCACCGTGCCTGCCCTGGTGCGAGATGCGGCGGTGGCTACCGCCGCGTGAACGCCGCACCGCCGCGAGCGGGCCGCTCGGAAGCTGCCCGGCTCGCTGACGCGGTCCGATCCTTCAGACGCTCGGCGGATCCATCTCGCGTTCGTGATGCCGGTGGCGCGCGATCGCCTTGATGAAGTCCGGCAACGCCTTGGCCGCCGTGTCGTACTTGCCGACGAGCATTCCGGGATCGGCAGCGCCCGACGGCAGCAGAGCGGGCGCGTTGGCGCTTTCGAGCAGCGCGTCGGCTTCGCCCAAAGCCAGAATTGGCTTCGCGTGGCGGTATTGATCTTTGATGAACTCGAGCACGTGGCCCAGGTTGGCGAGCGTGACGAGGGCAGCCTTGCCCCCGGGCACGGCGAGCGCGTCGAACACCACCGAAGGCATGGTCTCGAGCGTGCCTTCGACTTCGATGGGGTCCCCGGTCTCCGACTTCACACTGCCAAGGCGGGCGCCGACGTAGCGCGGGACCGCGCCTTGTTCGGTCAGGCCCGCATGTAAAGCCCGGGCCGCCTCGCCGTCGACCCCGTTCGCAACCAGAATCGCGATGCGGCGCGTGGCGATGCTGCCATCGCCCGGAAGAGCCATCAAGGACAGCGCCGGCGATGATTCTACCTCCGGTTTCGTGACGCTCTTCAGCACCTTGGGCGCGGGCTTCGGCATGTCCATACCCAGCTCGCTGGCAAGCTTGCGCGCGAGCCCCACGTCCACATTCGCCAAGATGGACACCATGCGTTGCCTAATCGCGGGCGTCTGAACCTTCGTCAGCTCGAAGCGAAAGCCGCGCAGGATGTGAGCTTTCTCGAAGGCGCTTTGGCTGTTGAAAAAGAGCGTCGCCTGCGTGTAGTGATCGGCGAAGCGCTCCGGCTTGCCGCGGACCTTGTCGTCCTCGATATGCTCGCGAAAAGACGTGAAGCCTGCGGCGCCGGCCTGAAACGGACAACCCCCGCCCAACGAATTCGGTTCATAGGCGACGCGACCCCGGTTGATCGCTTGGCGATGCAGTCCGTCCCGCTGATTATTATGCGCTTGAGCAATCGGGGCGTTGATTGGAATCTCGTGGAAGTTGGGTCCGCCGAGGCGCGAAATCTGCGTGTCCACATACGAATGATGGCGCCCCGCCAACAGCGGATCATTCGAGAAGTCCAAACCGGGAACGATGTGCGCCGTGCAGAATGCCACCTGCTCAGTCTCGGCGAAGAAGTTGTCGGGGTTTCGGTTGAGCACCATTTTTCCGACGGGCGTGAGTGGAACGAGCTCCTCCGGCACGAGCTTCGTCGAGTCGAGGATGTCGAAGCTGAAGCCTTCGGCCTGCTTCTCCGAGAACATCTGAAAACTGAGTTCCCACTCCGGAAAGGCCCCCGCCTCGATTGCCTCCCACAGGTCTCGGCGGTGAAAATCGGCGTCAGCGCCAGCTAGCTTGACGGCCTCGTCCCAGTCGAGTGAGTGGGTGCCAGCGACAGGCCGCCAATGAAATTTCACGAACGTGGCTTTGCCCTGCTCGTTGACCAGGCGGAACGTATGGACGCCAAACCCTTGCATCATTCGGTAGCTTCGCGGCAATGCGCGATCCGACATGATCCACATCAGCATGTGCACGGATTCCGGCATCAGCGAGACGAAGTCCCAAAAGGTGTCGTGAGCCGTAGCGGCTTGGGGAATGCCCATGTGCGGCTCGGGTTTGGCCGCATGGATCAGGTCCGGGAACTTCATTGCATCTTGAATGAAGAAGACAGGGATGTTGTTGCCGACTAGGTCCCAGTTGCCTTCGTCGGTGTAGAACTTCACGGCAAACCCGCGCACGTCTCGCGCGGTGTCCACCGAGCCCCGCTCACCGGCGACGGTTGAAAACCGCACGAACACCGGCGTTCGCTTGCCCGCTTCCGCAAACAGCGAAGCGCGGGTCACGTTGGTCATCGGCTTGTAACATTCGAAGTAGCCATGAGCCCCAGACCCGCGGGCGTGGACGATGCGCTCCGGAATGCGTTCGTGGTCGAAGTGAGTGATCTTCTCTCGAAGGACAAAGTCCTCGAGCAGGGCGGGGCCGCGGAGCCCCGCCTTGAGCGAGCTTTGATTGTCGGAGATGGCCACGCCCTGGTTGGTCGTGAGCACGCGGTCACTCGCGTCCGTGCGTACGCGATCGAGCGGCAAGACGCCGGGATTGAGGCCTAAGTTGGGCTTGCCCGTACCGAGCTTGGCCGACGCCGTCTGCTCGGTCAGGGTGCTCCCGGTGACACTCGGAATGGGCGGTTTGGCCGTCGCCCCGGGTTGGGGTCTGGCCGTCGCCTTACCGTACTCACCTGGCTTGTTGGCATTGAAGGGCATCGCGGAGACGAGCTCCTGCGTGCCCGCCATCTTTTCGGCGAGTGCGTCGGCAGAGCCGCGCTTGTCGCCACGCGCGGGACCGCCAACGGTGGAACGCGCGCTAGTAGTCGAGCCGGAAGCCGGGGCGCTTTTCGCGTCCGGCTTTCCGTCAAAGGGTTTCTTGGCGGCCATGGACGTGACTCCGTTTCAACGTTGAGCGTAGAATGAACAATGAACTCGAACGAACGACGTTGTTACGTTTTCGGTTCGAGCAGGGTGAGCGGGATACTTGCACAAGATCAAACTTCCGCGACAACAGATTAGCGCTCAGCGACCGCGGACGAGCTGAGGCGTGTTGCACCAACGAGGCCGATTGCGACGCATCGCGCCCGGGCCTTCGTACAAGGACGTTCTGCATTAGCGCCCCTGTCCATCCTGTCTAACTCGGCATCGTCGCGCGGGCACTCAGCCGCGGCGATCAAGTACCCGGCGCTCAGAAATTGTTCACAAGAAAAGCGACGGGTGTGAGAAAGTCAGACGAAAGTCGCATGAGCCAAGTGGTCAAGTTCGTTTACGACACCGGGATTCGCCGAAAACTATTCCAAAATGTCCGCTTGCGCGGCACGTGGGATTCAACGGGCAAGCTCAGCAATGTTTGGGCAGAAGGTCCGATGCGCGAGGTCGCCGGTCCCGACGGCGCCTGGACGTATGAGGCCCATGTCGAGCTCGAAGAAGCTGAGCGCGGCAAGGAGTTCATGTGGAGCGTGCTGCATGACGGACCACTCGGGCTCGACCGACAGGGAGTGGTCAATGAGCAGCGCGGGGAAGGCCATGAGGCGCTGCACCGCACCTTCACGCTCACTGCGGGCGTCGATGAGCAACGCTATTACCTCACGCACGTGCGTCGCTTGGGTGCTCGCAAGGTGCGCCTGTCGGGCAGCGATGCTTGCGGGCTGCGCTTCGCGGTTTGGGCCCCCAACGCACAGTCCGTAGAGGTCGTGTTCGGCAATCCAGCGCACGGCTACATCGCCGACGATGGCACCGGAATCGACCCGACGAGGCCAGTGATTGTGCTCGAGCAGACCGAAGATGGCGTTTGGCTGGCCGAGCCCAGCAAGCACCCGGAATTGGCTCATTTCGAAGAGTTCGCGGGCGCGCCATACATGTACCGGATCCGCCAGCAAGACGGCGAAGTGGCCTACCGGACGGACTTGCACTCACGCGCGCAAATGGGTACCGGCGACGCGGATCCGGACGGTGCTCCGTACACCGGCAGCCCCGCGGACTTGAACGGCGTGGTCAGTTGTTCCTTAGTCGTCGACACGGAAGTCGTTCAACCGAATTTGGTGCCCGGCGCCAATGAGCGGCCCATCCCAGAAGACGACTTTTGGCGCGACGAGTTCAACCACGCGACGCCATTTCCGCATCGCATCGACGACATGGTGATCTACGAGCTCCACGTCGGCTCTTTGGGTTTTGGTGAGGATCGCCCGGGCAATCTAGACGACGCGATCGCGTTGCTCGACTACCTCAGCGCCCTTGGCATCAACGCCGTCGAGCTCCTTCCGATCGCCGAAGCCAACGGCACGAAGACCTGGGGCTACGGCAATTCTCATCACTTCGCGATCGAGTCGAGCGCCGGTGGCCGAGACAAGTTTCGGCACTTCGTGCGCGCGTGCCACCAGCGCGGCATCGCCGTGATCGTGGACGTCGTCTACAACCACTATGTGCCAAACGGGGAACGAGCGCAGTGGCACTACGATTCTCTCCGTGAAGAGAATAACATTTACTACTGGTACGAGGGCAATCCGAGCGATTACTCGTCTCCCGAAGGAGGCTATCTAGACAATCTTTCTACCGGTTTCGCGCCGCGCTTTCACCAGGAAATGGTGCGCAAGCTCTTCATCAGCAGCGCGGTCTCGCTGGTGATCGATTTTCACGTCGACGGGTTTCGCGTCGATCAAACGACATCCATCCACGCCTACAACGTCGTCCACGCGGACGGCCGGGCTGCCGGCGCTGCGAATCAAGAAGGCGCCAAATTCTTGCGCGAGCTGAGTCGGACGCTGCGGCTGATCCGTCCGACCACGCTGCTGACGTGCGAGGATCACTCCGACTGGGTGCTGGTCACGGAGCACCCCGACGGCGCCGGGCTCGGTTTTGATGCCACGTGGTACTCGAATTTTTATCACAACTTGATCGGAGATACGGGACGGGGCGCGGAGTGCGCCAACTTGCTCAGGACCGCCGGCATGGGCGGAAACGGCGAGCTCGCGATGGATCGCTTCGCGGAGACGCTGGCCGCGACGGGCCGCAAAACCGTCGTTTATCACGAGTCCCACGACGAAGCGGGCAACTCCGAGCACTCGGGCCGCACGCTGATGGTCGCCATCGCCGCAGACAAAGACACGCCCGCGCCAACTGGAGATTTGCGCAAAATCGCCGAGGCGCGCGTTCATTTCGTCGCGGGCATGACTCTGCTTTCGGCAGGTACACCAATGTTCCTGATGGGAGAGGAGATCGGCGCACTGAAGGACTTCAAATACGATGCCTTTCTGGAAAACCGCGAAGACCTTCACGGCGAGCGCAAAGGCGCCGGAAAGCGCTTGTTCCGGTTCTACGGGGATCTGATCCGGCTGCGCCGACGTCACCACACGTTGGCCACGGCCAACATCGAAATCATGTTGGCTCACAACGCCGATCGCGTGCTGGTCTTCCACCGTTGGAAAGGTCCCGAGCACTACTTGGTGGTGTCGACGCTCAGTGATACCGGTTGGCCCGAGGGCTATGAGGTCAGGACCCCAGAGGTGGCCAAGGGCGACTGGCGCGAAATTTTTAGCAGCGATGCGCCCGCCTACGGCGGTGCTGGCGTCAGCAACGAGCACTCCCTTCAAGCATCCGACGGTGTCCTCACGGTCAAACTTCCGGCCCGTGGCTTTATCGTCCTTCGCCACCTCCCCAGGAGCTAGATGGACTCGCTCAGTCCGGAAAGCCGCGCAGAAACGCTGATCCACGGCGACCCCGCCGCGCTGCAACGCCTTCGAGAAGGCACGTTACACGACCCGCACGGCCTGTTGGGCGTGCACTCCATCCAATTGGGCGGGGTGGCCGGCGTGGTGGTTCGGGCGTTCCATCCCGACGCGGTGAGCTGCGCCTTCGTACAAGACGCCGAAGTGCGTCCGATGGATGCTCTCGGCGGCGGATTTTTTACCGCTTTCTTCCCGAGCTCGACCCGACCCTTTGCGCACCGCCTGCGCTTCGGCTTCGCCGACGGAGCACTCTTCGAGCGCGAAGATCCGTATCGCTTTTCGCCTACGCTGGGCGAGCTCGATCTGCACCTCATCTCGGAGGGCACTCACCGCGAGCTCTGGAAAGTATTGGGCGCGAACATTCGCGTGCTCGAGGGCGTGGCGGGGACGAGCTTCGCCGTCTGGGCGCCGAGCGCGAGCCGCGTGAGTCTGGTCGGAGACTTCAACGGCTGGGACGGTCGGCTGCTACCGATGCGCGCGCTCGGCAACAGCGGCGTATGGGAGATCTTCGTACCTGGCATCGCTGCAGGCGCGCTCTATAAGTACGAGATTCGAGCCCAAAGCGGTGAGCTGCGCTCGAAGACGGATCCACTGGCGAAAGCCGTGGAACCGTCCCCCGGGACGGCCGGGCTCGTCGTGGACTCGAGCCATAAATGGCGAGATAGCGGCTGGCTAGCGGCGCGCGCCAAACGCGACATCGCGCGGGAGCCCGTGGCGATTTACGAGGTTCACTTGGGTTCTTGGGCGCGGGTGCCCGAAGAAAGCAACCGCATGCTCAGCTACCGCGAGCTTGCGCCCCGTTTGGTGGAGCACGCCAAGCGCCTCCGCTTCACCCACTTGGAGCTCATGCCGATCGCGGAGCACGGCTACTACCCGTCGTGGGGGTATCAGGTGTCTGGCTATTACGCCCCCAGCGCGCGCTATGGGACGCCCGATGATTTCAGGTACTTTGTCGACCTCTGTCACCAGCATGGCATTGGCGTGATCGTGGATTGGGTACCCGCACACTTTCCGAAGGACGACCACGCGCTGCGGAGGTTCGACGGCTCCGCGCTGTACGAACACGAGGACCCGCGCCGTGGGGAGCACCCCGACTGGGGCACGTTGATCTTCAACCTGGGCCGGCGTGAGGTCTGTAACTTCCTGACCGCCAATGCCCTGTACTGGCTGAGGGAGCTGCACGTCGACGGCCTGCGCGTGGACGCCGTGGCCTCCATGCTGTACTTAGACTTCAGCCGCAAAGAGGGGCAGTGGCTGCCGAACATTTACGGCGGGCGAGAAAACCTGGAGGCCGTCGCGTTCTTGAAGACGGTGAACGACCTGGTGCACGCCGAGGTTCCTGGCGCGTTCACGGTGGCCGAGGAATCGACCGCGTGGTGGGGCATCACGCGCCCGCCGAGCGAGGGCGGCCTGGGCTTCGACTTCAAGTGGAACATGGGCTGGATGCACGACACGCTCGACTTTTTCAGTCAGGAGCCGGTGCACCGTAAATATCACGTGGATCGCCTGACGTTCTCGATGGTCTACGAGTACACGGAGCGCTTCGTCAATTCCATTTCCCACGACGAGGTCGTCTATGGCAAGCGCTCCATGGTCGAGAAAATGCCCGGAGATGCCTGGCAAAAGCTCGCCAACCTACGCTTATTACTGTCGTATCAATATACGCGCCCCGGTAAGCAATTGCTGTTCATGGGCGCGGAGATCGCGCAAAGCCGCGAGTGGAATTTCGACAACAGCCTGGACTGGCACCTGGCTCGCGAGCCCCACGGGCAAAACATGGAAGCGTTCGTCAGCGCGCTCGGTGCGCTCTATGCAAAGACGCCGGCGCTCTGGCGAAGCGATCCCGATCCCGCAGGATTCGAGTGGCTGGATTGTAATGATCGGGACAATACGGTCATCAGTTACCTGCGCAAAGACGGCCCAGAGCACGTACTGGTGATCTTGAATTTCACGCCGGTTCCCCGGCCTGGATACCGCATCGGGGTGCCGCGTGCGGGGGCGTATGAACAGCTGTTTTCGAGCGACGAAGTGGAGTTTGGCGGTAGCGGCTACGCCCCACGTGCCGTCATCCCGAGCGAGCCCGTCGCCTACCACGGTCGACCGCAGTCGATCTGCGTCGCTATTCCGCCGCTGGGCGCGCTCATTTTGGCGCCTCTCGCTTCATGGGCCGAGCCGGCGTAACACGCCGCGCTGGCCCGCGCGAAACATCATCCGGGTGTTCGCTTCGAAGCATTGCCACGCCTCATCCTCGTCCAGCGGCTCGGACGCTACGAGCACCCCGCCGTTGACCTCGCGCCAATACAAGCTGGGCGGCTTCTGACCCGGGGTCGCGTAACGGACCGCGACCGCCTCCTCGCCGTCGCTCGCCACAAAGTTCAACGTCGCTCCGCGACCGACTCGTTCCGCGAGCGAGCGCACGGATTCGACGACGGACTCGAGCGCCCGATCGAGCTTCCCGTCGCCGGTGGCGAGCGCATCCAGCAGCAGAGCGAACAAATGGGCAGAGTCGATGACTCCGCGCGGAACGGCCTGCCGGGTTACGCTGATCTGACGGCGGAGCGGCTCTAAAAACGCGCGCTCGAAGTCCTCCAGCTCGCCGTTGTGCGCGAAGCTCACCGAGCCGCTCACGAACGGTTGATTGTGGGTGAGCGCGAGCTCGGATGCGCCAGTGGCCACCCGCGTTGCCGCCATGAAGTGCGCGGCACGGATGTGAGGAGTCAGCGATTCGAGGTTGGCGTCCCGCCACATTGGCAAGACGGTCCGGTACACGCCGGGCTCGGAGCGCACCGCGTCGTACCATGCCACGCCCCAGCCATCGGCGCTGGGCAAATTCGGATTCAGCTCCTTGGGCGCCAGGGCTTGATGAACCAGCGCATGCGGGGGTTCTTTTAGGTACATCGAAAGCGGCTGCGCGAACGTCGACTGGTACATCAGCAAGCGGCACATGGCCGTGGAATGTACAACGGTTCGAACACATCGGCCTCGTCTAACGCAAGCGCGCCGGACCGCTCACGCTTGAGTTGCGTGGCTTACCTTGGCGGCCGTAACCCACGCGGATAGGCGCTCCGCAGGCCAGGTATTCGGCACAGCACTCGGGTCGACCCAGGCACGCTCCGCGTTCCGCGCCGCGAACTCCACCAAGGCCAGCTCACGGGTGTGATGGGCATCGCTCGTCAGCATGAAATGAACGCCTCGACCACGGCCCTGACGCAACACGTCGACCGAACAATCGAGCCTGGGCAGCGCGCCATTGACCTCGAGCACCGTTCCGGTCGCCTTCGCTGCGGCGAATACCTCGCTCAAGTTCAGCGGGATGGGAGGACGACCGCCGATCATGCGTGCCGTCAAATGGCCGATCATGCGCACGCTCGGATCGCGCATGGCCTGCACCACGCGCTCGGTTTGAGCCGCCGCGTCGAGCTCGAAGTGCGAGTGAACGGAGGCGACGCACCAGTCGAAGCTCTGCCGAAATTCCAGGTCGTAATCGAGCTGCCCGCTTGGGCCGATGTTGAGCTCAACGCCGTGTAGCAAGCGCAGCGAGCCGCCGAGCTCGTTCTGTAGCGCCCGCAGCCGCGCCCGCTGCTCGAGCAGCGCCGCGCGATCCACCCCGGACAGCGTGCCCTCGGCGTGATCGGTAATGGCCAGCACGCCGTAGCCGCGCGTTCGAGCCATGCTCACCATGTCTTCCAACGACGAGCGACCGTCGCCCGAAACCGTAGTGTGCACATGAAAATCGCCGCTCAGCGCGCCCATGGGACGCGGCAGCGTGCCCGACTCCGCGGCTTCAACTTCGCCCGTGTCTTCGCGGAGAACCGGGGGAATGAAACCAAGGCCCAAGGCCTCGTAGATCTCCGCCTCGCTCTCACTCGCCACGACTTTGCCCGACTCCGCGTCCGTCAACGCGTATTCATTCAGTGTCCAGCCGCGAGCCAGAGCGCGCTGCCGCAACTTGATGTTGTGACTCTTCGACCCCGTAAAATAAATCAGGGCGGCACCGAGCTGCTGTGGAGCGACCACGCGTACGTCGACTTGGATACCGCGCTTGGTCACGATGCTGGTTTTTGCGTCGCCACGACCGAGCACTCGCTCCACAAGGCCCAGGCCGACGAGGGCATCCATCACCGGAGCGGCCAGGCGAGCGGCGACCAGCAAGTCGATGTCGCCTACGGTCTCTTGAAAGCGACGGAGTGACCCACAATAGGTGGCGAAGCTCACACCGGGCACGGCGCGCAGCTCGGCCAAAATGCGCTCGGCGTGCGGCAGCGCCACCGACAGCGGGCTGCGCTCGAGCGGCCCCTGCTCTTCTAGCCGGGCTAGCGCTTGGCTGAGCTTTTCCTCCGATTTTTCGCCGAAGCCTTTCAAGCCGCGGAGCTTCTGCTGCACCAGTGCCTGGCGCAAATCCTCGAGCCCCAGCACGCCGAGCTCTGCCCGCAGGCGCAGGACCGCCTTGGGACCAAGCCCTTGAATCCGGAGCAACGCGCGCAGTTGGCGAGGATATTTCTGGCGCAACGCTTCCAGCTTCTGCACCGTGCCCGTGTCTACCAGCTCCAAAATCTTATCGGCCGTGCTCTTGCCGATGCCCGAGATCTTCTGCAAGTCCTTGTGCGAGAGGCGGCCCAGGTCGGTCGCTTGGCTCGCGATCGCCTGTGAGGCATTTTCGTAGGCGCGCACGCGGAAGGATTGGGCGCCGCCTTCATCCAGGGTCGTCAGTTCAGCCAGCTCACGCAGCATGTCTAGGACGTCCTGCTTGGTGTCGGACATGGACCTGGTGTAGCCGACATCGCGGCTAAAATCAGGCAATTTGCCGCCTCGTGCGCTAGCCTTCGGGCGTGGCTAGAGACGAAGGCGCGGTAACGCTCACGATCGGCGGTCGGGACGTGCAGGTCACGCACCCTGAGAAGCTGTACTTCTCGAAGCAGCACAAGATCATGAAGCTAGAGGTCGTGCAGTACTACCTCAGCGTAGCGGAAGGTGCCCTGCAGGGCATTCGGGCACGCCCCATCGTGCTGAAGCGTTTCGTGGACGGCGCCGAAGCCGCGCCGTTCTACCAAAAGCGCGCTCCCGACAAGCGCCCGGAGTGGCTGCGGAGCGTGACGCTCGCCTTTCCTTCGGGTCGAACCGCGGAAGAGGTCGTGGTGGACGACGCGGCTGGGCTCGGCTGGATCGTCAATCTGGGTTGTCTCGAGCTGCATCCGCATCCGGTCCGCAGCACGGATTTAGACCACCCGGACGAGCTACGGGTCGATCTCGATCCCGGCCCGGGCGTCACCTGGGAGGATGTGCGGCGGGTCGCGCTGGAAGTGAAAGCGGTGCTGGAAGAGCACGGGCTGCAGGGATTCCCGAAGACCAGCGGTTCCCGCGGGATCCACATCAACGCGCGCATCGAGCCGCGTTGGGGGTTCAGCGAAGTACGGCGCGCGGCTCTCGCCTTGTCGCGCGAGGTCGAACGCCGCGTACCGCAGCTTGCCACTTCCAAGTGGTGGAAAGAAGAACGCCACGGAGTCTTCCTCGACTACAACCAAAATGCCAAAGACCGCACGACATGCTCGGCATACTCGATCCGCCCACTGCCTGATGCTCGCGTCTCGGCCCCGCTCACCTGGGCCGAGGTACCAGACTGCGATCCGGCCGACTTCACCCTGTTTACGCTCCCCAAGCGTTTCTTGAAAATCGGCGATCCGCATGCGGATATGGATCGGCATGCGGGCTCGCTCGAAGCGCTCTTAGAGCTCGCCGCGCGGGACGAAGCGGCGGGTCTCGGGGATGCGCCCTGGCCACCGCACTTTCGAAAGGAGAAGGGGGAGGCACCGCGCGTGGCGCCTTCGCGCGCCAAAGCCGCCAGCGCGAACGAGAACACCGCCGCCCCGAGCAAGAAACCGCGCGCCAAGGCTCCCCTAATCGTAGTTGCGAGATCGAGTAACAAAGACTCTGCGCTCGCCGGTCTCGAACGCTGGCTTCAGTCGCACGCAGAAGCGGCCCAGCACCTCGCGGTGGACGACATCCTAGTCGACTCGATGCGCGGCCGGTCCTCGACTTGGACGCGCATCCGCGTGAACCTACGTCACGTGCCCGAAGCTGGGCGCCCCGCGCAGGGCAAGCCGGACCCTGACGACGCGCCCAAGTGATGAACGTCCGGACTTGCCCGGTGCACTAGGCGCCGTACAGGTGCCCACGCATCACGAGCCCCGTGGTCGCCATCTTTAAATTGCCAATGATGCTTGGAAAACGGTCGACGGCTAACTTCTCGAGCGCCTCGGTCGTGAATGAAATCGCGACCAGCATCGTGCCGTCCAGGTAGCTGCCCGCCATGCCGAAGACGGTTTCGATTTGGTACTTGGTCACGAAATCTTGCGCCGGAATGATGAAGCGGCCGCGGCTATCGCGCGCCTGCTTGGCATTGGCCACGTAGAAACATTGGCCTGAGCTGCCCAGCATCGGGCGCGAGGCGATCGGCATCGCGTCGTCGAGCCAGCCAAGCCCCACGTCCAGATCAGCCAAAAGCTGCGCGATCATGGGAATACCCTGAACGATCTCTTTGCTGAGCAGCGGGATCGCCAAGTGGCCCGTCGATTGCTGGCGGTCGTTCCAGGTGGGCGCCGCGCCCGTGGTACCGAGCAAGGATAGGATGGGCGTGTCGGGTCCGAGCAGCTGTGAGGCGCCCATCTGGCCGGCGACACGATGCGCTAAGTCACGCTCCGCTTCGGGAAGCCGAGCACAGGGCACGACGGCAAACACGCGCGCCAAGGCGACGCTCGGAAATTGCGCTACGAATATTTCAGAATAGCGCTGAGCGGCCGCGCACAAGGTCGCTTCCCCGGCAATCTCGCCCGCAATCCGGTCTCGAAACGAGTTGATCTCGGCCCAAGTCGCCGTCTTGAGAAGGACGCTCACGGCGGTCGTCGTATCACCCCCCGCGCCCGGCGACTACCCCAGCGAGCGCTGGCTTTCCTTTCCATGCGCCGCAGGATTGCCGCCAGGATCGAGCACCGGCACTGAAGTTGCTAACCTTCGCCCTCAATGCTCGGCGTATTCGTAGCAACCGCGGGCTGGGGCGTCCCGCGCGAGATGAAGGCGCGCGTCGCTGCGCACGGTAGTGGCCTCCAAAAGTACGCGAGCGTGCTTTCGGCTACCGAAATCAACTCCACCTTTTGGCGCAGGCACCGACCCAGCACCTTCGAACGCTGGCGTGACAGCGTGCCCGAGCCCTTTCGCTTCGCCGTTAAAATGCCGCGTGCCATCACCCACGAGGCGGCGCTCGTTTCGGCGGGTCCGGAGCTCACGCAGTTTTTTACAGATATCCATGGCCTGGGAGCAAAGCTCGGTCCCGTGCTGGTGCAGCTGCCCGCGAGCGATCACTTTCAAGTGCGTCGTGTCGCCGCTTTTTTCCGCGCTTTACGCGCGCGGCACTCCGGCCCGGTCGCGTGCGAGCCGCGGCACGCCAGCTGGTACAGCGACGTCGCGTCGGAAGTATTCATGCGTCATGATATCGCCCGCGTCATCGCCGACCCACCACGGCCCGCGGATGCCCGCGCACCTGGCGGCTCGCCTAGCCTCAGATACATTCGCTGGCATGGCTCGCCACGCGTGTACTGGTCCGCCTACGGTGAAGAACGGCTCGCCGCGCTCGCAGAACGTGTGAACGAAGAGGCCAAGGAGGCCGCGGTGTGGTGCGTGTTCGACAACACGGCCTCCGGCGCCGCGCTGGCCGACGCGACCCGCCTCCGGGAGTTGCTCCGAGCGCCCGCCCACAACGACGAGGCTCTCCCGACGGCACCGCGAGCACTCTGAAAGCCGGCTGAACGCAGGAAACGCGCGGGATAGACACGTTCTGAAACACTTCCTGGCCTACGATTGCCGGGTACCATGCGCCAGCCCTCTTCCGAGTCGGAAGCACCGTTGAGCACCGGCCGCCCCACGCGCTCGGACGAGGCCGCGGAGACGCAGCGGGCACCCGCATCGTCCGGGGGTCGGCCGGCGCGCATCCGCGAGCGTTCGCGAACGAGTAAGCGACGCTGGTCGTCATGGCCGGCCCGCGCGTCTCGTCCGAGCACACGTGGCTGGCTCGACACCATCAGACGCGGGATCCCGATGGTTGCGGCGGTGCTGTCGCGCCTCCGGCTCGAATGAGTCGAATGCGCGTTCATTTGAGCGCCGGGCGGAGGGCTTGGCCGATTCGCTGGCGCCTGCGCGAGAGCGGCGTAACTATGGTCTCATGCCAGACGCCGGTGCGACGCAGGTCTCGTTGCTTGAGCCCACACGGAGCTCCGACGGCAACCGCTCTTCGGTGATGCTCGAGGTCCGTGGTCATGCGTTCCAGGCTGTGTTCGTGTGCTTGCCGACCGGCGAGCTCTCCGAGCCCGCCATTCACGGTACGCGCGCCGACCCGATGACGCCCGCCCAGCGCATCGAATTGGAGGCCGAAGCGCGCGTGCTTGCCGCACAACTCAAACAGAGGCACGCGGCGGAGCTCTTAGCGGGCATGAGCGTAGTCAGCGTCCCTGACCTCTTGCGCTGCGTCGCGCACGCGCCGGCTTTGCCCAAGCCCGGTGACGAGCACCGCATGGACGACTGGGACGCGCTCACGGGCGCCGACGAAGCCCGAACGCCGCCCCTCGCCCACCCCGTGCTTTCCGCGAGCGACTATCGAGGCGCACCCGCCTGGTGGTTTTGGGGCACCCTTGATTTACCGGTCGAGACACCGCCGCCCATACCCCAACTCGAGCAAAGCCTCGCCGAGACGCTCGGTGCCAAGCACGTTCAAGTACGCAGCACTTGGTTGGGGCGACCGGAAGTCTGGGCATTTTTTTGAGTCGGCGGTGCGCCGGTGAGCGCGCCACGGCTCAGACGGATCTCGCGAGGGTGCAGAGCTGGCGGGCCGGAGACGTTCTCAGAATGGGCGATCGCAATCCAGCGCCGCACCCCATGCCGCGGCCAGACTCCCTGCGGAACGGCACGGCTCTAGAGGCAATGGGCACGGTCATTGCTCTTCGCCACACCACATGTCCCTGCCATCAGCCCCTCCTCGAAGGAAACGCATTCTAATCGTCGAAGATGAGCTGGACTGCTGTGACATTCTGGCCCAGTTCCTCAGCGCTCAGTACGACGTGGTAGTCGCGCATGATGGCGTGGAGGGCCTGGAGCAAGCCGCGAAGTTCCCGCCTGATCTCATCATCACCGACGTCAGCATGCCGCGCCTGAGTGGGCTCGCGATGGTTCGACATCTGAGAGCAAAAAGCGGGTTTCGGGCACCGGTGTTTTTCCTGACCGCGCTCGGCGCGCCGAATGACGTGATCGCCGGGATCTCCGCGGGGGCTCGTCACTACCTGACCAAGCCCGTCGAGCTGAGCGATCTGAAAAAGCGCGTTGCACGCGCGCTTGGTTAGCGGCGGGTGGGGCGTCTTCGGTGAGTGCCGAAGTGTCAAAATGTTATCGCCTGGTGAGTGCGGATCTGACGTTGAAGACAGGCTATCGTGGGTTGATGGCAAGCGCGGAATGGAACCCGCTCCGAGCGGCTTCGTCGCACACGGCTCAGCGTGACGAAAGGCCGAGCGAACGAAGACAGCTGGAGGAAAAAGACATCCAGCACGCTGCGGAAATGGAGCATCTGCGGGAGCAGGTCCGATACCTCGAAGACAGCCGCGATCACTACGCAGGCTTGTACGAGCAGGTGCCGGTGGCGACCTGTAAGCTGGATCGGCACGGGGCGATCTCCGACTTGAACGGTCACATGGCCAACCTCTTGGGCAGCGATCGGCCGCGCTTGATCGGCGCGCCGCTCGTGTCGTTGATCGCTCCGCAGCAACGGCGAATGTTCCTCGAACATCTGCTCAGTCGCCAGAGCGCGAGCTTCCCGGTGACGCTGGAGCTTTCGCTTCGTCCGCGACGCGGGCCGCTGCTGGCCGTGAGGCTTTGCCTTCACCTAGCCGAGGGCGCTAAGCCCGGCTTCATCGCGCTGATCCAAGATCGCGCGCGCGCCGCCGCGCAAGCGTGGCCACCGGCGGCATCGCCCACCGATTCAACCGAGACCAAGGCCCGCTTCCTGGCGCTTCTGGCCGACGAGCTTCGCGTTCCACTTGCCCCGGCGCTGAAGGCGCTCGCGCGCCTCTCGGAACGCGGCGACCTGAACACGGACGTGCGCGCTACGCTCAGCCGGGTCCAAACCTGCGTCGCCGCGCAGGCTCGGCTGATCGATGATTTGCTGGATGTGTCTGGGAGTAGCCCGGGTGACCCGCCTGCCAATGCGGAAGCGGTGGATCTTCACTCCGCGTTGCGAAACGCTCTGGATCTGCTCGGCCCCAAGCTTAGGCGCAAACGCTTGGTGCTCACGGTCGAGCTGGCCGCCCGGCGGGCCTGGGCCGCTGGGGACTCGAGCCGTCTGCAGCGCGCATTCTGCAAGCTGATCGAGAACTCCTTGCTATTCACGCCCACGGGCGGGCAGATCGGCGTGCGCACCTGGAACGCAGGGGCCGGCCTCGTGCTCGAAATCACAGACACCGGCCACGGCATCAATCAAGGATCACTGGGCCGCATCTTTGAGCCGTTCGATCAATCGGGGCAGGTCAACGGAGCCGCGCAAGGTCTGGGCATGGGTCTCGCCGTATGCCGGGCGATCATCGAGCACCACGGCGGAAAAGTGTTTGCGAGCAGCATGGGCGAAGGCCGGGGGGCGCGTTTCGTCGTCGAATTGCCGACTGTCAACGTCGCAAGACGGCCGCGCCGAAGGCCACGTGCCCCCGAGCCGCCAGCACGCCGGACTCGCATCCTGGTCGTAGCCAAGGACCAAGACACAGCGGAACTGTTGGAGCTTCTCCTCAGGCGGAGCGGCTACATGGTGGTCGTCGCCCTGTCCATGCAGGGCGCGCTCGCCATAGACGGCGCCACCTTCGACTTGTTGATCACGGAGGTCGCTTTGCCCGACGGCACAGGGATCCACTTGTTGCAACGTCTCCGGGAGCGCGGTTACGTGCAAGCCGTCGCCCTGAGCGGTCACGGGGGCGAAGCGGCGCGCACCAGCCAGGAAGCGGGGTTCGACGCCTACCTGGAGCGCCCCGTTAATTACAAAGAGCTCCTGACCCTGATCGCAACCCTGCGCTCGGCGGTCAGGCCAGGCACGGCCCCCAGCCGTAGCCCCGGGCGGCGCAGTCAAGCGGTGCCGCCGCCGTCTCGCGCGAAGAAGGCTCCGAGCCGCCGGCGCTGGGCCCGCTCAGGACCTTAGGGATAGGCGCCTTGCTCGGAGCTCAGCCCATCCCGTCGGCGGGGATGCTTCGTCCCTTCCAGGCGACGGGCCGCCGAAGGGCGCGATCGACGAGCGCCAAGCAGGAGATCAAAACGAAGAGCAGCGCGAACAGCGGGTACGCAATCGCGGTTCGATCACGAAACGAGCCAACGTGACGTTGCCACCGGGCGATCGCGAAACAACTAGTGGAAAATGCCGCGACGGCCAGCAGAGTCAAGGTGTGGTCGGCTTGAAGGCAAGTCTCGACTAACCAGCGCGGTGTGTCTAGTAGCCAAGCCAGCACGAGCGCAGTTTCCAACACTCCGCTAACGCCTGCCGCGCGCATTCCTTCGCGAAAGTTGCGGCGCCAGCCCGCGACGAACGCGGCCAATCCATCTGGATACATGCGGACGCGGAGCGCCCCTGGCGCGTGCACGAGTGCGAAGCGCAATCCGCGCTCCTCAATCAAGCGGGCCATTGCCAGGTCCTCCGCGACGCGGTGCCGAATTGCGGTGTGCCCGCCGATGCTCTCGTAAGCCGACCGCCGGATCAGAAGGTATTGCCCGATGCAAAAGCAGCGCTCTCCGCCCGCACTCGCTGCGCCCGCCCGCGTCGCGACCAAGAGCAACAGCTGAAAGACGCCTTGCAGCTTCTCCCACCGCGAGACGGCAGCGTGCGCCGGCAAAACCGAAACGAGATCCGCGGCCTGGCTCTCCAAGGCGGAGACCGTCAGGCCCAAGAGCTCCGGCGCATGCACAGTGTCGGCGTCCGTGAACAGTAGCAGGCGTCCCGTCGCAACTGCCGCGCCGGCCGCGCAGGCCCACTGCTTGCCGACCCAACCCGCCGGCAGCGGGCCAGGCTTCACGACACGCGCGCCAAATGAGGCTGCCACCGCGGCGGTTTCGTCGGTGGAGTGATCATCGACCACGATGACTTCAAAGGGTGCGTGCTGGAGCGCCGAGATTGAAGCCAGCAAGCTTGGCAAATTAGACGCTTCATTCCGCGCCGGGATGATCACCGACACCTGAGCCGCCTTTGAAACGGCCGTGGGCAGTGACTTGACGTGGACTCGGAGCGCTGTGCGCATGCGCGCGTTGAACACGAAAAAACCCACCACGCCGGCGGCGGCGCGGAACAGAACCAGCAGCCCGTGTACGTTCATCTCGGTGTTTATTGGTACGCGCAAGCAGGACCCGCCAGCCCATGACAGCGCTTAGTCGTTGAGCGTCACTTTGACCCGGAGCAGCACGGCGGCGATCCGCTCGACCGTCGCATAATTGGGGCTTTTGAGCTCATCCGAAAAAATATCCGGGTCCAATTCTTCGTACCAAAACTCAACGTCCGGCGCCGTGAGCAGGCTCTGTACGGCGCAAAAAAACATGTCTCTGCCGAGGACGATGGGGGCTCCCGTGTACAGCAACAACACCCCGCCCGCTGCGCTTCGAAGGCGCGCCAGGGCCTCCACGACGATCCGAACGCCCAGCCCTTCGCCGAGGTCGCCGCCGCCGTCGCGGTAGGTGCGTGCATCGCTGTCACGCATGTATGGGGGATTGGCGATGATCAAATCCATGTCGCCCGTCACGTCTGTCAGGAGGTCACTCTGGACGACCGCGGCCGCGACCCCGGCCAGCTCGGCGTTTAGCGACGCAAAACGCAAGGCCGACGCGTTCACGTCGGCAAGCACCACCGGCGATTGGCTGTGGCCCAACTTCGCAAGCGCGATGCCGCCCACCCCTGTGCCGCAGCCCACGTCCACGATTCTCGTGGCCTGGGGCGCATGTTGGCGAATGGCCCGCACAAAGCGGTAAGTGTCGGGGCCGAAGAATACCGCGTCCGATTGCGAAGTCGGGAATGGCGAGTGCGCGAACAGCAAGCCATCGAGCGTCGAAAAGCGTACGTTCGCCCGCCACAGCGAGCTCCCGCGTATATTCTCGCAAGCACCCGCGCTGCACATCAGGTCGAAGACCGGCCCGGGCAGGCAATCGGGCTTGAATGGACGACTCCAACCCAAGACGTCACGCAGGGAAGAGGCGAGCTCATTGCCTGGCCTCTGGTTCAATAGCCGATGCGTGCCAGGGGTGACCGTCGTGAAGGAATACCCTTGCTGCGTTAAGAGCCGTCCCAGCTCGAGTAAGCCCACCGGCATCGCCGGCGCAGATGCACTAATCACACCAAGCATGGTTTACTGCCAAACCCGGCGCTGCCGCGCTGAACGCGCCGCCTCGGTACGTGCGCCGGCGGGGATTGGTACGCTTTGCCCCGCTCGCGCGTGTTTGTCGCACCAAAATCCCGGACGCCGCTCGAGCTGCGCCGAACGGCGCCGCGTGGCAGCACGAAGGCCCGCCTCGCTGCGGTTAGTGCGAACCCGTTGCCATGCGCCGCGCGTTAGCGAGCAAGCTCGCCTGTCGGTATGGCCCTTGCTTGAGCGCCGCGCATGAAACTCGAGCTGAAACCCCTATCCAAGCAGGTCGTGTTCATCACCGGAGCATCCAGCGGCATCGGCAGACAATCAGCCCTACGCTTCGCCCGAGCCGGCGCGAAGGTCGCCCTGGTGGCGCGAAATGAAGAGGCATTGCGCTCTGCCGTAAGCGAGATCGAGGCAGCGGGCGGCGTTGCCGTTTTTGCCGTCGCCGACGTGGCAGACGCAGAGCAGTTGGCCGCCGCCGCCACGAGCGCGGTAGCGCGGCTCGGGCACATCGACACCTGGGTCAACAATGCCGGCGTCGGCATGTACACCAAAATCCTCGCCACCGACGTCGTCGATGAGCGCCGCTTGTTCGAAACCAACTTTTGGGGTGTGGTCAACGGCTCGCGCCTGGCCGTCCGACACCTCAAAGCAAGTGGTGGTGGCGCGCTCATCAACCTGGGCAGCGAGGTATCCGATATCTCGATTCCGATCCAAGGCATGTACGCAACTAGCAAGCATGCCATCCGGGGCTTCACCGACGCCCTCCGTGACGAGATCTTGGCCGACGACCTACCGGTCAGCGTGACCTTGATCAAACCCGCAGCCATCAACACACCCTTCGCGCGTCACGCTAAAAACAACCTCATGCACGACGCCACGCTGCCCCCTCCGGTGTACGACGTCGACGTCGTGGCAGATCAGATCCTCCATGCCGCGGTGCACGGCGGTCGCGAGTTGTACGCGGGGGGCGGCGGTCGGCTCACCGCGCTGCTGGGCCAGCACTTCCCTGCTTTGACCGACCATCTGATGGCGACCTGGGGGGTCAGTCATCAAATCACCAAGCGCCCCGCTGACCGTTCTTACGAGAGCCTGTACAGCTCCCGCCCCGGCTTTCACCGCACCCGCGGCGACGTGGACCGCGACCGCTACGTTCAAAAAATGAGCTTGTACGGCGTGGCACGGCGCCACCCCCTCGCCACCTTAGCCGTGGCCGCCGCCAGCGTACTGACCGCGGGCCTCGTGCTGGCGCAGCGCGACCGATGACCTCACGGCACGGGCGCAACGACTTGGTCCGCGCAAAGTGAAGCGCCGTGCTCGAGCAGGGCGCGCGTCACGTCGCGCGCTGCGTTTGCCGGAAAGCGCACCAGGTATTCCTGCTCGGCGCCGTTCGACGTGAGACTCACCCCGATGGCATCCAGCGCCTTGACCGCGCCCTCGACCAACTTGCGACCGTCTATCGAGAACCGCGCGCTCCACGTCATCGCGTCCCGGTTCTGTGCAGCGATCCGCGCCAGCCATTCCTCGTTTCGTTCGTCGTTGGTCATGGCGCGCATTGATGCAACCGCTGGGCCAGGCAAATGACCAACGGTCGGGAAGATCCTGAACGCCCCAACCATTGATCGCGTCAGGAATCGTTCAGCGACCGCTGAATCAGCGCCGGAGCCGACCATGCAAATTCGAGTAAATACCGATCACGACACCGACGGGGGGGAGCGTGTCGCGGAGCACGTGCGCTCCGTCGTAGAAGCCGCCGTCAGTCACTTCAGCGCCCGCATCACGCGCGTCGAAGTCCACCTAGCCGACGAAAACGGCGCAAAGGCGGGACAAGACGACAAGCGTTGTGTGATCGAGGTGCGCGTCGCGAAGCGCCAGCCACTGGCGGTCAGCCACCGCGCTCGTACTCTCGACGAAGCCATCGCCGGCGCCGCCAGCAAGCTCAAGCGTTCTCTCGACCACGAGCTGACGCGCCTGCAAGAGCATCGCTGATTTGAGAGCCGGCGCGTCGTCGATATCGCGCTCCCTCGCGGTGCCGAGAAGCCACGACTCGAGTACCCGCCCGTGAGCGTTCATTGGTTCTCGGGCCCTGCCTTCACAAGCGGGATCGAGACGTCAACCGTCGACGGTCAAAAGCTGCGCGTGTACAGCGCCGAGAAGAGCGTCGCCGATGCGTTCAAGTATCGCAAGCTCGGTCTCGATGTGGCGCTCGAGGCGCTGAAAACCTGGCGTGGGCGCCGTGGCGCATTCGTTCAACGCCTACTCGAACAGGCGCGGGTCTGCCGGGTCGAGCGCGTGATGCGCCCCTACCTCGAGGCCGTGACGTGACGGGCAACACGGCAGCGTCAGTGCGTGGGCGTCTGACAAATCGGGCCAAGGCAGGGTAGCGACCGTTTCAGGAAGTGCTTCAGCACGACGCGCTCCTGCTGAATGTGTGGCATGCGCCCGTCTCGCGTCCAACGCGCGGCATCGACCCTGGATGATGGAAGCTTTGGCCCGGCACGTAGCCAACGGTATCCCGACGACATCGCGTTCGAGATGGCGCTCGCCGAACACGCGGAGCGCGGTCGCGTAGTAGCCCTGCTGGCCCGACCGCTCAGGTCGGTAGCCCGCGGCCAGGACGACGCCCCTCCCGCCCCACGCGCCCCCGAATCGACCCAGCCGCTCCCCTGGGAGCACGCGCCCACCCTACGCGCGACTGCGCGATCGACGTGGCGAATGAGGGTCCGCACACGCTGGCGGAGATCGCTACGTTCCTCGGGCTCACGACCGAACGGGCCTGACAGCTCGAAGAGCAGGCCTTCGAACAGCTCAAGCTCAATTCCACCATGAAGGGATAGCACGATGAATCACCGCACTGAGGCTGAAGCGTTCACGCTCCGTGCGGGCCGCGAATACGCGGCCGCGTGCGGGCGTGACCGCCGAGCTCGACTTCGGAGCCGGCGGCGCCACGCAAATCGTCCAAATGGACTGGGTCAACGGGGCGCAGATCAGCGTGCCCATGAACGCGATCGACGTGATAGCGACATTCAAGAACGTCGACATCACCACGCTCGGCAGCGGCATTCGCCTCGGCGTTCAAGTCGGCCGAGGTCGACGCGCGGGCGGCGCGGCGTCGACGCTCACGATGCTCGACAACGTGTTCCTCGCGGCAAACAACGTCTTTCCAGAGCTCGTCGAGATCCCGGCCTTCGCCAAGCGCATTCACGTCGTGCCGACGATCATCTCGTCGATCGCGAGTGTCTACTCGAACCTGTTCTTCGCGGCGACCTTCTCCGTCAATGCGCCGGGCGCGCACAACGCGCAGGTGATCAGCGGGGACTTGCTCGTGGCGAACGATGGGATCGAGGTGCAGGGGGCGTCGCGGTTCATCAAGATCACGAATCTGACGCCCGATGAGGTGCGGTTTTCGGTGTATGCGGAGTTGTTTGGGTGACCCGGACTACGGCCGGTCTGGCCGCGGGCGTGGCGGCGCGCGGCAAGGCGCGGAGGTTAAAATCGCGGGGGCGATACTCCACTTGGACAACTGCCTTTACGGTGCCGATCGAGGTCCGTGTTGCCTGAAGGCGCACCGCCTGCTGCCGGCTGCCGGCTCTGGCACGTCCCGCCCGAGCGGCATAGACTCTGGACATGGCGGACGCTGCAAGAATTCTGGAAGAAGCGCTTTCCTTGGCGGCCGACCAGCGGGCGCGCATCGCTCATGAGCTGCTCGAAAGCCTCGAGGGCGATGTCGGTGCCGACCGGGCGCTCCAAGTTGAGGCGATCCGTGCCGCGCTGGTCGAAGGTGAGCAGAGTGGGATCGCGGAGGACTCAAGCCTTGAGAGCATCCTCGCCGAGCTCCGTGCCTCTCGTTTTCGTTGATCGATGGCTCGTTTCCGACTGCTAAGCCGGGCACGCGTCGACCTGCTCGACATTGGCGCGTTCACGGCAGACCGATGGGGTGATGATCAGGCTGAGCGCTACCTGATCGGGCTCTTTGCTGGGTTCCAGACGCTCGTCGATCGGCCCGAGCTACGTCGACCATTTCTGGAGATCCCTCCCTACCTTCGCGCGCTCGTCGGCAAGCATGCCGTCTTCTACCGAGTGACCCCCGACGGCGAGCTCTTGATCGTCCGCGTCTTGCACGCGGCCATGCAGCCAGCGTTGCACCTCTCGGGCGCGCAGGATGAGGACGAGTAAGCCACAACCCAAGCGCAAAAACGCGGAGTCAGCTTTCGCTAACTCCGCGTTTTCATTCTTTGTTACGCGGGGGCGCAACTACACGTGGACAACTGCGTTCACGGTCCCGATCGAGGTGCGTGTTGCCTGAAAAACCACGAAAGGCCCGGATTTCGGGATTGATGGGATGATCGGCGACGGGCAAGTCACCTACCTGGGCTGCATGGTCGCGACCCGGATTTACGCCGGCCAGCAAGTCGCTCGCGGAAGTCTGGTCGGGTCTTCCGCTACCTCGCCCACGGCGAGACGACAGCGCGCCTCAGCGCCGGTGCTTGTTTGCCAGCGACCACTGATCCCGCATGTCTAGCGGTCCCCAGCCAGCTCCGACGCCGCTAGCGGAGAGGTAGTCCTCCGCCCACATTTCCGTGTCGCGGGCATCGAGGCCGACGCGGCGAAGTAAGGTCAGGAGACGGCGAGCGTCACGACTTTCGGGACCAAGCACTATGTCAATGGGTGGGCGCCTCGCGTTGCGCGAAATCGTGTCGAGCAACATCGCTTTCGCCATCTCGTCGGTCTTCGGGCAGCTATAGCCGACAATTGTTACGTGGTCGGACGTCGAAAGGAAATCGCTCGCGCACTCCCACAACGCCTCGAACGTCGTCATAGCCTCATCCGACTTATTGAAACCCGGCACAGCGATGAAGGGCGGATTGTGATGGAGCGTGGCGATAGAGTCGCGCTCGCCCGTGTGGATAGTGTCACGAAACGTGACGCTGCCGTGTAACTTCAACAGCAGCTGGGCATCGGTGTCGATTGGAAAGTCTCTATCGAATCTCGGGTTGGGTGTGAGGAGGACCTTCTCGTTACGCCAGAACACCGTTTCGACAACCTCATCGTAGTTGAAGCTGATGATCACGTCGTCCTCGGGCAGGCGCCTGACCCAACGGTCGTAGGCCAACCACTGCTCGATGTCGTTCTGAGCCTGCTCGACGAAATTCACACATTGCGCCGCGACGAGCTCGCGCGCGTAGATCCATAGCGTGTTCATGAAGCCGGTCGGTTCGGACTTTTCCGAGCGGTGCGCAGAGAACGCTTCCGGGCATGCCTTGGCAACGAGAAAAGCCAGCTTCTCGTCGCCTGATCCCAGATGTCAGTCGGCATCCAAATCGGCGCTTAACTGGGCAGCATGGCGGTGGGGGCCAGAATCGCGCGCCGTTGAGAGCTAGATACGAGCGGTCGGCAAGAGCAGTAAATTGGGCCTAAACGCCGCCGGCCTCGGATGATCGCGGAGCCCAGATAGACGAAAGGCCCGGGTGCAACCGAGCCTTTCCAACCAGCGATCGGTTGATGCGCAAGCTTCGCCGATCGTGGCCGATAGAGCCAAAAAGTCTGTTGGGCGGGACCAGCGATCAAAGACTTTTATCGGCTATTTCAGTGCCGTCGTTGTCGCAAGCAGGTGAAGCTGTGCGGGCGCTGCGACCAGGGGCAGGAGTTTTGCGGTCGCCAGTGCGCTTCGATAAGTCGCCGTGAGAGCGTTCGTGACTCGGGGCGGCGTTATCAGAAAACGCTGCGCGGTGGGCAGCGACACGCTGCGAGGCAAGCCGACTATCGTCAACGGCAGCGAGCGAAAGTAACGCATCACCCATCGTCATTAGCTGGGGCCGCGGGCACGGAGGTGAAGCGGCGTGAGCATGCCGCGCTTCCAAGGAGTGCTGCCGATGCGACTGACCACTCAAATTCAAACGACAAGATCCGATGCGCGTCTCTTGTGTACGAGCCCGGACTGGGGAGATGTGCTGAAAGCGCGTCTTCCACTCCGCCCTCTGCACCCGCGGGCTCTGCTGACGCTGCTGGAGGGCGTGTCGTTGTGGAGCGGCGAGCCGCTCAGTGCTGTGATTGTTGCGGAGCCCGGCTCCCCGAGCTGGCTCGACTCGGGGCTTTTCGGGGACGAGCTTTGGCCGGGCGAAAGTCAGCTCGTCCGTTACGAAGTAGGCGCGCACGGCCGCCCCAAGCGCCTCCGCGGCGTCGGTGATTTTCGCACGCTGCGCGTGGCACATCGGGGCAGCAGGTGATCACGAAGGAACAAGCCGCCGAAGTAGTACGGCTGTTTCACGCCGAAAAATGGAAGGTCGGCACGATTGCGGCTCAACTCCATGTCCACCACGGCACCGTGCGCCGAGTGCTAGCGAGAGCCGGCGTGATGGCAGTCAGTCGAGCGCAGCGGCCTTCGATCGTGTCGCCGTATGTGCCGCTGATTGTCCAGACGCTCGAGCAGTATCCGCGTCTGCCCGCGAGTCGGCTATTTGTGATGGCGAAGGAACGTGGCTACGCGGGCAGCCCCGATCATTTTCGGCGCGCGGTGGCGCGCCATCGTCCGCGCCCGATGGCGGAAGCATACCTGCGGCTGCGCACGCTGAGTGGCGAGCAGGCGCAAGTGGACTGGGCACACTTCGGTCACCTCACGGTCGGCAGTGCGAGCCGGCCGTTGATGGCTTTCGTGATGGTGCTCAGTTTTTCGCGGATGGTGTTTCTACGTTTTTACCTGAACGCCAACATGTCGAGCTTCCTTCACGGTCACGTGTCAGCGTTTGATTTCTGGGGCGGCGTGCCGCGCGTGCTGCTCTACGACAACCTGAAAAGCGCTGTTTTGGAGCGAAAAGGCGATGCTATTCGTTTCAACCCCACCCTGCTCGAGCTGTCGGCCCACTACCGTTACGAGCCGCGACCAGTAGCGGTGGCGCGCGGCAACGAGAAAGGGCGCGTGGAACGTGCCATTCAATACGTGCGCACGAGTTTCTTTCCAGCACGCGAGTATCGAGATCTGAACGACTTGAACCGCCAAGCGCTCGAGTGGTGCCAAACGACGGCAGCTGATCGCCCTGCGCACGAGAACCAAAAGCAATTCGTCCGAGATGTTTTCGAGCAAGAGCGAGCGACGCTCCTGCCGCTGCCCCAGACCCCGTTTGTTTGTGACGACCGAACTGAAGCGCACGTCGGTAAGACGCCGTACGTGCGATTCGATCTGAATGACTATTCAGTCCCGGCCACCGCTACGAGGCGTGCTGTCACGGTCATCGCCAGCCATGGCCTGGTCCGCGTTTTTGACGGCATAGAGCTCGTGGCCGAGCACCCACGCTCGTGGGACCGGCGCCAGACCATTGAAGATCCGGCACACATTGCAGCTCTCATCGAGCACAAGCGAAAGGCGAGCGAGCACCGCGGTCTCGACCGCCTCCACCACGCGGCGCCATCGGCGCGCGAGCTGTTTCGTGCGCTCGCACAGCAGGGGAAAAATCTTGGCGGCGCGACCATTACCTTAATCAAGCAGCTTGATCTGGTGGGAGCAGCTGAGCTCGAAGCCGCGATTGCTGAGGCATTGAAGCGCGGTACGCCTCATTTGGCTGCAATGCGGCACGTGATCGAGCGCCGCCGTTACGAGCGCGGCCTGCCACCGGCTGCCGGCCGTCACCTGCCCATCGACGACCGCGTACAGGGACCGATCGTCACGCCTCATTCACTCGCTGACTACGACACCATTGGGAAAGAAGAATGACCATGAAGACTGAACAACGTAGCGACCAAGACAACCGAGAGCGCGCGCTGCGTCTAGGCCTGCATGGCCTGCTCGCCAATTGGGATGATGTGAAAGACGCCCCGTGGCTTCTGTCCGTGCTCGACTATGAAGAAGCCGAGCGTACGCGCCGCAGCCTCGAACGTCGCATCAAGGACGCTCGACTCGGGCGCTTCAAGCCACTCACCGACTACGACTGGAAGTGGCCGAAGAAGATCGACAGAACCGCCGTAGACGATCTCTTTAAGCTAAGTTTCTTCGAAGATGGCGCCAACTCAGTGCTGCTCGGGCCAAACGGCGTTGGCAAAACGATGTTGCTGAAGAATCTCGCGCACCACTGCGTGATGCGCGGCTACACCGTCCGCTTCACGACGGCGAGTGCCATGCTGAACGAGCTCGCGTCGCAGGACGGCACCGCGGGCTTGCATCGGCGACTACGTCACTACGTCCATCCGCAGCTCTTGTGTATCGACGAAGTAGGCTACCTCTCCTACGACAGCCGCTACGCCGACTTGCTCTTCGAGGTGATCACTCGCCGCTACGAAGCGCTCAAGCCCGTCGTGCTCACCACCAACAAGCCCTTCTCCGAGTGGCCCGACGTCTTCCCGCACGCCGCCTGCGTCGTTACCCTCGTCGACCGCCTCATCCACCGATGCGAGGTCCTACACATCGAAGGCCAAAGCTACCGCGCCAAAGAAGCCAAGGAGCGCGCCGCTGCCAAAAGAGCGGTCAGGCCCAACGACACGCACCCAGATTCACGCCCTTCTGAGTGACCGGCAACACCCACGGCGCGGGTGAGAATTGCCCGCTCGACGCAACCGGGTTCGCGCTCGATCAAATCGCCGTCGACAACGTAAACGACCCGTTCAATCGCCGCGTGGAATTCTTCTTCTTTGACGACGAGTTCGGGGTGGTACCCGCGCCGGGTGCGCCAGATGGGCCTGAATATTTGGAGTGGCGCAAGCGGTCCGCCGAGGACGTGGACGCCGTCGCGGGAACTGCCGACCCAACCCCCATCACCCTGATTGAGGTCCAAGACACCTTTTTCAGAACCGACAGCGCGGTCGTGCACCAAAACCTGGTCTGCCCGAGCGTGTTCGCGCTGGCGTTGCTGTTCGCCAGGGGCTCACCCAGCGCTCGTCTCGTCATCGCCGGCCACACCGACACTCGCGCTCCCGACGCTTACAACCAGCCGCTGTCGGAGGAACGAGCCGCCAACGTGCTCGCCTGCCTGGCGGGCGATCGAGGCAGCTTCGTTCGGCTCAGCTTGGCGCGACACAAGGTCGCCGACGCCAAGCAGATCATGAAGTTCGTGACTGTCAAGCTCGGCTTCGACTGTAACCCGGGTCCGTTGGACGAAAACGAAGCGACGCTGCGCGGTCCCGCGCGGAAGTTTCAGGAACAATACAACTCGAAGCTCGCGGCGCTCGGCATACCAGACGCGACCGCGTTGACCCCCGACGGCGTGGTGGGGCCGCTCACCTGGGGTGCCTTCTTCGACTGCTACGACGCTTTCCTCGCGACCCTGGTTTCGGCAGCCGCAGCCATTGACCAGCAGCTCGCCGACCTCCAAGGCCTACGCGCGCGGGTCAAGTTCGTTGCCGACGATAGGAAAGCCATCGGTTTCGGCGAGGAATATCCCGCCGACCGCCCCGGCGTCGACAACGTGGCCAGTGTGACCAACCGTCGAGTGGAGCTACTATTCTTTCCCGACAGCGATCTACCGGATCTTGGCCTGCCCAACGACCTGTCCGACATCTATCTACCCGGGCGATACCGGCGTCAGGCGCTCGATCCTTGTGCCGAGCCTCAGCCATCTCCACCTCCGCCCCCACCCCGACCGCTGGTTTCCGGACCCGCCAGCGTCTTCGCGCGCGCCGTGTTGGCGGATGGAACGCGCGTGACGGACGTACAGATGTTCCTCTTCAACGTAACGGTGGGTCGAAGTCATGTGGGTAGCAATTTCACCACGAGCGGAGAGACCGACTTCGGGCCGCGATCACCGGGTCAGTATGAAGTCAGCGTGTCGAAAAACGGCTTTTTGGGAGGTCCGGTCGTGTTCACCGTTCACCCGAACCAACGCTAGGTGGTCGTGGTCCTCCTCACGCGGATCGGCGAAACGGAGGACACCCATATCGAAACCGAGAGGTTTACGACCGTCTTCAAGATGCTCACCAGGCAACATATCGTTTTCTTGGGCCTGCCTATTAAGGGAGAAGTGCAGATCCAGTTTCCTCCCTCGCTCGCGGGCCAAACGTTTCCTAATGCGTCGGGTGCCGTGGTCGTGCGCGATGCTCGAGCATCAGAAGAGCATGGCGTTGCCGTCCGGGCGAGAATTGCCGCGATACGCAGCGAGAAGGGAGCCAAATTCGTGCGCGTCGCCCTCGATTTGCTCGATCCGGTGGTCGCACAGGACTTCGACACGGACACAACCAAGACCGAAGGCGGCCTGGTCATCGCAGCAGATCTGGTAACGACCCACACAGTCACGACGACGACCATCATCCTGACCACGGTGAAAAATTGACGAACAGCCCGCGCGTCTTGAACGCGAAGCGTGGGTTGGCACTGGCCGCGTTCGTGCTCGTCGCGGCACTGCAGCCGGCAGCCCATTCGTCGGCTGCTTTTCTGCCCATCGAGCATCACAGCGTTGTCACACTCAGTCGATTTGGGGGCGCCGTTCTGTTCGGCGTCGCCGCGTGCTTCGTCTCGTTCCGGACCCTTGCCGTGTTGAGCGCCGCTGGTTGTGGACTCGCCTTCTTGGCGTTCGCGCTGACCAATTTATCTACACTCGCCTGGCTGAGCCTACCGCTCATCGCGTTCGGCGGAGCGCTCCAGGTCGCTTCGTACATGCTCGTGCTCAACAGCATCGAAAGCAGTAGTCGGTACGAACGAACGTGGTGGTTGCTGAAGGACGCCCTGGTTTGGGTGGCCCTGCTCTTTGGCTCGAGCCTCAGCCTGGCTTTTTTACGCGGCGGCGGCTTCTTTTCCTGCGCGCTGCTGGTGGCCATAGCCCTGTTCCAGGCTGAAGCGGCTTCGCCAGCGCCTCACGTCGGGCGGGGACCTTCACTGCTTCTGCTTGGCGCCGGCTGCGCCGTGAGTCTCGCGCTCTCGGTGCTCGCGTTCAGCATCAATAAGTCGCTTGCCGGGACAGGGGCGGGGCTGTTCCTCGTGGGCAGCATCTTGGGGGAGCTGTTGCTCTTGAACGCGGTAGGGCTGAGCGCGTCGGTCTTACCGAAGCCAGTCAGCACGTGGCCCTTGGTCGGTTGGATCCTCGTGGGCGCGGCGCCTTTACTCCCGTTGGCAACTCTCGTCGACGTTCCGGCGCTCGCGGCGGTTTCCGGCGCAAGCAACGGCAGCGTCGCGACCGCTTCGTCGCTGCTCTTGCTGGCGTTCCTGCGGCCACTGCCGCAAAGGCTACAGCCTCTGGCATCGGCTAGCTGGCTCTGCATCGCGCCGCTGATCGAGGGCGCGGTCGAGCGCTGCGGAGACTCGTTTGGTCCTCCGGCCTCGCCGCGAATCGTGCTGTCCCTTGCGGCCGTCACGCTCGCCGCGGGCCTCGCGCTTTTGAGAGCGTCGCGCGTCGAGGGCGACGCCCTCAGCGGCGCGCCGTCGGGTCGATAGCGGAAGGAGAGCGAATCAGATCGCCGAGCGTCGAAAGCTCGGACAACGGCCGAGCATCGCCGGTCTTCGCGAGGCGAAACTGGCTGCCCCAGCAAACTTCATCGAAGCTCAGCAGCCGAGAGTCTGCGAGCGCGTTTGGAGCGTGTGACGCACCGGGACGACTCAGCAGGACGCCCGTCAGCGCTACCACCGCCGGCACGCCGAGCGCTGTCGTTTCCGAACCAGCACAATCAGCGCGGCAAACGCCAGCGAGGTGCCAAAGCCGAGGGCAAAGCGCGCGGGCTGGTGCAGCGCCGTCCAACGCTGCGCATGGTCCGAGATCGCTGCCGTGTGCGCGTTCGCCATGGCCCCCCAGACCAGCAACCCCAATATCGCGGTTGCGGCGAGCCAAACGCGAAGCAACGACGACGAACGGACGCGGGTCAAAACGAGCAGGTACGCACCGAGCAGAGCCACGCTGAGCGCGAGCTCGAGCGGAGTGGTTGCCGCCGCGGGAGCGTCGCAGCCGAGGCACTGCGTCGCGAGCACGTAGGACATCAAGAAACGATTGATCAGCCGGAATCAGTGCTCAAGTGGAGCGGAAGACGCAATCGAGAAGCTCGGCACAAGCTCGCGCGGTGGCTGGCTCACCAGTTTGCCAAGACGGGCGTCGCGGTGTGCACGGATACCTTGTCGGTCGTGGCGTGGGTCAGCCCGATGGCGCAGATCAAGTTCGCCGTGCCGCCTTTGCAGAAGATCGAACGGCATCAATGCGTGAACAACCCGTCGTGGCGCGACTGTGAGTGCCAGCGTTGGTTCGATCTGGAGAGCGGCGGCGCGTGGGGCAAACGCGAGACAGCCGCTCACCACCCGCTTTGCATCTTCGACGAGAAGGCGCTCGGCCGGCGGCGGGAATACGAATTGCCCGAGAAGATGAAAGAGCAACCGGCGCGGGGCGGCTTTATCGCTGCGACGCAGGCAGTTGATGAGTGAAACTACGTCGAACCCCATCCCCATTTTTCGGGAGTCCACACCCCGGCTCCGCCAGCCAGCACCGGGTCCATGAACGCCTGAGCGGCCGCGTACACGGCATCGAGATTCTTCCACTCAAGGTCGTCGCTTTGGGTGATCGTAGCGTAACGCGGGACCCAGGAGACCGGCGGCGCGGGGAGATGGTCGGGCAGCGGATGGGTGCCACGCGCTTGAAAGGTAGCCTCCAAGGCGGCGCGCAGTGACGCCGCGGTGAATGGTCCAGTCGTCGCGAGGAGGGCGATGTCAGGGAGGTCCTTCACGCGGGTGTTCTCGCGAGCGCGCGGCATCGTGTACGCATGCAGTTTCTCGGCAACATGAGCGACTCGTGGGTAGACACGAAAGCGCGGACGCTCGACGCCCAGGAAGCTGAGTACGTTCGAGCCTTCAACAATGTCCGGGTCTTCGGTGAGCGCATCGCCGAAGCCCACGTCGAGCCCGAACGGATCGCCGTATGGCCTGCGCGCCAGTGTTGCGTTCACAACGAAGCGGTGCCCTTCGTAGACAACCCCATCGCCCTCAATCGTAGGGTGCACGGCGTCTGGTCGAACGCTGAAGACGAGCCAGTCAGACTGATCGCTGGCCGCAGCAGCATTCAGATCACTCTGTAGCGATGCTGCGTCTTCGCTCAGCCGGAGGTCGAGATCCTTGGTGGTTCGAGCCCGGGTGAGGCGCATCTCTAGGGCTAGGCCGCCCTTGGTAACGATGCGGTCCGCAAAACCGACGTGAAGGCGAACGAGCAAGCGCTCGACAATGAAGAGCTGTCGCATGCGCCCGATCCCGAATCCTCGTTTCTGGGCTGCAGCGCGGATGTGTGACTCGAGCGCCTGCTTGAATGCTTCGGGGGATGCGTAAGTTCGGATCACGAAGCCGCCCTTTCCTCACCGCGAGCAGCGGCGCGCGTCGCATCGCGTCGCGTGAACAGGCCGCGCGTGACGCCCTGCTGAGTGGCTTGGGCGATCCAATTGGCTTCTAGTCGGTTGCGGGCCGCATCTTCAATCGTGCGTAGCGGAGTGGTAACGGGCACTGGCCCCGACCAATCACGCTCGTCGGGGTTGAGATCTGCGTAGTGCAGCACGACGCCAGCGGGCATCCGAAGCCGCCGAGCTCGCCAGGCGAGCGGCAGAGTGACGTGCGCTTTGGACGGAAGGGCGTCCGAAAGCTGGTGCAGCGCCAGAGCCGTCTGGTGACTGAAGACCCCGACCTTGTCGGTCCAAAGCCATACCGGCACGAGATCTTCGTGGTCGAAGGTTGACGGGTAGTGGCGGAGGCGAAAGATACCGCGACCGGCACGGTCGATCCGGCCATCGCGAAGGTAGAATTGGAGCAGTTGCCGCGAGAAGCCGGCGTCGTTTGCCTGGCTTGAAGAGAAATAGCCCGCCTGTGCGGCCGCGATGTCGTAGAGCGCATCGCGGTCCGGCTGATGTCCGGAAACGGCTCGGCGGGGCATGCGAGGAAGACTAATCCTATTTTACATTCGTGCAACGTGTCACCCCGTTTCGGGCGTAATTTTGGCCAACTACCCCGAGGTGGCTCACCGCTTCAGTGAGCCGGCCCGAATCACGAATCGGCCCCTCGAGTCACTGAGGGTTCGAATACTCTTCGTCCCTTGAATCCACGTGCGACTCCCCGCGCGAACTCCCCCAACGCAGGAACTCTGGGCTCGATTCCCGCTTGTTTCAATTTATTTCTGGCGGACGGAGTCCGTCACCCAGGGGAGTGGCACGCGCTACTGCCGCTTCGGTTTGACTCGCGAGCGCGCGGTTGCTTTGGCCCGACCCGACGCAACGAGCTCGATTGCGCGCGTCGTCTCCTCTTTAGATCCGGGCAAGGCGAGCGCCTTGCTGCGCATCATCTTCATTTACCACTCCACGCCAGGGTCGCCCTCATGTTTGAGGAGCGCACTCAACACAGGCAGGATCCGATTCACCGGAACGCCGTCGAGGTAAGCGGCTCGCGCCGCCAGGATCCGTGTCGGATATCGCCGTTCCTGCTCGTCTACAAACGTCGGCATGCGCGGGATACCAAGCACATCCTCAATGGGCTGGTTCAGAAGGAAAGCCACGCGGAAGGCCATCGCGATCGTTCCGCCTCTGCTGCCGTCGAGAAAACAAGAGAAGTTGCCCTGCGCCATACCGAGTACGCCAGCAAGTTGATACTGCTTGTGAATCCGAGTCTGCAGCTCGCCCTTGACGAGCGCGCGGACGTGCTTGCTTTGCTCGGGAGTGAGGTCGCGCGCTATTTTCTTCATGATCGGAAGGATCGCCGTGCACGAAGGTTCTCAAACGATATAATCGCGTCAAGCGTGCGGGGTTTGCTATGGAACAAGCAATCGTCCATCTGATCAGCGGGAAGCATGAATCGATGATGCCGCGTGGCGTCATCCGAACCTTCGCCAAGGTAAGCTCCCGTGTTGCTTGATGAAGCGAAGCTCGAGGAAATCATGGTTCGCGCCGTACGTCGCGTGCTCGATGAACGGCAGATGGTGGTCGAGGCCGATAGCCTTTCCAAGGACCAGGTCGCCAAGCTATTGGGAGTCTGCACCCGCAGCATCACCACGTACATGAAACGCGAGAGCATGCCGCATACGTTCCGACTTGGTCGACTCGAGTTCCGGCGCGAAGAGGTGCTGACGTGGTGGCGGGAACGCGGTCGCCCGGTACCGGCGTTAAGGATCCTCTGATGCCCTACAAGCGACAGTTCCGCGGCGCGATCGTTTGGATGGCTTCGTTCTATGCTCCGAACGAGCTCCTACCCGCGGATATTCAGAAAGGGCCAACCCGCACGCGCGCCTATGAAGCGGCGACGGATGCCGGCTATCCGAACACCGAAAAAGCCGCCGCGCAGCTGGAGAACCGTCGAAAGCGCGAGATTGCCGCTGGCACCTACGCTTACGCGGGCCACGGTGAACACACCGCCTCAACGTGGGTGGTCGAATGGTCCGCGGCTCGCTCCGCGCGCGGCAAGAAAACCGATCAACGTCGAATCGAGACGCACTTCTGAACCTTTGCGGGGTTTGGCAAACGCAAGCTTCGCGACTTCCGCCCGCAGCACTTCCGAGAGTGGGCCGCGCACGGGCGCTCGCTGGTCGCGGCAGCCAAGAGGGAAGCGAAGACCTTCCGCAACGTGTACGGCGTCGATCACACGACGTTCCACGACGCGGTGTTCAACGAGAAGATCGCGGTCAACCCCTGCGTGCTGAGTCGAAGCGATCTGCCGGCACGGCGAGCGCGCAAAGGCCGACGCTACGAGGACGAGGAGAGCCGCGAGCTCGTCTGGTCGACCCTGCTACCGACGGACGTCCGCATGCTGTTCTGCTTGCTCTCCTACACGGGCGAGCGGGTCGGCGAGGCCTGCGGTCACATCTGGTCGAACTGGGATCCACACAGCGAGCCCCTTGGCGCGCTAACGCTGGAGTGGGCGTACGACCGCGAGCCGCTTAAGTCGACGCGCGACAAGGAGCGCCCGCGAATCATCCCGGTTCACCCGGAGCTGGCTGAGGCTCTCGGCTGGTGGAAGCGGGAAGGCTGGGCTGCCTTCTACGGACGGCCGCCCCGGCCCGAAGACCCAATCATCCCGAACTTCTTCAAGCGCGGGCACCACACGGTGAAGTCGGTCTATCACCGCTCATGCGATGCCTTTACCGAGGCCAACCTAGCCTGGAAGGCGCATCACGCCTGCCGCCACGCCTTCATGACCACGGCCCGCAGGCGCGGCGCCATCGAGCTCTATATCGAGCGCATCACGCACAACGCGAGCGGCAGCATGGTCGACCACTACACGCACACGTAGTGGGATCCGCTTTGTGACGTCGTGCTCCGCCTGCCTTGGACGCGACTTCCAGCGGCAATTTCGCCTATTCGCGCGGACGACTCTGGCCAACTGCCAAAAAAGGCCGATAAACAGCCGTTTGGCGACACGTTTGGCGACGTAAAAAATTCTAAAGCCAAATTTGGCTTTAAAACGGAGCCGGAGAAGGGATTCGAATTCTCGGCACCGCCTCGGCACGCAGCGACAACGGGGTTTCTGTCGAGTGGAATGGAGCGCCTGCCTCGGTCTCGACGAGAGCCGGGACGCTTCAGGACGATTCCCGGACGTTTCAGCGAACGGTGGTTGATGCAAACCAGCATCGCTTAAAGCGACTTGAGCGACTAGCGCGCTCGACCCGACCGCTCGCCCGGCGCTCGCCGCGGCACGCACGCTCGATGCGGCGTACGCCCATGACGAGGTGGCGGCTGAGGCAGCGCTACTGGAAGTGGCCACCGCGCTCGGCGGGGCCACATGACCCACCGGACGCGGGGTCAGCGGGGGTACCGATGAACGCCCTGAGGGCCGCGTTGCCCCTCGCGCCGATTGCCCCCTCGCTTCCGGGTGCCCCACCAAACCCCAGACGCCTTCCGAGATATTCCGAGGTCGCCGACTGCGTCGACGAAGGCCCGCCGGGCGCCACCTGCCAGCACACGGAGTGCCGGTACCACCTCGCCTATCGCGGGTACTGGGAACACTTCCACCGGCCGACGCACGACTGCTCGCTGGATGTCGCGAACGAGGGACCGCACACGTTGGATGAAGTTGCTCTGTTCATGGGCATCAGCGGCGAGCGCGTACGCCAAATCGAGGAACAGGCGATCGAGCAGCTCAAGCACAGCGCCACCCTGAAAGGGCTGCACGATGAGTCACCGTACTGAAGCCGAAGTTTTCACACTTCGCGCCGGCCGTCAGCATGCAGCGACTTGCGGGTTGACGCTGGTGTCGGCCTTCCAGGACACCCTCTCGGGAGATTTGGCGCGGCTGCAAGTTCGGCGGCGACTCCGGACCGCGTTCCCCGGAATCTCGCCAAAGCCGATTTCTTCGCCATCTTCCAAGCGGCGGAGCGCAACACGGAGGCAGCGATCCTCGCAGAACGCGAGCAGGCCCACCGAGATGAAGCGGAGCTGAAACGACTGTGCAGCCTCGCCGAACGAACCCTCGCGGGCGAGTTCGGCTCGGACGAAAAGAAGTTGGGCACGCACTTGCTGCTCGACGAACGAGGTCGCTGCGCAACCGAGCTCCGCGCGCTTCGTGAATTCAGGCGTGCGCTGACTCAGTTGAAGCGGGAGCGCTGAGCGCCAGGCGACGGAAACGATGACGCACCGAGTGGCGAATTTGAAGGATGAGCTCAATGCACCGAAATCCCCCCATTGCTCCCGCTGGTCCTGCTGGCATGCCCCCGGTTGCGACGATCGTTCCTCGCCAGGGCTGGTGGTCGAACTACCCGCAGCTTGGCGAAGAGCAAGCCTTCGCGCCCGATGCTAACAGCCGGCAAACTATCTTAAAGGCTGACGAACTTGGGCCGCCGGAGGTCTACACAATCACGCTCGGGATCTTCTACTCTGAGCAAGACTGGCCGGGAGCTGGGCGCGCCTTCGAAGTCGAAGCAGAGATCAATCTTGGCGCGGGCGGTGCGACGCAGGTGGTCAAGATCGACTGGGTGCAAGGCGCACAGATCTCGCTCCCCATGAATGCAGTGAACGTCGTTGCGACCTACAACGTCGATGCCGTCGCAGCCCCTCAGCCGCCTGCAGATCTAAGGCTCAGTGTGATGCTCGGCAGGGGGCCGGCACTCGGCAAATCACAATGGACTGACCCCACCCCCTTCCCGCTAGTCGGGCTGGGGCAAACGCCACCCCGACGAATTGCGCCATTCGCTTCGCGCATACGAGTGATCGCGTCGAATCCCGCCGGTGCTGACCTCATCTTCACTCCAGGAAACTTCTTGATCTTCCAAGGCGGGCCACTCCCGGGTGATGAACAAGTCGCATCGGTGCGTCTCGACCAGTACCTGAACGCCATCGGCGACGGCATCGTGATCCCCGGACAGGCCAAGTACACCTCCATCTTCAACGTCAGCGGCAGCGTGGTGAACGCGCGCGCGCGTTTTCAATACGAGATCTTTTGAACAGTCCACAGGGACCGCCCGTCTAAACGTTGGGGCGGCTCAGTTCGAGATGAAGACGCGGAGCGATTTTCGTCCGTGCCCGCGGTCCCGGGGCTGCGGATACGGTGGCCTTGTTCGTGAACTGCTAGAACTCGAAGTCGACCAGCCACGGTGCGTATTCCGCTCCACTTGAGCACTGATTCCGGCAGCATCTGAGCGACGATTCCGATGCACTTGAGCGCGATCGGAGCGTAGCGACGGGTTTGGGTCAGGCGGAGGGTTGGGTTTCGGGCTGGAGTGCTTTCTTTCTGCGGATCGACGGACCACCGAGCTTGAGCACGTGTGAGTTGTGCACGACGCGGTCGCAGATCGCGTCGGCGATAGTCGGATCGGAAAGGGCTTCGTGCCAAGTTTTCGTCGGCACTTGTGTCGTGATTACGGCCGATGATTTGTCGTATCGGTCTTCCACGACCTCGAGCAGATCGCGGCGTTCGACATCATTCATCGGGTTGAGCAGAAAGTCGTCCAGCACGAGGACGTCGATGCGCGACAGCTTCGCGAGCAGTGGCGAGTATTGGCCCGCTGCGCGCGCTAGCGCGAGTTCTTCGAGCAGCCGGGGCACGCGAATGAAGAGCGACCGATAGCCAGCGCGACAGGCCGCGTCGGCGAGGGCTGAGCCGAGGTAGCTTTTGCCGACTCCAGTCTTCCCAACGATCACGATGTTGTGCTTCGACTTGACCCACTGACAGGTCGCGAGCTGCCTGA